>CAWICW010000008.1:0-413423 GCA_963834685.1 uncultured Actinomycetes bacterium | reverse complement strand
GGCATCCTCCATGAGCAGTGCGTGGCCCATCGAGTGGACCGCGGCGAGCTGTGCGGGCTGGTAGTCGATGAGCAGGTAAGCGCCGAAGGTCTGCGGGGCGATGAGATGCTCAGCGACCGGGTCGCGAATCGGCGCGTGGTCATGGGGCGCCCCTTTTCGTAGCAGGATCGGGTGCGTCTGAAGCTAGCGGCCATCACCGTGAGCAGCTGTCACCTGATTCCGGTGATTTGTGGTGCCGTGCGAGCTGGCGGATCTCGAGCAGGTCCAGGCCGAGCGCCTCGATCTCCACGGAGATCACCTCGCCGGACTTCCCCGGCGAGTGGCTGGTCGCCTGCCGCAACCCGGTGCTGGCCGAAAAGCGCGCCCGCAAGCGGGAGGACTTGCTCGCCGCCACCGAGAAGCTCCCGCCCCGATCGCCGCCGGGTGGGCGGCCGGGAGCTCACCGGCGCGGACGCGATCGGCGTCGCCGTCGGCAAGGTGATCGGCAAGCACCAGCTGGCCAAGCACTTCGAGGTCACCATTACCGATGACAGCCTGGCCATCCAGCGCGGGCGAAGCCGAAATCGAGGAGGAAGCCGCTCTCGACGGGATCTACGTCCTGCGCACTCCCGTACCGGACAGCGACACAGCGGCCGACCCGCCTACCCGTTCTGAGGGCGTGTCCGCCAGGACCGGCGGGAGGGACGGCTGCGCTCCCGCGGAAAGCGCTCGCTGGGCGCACTCGAATCCCGTAAGCTGCCCCGCGTTTTCCGGACAGGCAATTCGCGGTTAATTCACGCTGGCGCTCACCTGGCACCTGCGCGGAGCCGGGCACCGCTGACCTACACCGACGAAGACCCGCCCTCCCAGCCGAACCCGGTCGGCCCCTGCCCGCCGCTCGGCAGCCGCTGGCCTGGAGCAGCCAGAACGGCCGCCTCTACCACAGCTTCCGCGCCCTGCTCGCCCACCTGGGCACCCTGACCCGCAACCAGGTCCGCTTCCCCGGAACCCCGGCGACCTCCCGGTGCTGACCGAGCCCACCAGCGAACAGCGCCAGGCCTTCGACCTCATCGGCGCCCCCATCCCGCTCGTCTTGAAGTAGCCAGAACGACCGCCGCCCCCCGCGGCGACATCGCAGGTCAGCGCCAAACTCGGCTTCCAAACCACCTGTAACTTCGGTTCCGTTTGTCCGCGAATTGCTGGTCCGGGTCTGTCAAGTTAACGGTGTAACTTCTGTCTCTGTTGTTACCTGCGTCCCGCGCTGAGGCGGCCGTCGAAGGTGATGTCGAAGGCGTTGAGGGCGGCCTTCCACCGGTTGGTCCACCGCTGACGGCCCTTCCCGGTCGGGTCCAGGCTCATGATCGCCAGGTACAGGCACTTCAGGGCGGCCTGCTCGGTCGGGAAGTGGCCGCGGGCGTTGACGGCCCGCCGCAGCCGGGCATTAATCGACTCGATCGCGTTGGTGGTGCAGATGACCGTCCTTATCTCCCGGTCGAACTGCAGGAACGGCACGAATTCCGCCCACGCGTTCTCCCACAGCCGTATAATAGCCGGGTAGCGCTTCTCCCATTTCCCGGAGAATTCGGCGAACCGGTCCAGCGCCTCGGATTCGGACGCGGCGGTGTACACCGGCTTGAGGTCTTTTGCGATCTGCGCCCAGTCTCTTTTCGAGGCGTACTTAAATGAATTCCGCAGGAGATGGACAATGCATGTTTGCACGATGGTCTTCTCCCACACGGCATTGACCGCGTTTGGCAGCCCTTTCAGCCCGTCGCAGACCACCATCAGCACGTCCCTGGTGCCGCGGTTCTTGATTTCGGAGCAGACCCGCAGCCAGTACTTGGCTCCCTCGCCGTCGCCGTGCTCCCCGGCCCACAGGCCCAGCACGTCGCGCTCGCCGTCCACGGTGACGCCCAGCGCCAGGTAGACGGGGCGGTTGGCGACCTGGCCCTCGCGGATCTTCACGTTAATGGCGTCGATGAAGATCACGGCGTACACGGCGTCCAAGGGCCGGCGCTGCCAGTCCGCCAGGCCGTCCATGACCCGGTTGGTAATCGTGGTGATCGTCTGCTTGGAGACCTCGGCGCCGTACACCTCGGCCAGGTGCGCGGCGATTTCCCCGTGGGTCAGCCCTTTCGCGGACAGGGAAATCACCATATCCTCGACTCCGGTCAGCCGCCGCTGCCTTTTGGCGACGATCTTCGGCTCGAAGCTGGAATCGCGGTCCCGCGGCACGGAAATCTCCACCGGCCCGGTATCGGTAATTACCGTCTTGGCCCGGTGGCCGTTACGGGAATTACCACCGTCGCGGCCCGCGGGGTCGTGCTTGCCGTAGCCGAGATGGTCATCCAGCTCGCCCTCGAGCGCGCCCTCGAGTGAGCATCTGCCAGCCTGCGAAGGCGGTCTGGATCTCTTCCTGCGATGCGCCATCGACCAGCCACCGCGACCGGCTCGGGCCGAAACTCAGCATCAGCACTATGGCCCCGGGGTTGGCCAGCGCAGAGGCCCCTTCTCCCTCGGCGAGATGCTGTCCGGCGTCCAGGCCCTGGAAGCAGCAGACCAGCGGCGGGATCAGCCAGATGTCAAGGCGTCGTCGTCGCGGTGCCGTCGGGACGTCGCGCTGATGGGGCCACAGCGCATCCGTCGGCTCAGCAGCCCTGGGCGACAGATTCCGAGCCGGAACTCATTCCGAACTAACGGCGATTATCCCGGCCCGGCGGAGAGCGGCCCATACTTCCTCGCCGCCACCCTACTTACCGACTACCGGCAGGACCACGACGTCCTCAGCGGGCCGTGCCACGATCGGCAGGAACCTCCCGGACCAATCGAAGCCCAGGAGGGCAGAGCGGCAACCGGGCCAGCTTAGCCTGCTTGTGCGAGGCGGAGGCTGTCACTCGCGGTTGCTGTCATGCGGCGATAGCGGTGTCGCTGACGGGTAGCCGGACGGTCCTGTCGCCGAACTCGGCCACGAGGTCCAAGCGGCCTCCGAGGGCCTCGACGTAGCGGGCGATGACCTCGAAGGAGATGACTTCGCAGTGCTCGATCTGGGATACCCGGGCGACGCTCACTCCCATGGTGGCGGCGATCTGCTTTGGCCCAGGCCCAACTGCTTGCCGGTCTCGGCGAGCTGCTGCCCGTGCGCCTAGGCGAGCAGCCCGCGCGCACCCGCCTTGATTTCTGAGGGGAGATCCCGGCAGCGTATAGCTCGCGCTCCGGATCCTCCCTGGTCCAGGAGGTGCGTTGCACCGGCGCTCCTGCGTCACCATTCCGCCGGCTGCGTTGCACCGTACTATGGCCCGGTGACATCGCCTGGATACCTTAGATTCCCGCATATAACGAACGACATCGTGGGTTTCGTCGCTGCCGACGACATCTGGCTGGCGCCGCTCGCCGGCGGCCGGGCCTGGCGGTTCACCACAGACGAGGCACAGGCGGCGACGCCGAGGCTGACTCCGGACGGCACGCAGGTGGCCTGGGTCAGCGCCAAGGACGGCAGCCCGGAGATCTACGTGGCCAGTCTCGCCAGCGGGACCAGCACCCGGCTCACGTACTGGGGCACGTCGTGGGCTCGGGTCAGCGGCTGGACTCCAGCCGGGGAGGTGCTGGCCGTCAGCCCGGCGAACCAGCCGTTCAGACACTACGTCCGGGCCCGGGCGCTGACGACCGCGCTGTCTGGCCGTCCAGGCGGAGAACGGGTGCTGCCGTTCGGCCTGGTATCGGACCTGTCGCTGGGCACAAGCGGGGACGGCACAGCAGGCGACAGTACCGCCGCCGGCGGCGGGGCTGGCACGGTCGGGCTGCTCACCGGCACCTGGGGAAGTTTTAACGCCGATCCGGCCAACTGGAAGCGCTACCGCGGTGGCACGGCCGGACGCCTGTGGGTTGGCCCGGCGACGGCGATAGTTTCCGATGCGCCGGGTCCGGCTGGCCGAATCTCGGGTCCGTTCCGGCGCGTGCTCGCGGACCTGCCGGGCCAGTTTGCCAGCCCCATGGTCGTCGGCGGGCGGCTCGCGTTCATCTGTGACCACGAGGGCACCGGCAACGTCTACTCCTGCGCGCTGGACGGCAGCGACCTGCGACGGCACACCGATCACGAGGGTTGGTACGCACGCCAGGCCAGCACCGACGGGCAGCGGATCGTCTACGCGCGCGGCGGCGAGTTGTGGCTGCTCGATAGCCTGCAAGCAGCTGGGCCGGTCCGGCTCGACATTACCCTCGGTTCGCCCCTTCGCGGCCGGGCCCCGCGCCTTGTCACGGCCGAGGACCACGTTGGCTCGCTGTCCGTCGACCATGGCGGGCGGGCCAGCTCGATTGAGGTTCGCGGAACCGTGCACTGGCTGACCCACCGGGATGGGCCGGCTCGGGCTGTGTCGGTTGTTCCTGGCGTCCGGGCGCGGTTCCCGCAGGTACTAGGGACCAACGGACAGGTCGTCTGGGCGACCGACGCTGATGGCAGCGACGCCCTGGAGATCGGCTCGGGTGACCCGGCAAGTCCAGCCGATCCGGCTGCCGCTCTGCGGCGGATCGCGGCCGGCCGGGTTGGTCGCATCACCGGGCTGGCAGCGGCGCCGGACGGCAGGATGGTGGCGGTCGCGGCGCAGGACGGGCGGCTGCGGGTCGTCGACGTCGAGTCCGGCCAGGTGCGAGAGATCGCCGCGTCGGACAACGGGGTCGTGACCGGACTTGCCTGGTCGCCGGACTCTGCCTGGCTGGCGTGGTCGCAGCCGGCCGAGCATCCGGCCGGCAGTAACCTCAACCCGCTCCGGCGGCTGCGGCTGGCGCGGACCGCCGACGGCCAGGTTTTCGACGCCACCGACGGGCGGTTCGCCGACACCGAGCCGGTCTTCACCCTGGACGGCAAATACCTGGCGTTCCTGTCGATGCGCAACTTCGATCCGATCTACGACGTGCACTTCTTCGACCTGACATTCCCGTACGGGGCCAGGCCTTACCTGCTGCCCCTCGACGCGACGACTCCGTCACTCTTCGAACCCGAACTTGGCGGGCGGCCCATCGGCGCGCCCGCGGACAAACATGCGGCGCCCCCGGCGGCTGGCGACGAATCCGCGAGTGCTGGCGGCACTGCAGCCGATGCCACGGCCGACGCCGACAGGCCGCGCGTTCCGCCGGTGCCAGTGGAGACCACCCGGATGGCCGACCGTATCGTCGCGCTCCCGGTGCCCGAGGCACGGTACTCGGGCCTGCGCGCGGTGAAGGACGGGCTAGCGTGGCTGCGCGAGCCGGTGACGGGCAACCTCGGCATCGGCGGCGCGCAGCCGGCCGACGACGCCCCGCGCCCGACGCTCGAGCGGTTCGACTTTGCCAGACGCGAAGTGTGCGAGCTCGCCCCGGAGGTGGACTGGTTCGAGGCCAGCGGAGACGGCACCAGACTCGTCACCAGCGATCACGGCAAGCTCACCCTGGTTCCGGCCGAGCGCAAGGCCGACGGCGACAATCCCGACGACAAGATCGAGATCGACCGGAGCCGGGCTAGGTTCCTGCTCGATCCGCCCGCGATGTGGCGTCAGGCCTATACCGAGGCGGGCCGCATCATGCGGCACGACTTCTGGGTGCCCGACATGGCGGACGTGGACTGGGACGCCGTGCAGGACGAATACCGGCCGCTGCTCGACCGGATCACCACCCGGTCCGAATTCGTCGATGTGCTCTGGGAGGTTTTCGGCGAGCTTGGCACCTCGCATGCCTACGCCTACGCGCCGGACGGCGGTACGCAGGCCGCCGGGCCCGGGCTGCTTGGCGCGGACATCGAGCGTAGCGGGGACGCCTGGCGTCTGACCCGGGTGGTAGGCGGGGACACGTCCGATCCCCGGGCCCGCGCACCGCTGGCGACGCCCGGCGCCGGAATCGCCGTCGGCGATGTGCTGCTCGCCGTGGATGGCCGGCCGGTAGGGCCTGACGGGCCCGGGCCGCTGCTGACGGGCGCCGCGGGCAAGCCTGTCGAGCTCACCGTCGCGCCCGCCGACGGGAGCCGGCCGCGGAGCGTGCCGATTGTGCCGCTGCGGAGCGATACCAGGCTGCGCTACCTGGACTGGGTCACCGGTAAGCGGGCACAGGTCCGGGAACTCGGCGGGGGCCGGATAGGCTACCTGCACGTGCCGGACATGGTCAGCCAGGGCTGGGCGGACTTCCACCGGGACCTGCGCACCGAGATGCTGCGCGATGCACTGATCGTGGATGTGCGCGGCAACACCGGCGGACACACCTCGCAGCTCGTAGTGGAGAAGCTGGCCCGCAAGGTAATCGCCTGGGACGTGCCGAGTGGCCTGATGCCGTCCACCTATCCCGAGGACGCGCCGCGGGGACCGATCGTCGCCATCGCCGACGAATGCTCAGGATCCGATGGCGACATCGTCACCGGTGCCATCCGCCTGCTGCGGCTTGGCCCAGTCATCGGCGCCAGGACCTGGGGCGGTGTCATCGGTTACGACAACGAGCACGAGCTGATCGACGGAACGCAGATCACCGTACCGCGGCTGGCCTTCTGGTTCGAGGAGTACGGCTGGGGCGTGGAAAACCATGGCGTCGATCCTGACGTCGAGGTCATTATGTCGCCTGATGACTGGGCTGCGGAGCGGGACACCCAGCTGGAGACCGCGGTCAGGTTCGCGCTGGAAGCCCTGCAGCAGCGACCCGCGGTGCGACCTCCTGACGCGCGCACCAGGCCGTCCAAGCGCCGGCCACCGCTACCGCCGCGAGCCTAGATCGGCCCTGGGTCCGTGATCCACCGCCTCTTCAGAATCTCGCACATCTGACAGCTCAGACTGACCTCATATGCACGCCGCAACGACTGAGTAACCTAGCTCTCCCAAGCGCAGGTAGGGCGGTTACCCGCTGTCCAGCGACCCGCGCTTGGTGTCCCGGACATCCCTGACCGCGGCAAGAGGATGTTCGCTGAACCTGGCTGCGAGCGGCACGCGGGGTCACCGACGGTGCGCCGGGTTCTTCGTGCGCGGGTCCGGTGAAGACCGCGTACATCCGGCGAACTGCGGCGCTTTCCTGGCACCTAAGCGCGGGGACCGGGCAGGCGCCCGCGGCGCCCCAAGGTAGATTCAGGTAATGAAGAAGGTCCTCGAGCTCCTGGTCTGTTTCCTCCATCCCGTCGCCGTGATCCTCATATGGATTGACTTGGCGACCCGCCGTGATATCGGGGGCGGTGCGAAGCTGGCGTGGGCCCTGTTCAGCCTTATCCCGCTCGTGCCGTTCCTCTACGTGCTCACCGGT
Source organism: uncultured Actinomycetes bacterium (assembly GCA_963834685.1). Lineage (GTDB taxonomy): Bacteria > Actinomycetota > Actinomycetes > Streptosporangiales > Streptosporangiaceae > Palsa-504. The sequence continues at coordinate 406,202 of CAWICW010000008.1, read as the reverse complement.
GGCGACCTGTGGTGAGGCCCGCGCGCAGCGGTGGCGATGCGCCGCCAGGCGGGCACGAGAACTGATCTGGACGCGCTGGAGACGCTGTGAGCCCGCTTCGGCGATATCGCCGCTTGCAGCCCGGCGGTCACATGCGCGGAGCGGCAGAAGCAGGCCGGTTCGCGGGGATGCAGTCCGGCGTGCCCGCGGATACTGACGGCATGCCTGTCCGGCTCCATCACATCGTCGTGGACGCTCACGATCTGCCTGGGCTGGCCCGGTCTGGGCGCAGGCGATCGGGTGGAAGGTTCTGTCCGGGCGTGAGCGCGAGATCGTCATCGGGACCGGTCCTGCAGCACGTCGTGCAGTGTCAGGGCATCCAGGTGCTCGATCCCGTGGCCGTCGGTGACCTCGGTATTCAGCCGAACCGCGAGGTTAGGAGTGACTTCGATCTCACGGATCAGGTACTCCGACATCGAATGCGCCAGGCTTTCACCCCGCACCAGCATGGTCACCTGCCTGGCCCGCCGAAGCGTACGCAGCTGACGACGTCGGCGGCGTCCCGGCAGCGCGCAATGGCCGCCGGATGCCTATCGATCATGCCGTTGTAGACGGCGCGTGCCGCGTCATAGCCGGGATCTCCCGGCACTATCAGCTCGCCGCGCAGGCCAGCGGCCAGTTGCTCGAGCGCCTCAGTGGTGATGTCGCCCGATGTCGTAGTCATATGGTTCCCTTTTCTGGTTCACTGCCCCGACGTGACGGGGACCACGAAGCTAGGACTCACACCGTTCGCACAGCGTTCGCGGTCGCGCGCTCGCCTCAGCGAACCTGGCGAACGCCAGCCGGCGGCAGCGCGGCGAGGTCGCGTTCGCCGCACCGGAGCAGCGCGACGCTGCCCTGAACGGACGCCACCTGCGCGGTCATGCGCAGCCTTGAGAAAGCGGGCCGTGGCTTCATCGTGTGCGGCGCGCATCCGCATCACCATAGGCAGCCACCACAGATCGTCGGAGGCCCACCGGGCGCGAGCGGCAAGTTGCCGGTTCATGCGGCCTTGTTCGGATTGGTGCGCTTGACTGCGGCTGGTCTTAGCTCAGCCCGGACCATAGATACCGGGCGCCGATGGCGATGACGAGGACACCGACGATCCTCCGGATGAGGGTGTCGGGCAGACGGGCCTGGATGCGGGCTCCGGTGTAGCCACCGGCCAGGCCGCCGAGGCCGAGGGCGACGCCGGTGGGCCAGTCGGGGGCGACTGAGCCGGGATGGTGAACAGACAAGATAGTGAAGGTCGCCACCCCGGCGATGGAGGTCACGAAGGTGGAGGCCAGAGCCGCAGGCGCGACGTCGGCGGCCGGGCGGCCGGCGCCGATCAGGACCGGGGACAGGATTGAGCCACCGCCGATACCGTAGATGCCGCCGACGCAGCCGACTAGGCAGGCCAGCCCGATCAGGACGGGGGAGGGAATGTTGCGCGGCGGACGGGCGGGGTCTGCTCGCCGGGCCGGCCTGGTGGCGGTGAGCCACCCCCCGAGCGGGAGCAGGACGGCGGATACGACCAGCTCGAAGATCTTCGGGCCGGGGATCAGTTCGACGCGGATGACCGATCCGGCGATGACGCCAGGCAGGGTCCCGCCGGTGAGCAACAGGGCCAGGCGGCCGCCGGTCTGGTGCTGCCGACGGTACCGGTACAGGGCGCCCGGGGTCGCGACGACGTTGTAGAGCAGGTTCGTCGGCGTGACGGCCGGGCTGGGCGTGCCAAGCACGCTGACCTGGAATGGCAGCAGCAGGACCGCGCCGGAGATGCCGGCCGGGGTAGCGGTCACGGCGATCCCGAAGGCCGCGAGCAGGGCCACAGCCACAGTCCATCCGGTCTCGTGCACCGGGCCACGGTAACCGGCCCTGACCGCCTCCCGCGCCGGATGCCGGGGAAGTTTGCACAGGTAAAGCGCTGTTAGCGGTCAGCTGCCGTCGGCTCGGCCGGTTCGATCTCGACTCTGGTGTCGGAGAATGTCGGGGCATTGCCGAGGTCGGCGAACACGAACGGGTTGACCTCGTCTTGTACCTCTAGGTCACGCTGGCCTGCGTACCGCGCGGCCGTGGGCATGCTGGAAGGGGCTCTGATCCCGATCCTCTCGCAAGGACGTGCGGCCAAGGCGCCGCCCTGGACCGGGGACCCGTGAGCATAGGTGCGGAGGATGCCTAGCTGACCAGCGCTCTTATCCTCCTGCCATGGCGCCGACGACGAGATAGGGCTCTGTCCCGGTGGCGACAGCATCGGGCAGCGGGTCGTCGGGCGGGTCATGGGACAGGTCCAGCTCGCAAGCGAAGAACCGGATGAAGGCACGCCGAGGGCCGCCGTCATGACCACGGATCGTCCCGCGCAGCATCGGGTACCGGGCCTCCAAGGCGTCCAGCACTGACCGCTGAGTTACCGGACCGGTGATATCGAGGTGCACCTCGCCGTCGATGCGGGCGAGGGCCCGCAGGTGCGCGGGAAGCACGACCCGGATCATGGCAGCGTCTGGACCTCGACCGACAGCACGGCCGGGAGATCGCGGACGATCGGCTCCCAGCTGTCACCGGAGTCCGCCGAGACGTACACCTGCCCGCCGGTGGTGCCGAAGTACACCCCGCAGGAATCCAGCGAGTCCACAGCCATCGCGTCACGCAGCACGTTCACGTAGCAGTTCTCTTGCGGCAGGCCCGTGGTCAGCGGCTCCCAGTCATCGCCGCCGGTGCGGCTGCGGTAGACCCGCAATTTCCCGTCGGGCGGGAAGTGCTCGGCGTCGCTAGTGATCGGGACCACGTAGATCGTGTCCGGCTCGTGAGCGTGCACGTCGATGGGAAAGCCGAAGTCAGACGGCAGGTTCCCGGAGATCTCCCGCCAGGACTCGCCGCCGTTATCGCTGCGCATCACGTCCCAGTGCTTCTGCATGAACAGCACGTCCGGCCGCGACGGGTGCATGGCCAGGCGGTGCACGCAATGCCCGACCTCGGCGTCCGGGTCAGGGATGCCCTCGGACTGCAAGCCCTGGTTGATCGGCCGCCAGGTCTGGCCCGCGTCATCGGAGCGGAACGCTCCCGCCGCTGAGATCGCGGCGAACATCCGGCCCTGCTGCACGGGGTCCAGCAAGATCGTATGCAGGCACATCCCGCCCGCGCCCGGCTGCCACGACGGGCCGGACTCATGGCCGCGCAGCTTGGGCAGCTCCTGCCAGCTCTGCCCGCCGTCAGCAGAGCGGAACAGCCCGGCGTCCTCGACCCCGGCGTACACCATGTCCGGGTCGTCCAGCGACGGCTCCAGGTGCCAGACCCTCGCGAACTCCCACGGGTGCGGTGTCCCGTCGTACCACTGGTGGGTGCCGGGAGTGCCCTGGTAGGCGAACTGGTTACCCACCGGCGCCCAAGTCGCGCCGCCGTCGTCGGATCGCTGAATCACCTGCCCCGACCAGGCGCTGGACTGCGACGCGTACAGGCGGCCGGGGTCGGCCGGCGAGCCTTTCACGTGATAGATCTCCCAGCCTGCGAAGTGCGGGCCGCCGACCTCCCACTGCTTCCGCGTACCGTCCGAGGTCAGGACGAACGCGCCCTTGCGCGTGCCTGCAAGTACCCGTACACCAGTCACTTCCTGCTCCCCTCAGTCCCGCCCGGCGCGACGAAACGCCCGGCCCGGCCGGGCACGATCACGCCTGACCTGGCGATCGCCGCCAGATATGGCTATCACGGCCCGCTGACATCCTGACCGAAAGCAGCCGCCAAACTCATCGCAACGGCGGGAATCGCGCAAACTACCCGCCACCGGGAGTTGCGCGCCGCAATTAGCCGGTCATCGCCACATCGCCGCCCAGGAAGACTGCTACCGTGACCGGGGCGTATTTACTGGCCCGGGTCCGCTGCGGCAATGAGTTCCAGGATGCGAGCCGGGGGCAGGTGCTGCTCGTAGATCCGCACACCGAAGGGTGACAGTGCGTCCTCGATTGCGTTCACTACCGTGGGCGGGGCGACGATCATGCCGCCTTCGCCCACGCCGCGGAAGTTGACGTCATCGTCAAGCGGCACGGTCTCGAGGTGCTCGATCTCGATGCGGGGAACGTCACAGGCGGTCGGCATCAGGTAATCCATGAACGTAGCTGACTGGAAGCTGCCGTCCTCGCCGTACGCCGATCGTTCGAGCAGTACCGCGCCGATGCCCTGCGCGATGCCGCCTCGGATCTGGCCTTCGACGACGGCGGGATTGATGAGGGCGCCGCAGTCTTCGGCGGCGACATACCGCTCCACCTTCACCAGGCCGGTCTCGACATCGACTTCCACGATCGCGCAGTGAGTGCCGCCGGACCAGCCGCCTTTGCCGCCGTCGTACGTGGCCTCGACCTCGAACTCGGCGTCCACGCCGGCCCCGAACTGCCCCGATGCCGCACGCCGCGCGACCTCGCTCACGGTGATCGCGCTCGCAGGGTCGCCGCGTACCCAGACATTGCCGTCGGTGATCAGCAGGTCCTGCGCGCTGACCTCCATGAGGTACGCCGCGAAATCGAGCACCTTGGCCTTGAGCTGCCGGGCGCCATGGAGCGCCACGCCTCCGGTCATGGTGGCCGACCGGCTGCCCCCGGTCAGTCCGAACGGGACGACGTCGCTGTCGCCGACGACGACGCGGACCTGCTCGAACGGCACGCCGAACTCATCGGCGGCGATCTGGGCCAGGGTCGTCTGGTGGCTCTGGCCGTGCGGCATCTGGCCGGTGAACATCGCGACGATGCCGTCTTCCTCGAGCCGCAGGCGCATGGACTCATTGCCCAGGGCGCCGTCGGGCCCCTCCGGGCGCGGGCCCGGAGCGGCTTCGATGAACGTTGCCACCCCGATGCCGAGGTAGCGCCCTTGCGCTCGTGCCTCGGCCTGCCGGCGCCGGAACGCGGGGAAGTCCACCATCTGCGCGACCCGCTCTAGTGACTCGTTGGTCGTGACTCCCGCTAGCGGAAGGCCGGTGATCATCGAGGCCGGCGGATCGGTGCGCGCGGCGACGTTACGCAGCCGGATCTCGACTGGATCGAGGCCGAGGTCTTTCGCGATGAGGTCCAGTACGCGTTCCCGTACGAACGTCTCGGACGCCCACGGCCCGCGATAGGCAACGTACGTCGCCTTGTTCGTGATCGCCGCGGTTGACTCGAAACCCAGGGCCGCGAGCTTGTACGGACCGGGCAGCATCGCCTGCATGACGTCCGGGACCATCGCGCCCATACCCACACCGGGGTATGAGCCGGTGTCGATGATCATCTTCACGTCCAGCCCGAGCAGGTCGCCGTCGTTGCTGACCGCGGCCCGGACGTCGAAGCTCTCCTCACGCGCCTGTCCCGACGCGGTGAGGTTCTCACCGCGGTCCTCGACCCACTTGACCGGCCGGCCGAGATGACGGGAGGCGGCGGCAACGGCGAGTTCTTCGCGTGATGCGCCGATCTTCAGGCCGAACGAGCCGCCGATATCCCCGGCCAGGACACGTACCTTGTCACCCTCGATACCTAGGCGCGTGGCGATACCATTCCGGGTGATGTGCACGCTTTGCGTGGCCGCGTAGACCGTCATGGCACCCAGGTCGGCATCCCAGCTCGCGACGCAGCCGCGTCCCTCCATAGGCACGTTCTGGTGCCGGTGCACGTCGATGTGGAAGTCGATGACGCGATCAGCACTGGCGAACGTGCCAGAGACGTCGCCGAACTCGTTGCGCGAGTGCGGGCGGGCGATGTTGTCACCCAGATTCGCGAACAGCGGCGGGCTACCCGGGTCGAGCGCGAAGGCGGCGTTCACTACCGGAGGCAGGTCGTCATACTCGACCTCCACCAGCTCGCAGCCGTCCTCGGCGAGGTAACGGCTCTCGGCGATGACGATCGCCACAGGATCGCCCATGAAGCGCACCTTGTCCGTGGCCAGCAGGGTGAACTCTGGGGTGGGCCCCCCGGTACTGAACAGAGCCAGCAGCGGATCCGGCGCCGAGACCGTCATCGCTTCCAGATCGGCTCCGGTGAGCACCGCGACCACTCCGGGCAGCGCCCGCGCCGCCGAGACATCGACGGACAGCACGCGACCGTGAGCCAGCGGCGAGCGCACGAACGCGGCGTGCAGCATCCCCGGCAGCTTGATGTCGTCGACGTACCGGCCTGCGCCGGTAAGGATGCGCGGGTCCTCAGAACGCTTGATGCTGGCGCCGGTGTAGCGCTCTGCCACGATTTCTGCCATGGTCGCTCCCTCGCTCAGCGCTCGCGGTTGCGCTCGGCGGCCAGCAGGACGCCATCGATGATGCTCTGGTAGCCAGTGCACCGGCAGATATTGCCGGATAGCGCTTCGCGGATCTGCTGCTCGCCGGCGTCGGGGTGGTTGCTGAGGAACGAGGCCGCCTGCATGACAAACCCCGGGGTGCAGAAACCGCACTGGAAGCTATGTGAATCCCACATCGCTTGCTGCAGTACGCCCAGCCCGCCGTCGGGGCCTAGCCCCTCGATCGTCGTCACCTCGCTGCCGGCGGCCTGGACCGCCAGCATCAGGCACGAACGGACCGCCCGGCTGTCGACGATGACCGTGCACGCACCGCAGACCCCGTGCTCGCAGCCGACGTGTGTGCCAGTGAGATTGAGGTCATCCCGCAGGAAGTCCGCCAGCGTCTTGCGCGCCTCCGGCGAACCCGTGCACGTCGCACCGTTGACCCTCAGGGTGATGTCCACCATCAATCACTGCCTCTCACGGGCGTTGTCCGCAGCTGCTCGCAGGCCGCGACGCACGATAGCGGCCGCGACCGTCTTCCGGTAGTCCGACGACCCGTGCAGGTCGGCCGGCGGGTCGATATCGTCGGTTGCGCGGCGGGCCGCCTCATCGAACAGCTCCGTCGACGGCCTCTCGCCGGCCAGCAGATCCTCCGCGGCGGCAGCCCGGACCGGCACATCAGAAATCCCGGCAAACGCCAGCCGGGCATCACTGATCACCCCGCCGGACAACCCCAGTGACACCGCCAGGCCGACAAGGGCGAAGTCACCGTGGCGCCGGGCGACCTCCTGGAAGCTAACCCCCGTGCCCCCTCTTGCGGCCGGGAACCGTACCTCCAGGAGCAGCTCGTCAGGACGGCGTGACGTCGTGAGATAACCCTCGAACCACTGCGCCGCCGGGATCACCCGCTCGCCCGACGGGCCGCGCACCACGAACTCGGCATCGAGGGCCCTGGCCACGGCCGGCAACTCGGCGGCCGGATCGGCATGCGCCAGGCTGCCTCCTATCGTGCCGCGGCTGCGGATTGCCTCATGACCGATCAATGGCAGAGCGGCCGCCAGCAACGGCACGGCATCGGCAACGGCCTCAGATTCCTCGGCAACGTACTCCCGCGTCATGGCGCCGATCGCCACCCAGCCGTCTGCCGCCGACACCCCGGACAGCTCAACTATGCCGTTGATGTCGATAAGGACCGCCGGGCGCGCCAGCCGCAACGCCAGCAGCGGTATCAAGCTCTGGCCGCCGGCGAGCACGCTCGCCTCGTCAAGGTGCTCAGCCAGCAAATCGATAGCTTCAGCAACGGTCGTCGGCGCCTCGTACTCAACGGGAGGCAGCTTCATCGGCGCGGCCCTTCGATCGGGGACAACTCTTCCCTAGCCCGCCACGGCTCATTAGCTACCCTAACAACCATGTCGACGGCCACCACGGCCACCACAGCGCGCGTCGGCGCCGACACCGTCGCGTGTTCGGGCTTGGGCTCCGATCGCCCGGTTCTGTTCGGTCGCCGTGGTTCGCTGCTGCCCGGGCTAAGTCGTCTACCTGGGAAGGAAGTCCAGTAGAAGCTGGTTGACGGTGTCGGGAGCTTCCAGTTGCATCCAGTGGCCGGGGCCGTCGATGCGTTCATAGCGCCAGGGCCCGGTCACGTTCTCGGCCGAATCGGTCATCTGTGTCTCGGTGAGGGCCATGTCACCGCTGCTCCATATCCCCATAGTGGGCGCCTGCACGGCCGGCAATGCCACGGGAGGCGCCACCCAGGACTCGGGAGGCACGTTGGCCCGGTACCAGTTGAGAGCGGGCGTCAGCGATTGCGTGGCCTTCAGTTCGGTGATGACGGCCTCGGAGTCAGGGTGGCGGGCCCAGGAGCGGAAGTTGGCCCAGTTGTTGTCGCTGAGCCACTGCTCGGCGACGCCGGGGAACTGGAACAAGAGCATGTACCAGGACTTCTCGCACTGTTCCGGCGTCCGCCGGAACGTGGCGGGGTGGCCGACCGACAGCACGGCGAGATGATCGACCCGGTCAGGTAGCAGCGACGCGAACACCCATCCTAGAGCCGCTCCCCAGTCGTGGCCCACGACGTGGGCCTGCTCCGCCCCGGCATCGCTCAGCACGGCCATGACGTCTCCCACCAGCGAGGGAAACGAATACGAAGCGGCGGTCCCGGGTTTGTCCGAGCGCCCGTAGCCGCGTAGATCAGGGACGATGACCTGGAACCCGGCGTCGGCCAGGACCGGGACCTGGTTGCGCCACAGCCGTCCTGAGTCGGGGAACCCGTGCAGCAGGATCACCGGCCGGCCCGCTCCGGCCACGTCGTACTCGATGCCTGCCTCGCCTGTCTCGGCTCTCATCAATCCGCCCCTAATCGCCGACGACGATGGACGCCAACTTGGCGTTCCAGGACCGTCACCTCGTGGCCGTCCCCGCAAAGCAAAAGCCCAGTACCGAGGCCGACGACCCCAGCACCCACAATTACGATCTCGGCGATGGCGACCCCCTTTTCTTGGACGCCACTCTAACGATGAGTCAGCAGCACTCAATTGCGCATCCGGTGAAGACGAAGTGGAGATGGCGGAGGCGTCAATGACGAGCGGCAGCTTTGGGCAGCAGACGAACAGCCCGACGTGACCGAAGGACAGTGGCACGGCGACAAGGTCGTCCCCATGGCCTTCCCGGATCGCGAGACGTTCACGGCCTGGGTGACGTCGCCGGAGTACCGGGAGATCTCCAAGGACCGCCTAGCCGTGGCCGAGACCACCGGAATCCTCGTCAGCGGATTGAGGTGAGTCGGCACATACGGGCCAGCGTGTCCGCAGCCGCTGTTACTGGAGTGTTCCAGTCCGGTGCGGCTAACGGACCTGCGCCGCCGGTCGAGGGCCAGGCGATCCCGTCTGTGGTCTGCCAGAGTCCGGCGCCAGGTGCGAGCACCCAGGCGACGGTGCTGGACAGCACGTCGAACTGCCCGAGGGACCCTTGCGGATCGAGCTGAATCGTGGACCACGACACGCCGCCGTCCGTGCTGATGCTGATCGTGTTCGGTGTCACGATCCAGAGCCGGTCCGCTGAGCCCGCGGCGATCACGGCGCCGTCCTGGTAGGGCAGCGAGCCTGCGTGCCGCGGCCCGGCCAGGTTGGTGATCGCGCAGACCACGGTCCACGTTCGCCCGGCGTCCGCAGAACGCCAGAGGGCCTTGGTGCTGCTGCCCGCCGCGGCGCCCCCCGTGCAGAGCAGCCACCAGTCATCCGGGCTGGCCGCGGTGAACGAGCCTGCGGGGCCCTGGCCGCACGGGATCGGCGGGCCAGCCGGCGCCGGTCGCACAGACCAGTGCGCGCCGCCGTCGGTGGTGCTGGCCAGCGCGGGGTGAGGTCCCCAGATGACCAGCACGGCGGCGCGGCCGGACAATACGGTGAGCTGCACGTCCGGCAGCGAGGCGGGTGCCGCGAGAGGTGCCCGGATCCATTTCCCGCCGGGAAGTCTCATCCGCTCCACAATCGGCCGGCACCAGTTCTCCGACACAGCCGGGCAGGACACCGCCCATATCCACCCGCCGGCGCTCGCGGCCGCCACGGTCGGTGCGGGCAGCGGCTGAGCGGCCCAGGTAGCGCCGTAGTCGTGCGTTGCGAGCAGCACCCCGGCGTCGCTGACCACCCATACATCCGGCCCCCAGACCGCCGCGACCTGCTCGGGTTCCGGCGACTGCGTCCTACCAGGCAGTTCGCTTCCCCTGGTCACCCAGTGGCGTCCGCCGTCCCCCGTCACCGCCAGGCGTACCGTCTGGGCCAGGAAGTTTACTTCGGTTCCCTCCTCGGGTCCGAGTGAGCGGTCGCAGGGCACCTGCGGAGCCGTGAGCGCGATTCCCGAACGAGCGGAGACAAACCGGATGGCGCCCAGCCGCCAGGCTGCCACTTTCGCTCCGGCGCCCAGGCGCTCCTGCCCGGAGCATCGGGCCGTGGCCGCGCCGCCGCTCCCGGCCGCGCCGGCCGGGGCGGCGGCGACCGGGCGGGTAACAGGGGCGGTGCTCACCGCGCTGGTTCCGGGGCGGGCGCCGGATCCGCACTCGGTCACGAGGACGCAGCCCAGGGCGACCACGGTCGCTACTCGCAGTCTCATGCCCATGAGACTGCGCATCCACTACGGCGGTTGCGTCCGCTGCACGGTGCTCCGCCACAGCCAGCATGGTCGCACACCGCCTGCATGTGACACCGAGTGCCGCCCATCCCGCACGGTCGGAGGTCACGACGCCGCGGCGGGCTGGGGAACAGCTCAGTGCCATGGCCTGACCGCCCTCTCCGCCCAGTAGGCGTCGGGGGCTTCGGCGAGGCTGAGCGCCGGAAGCTGGCCGACGGTGAGCGCGGCCAGGTTCTCATCCAGCTGCGTGCGGGTGACGGCGCCGGACAGCACAACCGATGCCCACGGTTGGGCGAGCGCGGCGGCCAGCGCGATCGCGTCTTCGGTGACACCGCGCGCCGCGGCCAGCGCGGTCAACGGCGCCGGCGGGCCGCCCGCCGGAGTCAGTCGGCCGTTGGCGACTGCCTCCTTGACCAGGACCGCCCACCCGGCCGCGGCGGCTTCGGCTGCGGCGGGGCCTACGGATGGCTCCAGGAGGTTCCATGTCACCTCCGTCGCGGTGAACAGCTGCTGCCTGTCAACGGTCAGGGACATCGCCCGGCGGATCGTTTCCGCCTGATGCGGGCCGCTCGCGCTCAGCCCGATGATCACACCCTCGGCACGCAGCCGGGACAGCGCGGCCAGCAGCGCAGCGTCGGTAAACAATCCGGAATCAAGGGTCAGCGAATGCACCTGATACAGGGTGAGCCGGTCACCGAGCAGGGCCCGGCTTTGCGCCAGCTGGGTTGTGAGCATGGCCAGCGAATGTTCCCTGACCTCCTGCTGAGGAGCGTCGAGCCGCCAGCCACCGGTATAGCGGTATCCCCACTTCGAACCCACGATCACGTCCGCATGGCCGCGCTCGGCCAGCCAGCCGGCCAGGAATTCCTCCGCACGGCCGTAGGAACGGGCCGCATCGACGTACCTGACCCCGGCCGCGTAGGCAGCGTCCAGCATCGAGAAGGTCCGGGTCCGCATGCCGGCCACGCTGCGGTCGGGCAGGTCCACCTCACGGCCGCTGGTGATGTACGCCGGGCGGCCCAAAGCGGCCAGCCCCAGCCCGATCCGGGAGACTACCGGTCCGCGGGCCCCGAGTGTCGCCGTGGGCATACGAATGGGGCTCTGGTGGTCGCTGACCATGGCCACTACCGTACCGGGCTGCAGGCCGACGGAACCGATCCTGCGCTTCGCAGACAAGCTACTCGGCGTGCCAGATAGCGAACAGCGCCTCGAGGTACTCCGGCCGGTTGCGCATCACGACCGCTACCCGGTCCCCGGGCGACAGGCCGAAGTGATCGCGCAGGCTGGCGGCCCTTGCGGCCCGGCTGGCAGGGCGCTACCCGCAGTACCAGGACCAGCCCTTCGCTCGGGTACTGGTGCTGCACGTAGTCGGCATGGCTCGCACTGCAGCCTGCCGGTCGCAAGCGCCAGCGCGTACACGTTCGAGTCGAGATCCTGGATATGACCACGCCCTTCACCACGATCGGATCTGGGCATCGTCGCCCCGATCGGCGTCTGACCAGGCTCAGGTTCGGGGAGATGGGGAGCTAGCGATAGTGGTGTACCAGTAGCCAGCCGCGAGATTCCCCGCCGCGGGCACCAGGAACCACGCTGACAACCGGTACATTTTGCGCCGCTCCTGGTCGGTTCCCGCGCTACGGCCAAGCGAGAGCAGAACGAGGCCGATGCCGAGCTGGAAGCCGCCAGCGGCAGCACGCGTGACCCCGGAGACGCGGAGGTGGCGGTACTCCCATGGCGAGATCCAGCGTTGCATGCCGGGTCGCGGGGGAGATAGCCACCACCCGCGAAGGCCTTGCGCAGCGGTGTTGTCGTTGGGTGCGTTCATCGGGATGCCTCCTGCGGAGTGTGGGGTCGGCCACCCGGCGGCGACGCGCTCGTCCTCGGGCCCGCCACGCCGGGAGGGTCCTTGCCCTTTAAACTGATATCACTATGCTAGACATGTATCAGGCAAGTCAACCGGAGGTGACAGGGAATGGCCATGCAGCCCATCGCCCGCATAGACAAACCGGCCGCGGCACCGCCTCCCGCCGAGCGCGAGGCCTGGTCCATCCCCGGCTCCTTGGCTGTGGTGATCGCCCTGCCAGCACTGATCGTTGGCATCGGGCTGCTGGTCTCAGCCCTTACCAAGAGCAAGAGCCCGGGAAGCGGCGCGGCGGCGCTGTGGGCCACCCTTCTGCTGGTGGTCGGCGGGCTGATCCTGGGCGGCCTGGTGCAGGTGGTGGCGGGGGAGGCCCGGGTGGTACAGCTGTTCGGCCGGTATCAGGGCACCGTGCGCACTGCGGGGCTGGCGTTCGTGAACCCGTTCACCAAGCGGCGCAAGATCTCGGTCCGGCTGCGCAACCACGAGACCGCGGTGGCCAAGGTCAACGACGCCGACGGCAACCCGATCGAGATCGCCGCGGTGGTCGTCTGGCAGGTGCAAGACACCGCCAAGGCGCTGTACGCGGTCGACGACTTCCCCCAGTTCGTCGCGTTCCAGACCGAGACCGCGGTCCGGCACATCGCCTCCAGCTACCCCTACACCAGCCACCGCGAGGGCGAGCTGTCGCTGCGCGACAACGCCGAGGAGATCACTCAGCGGCTGTCGGCCGAGATCGCCGACCGCGTCGCCTCGGCCGGGGTGGACATCGCCGAGTCCCGGCTGACCCGGCTGTCGTATGCCTCCGAGATCGCCCAGGCCATGCTGCGCCAGCAGCAGGCCAGCGCGGTCGTCGGCGCAAGGCGGCAGATCGTCGAGGGCGCCGTCGGCATGGTCGAGCTGGCGCTGGCCCGGCTAGAGGAGAAGGGCGTGGTCGAGCTAGACGAGGAGCGCAAGGCCGCGATGGTGTCGAACCTGCTCGTGGTCTTGTGCAGTGAGCAGGCCACCCAGCAGGTCGTCAATACCGGCACCCTGTACCAGTGACGGCGGGCACGATCACCAGATGAGCGAGCGCAAGAGCATCCTGTTGCGGCTGGACCCCGCCGTGCACGACGCGCTGGCCCGGTGGGCCGCTGACGAGCTGCGCAGCACCAACGCCCAGATCGAGTACCTGCTGCGCCGAGCGCTGGCCGACGCAGGCCGGCTGCCAAGCCACGCCGGGCAGATGCGCAAGCCCGGGCGGCCCCGCGCCAGCAGCCCGGCCCACCCCACCTGACCGGCGCCAGGCGATGACCAGACTCGCTGACACCACCACGGCATGGCCGGAGCAGGCGCCCCCGACCATCACCGCCGACTCGCCAGAACACCCCGATTTGTGCGCAGCAGCTATCGGTCGCTCACGGTCAGGTCAAGACTGAACTCGTCGCCGCACCCGGCCTCTTCCCCAATTCGGGATGGCATCGCTCGAACTGGATCCGGGTCCTGCCAGCTGGGCGAGGCCGGGGTACCCCGGATGCCTGCCCGCGATCCCAGCGGGTGCCAGGCACCCAGGCAGGCGACCGCTGCAGTTGACGGTCGCTGGCGATCGCACCACGATTATGAGGTCTGTCACCTAGCAGGAGGAGATCCATGATCCTGATCAACATCAAGATGCAGATCCGGCCCGAAAAGATGGACGAGTGGCTGGCGCTGGCCGACTCCTACGCCAAGGACGTCAACTCAGAGGACGGCTGCTTGTTCTTCCAGTTCGCCCGGAGTCTTACCAGCGACAACGAGTTTGTGTGCATCGAGGGCTTCAAGGATGCCGAGGCGGGCGCCACGCACGTCAAGCAACCCTACGTGAAGAGGTTTTTTGACACCGCACCCGACTTGGTGGCCACGCAGCCGCAGATTATCTACATCGACACCCCGCATGACGGCTTCGGCCCGATGGGCGAGATCCAGCCTCGCTGACCGGCTAAGGGCGCCCGCCGCGCCTCAGCTCAGCTGAAGCGGACGCGGCGGCGAACACCGATCGTCGCCGTCGGTTGTCCCGGGAATTGCCCCCCAGCTGAGTCAAGCCAAGCCTGGGCAGTCCCCGGCGCAGATCGCCCAGATATGTCGCCCTCGTTAATGCGCCAATCAGGCGTCGCCTTAGTCCTCAATCAGACGGTTCAGGCGCGCCGCTGGAGCGAGGCGCCGGCAGGCGATGCCTGCCTGTCCGGTCCAGAGGCCGGCTCTGGGGCAGTTGCGGTGCTAGGAGGGCTTGGGGCCAGGGGCGTGCTGGCGGCGGTTCGCGGTGGTCACTTTGTGGTCGGTGCTGCCCGGTCCTACGGGCTATCCGCCGCGGGGAGCCGGAGCTCGGCGTACAGTGCGCGGTGGTCGCTGCCGGTCAGCCAGTGGGCCGAAGTGGTCAGGACCGCGCAGCGCCTGTCGATGAGGACATGGTCGATCGCGAGCAGGGCCGGGCGCCGGCCGGGTCGTGGTCCCCAGGTAGGGGACAGCCCGTTGCCGGCCTGGCTGGCCGCGTCCAGGTAGCCTCGGCGCAGGAGCCGGCGGAACTGCGCGTGATCGAGGGTGGCGTTGAAGTCTCCGGCGAGGATGCGCGGGCTGTCACCGGGCGCGGGCAGCGCGGACAGCTGACTGCGCCACCGGGCCGTGGTGGCCGGGGACCAGGGCGGCTTCGGCGGAGCCGCGTGTATGCAGGCCAGTTCCACGGACTGCCCGGACGGAAGCTCAAGCCGAGCGGTGCACCGGGCTGCAGATACTGGCGCGGCGAACGGCCCGCCGCGCAGCGGGTAGCGGGCGTAGATGCTGCCTCGCGTGCCGTGCGGCACCGGCTGCGTCACCCGGTGCGGGAGCAGATCGCCCAGCCCGGCCTGCAGGAGCCTGGCTGCCGCCTCGCCGGTGAGCTCCTGCACGAACAGCACGTCCGCGTCCGTACGGCAGACCAGCTCGACAACCACCTCGGCCCGGGCCCGGCCGACGAGCAGATTGGCCGTCAAGACCCGCAGCACGGGCCCCGCCGCGGGCGGCTGGCGGCACGGTACCGCGCGAGGGCCCACCGCGGCGGTCAGGGCAGTCCCGGCAACCGCGGTCGCGGCAGCCGGGCCCGCGCCGCGCAACAACAGCGCACCGGCCCACGCTCCCGCGGTTACCTGCGGGGTGAACGACAGCAACGGCACGGCCCACGCTTCGGCGAACCGGAGACGATCAGCGCCCGCGAGCCGGGCAGCCGCCCAGCCGGCCAGGGCGCCGGCCACCGCCCACTCCATGCGTCGTGAAGGCATTGGCTCATGATCGCAGAACCGCTGCCCGCGGGCGCCGAAGCGGACAAGCTAGCCGGCCAGTCCCGGCGGCTCACGCGGCACTTCAGGACACCCAGATCTACAGGCACTTCGCCATGGCCGACTCCCGGCCGGCCTGTCAAGCGTCTATATCAAATCAGGGCGAGGCTGCCGGGCAGCCCACCGATCCCGCGCTCACGTCCGCGACCCTGGGGACCGGCGGGGCCGGGCGGTCCGGGACGGCGGTGAGTTAGCCGTCGAGCCGCTGCGGCGGCCGAGCTCGAGCAGACGCTGCCGGGCTGACACGGTGACAGCGCCAATGCGCTACGCCGCCCGAGCAGGTGGCGGCGCCTCAGCGTGCAGCGAGTTCGGCAGCACGTCGTGATCTGGCCGCAAAATAGCGAGCCACCAGGCTGGACTAAATGCCGACGCGGGCGCTCGAGAGACATGCGGGCTCGCGGGTTCCGGGTCGACAGGCGGCTATTTTGCGCTCATGATCCTCGCGGTCCATCGCGAAGGCCGTCGGCGAGCGCGTCCCAGAACGCGATCTCGTATGCGTGCAGGGCCAGGGCCGCCCGCCGCGCCTCCTGCGGATCTTCACCCGCGGCCAGCCCGGCGGCGACGACGGAGGCCGCCTGCTCGGTGAAGCCCGGTGGCGGCGCGGCGAAGAACCGGAAGAACCCGGCAGCCCGCTCAGACAGGCCGTAGCGGGTCACCAGCGCCTCGGCGACCCGGCCGCAGTAGCCGCCCCACTCCTCCAGGTTGGCCAGCATGGCCAGCGCCACCCCGCTGCACGTTCCGAACAGCGCGCTCCAGGCCAGATACGCCGGGTAAGCCTGCGCCAGCGGCCGCGGCTCGTAGGCCCGCAGCTCCTGCTCACCCCACCCCAGCGCGCCCGCGAAATCGGCCAGCAGCCGCAGCGCGGCCAGCTCACCCTGCGCTAGGGACAGGAACAGCTCACCGGCCGGCGGATCCGGGAAACGGGCCGCCAGCAATGCGAAACTACGCTGGTCGCTGCCGAGGATGCGGAACTGCTCACCCGCGAGCCAGGTCAGCCTGTCCCGCGGCACACCGCCGGCCTCTAGCAGGTCAACAAACCGGTTCCGGCTCGCGCCCGCGCAGACCTCCTCGCGCACCCGCCCGATGAGATCAGAAGCGAGCTGGCCAGAGCTGCCTCCCACGTCAGCACCCTACTCCCGGTCAGCCCGGCATCGGCACCGCTTACCGGCCAGGAATGGACGGATCCACTGTGTGCCGTCGTCAGTCAGGTGCCGGTGCGGCGGGATAGCTTTCTTTCCGTGGCGATCGCGCGATTCAAGGACTTGTGCCTGGGCGCAGGTGACCCGGCGCGGCTAGGCGCGTTCTGGGCAGCCGTGCTCGACCGCACCTGGGAGGCCCGGGATGACGGCGAGGGGCTGCTGAGGGGGCTGACGCCGCAGCACACGATCTGGGTCAACCGGGTCCCCGAGGCCAAGACGGTCAAGCAGCGGATGCACCTGGATACCTACACCCGGGAACTGGCGAACCTGGAGGCGCTCGGGACAGCCCTGACTGCGGCGGAGCCGCTGGGCGGGCGCTGGCCAGCGGAGGCACTACCTTCCCCAGGTTGCGCTCCTTGCTAAGGAAGCTGGTCGATCAGCAGAATAGGGCCGTGCCTGCCGAGGAAGTCGACCAGTACATAGATGCTCTGGAGGAGCCGAAGCGCACCACGCTGGCCCGGTTGCGGCAGACGATCCTGGATATCCTCCCAGAGGCCGAACAGGGGATCTCCTACGGCGTGCCGGCCTTCAAGGTCCGGGGAAAGACGATCGCCGGGTTCGCCGCGTTTAAGAATCATCTGAGCTATCTCCCCCACAGCGGCTCGGTCTTTCCGCAACTTAAAGATGAGCTGACCGGGTACTCAACCTCTTCGGGGGCCTTGCGTTTCGGCATCGACCAGCCACTTCCGGTGCCACTGGTCGAGAAGCTGATCGCGGTGCGGCTCCAGCAGGCCTTCCCCACCTGAGAGACCGTGCCGCCGCCAGGCTGGAATGTCCCGTCAGCCCGGCCGTTACCCGCAATGGGCAAAGGGGCAGCGACGGAAGATCTGCGTGCACCCTCATACCGTCAGTGCGGCTGGTGAGGTGACCCGGGCCTGCGGATGGTAGGTGCGCCATGCCTTGGCGAGACGGCGGGTGGCCTCGGTCAGGTCGCTGGGGGAGGCGAGGAAGTGGAGGCGCAGATACTCCCCGCTTCGGCCCGATGCGTCGAGTCCGCTTCCTGGCAGCACCGCGATGCGGTCGCGCAATGCCGCCTGCGCAAAAGAGGTCGCGTCGCCGTGTGGCAGGCGTACCCACAGGGTTTGCCCGCCGCGCACGGGCGGTGCGTGCCAGTCGGGAAGATGGCGGGCCAGTTGTGCGCGCAGGTGGTCATGGCGGGCTTTCAGCTCCGCTGCCCGGCGCCGCGACAGCGGCTCCAGCCGTGGCAGCAGGTCGGCGGCGGCCAGCTGGCCGGGGATGTTCCCGCCAAGGTCGTGCACGGCCAGCAGCCGCGCGAGCCGGGCGATCACCGGCTCAGGGGCGCGCACCCATCCGATGCGCAGCCCAGCCCAGACGGTCTTAGACAGCGAGCCGACCGAGATCACGGTGTCTGCATAGGCGGCCAGCGACGGCGGGGCCTGCTCGCCAGGAAAACCAAGATCTGCCAGCACCTCGTCATCGATCAGCGGAACGCCGGTGGCCGCGGCGGTCTCCGCCAGCGTCCGCCGGGCCAGCGGGGACAGCACCGAGCCGGTCGGGTTGTGGAAGGTCGAGATCACGTAGGCGAGGGCGGGGCGGTGCTGCCGGGCGGCCATCTCCAGCCCGCTGAGCCCGACCGGCAGCGTGCGAAGCACGGCCGCGGCGTCACGGAACGCCTCTAGCGCGCCGTGGTAGGTAGGTGCCTCCACCAGCACCGAGGCACCGGGGGTAAGAAAGGCGCGGGCGAGCAGTGACAGGGCTTGCTGGGCGCCGTTGGTAACCAGAATGCGTTCAGGACCGGTGCGGATCCCGTGCCGGGTGTAGCGCTCGGCGATCGCGGCGCGCAGCACCCGGTGGCCCGTTGGGTGATAGCCGATATCACCGGAGATCCTGGCCAGCGTGGGCACGATGCTTGTGTAGGCGTCTGCCAGTTCCGGTGGCGGCGTGCTCGGGGCGGCACAGGTGAGCTGGATCACATCATCGCGCGGCTCCAGCAGATGCAAGAACAGCGGCGCGCCGGTCGTAGGCCGCCCGGCGGCACGCGCGAGCCCGGCCACTTGCGTGCCGCTGCCCTGGCGCCGGACGATCCGCCCGTCACGGCGCAGCAGGTCATAGGCGGCCACCACGGTGCTGCGCCCGACCGCCAGCGCCGAAGCGAGAGCCCGGTCAGGTGGCAGCGGCTCACCTGGCGATAGCTCACCCGCGTCAATCAGCCGCCGTAGCCGGGTAGCAAGAAGCACGGGCAGCGGCCCGCGGCCGGATGACCAGCGGCCCAAACGCCCGCTTAGCTCGATTGGCTTCATCTGCAAACCAATTCTGCCGTATTGGCTCTGGGATCGCCACCCGAGCGCGCTGAGCATGGTCGGGTAACCCTCACCGCGAAGATGAGATCAGGAAGGCGTAAGTATGGATTACCAAGAGCTTCGGCAGCGGTTTGCGGCGCTGACCACTGCCCACCTGGCGGATGCATGCATTCGCGCTCAGCTCCCGGTGCGCTGCGCGCCCGCGATTGTGCACGCGGTCGTGCCCGGCAGCCGGCTGGCTGGGCGGGTGTGTCCTGCCCGGCATGCCGGCAGCGTCGATATTTTCCTCGAGGCGCTCCAAGGGGCCGCACCGGGCGAGGTCCTGGTGGCCGACAACGACGGGCGCCTCGATGAGAGTTGCGTCGGCGACCTGGTGGTTCTGGAGGCTCAGGCTGCAGGGCTGGACGGAATCGTGATCTGGGGACTTCATCGCGACACCACCGACATCCAGGCGATTGGGCTGCCGGTCTTCAGCCTGGGAGCGATCCCGGCCGGCCCGCGGCGTCTCGATGCCCGGGCTCCCGATGCGCTGGCGTCCGCCACGGTGGGAGATTGGGCCGTGGATCGTGAGGACCTGATCCTAGGCGATGACGATGGCGTGCTGTTCGTGTCGGCCACCCGCGCCGGGGAGGTCTTCACGCTTGCGGAGACGATCCGCGACGCCGAGCGGCGCCAGGCCGAACAGCTCCATGCAGGTGTCTCCCTGCGCAGTCAAGTGCAGTTCGACAGCTATCTTGCCGAGCGCCAGCGGACGCCTTCCCTGAGTTTCCGTGATCATCTGCGAGCCGTGGGCGGGGCCATTGAGGAATAACCCGGCGCCGTCGGCAAACACCGGAGATCTGCAGGCTGGTCACGGTCGCGCTTTGGTGAGGGCAGCGGGAGAATCACTCGGAGATGGATCCCGAGACGCACTACGCCAAATCGGGGGGCCTTCGCATTGCCTATCAGGCGAGGGGCCCGATCTGGTGATGGTCCCGGGGCTGACCTCCCATTTGGAGGTCCAGTGGCGAGACCCCGGCTACCGCCGCTTCGTGCGATGTGCCGGGCGCCGGACCAGGCCGCCAGCCGCTCGCCCTGGGTGCCCTTGTCGGCCCCCGGCGGAGCGAGCAGCAGCAGCCTCACGGGCGCAGCCTCACAGCGGCGTGGCTCTAGGCCCAGGCAAATTCGACGCTGCCAGCTCGGCCGGGATGACGATATCCCGCTTCTGGATCTTGCCGGTCGCGCCCTTGGGCAGCGCGTCCACGATCCATACGTGCCGCGGGTACTTGTACGCCGCTACCTGGCCCTTGACGTAGTCGCGCAGCTCCTCGGGCGTGGCGGCGGCCCCCGGCTTGAGGGCCACCGCGGCCCCGACCTCCTCGCCCAGCGAGGCGTGCGGCAGGCCGACGACGGCGGCCTCGGCGACCGCGGGGTGCTCGTAGAGCACCTCTTCTATCTCCCGCGGGTAGATGTTGTAGCCGCCGCGGATGATCAGGTCCTTTTTCCTGTCCACGATGTAGAAGTAGCCGTCCTCGTCGACCCGAGCCAGGTCACCGGTGTGGAACCAGCCGCCGGCGAGCGCCTCGGCGGTGGCCTCGGGGCGCTGCCGGTAGCCCTTCATCACGTTCGGCCCGCGGATCACGATCTCGCCGACCTCGCCCTCCGCAAGCTCGTGGTCTTCCTTGTCCACCACGCGCATCTGGACGTCCCGGATGGGCGTGCCGATCGAGCCGGGCTTGCGCTCGCGGCCGGGGAGGTTGAACGATCACCGCGGTGTCCTCGTCGCCGACGTCCGCGACCTGGTAGTCCGGAGTGGCGGAGGCCAGCAGGTCGGCGAAGCTGGCCCCGTCCACCACGATTGATTCCGCCTCGGCCTGCTCCGCGCCGGCGCGGGCCTGGTCCGCGAACGCGTGCCAGGCGAAGATCAGCCCGGCCCCGGAGTCGCCGAGGTAATAGGTGACCTCCCGCGCCTTGAGCAGCGGGTTCATCGGGACGACCACGCCGCCGGCCCGGAGCACGCCGTAGTACACCACCGGGACCTCGGCGACGTTGGGCATCATGATCCCGACCCGGTCGCCGGGCTTGAGGCCGCGCTCGTGCAGCAGCCCGGCCACCCGGGCGCTCGCCTCGTCCAGGGCCCGGTAGGTCATCGCCGCGTTGTCCACCCGCACGGCCACCCGTCCGGCGTGGACCCGGGTGGTGTCGGTCAGGTTCTTGGCCAGGTTCGTCACGCTGCTCATTGTCCGGCCGCAGGCTCTGGCGGTCGTCGGTCTCCGGTATCAAGCCTGTTCCCGGGTGTTGGTACGGCGGCACAACCGTTGTGCCGGCGGCCCGAGGAAACCGCTCATCCTCGTGTTGCGGGCACGTTATCCTCGGGTTCGTCGCGCCTTAAAGTCGTGGATCACGCCTCGAAAGGGGGCCGGGATGGACACCGTCCCGCACTATTCCATGCTCATCGACGGGGACTGGGTCGAGGCCGGCGACCGGTACACCCAGGAGAAGTTCGTGCACCTCGACCTGTCCGGCCGGCTCGACCGCCGGGCCTACCCGCTGCTGCTCAGCACGCCGCCGGACTGATGACCATGGAGTTCGACGTCCTGATCGAGATCCCGCGCGGCAGCCGGAACAAGTACGAGGTCGACCACGAAAGCGGCCTGATCCGCCTGGACCGCACGCTGTTCACCGCGACCCAGTACCCGGCCGACTACGGCTTCGTGCCCGACACCCTGGGCGAGGACGGTGACCCGCTCGACGCGCTGGTCCTGGTCCAGGAGCCCACGTTCCCCGGCTGCCTGATCCGCAGCCGCCCGATCGGCATGTTCCGGATGACCGATGAGAAGGGCGGCGACGACAAGGTCCTGTGCGTGCCCGCCGGCGACCCGCGCCAGGAATACCTGCGCGACCTGGTCGACCTGCCCCAGTTCGACCGGCTGGAGATCGAGCACTTCTTCCTGATCTACAAGCAACTGGAGCCGGGCAAGGGCGTCCGGGACACGGCCTGGGCCGACCGCGCCGCCGCCGAGGCCGAGGTGGAAGCATCCCGCCGCCGCCTGCGGGAGACCCCGGAGCCAGGCTGATGCGGAAGTGATACCTTGGCCCGTTCGGACAGAAAGACTCTTAAATTACTCCGAACGGACCGTGGTGTTACGGCCCGGACCTGGCTCAGGCTCTTTACAGCATGGCGTTCTGGGGTTGCGTGCGCACCACGATGACCGTCGTGGTCTCGGCGCTCAGGGCCGTCTTGAACTCCTGCTCCAGCTCCTCGGCGGTCGCGACGTCGGCCGCGCGGCAGCCGAAGCCGCGTGCCACGGAGGCGATGCCGAGGTCCGGCAGGTCCAGTCCCGGAACCCCCGGCGTGTCCTCCAGCACCGCGGGCATGCTCTAAAGACAGAAGAGGCCGACGCCCGGGAGAGTGGAGGTCGCGTCATGCCGAACGACAGCATGCGGACCGTATTGGTAGCCCTTGGGTCAGGTATCGGGGTCGCGCTCGCCAAGGTCGCCGTAGCAATCTTCACCGGTTCGTCCGCAATGGCCGCCGAGGCCGCGCATTCACTCAGCGATACCGCCAACGACCTGTTCCTCTTCGTCGCTCAGCGCCGCAGCACCCGCCGCCCTGACGACCGGCATCCCCTGGGGTACGGGCGGGAAGCCTACTTCTGGGCGCTGATCGCGGCCCTCGGCGTGTTCGTGGCCGGCGCGGCGTTCTCCCTGCGCGAAGGCATCACCGAGCTGATCCACCCCAGCGCCACCTCGTCGTTCACCGTGGCCTACGTCGTGCTGGCGATCTCTGCCGTCTTTGACCTGGTGTCATTCCGCCAGTCAGCGGGCCAGATGGTTGTCCGGGGGCGCCGCTACCACCGGGACCTCCTGGAGGAGTCCAGGGTCACGTCTGACCCGACACTGCGGGCCGTCTTCGTCGAGGACGCGGTGTCCGTGTCGGGAGACGTGATCACGCTGGCCGCCCTGGCCCTTAATCAGATCACCGGATCGTCCATACCCCAGGGGATAGCCGCGGTGCTCATCGGGCTGGTGCTCATCCGCACCAGTCTCCGGCTCGTCAAGCGCAGTCACGACTTCCTGGTCGGCGTCTGGCTGCTGACCCCCGCGACGTCGCCGCGGCAAGATGCCGATGACTTCACCCAGCCACTGCAGTCCGCTGACGAAGACAGAATACGCGCCTTCCTCCTCGACTACCCCGGTGTGACCGCCATTCGCGAGATCCTGGTCACCTTTACCGGGCCGGGCCGGGCGTGGGTTACCGCGCGCCTTGACGTTGACGATGAGCTCACCGGCGCTCAGGTTAAGTCGCTGGTCCGCGGCATCGAGTCGGGTATGAAGCGTGAGTCGGAAGCCGTCTACCGGGTCGACATCGTGCCGATCGGCGCAGCGGACGCCGTTCGCTTACGCCGGCCGGCCGCGCGCTCGTGCTCGGTCGTGCCGCCCCAGATGCCGTGGACCTGCCCTGTCTGCAGCGCGAAGGCCAGACATTCGCGCTGCGAAGCTCAGTGCCAGCATGACCAGCAATACGCCCAGGTCTGAGGCCTCGCCGAGGCCCAGCCGCCGGGCCGGTCAGGATTTCAGCCAGGCCAGCAGGTCGGCGTTGATGGTGGCGGCCTGGGTGGTGGGCATGCCGTGGGGGTATCCGTGGTAGGTCTTCAAGGTGCCGTGCTGGACGAGCTTGGCGGACAGCGGCCCCGTCATGCCCTGCCGCCACCAGTTCTCGATGATCGCCTCGACCGGGGTGACGCCGGGCCGGTTGAAGCCGTAGAACGGGCCGGCGGGCAGCGCCCGGTAGAACACCGACCGGTTGGCGGCCAGCTGGGCCTGCAGGTCGTCAAAGACGCTCTTGGGCAGGCCGCCGGGGTTGGCGTCGGTCTGCACCATCAGCGGCGGCACCGAGCTGATCAGCACCGCCCGGGCCGCCCGGCTCTGGCCGTGCCGGCCGATGTACCGGGCGACTTCGCCGCCGCCGGTGGAGTGCCCGACATGGATCGCCTCGTGATCTCAGCGAAATAGGTTCGGACAGGCGGGCTTTACTCACCGGCCGATGGCGCACCCTGCGCCACATCACCGCCAGCCCCGGCAAGATCGGCGGCATCGCCCGCGCGGCGCTCGTCCTCACCCATTTCGAGCACGGCTACATCACATGAATTTCGTTGAGGGGCGGGCACGTATCTCAGCGGGCCATCCGCGGATCTGGGCCGCAGCCAGGATTCTTGCACCTTCCCCTCTGTCGGGGATCCTGACCTGTCCAGCGCGAGGCGGTACCCGTGTCTGACCGCCCGATCGGGCACGTAACGGGCATGGGGGCATCACTGGCGGAACGACTTTGGACGTTGCCCGGCTCAAAGGCACAGGGATTGTCGCGCCGGTTCGATTGCCCGGCCACGTGAGGTGCGGTCTGCCGTTGCCGCGATGGAGCGCCACCGGCCATAATGCGCTATGCCCAAGCATGGCAGGTCGCGAGCTGCCACAATCGCCACCGGAGAGCCCCGGGTCGTGGCGATCCTGGGCACGTGCGCCGCCTGCGTCCTCGCCGGAAGCTGGGTGAGCGCCGGACCGCCTTGGGTCAGGCACGCCCCCCGCCCGGCCGTTGTCACCTACCTGGTCATCCTCACCGCCCTGTTGATCTGGGGCTGTGTCCGGGGCTGGCGCATCGGACTGCGTGTCGATCCCGACGGCGTGACGGTCCGCAATTTCTTCCGCACCTACCGGTTCAGCCTGGCTGAGGTGAGCTGCTTCACCGACGGGTCGGCCCTGGGCGGGGAGTCTCAACACTGGTGGGCGCTATGGGTTGTGCTGCGTGATGGGAGGACCGTCACCGCGAGGGGCACGACTAGGTCGGGAACCCCCAGCCCCAAGACGCTGACCGCGATCGGCGAGGCCGCCGAGCGCTGCGGGATACAGGCGACCCTGACCGGGGTTGCCTCGAAGCGACGATGGCGTGCCAATCCAGAGCCTGCGCCAAGCCCGGAAGCTGGCGGCATTGTTCTCGGCGAGTGGGCTGCGTCCAGGGAATTTTCCACTACCCGCCTGCGGCCTGGCTACAACATCGAGGAGGTTGACGCCTTCCTCGAGGCTATTCGCCAGACGTTCCTCGGGATAAGGGAACCATCTCTGCCAGTAGATGAGATCCGAAAGAAGAAGTTCTCGACAACCCGTCTGCGGGGCTACGACGAGGAAGAGGTTGACGCCTTCCTCAATGCGGTCGACTTGAGGCTGGCTGCCCTGACACAGCCGGGGGACATGGCGAACCGGGCTCAGCCTAGTTCGTTAGGGGCTGGCGGCCCAGCGGGCAGCGGCGGCGGCGCGACCGGGTACCTGGGCGGGACCGGCGCCAAGGGCCGCTGCTGCTGGTCCAGCACGAGCCTGCCGTCCAGATCCTCCGCAGCGCCCCGCATCACCGTGTCGTCGTCGCGCCGCCGGGCATACCACTTGCCAGGTCTCAACTTGGCCCGCTTCGTCCGCGTGTCTTCCCGAATTTCCCGCTTCGGCAGGATAAAGCCCGGCTGTCCGAACCTATTTCGCTGAGATCACCTCAGTGTCTTGGCTGAACCGGGTAGGGATACTCGTACTCCTCAAGGCAAATACCTAGTGCAGGCGTTTCGCTTGTCATAACTGCGCACCTTCCGCAGTTCTCGCTCCGGGCTCTTGGCGCTCGGCGTGCAGCTACGTGAAGGCTCCGATGCCGGTGACGGCGCGGCCGACGATGAGGGTCTGCATGGTCTCGGTGCCCTCGAACGTGTGGATCGCCTCCATGTCCGCCATGTGCCGCATGACCTGGTAGTCGAGCAGAATGCCGTTGCCGCCCAGCATGTCGCGCGCCTCGGCGGTTATCGCGCGGGCCTTGCGGGTGTTGTGCATCTTGGCCAGCCCGGCCACGGTAGGGGTCAGTCGGCCGGCCTCGGCCAGGCGGCCGATCTGCAGGCAGTACAGCTGCATCGCGGTGAGGTCGGCCAGCATCGACACCAGCCGCTGCTGGATGATCTGGAAACTGGCTAGCTGCTCGCCGAACTGCCGCCGCTCCAGCGCGTACCGCAAGGCGGTGTCGTAGGCGGCGGTGGCGTGGCCCAGCGCCGCCCAGGCGCAGGTGCTCCGGGTGGTGGCCAGGACCCGGGTGGTGTCCTTGAACGAGCGCGCCCCGGGCAGCCGGTTCTCGGCAGGCACCCGCACCTCGTCCAGGGTGATGTCGGCCTGCCACACCGAGCGCAGCGACACCTTCCCCTCGATGACGCTGGCCTGGTATCCCGGTGTTCCCTTCTCCACGACGAACCCGTTGACCTGGCCGTCCTCGGTGTTGCGGGCCCAGACCACGATTAGGTCGGCGACGGTGCCCAGGCCGATCCACCGTTTGCGGCCGTTCAGCACCCACCCGTCACCGTCCTGGCGGGCCGAGGTTTCCAGGGCGACCGAGTCCGAGCCATGCTGCGGCTCGGTCAGCGCGAAGGCCCCCAGCTTGGCCATCCGGGCCATGTCCGGCAGCCAGCGGTCCCACTGCTCGTCGGTGAACTGCTCGCGGACCGAGAAGAAGTCCGTCCCGAGAGACTCCCCGAGATGTTCGCTAGCGATCTGGGTCAACCTCAGCTCCTCTCGGCAAGGAATGCCTCCACGACGGGAGCGAGGCGTTCCGCGTCCGTGGCCAGCTCGAGGTGGCCGCCGTGATAGACGTGCACCTGGCTGTGCGGGATCAGCCGGTGCATGATCCGCGCGTTGATCACCGGGATGATCGGATCGTCGTCACCGGCCAGGATCAGGGTGGGCGGCCGCAACCTCGGCAGCAGCGGCAGGCTGGTCCAGCCGATGGTGGAGACCAGCTGGTAGAAGGAGCCCCGGGCCGGGCCCAGGCGGGTCGTGGCGTGCAGCAGGTCACGGGCCACGATCGGGTCTTTCCGCGCGCTGCCTCCGTACAGCTCGCCAGCGATGCGGGCCGCGTATCCCGGGTGCCGGTGCCGCCGCGGCGTGAGCATGCGCAGCAGGACCCGCGGATGCCCGGGGACCATCAGTGCGCCCGGCGCGGTCGCCACCAGCACCAGCCGGCGCACCCGGTCCGGGCGGCTCAGCGCGAACTGCTGCGCGAGCCCGCCTCCCCAGGAGATGCCCAGGACGTCGGCCTGCTCATAGCCGAACTGATCGAGCAGGCCGGCCAGCAGCGACGGCAGCGTGGCCAGGTGGTAGGGGGCCACCGGGGCCGGCGACCCGCCGACACCGGGCATGTCGAACCGGATGACGGGCCGCCGCGGATCGAGGGCGTCGACGAACGGCTGGAACAGTTCCAGGCTCGCGCCGATGCCGTTGCACAGCAGCAGCGGCGGCCAGTCCCCGGTCCCTTCCCGCACCGAGACGCGGACGGCGCGGCCGCCGACCGTCAGGATCCTCATCCGCTCGGGCGGCCCGGCCCGCCGGAGCCGGCCCAGGACCCGGCCCAGGCCAGATCCCGCGCGGTCTTCTCGACCGCGGCCAGGTCCACCGGCGAGCCGAGCATCGTCGCGCCGCCGGGCGTGACCAGTGCGTTAGCCGCGCCGAGCTCGAGAAAGTCCCGGTGCAGGCCCGCGGTCATCCGGGTGGTGTCCGCGTTCCAGAACAGGATGTCGAACGGCGGCGGCTTCCGGCCGAGCAGGTAGTTGTTGACCCAGTAGTTCCAGATCAGGTCGTTCGGCCGCAGCCAGGCAAATACCTCGGCCAGCGACCGGCCGTCCAGGTAGCCGCGGGCCCGGGACGCGGCCTCGGCCACCCGCGCGGTCCGCTCGTCGATGACCGCGCTGGCCAGGCCCGCGTGCGCCTGGTCCAGCACGGTGACCATGAGGGTCAAGGCGGCGATCCGGTCCCGCTGGCCGGCGTGCGCCAGGTGCGCGGCCACCATCGCCGCGATGATGCCGCCGGAGCAGGCCCCGGCGAGCGCGGTCTGCTCGCTCCCGGTGATCCGTTCCGCCGCGTCCATGGCGTCCAGGATGGCCTGCCCGTACGTGCCGAGATCCCATTTAGCGTGCCGGGCGTCCGGGTTGCGCCAGGAGATCATGAACACCTGCAGGCCGGCGCCGACCAGGTACTCCACCATGCTCCGGCCGGGAGCCAGGTCCATCACGTAGAACTTGTTGATCACCGGCGGGACGAGCAGCAACGGGACCTGCCGGACCGCGGGCGTGACCGGGCGGTACTGGATCAGCTCGAACACCGAGGTCCGCAGGACCACCGCAGCCGGTGTGACGGCCAGGTCCACCCCGACTTCGAACGCGTCCGGCTCGACCATGGACGGCACCCGGGGCGGGACCGCCATGTCGGCGAGGAAATGCCGCAGGCCCGCCAGGGCGCTGCCGCCGCCGGAGTCGACGGCGGCCTTGATCGCTGCCGGGTTCAGCAGCGGGTTGTTACTCGGGGCCAGCGCGTCGACCAGGTTGGTCAGCACGAAGCCAACGCGTTCGGAGTCGGCCTCGTCCAGCCCGGCCTCGGCCACCACGCCCTCCGCGGTCTGCGCGGCGGCCAGGTAGGCCTGCATCGTGCGGCGCAGCAGCGGGTTGCCCGTCCATCCCGGGTCGGCGAACCGGCGGTCCCGCCGCGACGGCTCCACCTGCGAGCGTCCCACGGCGATGCGGCCCAGCTCGCCGAGCAGGTGGCGCCCCCGCCCGGCGACCAAGCGGGGCCTGACGGCCAGCGCAGCGGCTAGGCGCAGGCCGGAGCCGCCCGGGTTCACCCGGCGCAGCATGCCGGTGGCCGCGTCAGCAAGCAGCAGATCCAGGGGCCCGCCGCGGCGTCGGCCGCGGCCGGCCTGGTCGAATCGGTGTCGGCGCTCATTACCAGCCGAGCTTAGGCCCCGGGACGCGTCCTTCCATTGGTCGCTCGTTACGAACCGGGGGCCGGGCGTGGTTCCGCGGGCACCGGCTGGGCAGAAGTGTGATTGCCGGCCGATGCCGGGCGCTCGGATTTTGGCTCTGAGCGGGGGTGATCACCGCCGCGTTGGTGCCGGCAGGCCGGAGTATGGTCGTATGTACAGATCAGAACGCTGTTGGCGGTGAGGCCGTGCCTGACATCCTGAGTCAGGGCGGGGGCCGCGAGCGCGGCCCATGGCCGCGCCGCGTGGCGGCGGTCGCCGTGCTCGTGCTGGCGGGTGTGGTGATTGTCCAGCACCTGCCGCGCTCAGGGTCCGGGACGGCGCGGCCGCCCCGGGCGGCGGCCACCGTGTCTGCGCCGGCGGCGGCTTCGGGCGCTGCGGAGCCCGCGGCGGGGCTGGCGGCGGTACCCGACGGGATCACGGGCCCTGCCTTGTCCTGGCCC
The DNA here is from genome assembly GCA_963834685.1 of uncultured Actinomycetes bacterium. Classification (GTDB taxonomy): domain Bacteria; phylum Actinomycetota; class Actinomycetes; order Streptosporangiales; family Streptosporangiaceae; genus Palsa-504. Next base: position 376,960 of record CAWICW010000008.1, on the reverse strand, counting down.
GGCGGTCTTCGGCTGCCCTCTGCTGGCCCGCGGCCAGCGTGGTTCTGGCCGGGTACCGGCCAGGTGATGCCGATCGGCGGCCTGCCACCACAGCAGTCTGGCTACCGGTTCATCCGGGCTGCGGGCGGCTGGGCGGTTCAGGCCGGTCCTGATGTCCAGGCCGGCTGCGGCAGCTGCGCCGGGCCGCGGCGCGCTGTCTACTTCCTGGCCGATCGCGCGCAGTCGGTGACCCAGGTGGGGCTGGCGGACGCGGTCGCGCCGGGCGCCGTCGGCGCGCTGTGGCTGACCAGCTATCCGCCGGACGCTGATCCGGGCACTGCCGCGGGCACGGCGTGGGAGGTCAGCGTCGCGGGCGTGCCGCTCGGGCCGCAGCTCAGGCTTCCGGCCGGGTACCTGATCGAGCAGGCGACCAACCGCGGCCTGCTGCTGGCGCCAGTGGCCCCGCGGCCGGGAGCGATGGCCTACCAGTTGTGGGATCCAGCCGCTGCGCGGGCCAGCCGGACCTTTGATGCAGTGATCGCGGCGAGCGCAACCCAGATCGCCTGGGCGCCGCCGTGTACCGCACGCTGCCGCGTGCTGGTGCTGAATCTGGCCACCGGGCGGCAGGTATCGGCCGACCTGCCCGCGGGCAGGTCGGTGGCCACTGCGGCCTTCAGCCCCGACGGCAGCTTCCTGGCGGTCGAAGTGAGCTTCAGCAACGAGGCCGACGACGGAGGACAGGCGGTGCAGCTGGAGCTGGTGTCCGTGACCAGCGGCCGCCTGATGACCGTACCGGGGACCTGGCTCAGCAGCGATGCCCTGATCAGCTTCGGCTGGCCCGCCAGCAGCGACAGCCTGGTGGCCGAGCTGAGCTTCCCGGCCAAGGTGCAGCTAGCGTCGTGGCGCCCCGGTGCCGGCGCCGGCCATCGCGGTGCTCAACCCACGGCAGAGCCCCGTCGCCCTGGTCATCGGGCAGTATGCCCCCTAGCGTCAGCAAGGCCGGAACTGCCGCATTTAGCGGCACACGAAGGCGGCGAGGTCACCGGAAACGACGAAGGCGTCTTCGCGGTCGATCACGGCTTGCACGTCCTGGCGCACGTCCTGGACGACTTCCGGCCAGGGACGGGCGATCTGGTCCTGGTAGAAGCTGGCCCAGCTGGCCACGTAATCCGCGGCCACCGTGGCGTCCAGGATTACCACCGGAGCTTCCCCAGCAGACCAGTCTTTGTAGTTAAGCAGGCGCCTGCGGGCCTGGCCGGCGTGTTAGCGAGTACCGGTGATGTAATCCGTCAATGCGGTTCGCTCGGTTTCGAGTTCGCCGAGACGGATCTTCACCACGTCGCCGATGCTCACGATCCCTTGCAAGCTGCCATCAGCCACGACTGGTGCATGCCGCACCCGGCGCTCGGTCATCATGCGCATGACCTCCTCGATCGGGGTCTGCGGCGTGACCGTGTGCACCTCGGCTGTATAGATGGCCGTGACCGGCTCGGACATTACCGCAGCGCCCCGCCGGGCCAGCGCCCGGACGATGTCCCGCTCGCTGGCGATTCCGTCGACCGTGGTGCCGTCGTGTGAGACGACGACAGCGCCGATCCGGTGCTCAGCCAGGACCGCCAGAAGGTGCCGCACCCTGGTATCCGGGGTGACGGTGATGACCTGGGTGCCCTTGACGCGAAGTACGTCGCCGATACGCATCGGCCCTCCCAGACACTGGTACGCGGCTGATCATGTGCCCGTACCGATACCCCGGGCTGGATATTTCAATCCGCCGTGGCCAGCAGGCCCGCAGCACGTCCGCCACCGGATAACGTGCCTCGCCGGCGTGCCTGCCGCTGGCGCCGAGGCCACCGTCGACCCGGCTGGCTCGCCGTCTTGACCTTCGCGGATGCCCGACGCCGGGTGGGTGTGATCGGCCTGTGGTGTCCGACGTATGATGCCGCTTGGGCATGTTCCCCGCGCCAGACGTTCCGCATGACGGGCAGTGCAGGCAGACCGTTGCTCATTGATGGCAGCGCTGCGCGCCCGGCGCGGTGCCGTAACCGGAGATGAGGCAGCGATGGCGAAAGCAGTCGGAATCGACCTGGGTACCACCAATTCGGTGATCGCGGTGAGCGAGGGGGGCAAGCCGACGGTGATTCCGAATGCGGAGGGGGCGCGGACAACCCCGTCGGTGGTGGCCTTTACCCCCCAAGGGGAGCGCCTGGTCGGCCAGCTGGCCCGCCGTCAGGCGATCCTGAACCCGAAGGGCACGATCTACTCGGCCAAACGCTTCATCGGCCGCCGTTTCGATGAGGTCAAGAGCGAGCTGAACGCCGTGTCGTTCGACGTGGTGCCCGGGCCGAACGGAGAGGCCCGATTCGAGATCCGCGGCAAGCAGTACGCGCCGGAGGAGATCTCGGCCCTCGTGCTGCGCAAGCTCGCCGAGGACGCGTCGAAGTTCCTCGGCGAGAAGGTCACCGAGGCCGTCATCACCGTCCCCGCGTACTTCAATGACGCACAGCGGCAGGCGACCAGAGACGCGGGCCGCATCGCCGGGCTCGAGGTGCTGCGCATCATCAACGAGCCGACCGCGGCCGCGCTGGCCTACGGCCTGGACAAGAAGCACAACGAGACGGTGCTGGTCTTCGACCTGGGCGGCGGGACCTTCGACGTCAGCATCCTCGACATCGGCGAGGGCGTGGTCGAGGTGCGGGCCACCGCCGGTGACACCCATCTGGGCGGGGACGACTTCGACCGCCGCATCGTCGACTACCTGGCCGATGACTTCCAGCGGGAAAACGGGATCGACCTGCGCAAGGACCCCCAAGCCCTGCAGCGGCTGTTCGAGGCGGCAGAGAAGGCCAAGGTCGAGCTGTCGTCGGTGACGCAGACCACCATCAGCCTGCCGTTCATCACCGCGGACGCCTCCGGGCCCAAGCACCTCAACACCACGCTGATGCGCTCCACGTTCGACCAGATCACCGCCGACCTGGTCGAGCGCACCAGGCAGCCGGTCCAGCAGGCGCTGGCGGACGCGAAGCTGACCGCCAACGACCTCGACGAGGTGATCCTGGTCGGCGGGGCCACCCGGATGCCGTCGGTGCAGACCATGGTCCGCAGGCTGACCGGCGGCAAGGACCCCAACATGACGGTCAACCCGGACGAGGTCGTCGCCCTTGGTGCCGCGGTTCAGGCCGCCGTGATCAAGGGCGAGGTCAAGGACGTCCTGCTGCTGGACGTGACTCCGCTGTCCCTCGGCGTCGAGACTCTCGGCGGGGTCATGACCAAGGTCATCGACCGCAACACCACGATTCCCGCCCGGCGCGCCGAGACGTTCAGCACCGCCGAGGACAACCAGTCCGCGGTTGACGTGGTGGTGCTGCAGGGCGAGCGGGAACGCGCCGCCGACGACCGGGTCCTGGGCCGGTTCCGGCTGGAGAACATCCGGCCGGCCTCTCGGGGGGAGCCGCAGGTTGAGGTCACCTTCGACATCGACGCGAACGGGATCCTGAACGTCTCGGCGAAGGACAAGGACACCGGCGCCGAGCAGCGGATCACGATCAGCGAGAGTTCCAACCTGGACAAGGCCGAAGTCGACCGGATGATCGCAGATGCCGAGCGGCACCGCGACGAGGACCGGCGGCTGCGCGAGCTGACCGACGCGCGCAACGCGCTGGATGCCGCCGCGTACCAGGTGGAGCGGCTGCTCACGGACCTCGGCGACGCGGTGCCCGTGCACGAGAAGGCACGGGCGGACACCCTGGTGGCTGACGCGCGGCAGGCCCTCACGGACAATGCGCCGCTGGACCGGCTGCGCGACCTCGCCACCGAGCTCCAGCAGGTCTACCACAGCCTCGGCGCCACCACCTCCGCCCCGCAGGACCAGCCCAGCCCCCCGCGCGGTGATGACGATGACGTGATCGACGCCGAGTTCACCCCCAATGAGTAACATGACCGGCGGGCGGCAGCCCGGGCCAGGCCGCGGCGAGCCGCCCCAGGACCAGCATGACCCCGGTGCCGAGACCGGCCCGCCCGTCGCTGCCGTGGCCGACCTGGAGTCCCGGCTCGCGGGTCTGCAGGCCCGGCTCGCCGAGGCCGAGGACCAGAAGCTGCGCGCCCTGGCTGACCTGGACAATCTGCGCAAGCGGTGTACCGCTCAGGTGGAGCGTGCCGAGGCTGACGCCCGCACCCGGGTCGCCAGGCAGTGGCTGCCGGTCGTCGACAACCTCGAGCGCGCGCTCGAGCACGCCGCGGCCGATCCGCGCACGATCGTCGAGGGAATCCAGGCCGTGCGGCAGCAGGCCCTGGGCGTGCTGGCCAGCCTCGGCTTCCCGCGCCGGGACGACACCGGCGCGACCTTCGATCCGGCCCGGCACGAGGCGGTCGCGGCCACGTACGATCCCCGCGTCCCTCCCGGCACCATCGTGCAGGTCGTGCTGCCTGGCTACGGCGAACCAGACCGCCAGCTGCGGCCCGCGCAGGTCGTAGTGGCCAAGGCGGACTGATGCCGGCCGCACCGAGGGCTGACCGCCGTGACTTCTACGAGATCCTCGGCGTGCCGAGGACCGCGACCCAGGACGAGATCCAGCGGGCCTACCGCCAGCTGGCCCGCCAGCACCATCCCGACGTCAACAAGGATCCCGGGGCCGAGGACCGGTTCAAGGAAATCTCCCAGGCGTACGACGTGCTGTCCGATCCGCAGACCCGGCGCCGTTATGACGCCTTCGGCCCGGACTTCCGGCAGGTGCCCGAGGACGTGGATCCCGAGGCGTTCCAGCGCAGCCGGGCCGGCGCGGGGCCGGCCAGGCCGGAGGCCCGGGGGGCGCCGGCGGGTTCGGCCCGGGCCTGGGCGGCGACTTTGGCGGCATCAACATAGAAGACCTCCTCGGCGGGATCTTCGCAGGCCGGGGCTTCGGCCCGATCCCGGGCGCCGACCAGGAAGCCGGACTCGAGCTGACCGTGGAGGAGGCCTTCCAGGGCGGCCGCCGGTCGGTCACCCTGGACGGTCCCGACGGCCGGCGCACGCTTGAGGTCAGGATCCCGGCCGGCGTGACCAATGGGCAGCGCATCCGCCTGGCTGGCCAGGGCGGCCGCGGCAGCGAAGGCGCTCGCAACGGTGATCTGTATTTCGTGGCGCAGATCGCCCCGCACCCCCGGTACCGCGTCGAGGGACGCGATCTGTACGTCGATCTCCCGCTGGCGCCGTGGGAAGCCGCGCTGGGCACATCGGCAGCCGTGGAGACCCCGCGCGGTGAGATGAAGGTCAAGGTGCCGCCGGGTACCTCGACCGGCAAGCGGCTCCGGCTCCGGCACCACGGCCTGCCGCACCCGCGGGGCAGCGCCGGGCACCTGTACGCGGAGGTCAAGATCGTGGTGCCGGCCAAGCTCACCGATGAGGAGCGCCGGCTCTTCGAGCAGCTCGCCACGGTCTCCACCTTCGACCCGAGGAGGCGGTAGTGGGCTACGCGCTGGTCCTGATCCGGTCGGCAAGCCTCAACCTGGAGGCGTTCGCGCGGACGACGGGCACGCACCCGGACCTGGTCCGCAGGCTCGTCGCCCTGGGCGTCCTCGACGCCGACCGCGACGCCGCCGGCGAGCTGTGGTTCGCCCGTAGCCAGGTGGCGGTCATGGGCCGGGTCCAGCGGCTCCGCGCCGGACTCGGCCTCAACTACGCGGCCGTCGGGCTGGTCACCGACCTGCTGGACCGGATCGCGGTACTCGAAACGGCCCTGCAGGAGGCCCGACGGCCGGGAAGGTGAACATGGACCCCAGCCATCTGACGCAAAAGTCGACCGAAGCACTGCACGACGCGCAGACCAAGGCGCTCCGCTACGGGCACACCGAAGTGGACGGCGAGCACCTGCTGCTGGCTCTGCTCGACCAGCAGGACGGCATCGTCCCTCGCCTGCTGGTCCAGGCCGGCGCCGATCCGGACCAGTTGCGGACGGCGCTCGAGGCCGAGCTCGCCAAGCGCCCCAAGGTCACCGGCCCGGGCGTCACCCCGGGGCAGGTCCACGTCACGCAGCGGCTGGCCCGCCTGCTCGATGCGGCCAACCAAGAGGCGGACAGGCTCAAGGACGAGTACGTCTCCGTGGAGCACCTGGTCATGGCGCTGCTCGCTGAGGGCTCGGCGACTGCTGCGGGACGGCTGCTGCAGGCCGACGGGCTGACCAGGGACGGCTTCCTGCAGGCGCTGACCAAGATCCGGGGCAACCAGCGGGTCAGGTCCGCGATGCCCGAGACCGCCTACGAGGCACTGGACAAGTACGGCACTGACCTAGTGGCCGAGGCCGCGGCGGGCCGGCTCGACCCGGTCATCGGGCGTGACGCCGAGATCCGGCGGGTGATCCAGATCCTGTCCCGCAAGACCAAGAACAACCCGGTCCTGGTCGGCGATCCGGGGGTCGGCAAGACCGCGATCGTGGAGGGCCTGGCCCAGCGGATCAACCGCGGCGACGTGCCCGAGGGGCTCCGGGACAGGACCATCTTCAGCCTCGACCTGGCCGCGCTGGTCGCGGGGGCCAAGTACCGCGGCGAGTTCGAGGAACGGCTCAAGGCGGTCCTGGCCGAGGTCAAGGCGGCGCAGGGACGCATCTTGCTGTTCGTGGACGAGCTGCACACCGTGGTCGGGGCCGGAGCGGCCGAGGGCGCGATGGACGCGGGCAACATGCTCAAGCCGATGCTGGCCCGCGGCGAGCTGCACCTGATCGGCGCGACGACGGTGGATGAGTACCGCCAGCGGATCGAGAAGGACGCGGCGCTGGAACGCCGGTTCCAGCCGGTGCTGGTGGACGAGCCGTCGGTGGAGGACGCGATCTCGATCCTGCGCGGCCTGCGGGAGCGGCTCGAGATATTCCACGGCGTGAAGATCGCCGACAGCGCGCTGGTCGCCGCGGTCACGCTGAGCCACCGGTATATCGCCGACCGGTTCTTGCCGGACAAGGCGATCGACCTGGTCGACGAGGCATGCGCGATGCTGCGGACCGAGATCGATTCGATGCCGGCCGAGCTGGACGAGCTGACCCGGCGGGTGATGCGGCTGGAGATCGAGGAAGCCGCTCTGGCCAAGGAGACCGACCCGGCGAGCAAGGCGCGGCTGGAGGACCTCGGCAAGGAACTGGCCGACCTGCGGGCCGAATCCGACGCGCTGCGGGCCCAGTGGGAGGCCGAGCGGCGGGCGCTGCGCAAGGTCCAGGAGCAGCGCGAGGAGCTGGAACGGCTGCGTCAGGAAGCCGAACAGGCCGAGCGTGACTACGACCTCAACCGGGCCGCGGAGCTGCGGCTGGGCCGGATCCCGGACCTCGAGCGCCGCTTGGCAGCCGAAGAGGAGCAGCTCGCCGTCCGGCAGGGCGGCCGGCGGCTGCTGCGCGAGGTCGTCACCGAGGACGAGATCGCCGGGATCGTTTCGCGCTGGACCGGCATCCCGCTGGTGCGGCTGCAAGAAGGCGAGCGAGAAAAGCTGCTGCAGCTGGACAAGATCCTGCAGGAACGGGTGATCGGCCAGGGCGAGGCCGTGCAACTGGTCGCCGACGCTATCATCCGGGCCCGTTCGGGTATCAAGGACCCGCGTCGGCCGATCGGGTCGTTCATCTTCCTCGGCCCCACCGGGGTCGGCAAGACCGAGCTGGCCAAGTCCTTGGCGGCGGCGCTGTTCGACACCGAGGACAACATGGTCCGGATCGACATGAGCGAGTACCAGGAGCGGCACACGGTCAGCCGGCTGATCGGCGCGCCGCCCGGGTACGTCGGCTATGAGGAGGGCGGGCAGCTGACCGAGGCGGTCCGGCGCAAGCCGTACTCGGTAGTGCTGTTCGACGAGATCGAGAAGGCGCACCCGGATGTGTTCAACACGCTGCTGCAGGTCCTGGACGATGGCAGGCTCACCGACGCGCAGGGCCGCACCGTGGACTTCCGCAATACGGTGATCATCATGACCTCGAACATCGGCTCGGAGTACCTGCTGGACGGAGTGACCTCGGGCGGGGAGATCAAGCCCGACGCGCGCGAGCGCGTCATGGCCTCGCTGCGTTCGACATTCCGGCCCGAGTTCTTGAACCGACTGGACGAGATCGTACTGTTCAAGCCGCTGACCCTCCCTGAGATCGAGCGCATCGTCGACCTGATGTTCAACGATCTGCGGGCCAGGATCGCCGACCGGCAGATGACCCTCGAGATCAGCCAGGAGGCCCGCAGGTACATCGCGCAGCAAGGCTTTGACCCGGTCTACGGCGCCCGCCCGCTGCGCCGCTTCATCAGCCGCGAGGTCGAGACCCGGATCGGACGTGCCCTGGTGGCCGGGGATGTCCGCGACGGCGCCGTCATCCGCGTCGGCCTGGCGGACGGCGAGATCACCGTGACGTACGAGAATCCGGCGTGAGTTCAGGCGGGCCTGCGCATGTCAGATGAGATAGTCCGGTGCCCGAACTGCGGGCACAGGAACCGGGTGCCCGCCGCAGCCTCCGGGGTCCCGCACTGCGGCCACTGCCACAAGCCACTGCCCTGGATCGTCGACGCGGGCGACGATACCTTCACCGAGGTGGCCGAGCGCGCGTCCGTTCCCGTCGTGGTCGACCTGTGGGCGCCCTGGTGCGGCCCGTGCCGCATGGTGAGCCCGGCGCTGGCGCAGGTAGCCACGGAGATGGCCGGCCGCCTGAAGCTGGTGAAGGTAAACGTAGACGACTCACCCAGGCTGCAGCAGCGCTTCGGCGTGCAGTCCATCCCGACGCTGCTGGTGATGCGCGAGGGGAAGGTGACCTCGCGCCAGGTCGGGGCCGCGCCGGCCGCAGCGCTGCGGTCCTGGGTCGAGCAGGCGCTCGCGGCCTGAACGCCGGCCAGCGCGGCGTTCCCGGCGCGTACCGGGCTTATCGGTTGACGTCCGGCTCGCTGACGTAGAGCTTGTAGGCCTCTTCCAGCTCGGGCGAGCCCGGCGGCTCCATGTAGTTACGGATCGTCCCAAGCTGGAACTCGCAGAAGTCCAGCGCTTCCTGCTCCGCGGGGTACAGCTCCCGGTACGGTTGCGCCGCGACGTTGCGGGCTTTGTCCGTCTGGCGGAGCGCCTCATGCACGGCACGGCGGATGGTGATGTTCAGCGCGCGCATCTGCCCGTCGCTGATGAATCCTTCCCCGTTGTCCGGGTTGTCCGGGTCGAATGCCCGGCGGCCGTGGAACGTCTGCAGCGCGTTACGGACCGACTGCCCGACGACCCAGGTCCGGAGCTGCTCGTAGTCGAGCTTCCGGTCGGTGCGTCCGATGCGGGCTAGCAGGGCGGCGGCTGTCACGATGCGCTCGTCTCTCACGGTGAGGAGCCTCGACGTGCTGTCCTGCTCCTCAGCAGCTTGGCGAGGCACCCCGCCGGATACGGGGCGGGCGCTCTCGGGCGCATTCCCGGTGCTGCCCAGAGGGCATGGCACCGGAGGGAGCCAGTCAGATAGTGGCCGACGAACCTGATCATTGTCTGAAATATAACTGCAGACAAGCCGAATATCTACTTTAGAAAGCCTGATTGCATGCTGTAGCGAATGGCCAGTAGGCCAAGCTGAGGCGGTGTAACACTTCCAACGGCCGGCCAGCCATGACGGCGGCCTTCGCGCCGCGCGCGGTCACACCACCGGCGGAGGTCAGCACCGGTCCGTCGGTGACGAAGATGGCGTCGGGCTCTACGCGGACCCGGGCGTAACGGCGTTGCAGGGCGGCGGCGTGCCGCCAGTGTGTCGTCGCGCGGCGTCCGTGGAGTTAGGCGCAGCGGTCGGCTACGACGTCGCGGACCGCGTCCCGGACCAGGGAGCCGAGTTCGGCGCTGGGGACGTTGTCGAACGCGTCCCCGGCCATGAACAGCCCGCCGAATACCGCGCCCAGTGAGCACGCCATCCGGACCCGGTCGCGCAGTGACAGCGACGGATCGGCGAGTGCCTGCCGGAACCGCTGCTGGATGTCGTCGTGCTCGTCGTCGTGGTCCTTGCTATGCAGTTTCTCCAGGGCCGCCTGGTTGCGCTCGTGCATCAGGAAGATCTTGCGCTGGGCCAGCATCTGATCCAGCAGTTCATTGAGCAGCGAACCCCAGAGCTGGAGCGTCACGGTCTGGCCGGTCAGACGGGCGAGCGCGGCCTTGCCGAACTCGTGCAGGCGCATGTGCAGCGCCATCAGGATCTCGTCCTTGGACGCGAAGTGGTAGTAGATCGCCGGCTTGCTGATGTGGAGCCGTTCCGCGATCTCGCGCATGGAGGTGCCGTCGAAACCCTGGTCGGTGAACAAGTCCAGGGCGACGTCGAGGATCCTTTCGCGGGTGGATGCGCCGGCCTGATCGCCGCCGGGCTGATCGCCGCCGGGCTGATCATCCCGGGCCGGGGCGCTCGCGCCCGCGAGTGCTGCGTCTGCCTGTCTCACGGGCCCATCTTAACGCCGAGCGGAACTCTTACCTAACGTTCGGTAAGTAGCATGTTATGCTAGCGCCGTACTTACCGACCGTTAGGTAGGAGAGATCGTTGAGCTGCCAGAAGATGACCGGCGATGGCTGACACGATGATCGAGGCCGATGGCCTGTTCAAGAGCTACGGCCAGACGCGCGCGCTGGCCGGGGTCAGTTTCTCCGTGCCAGCCGGGAGCGTGCTGGGGCTGCTCGGCCCGAACGGAGCCGGGAAGACCACAGCTGTGCGGATCTTGACCACGCTGGCGCTGCCGGACGCGGGCCAGGCCCGGGTGGCCGGCATTGACGTCCTGGCCCACCCGGCCGCCGTGCGCAGGCAGATCGGCGTGGCCGCCCAGGACGCCACCTTGGACGGATTGCTGACTGGCCGTCAGAACCTCGTGCTGGTCGGCGAGCTGAGCGGCATGCGAACGGGACAGGCCCGGACCAGGGCCGCCGAACTACTTGAGCTCTTCGAGTTGGCCGACGCCGCCGACCGGGTGGTCAAGGGCTACTCCGGCGGCATGCGGCGCCGGCTGGACCTGGCGGCCAGCCTGCTGACCCGGCCGCCCGTATTGTTCCTGGATGAGCCGACCACGGGCCTGGATCCGGTGAGCAGGCAGCGAGTCTGGGAGGTGATCAGGAACCTCACCGGCTCCGGTGTCACGCTGCTGCTGACCACCCAGTACCTGGACGAGGCGGACGCCCTGGCGGACCGCATCGTGGTGGTCAATCACGGCCAGGTGATCGCCGACGGGACGCCGGGCGAGCTCAAGGAGCGCAGCCGGAGCGCGCGTGTCGAGGTGACGCTGGCCGAGCCCGGGCCGGAAGCCGCCGGGGTGATCGCGCCCCTGGTAGGCGGCCAGGTGTCAGTCAGTGCCCACGGGTTGCGCCTGAGCGCGGCCGTGGACACCGCACCCGGCCTGGCGACTGCTCTGGTACGGGCGCTGGACCAGGCGGGGATGCTAGTGGACAACATCGAGGTCCGTCAGCCCTCGCTGGACGATGTCTTCTTCGCGCTCACTGGCGCGCAGATTTCCGGTGACGACAACGGATCAGGCGCAAAAGGGACGAGCGCCGGACCAGGCGGCCCGGGTGCGGGCGCGGCAGAGCGCGAGAGCCAGGTGGCACAGGCATGACACCGGCAATCGCGCAGCGGCCGCGCAACGCGACCGGGACCCGGCTGAACACCTCTGGTGCGGCCGAGCGGGTCAGGAACGTGGCTTCGATGACGCGCCGGAACCTGGTGCACATCTCCCGGGAACCGATGCAACTGTCCGACGTCACGATCCAGCCGGTGCTGTTCACAGTGCTCTTCATCTACCTGTTCGGCGGCGCCATTCCGATTCCCGGCGGCGGCAGCTACACCGATTTCATCCTGGCCGGGCTGCTCGCGCTGAACCTGACCACGTCCACCATGGGCACCGCGGTCGGTTTGGCCACCGACTTGCACGAGGGCATCATCGACCGGTTCCGGACGCTGCCGATGTGGCGGCCCGCGGTGCTGGTCGGCCGATCCTTGGCGGACTTGCTGACGGCCTGCCTGTGCGCGCTCGTTGTCGCCGTCACGGGGCTGGCGGTCGGCTGGCGGACCAGCGCGGGACTGCTGCCGGTTATCGCGGGATTCGCCCTCGTGCTGTTCTTCGCCTACTCGCTGTCGTGGGTTGCAGCATGCGTCGGGCTCAACAGCAAGAGCCCGGAGTCGGCCGCCTCGTTCGGATTCATCGTGCTGTTCCCCCTCGCGTTCGTGTCCAACGCGCTGGTGCCGACCCAGCACATGCCCGGCTGGCTGCAGGCCGTCGCAGACTGGAACCCGGTCAGCGCCGTGACCGCCGCAGCCCGCCAGCTCTGGGACAATCCGAACCCGTCCGCGTCGATCCACGCCTGGCCGATGCAACACCCCATCGAGGCGTCGCTGGCCTGGTCGGCGCTGATTCTCGCCGTGGCAGCGCCACTCGCCTCACGATATTTCCGGCTCCGGACAACCGAGTAAGGCGGGCGCAGGAGCGGCACCATGTCAGTCGGCATCATCCCGGCCAGGCCGGCCGTCATGTACCCGGCGACCGCCCTGCCGTCGTCGGCCGGGCGTCCGCCGCGGCCGGTGCGGAGACAGCCGCCAGATCCAGATACGGCTCGTCCGCGGGCCCGGGCAGCGAAATGGCCCCGGAGCTCAGTGTGGGCTTCGGCCTGCGCGGCTCCCGGGCACCTGCCCCGCCGCCGCGACCGCGGTAGATGAGCAGGCCATTGACCGGATCCGGGACGGCATCCAGGGCCGCGCACACGACAGGCAGGCTGCAGAACGCTTCCCACTGCTCTTCGGTATCGAAGAGCACCTCGAACACTACGCCCCACCTGTCCGCATGCCACGCCCCGTCGCGGACCTCGTTGGTCAGCGCCGCCTCAATGAGGGCCGAGTCATGCTGTTCCTGCCACCGGAAGGCAGAAACCTCACCGTGCAGGACCTCGATCGACCACCACTCGGCCACAATCGCGATAGTACGTCCGCGCCCGCGAACCGCGACACCCGCCCGCATTACCCGGTGCGGAAATTCACGCTCGGCCAACTGCGGCGCTAAGTCCGGGTAAGCCGGTTTCCGGCCCGGCTAGGACCCATTTCAGCAGGCAAAATAGGGATTTCCTCCGACGCGCCAAGGAGGGCCTTACGGCGAGACTCAATGGTGACCGGCCGAACAGCTGGCCGGAAACCGAGGAGGAAACCATGAACCACAACGTGACGCAGGGCAGCCGGGGTCCGCTGGCTCGCATCGGCCGGCGCGTCGTCGCTATCGTCGCCGAGTGCAACTACGCCCAGACCCAGGTGACCAGCTTGCGGAACACCCCCAGTGCGTATCCGACCCGGGGGAACTAGCAGCGGCGCCGGACCGGATTCCCGATCCGGATCTCATGCCCGCTCCAGCACGAACCAGCCGCAGCCGGCCGGGCCCGCACGCCCGGCCGGCTAGCGCGGATTTCCGCACCGGTTGGGCGTGCCCAAGCCATCGCCTACTTGACATCCATCTGCACGGCTTCATGATGTGAGGCATCTCGCGCCGCTAGATCGACCGCTGGGAGGGACATCCATGACCGGCAAGCTGGAGATAGGTCCTGACGGCCGGGTGACCGGCCCGGTGACGATCACCTATAACAGCCCCTTTCCGACCAGCAACGGCTCCTGGGGATCAGGGGCCATGATGGGCGTCGTGATGCACACGATGGTCGGGAACCTGCAGCCGACCACCGTCAATCTGTTCAATAGCTCCTCCGCCGCCGTGAGCGCGCATTTCGGCATCGCGCAGGATGGTTCGGTCTGGCAGTTCGGGCCGATCGGCAAGGGCTGGATCGCCTGGGCGGAGATGGCCGGCAACGAAACCTGGTACTCGATCGAGCACGCCGACGACGGCAACACCGAGAACCCGCTCACCGATGCTCAGCTCACCGCATCAGCGCAGCTGGTCGAGGTCCTCAGCAGGTTCGCCGGGTTCCCGCTGCAGGTCACCGACTCGGTAGACATTAAAGGCTACGGAACTCACGTGATGGGCGGAGCCGCCTGGGGCGGCCACACCTGCCCGGGTCCCGGGCCGCGGGCGGGCCAGCGATACGAGATCATCAGCCGCGCGGCAGCGATCCGGGCGGGTCAGGTCGCCTGGACAAGCGACGGCAGCCTGTCCCTGAATGACCTAGCCGCGCAGCTCAAGACGGAGGCGTCGTCGATCCTGCAAATGACCGCGATCCATGATGGCGCCTTCGCCAGCGATGCCGCCGCCTACATCAACGGCGTGTTCGCGGGAACTACCTCTCCCGGCGCGGCCATGCCGGCCGGACTCGTGCTTTGGGTGCCGGGAAGCTGACGAACTTGCGACTTCACGCGAGCCCGTTTTTCTGGCCACGACGCCCCGCTGGACGGAGTCGAGGAACTAATCGTGGCGTGGCACGACATCGCGGAAATCTTGTCGCGGCCCGCCCTGACCCGGCTAGCGAAGATCGGGCAGGTAGCGGAGCAGGTAGCGAGTGCGGCACCAGCCGCGAAAAGCCCGGACCGGGCGGCGCGGACCAGCCGCCAGCCCGCGGGCTAGCTACACCTCGTTGGCTTCATGAACGGCCAGCGCGCCGCGGATGAGGGGGATCGCGGCGGCGGCCCACCTGGCGACCGCGGCGTCGAGTTCACCGAACTCGGGTTCGGTGACGTAGAGGCCGCGGGCGGGAACCGTCGCGCCCAGCTCGACCAGGACCGGGCGCAGGTGAACCTCGACCGCGAGGGCATGGCCAGCCCAGCCGCCGGTCATGACCGGCACCGCGATCGTCCCGGCCAGGCCGTTGCTGCCGTAACGGTCCAGGAACGCCTTCAGCATGCCGGTGTAGGAGGCCTTGTAGGTCGGCGAGGCGAAGATGGCGATGTCAGCGGCCGCGACCTCCGCGGTCAGCCGGGACAGCTCGGCCGCCGACGGGTCGAACAGGCTCGGCGCATGCTCGCTGAGGTCGATCACCAGGTGCGCGCCCGAGGCCGGGGCATCAGGGCAGGCGAGAGCGGCGCCCAGGGCACCGGCCACCGCCAGGGCGACACCGTGAGTCCGGGACGCTGGCTTCGGATTGCCGGTGACCACGGCTATTTGCATGACGTCGACCTCCGGATTCGGATGAGCGGGCGCTGGGTTGATTTTCTTTTTTTTTTTCGGAACGAGCATCGGTTCCACTGGCCGGGAATGGTCAAGATCACCGGCGCACGGCCAGGTCCCGCGTGAGGTGATCGATCACCTCACGCGCGTCGTCCTCGATGCCGTAGATGAACGAGGACTTACGCCGGCGCAGCACGGGCAGACCCAGCGCGTACAGTCCCGGGCTGTCGACCACGCCGCCCTCGTGGTTCAGCCGGCCCTTCGCGTCGACCACGGGCACGTCGAGCCACCCGTAGTCGGGCCGGAAGCCCGTCGCCCACACGACCGCGCGGATCTCGCCGCTGCCCAGGTCGAGCTGCAACCGCGCGGAGGAGGGCACGCGCGTCGGCTCGAAGCGCTCGGGCGGGCCGACCTCACCGTCACGCCCGTTCGCCCGGGCCCACTCGTCGAACGTGTCCAGCAGGCGCCGCATCTTGAGGTCCGCGAGCGAGAACATGTTGCGCAGGCCGCCGGAGAACAGCGCGCGGCCGTCACGCACCGCCCCCCAGCGGCCCACCAGCTCGACGCCCATCGAGGTGAGCGCGTTGAGATCGAGCGTCGTCCGCGCTGGTGTCCCGACGAGCTGTGGCGAGGGCAGCCGCCGGGCCCGGGTGAGGTCCTCGACCTCGTCGTACCGCTGGTCCCACACGCCCGACGCGTCCATCCACCACAGCACGTCGCGTCCGCGGTACGTGCGTGGCAGCCGCACGTGCTCGCCCACCGAGAGGGTCACCGGCCGGCCCGACCGCTGCAGCTCGGCGGCCAGCTGCACGCCGGTCGCCGACGCTCCCACCACGAGCACGCCGCCGTCCGGGAGCTTGGCCGGGTCGCGATAGTCGAACGTCGTCAGCTGCTCGACCGATTCCGGCACCGCCGTAGCGAACGCCGGCACCGAGGGCTGATTGCAGGCACCGCTCGCGATGACCACGGCCCGGCAGCCGATCACGCCCTGGCTCGTGGTCACGCGGTATCCGTCGTCGGCGCGGCGCACCGAGGTGACGTCGGTGCCGGCCCGGACGGGAGCGCGCGAGACCACGGCGAAGCGCTCGATGAACTCGGTCACTTCCCCCATCGTCATGTAGCCGTCGGGATCCGGGCCTTCGTAGCGCTGGCCCGGCAGGCGGCTCTGCCAGTTGGGGGTGAGCAGCCGCAGAGAGTCCCACCGTTCGCGCCGCCAGGAATTCGCCACCTCGCCGCGCTCGAGCACGACGTGATCGATCGACCGGTCACCGAGGAAGTAGCTCGCGGCCAGGCCCGCGTGCCCCGCGCCGATGACGACCGTGGTAACGCGCTCGATGACGTGGACCCCAAAACCCTCAGACGACTTCGACGGTGACGTTTGTCGGGTTCGTCAGCGCGTCGTACACGGCGGAGCGCTTCTGGGACTGGGCCACCAGCGCCTCGATGTCCTCCCGCGACGCGTCCGCGTCGATGGTGAACGTCACCTTGATGTCGTTGTAGCCGTTGCGGACGTCGCTGTCGGCACCGAGGATCCCGCGGATGTCGTGCCCGCCCTCGACCACGGACTCGACCGAGCGCAGCTGGATGCCCCGGTTCTCCGCGACGGACGCGATACCCCCCGTCAGGCAGCTCGCCAGGCCGACGAGGAGGTATTCGATCGGCGTGATGCCGTTGTCCTCGGCCGCGAAGACCTCGGGGTGGTCGGCTTCGAACGACCACTCTTCCTTGTGGCTCTGCTCCTCCCCGAGGCCGAAGAAGCTCTGGACCTTGATCGTGCTGTGGACGCCGCTCTGCCACTTGGCGGACGCCCGCCAGGTGAACTGGGCGGCTTCGGGCGCGCCCTTGAGCACCTCGCGCGCGTCCAGCAGTGCCTGCACGTTGACGCCGTTGGTGACCGTGGTCATGTCGTATGGTTCCCTTTCGCCTACTTCTCCAGCATTCCGATGGAGATGATTGACAATACACCAGCCGCGACCAGCTAAGATAGCCCGCATGGCGGAGCCAGCCTCGACGCTCGCGGCCGGCCCCGCCGGCCAAGCCCGCAGTGCCGGCACGGCCGGCAGTGTCGGCACGGCCGAAACGCGGTACCTCGACCTGCCGGAGCCGGTCCGGCTCGACTGCGGGCGGGACCTGCACCCGGTTCGTATAGCGTATGAGACCTACGGCGCCCTCTCACCCCGGCGCGACAACGTCATCCTGGTGTGCCACGCGCTCAGCGGCGACGCCCATGCGGCGGGTTTCGCGAAGACGCCGCCCGCAGAGAGCACCCGCGACGGTTTCGCGGCCGAGGATCGTGACGGCGTGACCGGCAAGGGGCTCGGCTGGTGGGACGGGATGATCGGCCCCGGCAAGGCGTTCGACACCGACCGCTTCTTCGTCGTCTCCACGAACCTGCTCGGCGGCTGCCGGGGGACGACGGGGCCGTCGTCGGTCAGCCCCGCGACGGGCCAGCCGTACGGGCCGGACTTTCCCGTGATCACGGTCGCGGACATGGTGCGGACCGAACGCGCGTTCCTGGACGCGCTCGGCATTGAGCGACTGGCGGCGGTCGCCGGCGGCTCGCTCGGCGGGATGCAGGCGTTCGAGTGGGCGATCCTGTTTCCCGATCAGGTCGATACCGTCGTCGCGATCGCCAGCACGCACGCCCTGCACCCGCAGGGCGTGGCCTGGAACTCAATCGCGCGTGACGCGATCATGCGCGATCCGGCCTGGCAGGGCGGTCGCTACTACGGCACCGGCCGCGCGCCCGACGGCGGCATGGGGGTGGCGCGGATGGTCGGCCACATCACGTACCTGTCCGCGCTGGCGCTGGACGACAAGTTCGGCCGGCGGCTGCAATTCGCCGACGATATCCGCTACACGATCACCGAGCCGGAGTTCGAGGTCGAGAGCTACCTGCGCCACCAGGCCGACTCGTTCGTCAGGCGCTTCGACGCCAACACGTATCTCTACCTGTCGCGCGCGCTGACCTACTTCGATCTCGCGCGGCAGTACGGCGGCGGATCGCTCGTGCGGGCCCTGGACGGCGTTTGCGCGCGGACCCTGCTGATCGCGTTCAGCTCCGACTGGCTGTACCCGCCGTCCGCGTCGCGGGAGGTCGCCGACGCGCTTCGCGCGCTCGGCAAGCCGGTCGAGTCCCATGTGATCGAGGCGCCGTACGGCCACGACTGCTTCCTGCTTGAGGAAGCGCGCCAGATCCCCATCATCCGCCAGTTCTTGAGCGAACACAGCCTGGCCGAAGGCCGGGCCCACGGGTGACGTCAAGGAGGCCTGCATGACCGACAATGGCTCTCGTGCCGAGGCTCCGCCTGTCGAACAGGGCCGCGCGTTCGGATTCGAGACCCGACAGCTGCACGCCGGGCAGCGGCCCGACCCGAACACGGGTGCCCGTGCGGTGCCGATCTTCCAGACGACCAGCTACGTGTTCGAGGATCCGGAATCAGCGGCGGCGTACTTCAACCTGCAGGAGTACGGGAACACGTACTCGCGCATCATGAACCCGACCGTCGCGGTGTTCGAGGAGCGGGTGGCGAACCTCGAGGGCGGCGCGGGCGGGGTGGCGTTCGCCAGCGGGATCGCCGCGCAGGCCGGCGCGCTCTTCACGCTGCTGCAGCCGGGCGACCACGTCGTTTCGTCCGCGGCGCTGTACGGCGGGACGGTGAACCAGTTCAAGCACTGGCTGCGCAAGATGAACGTCGAGCTGACCTGGGTCGACCCCGACGATCCGGACGCGTGGCGGCAGGCGGTCCGCCCGAACACGAAGGCGTTCTTCGGCGAGACGATCGGCAACCCGGCCGGGAACGTGCTGGACATCGAGACCGTGGCGGCCATCGCGCATTCCCATGAGCTGCCGCTCATCGTGGACAACACGTTCGCGACGCCGTACCTGTGCCGCCCGATCGAATGGGGTGCCGACATCGTGATCCACTCGGCGACCAAGTTCATCGGCGGCCATGGCACGAGCATCGGCGGGGTGGTCGTGGAGGCGGGCACGTTCAACTGGTCCAACGGGCGGTTTCCCGTGGTCGCGGAGCCATCGCCTGCCTATCATGGCCTGCAGTTCCACGAGACGTTCGGGACGTACGGCTACCTGATGAAGCTCCGGGCCGAGACCCTGCGCGACCTGGGCGCGGCGCTCTCGCCGTTCAACGCGTTCCTGTTCCTGCAGGGGCTCGAGACGCTGTCGCTGCGGATGGAACGCCACGTCGGTAACGCGATGGCGGTCGCGGAGTTCCTCGAGTCTCACGAGCTGGCGTCCAACGTGAGCTACCCCGGCCTGCCTTCGAGCAGGTACCGGCCGCTGGTGGAGAAGTACCTGCCGCGCGGGGCCGGCGCGGTGTTCTCGTTCGACTGCGCCGGCGGCCGGGACGGCGGGCAGGACCTCATCCGGGGCGTGACCCTCTGGTCTCACCTGGCGAACGTCGGCGACGCGAAGAGCCTGATCATCCACCCCGCTAGCACGACGCACCGCCAACTGGGCGACGACGAGCTGCGGGCGGCCGGCGTCGGGCCGGGGACGGTGCGATTGTCGGTCGGCACCGAGTCCGTCGCGGACCTGATCTGGGATCTGGAGCAGGGTTTCGCGCTCGTCGCCGCGACCGCGGGAAAGAAGGTAGCGATCCCATGAGCGATCTCGCGCGGTACCAGGATCCGCTGACGATCCAGCGCGTGCTGCATAACGCCAGCACGATCGCGATCGTGGGCTTGTCGAACAACGAGCTGCGGGCCAGCTACTTCGTCGGCTACTACCTCAGGCGGCACGGCTACCGCGTGATCCCGGTGAATCCCCGCGAGACCGAGATCCTCGGACAGAAGTGCTACGCGAGCCTGCTGGACGTACCCGAGCCGGTGGACATCGTGGACGTCTTCCGCACGCCGGACGCGCTGCCAGGGATCGCGCGGGAGGCCGTGGCGATCCACGCGGGCGCCCTCTGGTGCCAGTTCGGCGTGATCAACGAAGAGGGCGCGCGGATCGCCGAGGAGGGTGGCGTGACGGTGATCATGGACCGCTGTCTCAAGGTTGAGCACGCGCGCTACGTGGGCCGGATGCACTGGCTCGGCTTCAACACCCAGCGCATCACGTCCGTTCGCGCCGGGCTCCAGTAGCCGACCAGGCCCGGGAAGTCTCGGTCAGCTGCGCGCCGCAAGCTCCTGGCTGGCGGCGCGGCGGGCCCGGGTATGCCGGTTCTCCGGAACCGGGAGGCCCAGGTTCCCGCGCAGCGTGCCGGCCTCGTACTCGGCGCGGACCACGCCGCGCTCGCGCAGGATGGGAACCACCTCGTCGAGGAACCGGCGGAACTGGGCGGGGTGCCCGATATGGATGTTGGCCCCGTCCAGGGCGCGCTCGGAGAACCAGCGCTGAAGGATGTCCGCGACCGTCTGCGGGGAGCCGGTGAACGGCGTCGGCTTCGGCGCGGACAGGAACTCCACGGTCTGCCGCAGCGTGAAGTCATGGTCCCGGGCCAGTTTGACGATCTTCTCTGCCTGGGTGCGGAACCCCCGCTCGGCCACGTGCAGGACGTCGGGGAACGGCGCGTCGAGGTCGTAGCGCCGGAAGTCGTGCCAGGCGAACGGGCGGCCGAGCTCGGCGAGCGAGCGATCGAAGTCCTGGTCCGCCAGCTGCAGCTCGCGCTCGATCTCCCGGGCCTGCTCGTCGGTGTCGCCGACGAACACGGTGATGCCCGGCATCACGACGATATGGTCGGGGTCGCGGCCCTTGGCCGCGGCCCGGGACTTGATGTCGCGGTAGAAGGCCTGGCCCGCCTCGATCGACGCGGCGTGGGTGAAGATCCCCTCGCCGATGGCGGCACCGAGGTCACGGCCCTGCTCGGAGTCGCCGGCCTGGAAGATGACCGGCTGTCCCTGCGGGGAGCGCGAGACGTTGAGCGGGCCCGCCACCGAGAAGTGCTCGCCCTTGTGGTGCAGCGCGTGCTGCCTGGAGGGGTCCAGGAACGTGCGCGTCCGGCGGTCGCGCGGGAACGCGTCCTGCTCGTAGGAGTCCCACAGGCCCTGGGCCACCCGCACGAACTCCAGGCCCCGGGCGTAGCGCGTGTCGTAGTCGTAGTGCTCCTCGCGGCTGAAGTTACCCGCCGCGCCCGCGTCGCCGCTGGTCACGACGTTCCAGCCGGCCCGGCCGCCGCTGATGAGCTCCAGCGAGGCCAGCCGCCGCGCGACGTTGAACGGGTCGTTGTAGGAGGTCGTCATCGTGGCCACCAGGCCGAGGTGCCGGGTGCTGACGGCCAGGGCCGACAGCAGCGTCATCGGCTCGAGGCGGTTCAGGTAGTGCGGCGGGGAGTCGGCGGTGATGAACTGGCTGTCGACGATGAAGATGAGGTCGAACTTGGCCGCCTCGGCCAGCCGGGCCTGCTCGATGTACCAGTTGATATTCACGCTGGCGTCGCCGGGGATCTCGGGATCGAGCCACAGGTAGTGGTGGCCCGGGCCGCCCGCGCCCATGATCACGGCCCCGAGCTTGAGCTGTCGGTAGTTCATGCTGGTTGTCCTCCGTCTTACTCGCCGGCGCCCGCGGGTACCGCCGCGGGCGCCCGGTACCGGTCACGGCGGCTGGCTTCCTCGCGGACCAGCGGCAGCAGGTGCCGGCCGTAGTCGATGGCGTCGTCGTAGGGGTCGTAGCCGCGGATGAGCAGGGTGGTCACCCCGATGCCCACGTAGTCGAGCAGGGCCTGGGCCACGACCTCCGGCGTCCCGACCAGCGCGGTGGAGTTCCCGGCGGCGCCGGTGGCGGCGGCCAGCGGCGTCCACAGCGCCCGGTCGTGCAGCTCACCCTTGGCCGCCGCGGCCAGCAGGCGCTGGGAGCCTCGGTTCTGCGGGTGCGCGCCGCCGAGACCTCCGGTCGGCCGGCGCCACTGACCGCGAAATTCCTCGATGTTCGCCCGCGTCGTGGCGAGGATCTGGTGGGCCCTCTCCCACGCCAGTTCCTCGGTCGGACCAAGAATTGGACGGAACGAAACGCTGATTCTCGGGGCCGTGTCACGGCCTGCCGCTGCGGCGGCGGCACGCACCGAGGCGATCTGCTCCGCGGTCTCGGCCAGCGGCTCGCCCCACAGGGCGTAGACGTCGGCGTGCTTGCCGCCCACCCGGTACGCCGCCTCCGAGGAGCCGCCGAAGTACAGCGGGATCCGCGGCTCCTGTGGCGAACGGACGTCGGCGTGGAAGTCCTCGACCTGGTAGTACCGGCCGTGGTAGCCGAACGGCGCGTCCGACGTCCACGCCTGCTTGAGGATGTCCAGATACTCGTCGGTGCGGTCGTAGCGCTCGTCCTTGGACAGGTGATCGCCGTCCCGGCGCTGCTCGCCGTCGCTGCCCCCGGTGATGATGTGCACGGCGATCCGTCCGGCCGCGAACTGGTCGAGGGTCGCGAACGTGCGGGCCGCGAGCGTCGGCGCCACGAACCCGGGACGGTGGGCGACCAGGAAGCTCAGCCGGTCGGTGTGCGCTGCGGCGTACGCGGCCACCTGGGTCCCGTCGGGCTGGGAAGAACCGTAGCCGATGAGTACGCGGTCGAATCCGGCGTCCTCGTGCGCCCGGGCGAAGCTCCGCACGTAGTCGCGGTCTACGACCGGCCCGCGGGAGCGCCGGATCTCGGATTGGTCACGGGTACTGATCATCCCGATGAACTCAACGGGCATGGGGCGGTCCTTCCTGACGGGTTTTACGGGTTTGCGGATTGGGCGAGGGCGCCCCACTCCTCGTGGCGGTGGCAGGTCACGCTCCACCGTTCGCCGATCGTCGTCAGCGGAGGCTGGGTCACGCAGACGTCGGCGGCGAACGGGCAGCGGGCCGCGAACACGCAGGCGCTCGGGCCGGCCGGCTGCGCCGGACCGGAGCCGGCCCGGCGCAGCTGGTGCGGGGAGAACGGCCGGTCGTGCCGGACGCTCGGCGCGGACGCCGTGAGCAGGGCCGTGTAGGGGTGCCGCGGCGCGGCGAACACCTGGTCGACCGGTCCGTCCTCGACGATCCGGCCCCGGTAGAGCACGACGACGCGGTCGGCGATGCCGGCCAGCGAGCTGAGGTCGTGGGAGATGATCACGATCGGCAGCCCGAGGGAGTCCCGCAGCTCGCGCAGCAGGCTCAGGACGTGGTTCCGGCTGGACGCGTCCAGGGCACTCACCGGCTCATCGCAGATCAGCAGCCGGGGTTCGACGGCGAGCGCCCGGGCGATCGACACCCGCTGGCGCTGGCCGCCGGAGATCTGACCCGGCGTGCGCTCCAGCACGGCGGCGTCGAGGCCGACCTTCTCCAGGGCGCCGGTCACCCGCCGCCGGATCTCGTCGCGGTCGGCATCACCGCGGATCCTGAGCCCCTCGGCCACGATCTCGGCCACGGTCAGGTCCGGGTCGAGCGAACGCAGGGGGTCCTGGAACACCAGCTGCACGTGCCCGCGGCGCCGCTCGGCCCGCCGGGCAGACCGGCGCAGCGCGGAGATGGGCAGGCCGTCGAGGACGACCCGGCCCCGCCTGGGGTTCACCAGCCCGACCACGGTGCGCGCCAGGGTCGTCTTCCCGGAGCCGGTCTCGCCGACCAGGCCCACGATCTCGCCGGGCCAGATGCCGAGGTCGACGCCGGACAGGACCTGGTTCGCCCGCCAGCCGTGGCCGAGGGTCACGTCGACCGACTCGATCGTCAGCAGCGGCGGCGCGCCGGCCGGGGCGGCGGTCATGACGCCACGACGGCGCGGTCAGCGCGCACGCAGCGCACCTGGTGCTGGTCGCCGACCGGCACGGAACGGACCGGGCCGGCCCCGCATTCCGGGACGGCCAGCGGGCAGCGCGCCGCGAACCGGCATCCGGTGATGTCCGCGCCCACCCCCGGCGGCTGCCCGGCGATGACCTCCAGCTCGCGCCGCCGGAAGTCACCGACCGACGCCACCCGCAGCAGCGCTTGCGTGTAGGGATGCCGCGGTCGCTGGGTGATCTCCCCGGCGGGTCCGGACTCTACGATCTCCCCGGCGTAGAACACGACGATGCGGTCGCACAGCTGGGTGATCACGGCCAGGTCGTGGGACACGAACACCACGGCCAGTCCCCGCTCGTGCCGCAGCTGCCGCAGCAGCTCGAGCACCTCGGCCTGGATGGTGACGTCGAGCGCGGTCGTCGGCTCGTCGGCCACCAGCAGCTGCGGGTCGCACGAGATCGCGATGGCGATCATCACCCGCTGCAGCATGCCGCCCGACAACTCGGCCGGGATCTGGTGGAAGACCCGCTCGGGCTGGTGCAGGCCGACCGCCTCGAACAGCTCCAGCGCGCGGCGGCGCGCCGCGCGCCGGCCCAGGCCCAGCTTGACCCGCAGAACCTCGGCGAGCTGGTATCCGACGGTCAGCACCGGGTTCAGGTAGGACGCCGGATCCTGGAACACCGCGCCTATCTGGCTGCCGTGCAGGCGCTCCCAGCCGCGCCGCCGCATCCAGGTTACGTCAACCCCGGCGAACGACACCGAGCCGCGCTCGACCGCGCAGCCGGCCGGCAGCACGCCGAGCGCGGCCCGGCAGGTCAGCGTCTTGCCGCTGCCGGACTCCCCGACCAGCCCGACGATCTCGCCAGCCCGGACCCGCAGCGAGACGCCGCGCACCGCGGTGGCCGCGCCGTGGTGCACGCTGATGTGCAGGTCGTCGAGGCGCAGCACCTCGTCGGCCGCGGTGTCTTCCTCCGGCCCGGCCGGCCCGGCGCCGGCCGGGGAGGCGGCGAGGTCAGGCAACGGATTGCGATTGTCGATCGCCATCGGCGCGCTCCAGACTCGGGTCGATATGGATGATCGGGTCGACCGGGACCAGCCGCCCCGCGCTGCCGCGGTCGCGGACGGCGTCGGCCAGCGCGTTCAGCGCGCCGACGGTGACGGCGATCAGCGCCGCGGGGATGAACGGTGCCCAGGGCGCCTGGGACAGGTAGTCCAGGTCGGAGGACAGGACGCCGCCCCAGGTCGGCGTCGGCGGCTGCACGCCGATGCCGAGGAAGGTCAGGAACGAGACGGCCAGCAGCGCGGCCGCGGTCATCGACGCCGTGATCACCGCGATGTTCGGCAGCACCTTGCGCAGCACGTGCGTCCGGATGACGTGCGGCTTCGAGGCGCCCAGCAGCTCGGCGGCCTCCACGTACTGGGCCCGGGCGTACTCGAGCGTGGCCGCCCGGGTCACCCGGAAGAAGGCCGGGGCGAGCAGGATCCCCACCGCTACCATCGCCTGCGGCAGGCCGTTGCCGAGCGCGGCGGTGACCGCGACGGCGAAGAAGATATACGGGAAGGTCATCAGCGCGTCGCTGACCCGGTTGACGGCGAAGTCG
This sequence comes from uncultured Actinomycetes bacterium, assembly GCA_963834685.1. Lineage (GTDB taxonomy): Bacteria > Actinomycetota > Actinomycetes > Streptosporangiales > Streptosporangiaceae > Palsa-504. The sequence continues at coordinate 351,689 of CAWICW010000008.1, read as the reverse complement.
AGCCACCGGCCGATGAACACCGTGGCGATGCCGGGAATCGCGCCGAGCACCAGTCCGATCCCGACCGCCTCCAAGGCGGTGAGCACCGACAGGCGGGTACCCGCCATGAGCCGGCTCAGGACGTCCCGGCCGAGGTAATCGGTGCCCAGCAGGTGGTGGGCGCTCGGCCCCTGGAACAGCGCGTTGGCGTTGATGGCCAGCGGGTTCTGCGGCGCCAGCGTCGAGCCGAACGCGGCCAGGATCGCGATCACGGCCAGGACGCCGACCGCGATCCTGGCCGACGGCAGCCGCAGCACCGACCTTGGCCCGATCACGGGGCGCCGGCCGCTCACGTGCTCACCCCGTCGTCGGTCCGGTACAGCCAGTTGAGCGTGGTGTTGACCACCAGGTTGACCACGATGACGAACGTGCTGATCACCAGCAGCAGGCCCTGCACCACCGGGATGTCCCGGGTCTGCGCGCTCTCCAGCAGCAGCTGCCCGAGGCCGGGCAGGGAGAACACGACCTCAGCCGCCACCGCTCCGGCCAGCATCTGCGGGAAGTCGTTGCCCAGGATGACCAGTGCCGGCCCGGCCGCGTTGCGCAGCGCGTGGCGGAACAGGATGCGCCGGTACGGCAGCCCCCGGACCCTGGCGCCGACGATGTAGTTCTGATCCAGTACCTGGACCAGGGAGGTGCGCAGCTGCCGGGCGATGTCCGCGGCCACCGCCAGGCTGAGGGCCAGGCTCGGCAGGAAGATGTGGCTGAGCCAGGGGCCGATGCCGGAGGTGGGCCCGACGTAGCCGTTCGCCGGGAACAGGTGCACCGACACGGCGAACAGGACCACCAGGATGATCCCGACGACGAACGCCGGGAGTGTCGAGACCGCCGAGCACGCGGCGGTGACCCCGCGGTCGATCCAGCCGCCCCGGCGGAGGGCGGCGACCGTGCCGGCCGTTCCGCCGATGAGGACCGCGAGGATGACGGCCAGGATCGCGATCGACAGGTCGACGGGCAGGCGCTGGGCGATGCTCTGCGAGACCGGGATCTGGGTGAAGTAGGACCGGCCCAGGTTGCCGTGGACCGCCTGCACGAGCCAGTTCCAGTACTGCACCACCAGTGGGTGATCCAGGCCCAGGTACTTGTCGTAGCGCGCCACGGCGGCCGGGGTGGCCGCGTCCTGGCCCAGGATGGTGGCCGCGGGATTGCTGTTCGACAGCGCCCCCAGGCAGTAGGCGATGAACGTGGCGAGGAACACGATCGGCACCAGGACCAGGAGTCCGCCGCCGATCCGCGCCAGGGCGACGCGGCCGCGGCGCAGCCGGGGCGGCGTGGCCCCGGCTGCGTCCGCGGTGCCGCCGCGGGTCAGGCTGCTGACGGTCATCGGATCAGGTCAGCCCGCCACCCGGACACCCTCCCAGCGCTGCTGCACCAGGTCGTAGGGGATGCCGGTGACCGTGGGGCTGTAGGCGAAGATGCGCGGGTTGGTGTAGAGCCAGATGTGGATCGGGTCGTCCTGCACGGCCGTGGCCACGGCGTTCTGCAGCGCGCTCGGGTAGCTGGGCGAGTCGAGCGGGACGGTGAGGATCCGCGACAGCGCCTGGGACACCGCGCCCGAGGTGGTCGCCGTCTTGCCGTCGACGTTCATCAGGCCCTGCTGGCTGTACAGCACGTCGAGCATCTCCACCGGCGAGGCGCGCCCGGCCGTGCCGTCGATCGCGAACGGGATCGTCTTGTCCAGGTACAGGTACTGGGTCGAGGTGTCCGCCGGGATGTCCTTGATGCTGGCCGTGATGCCGGCCTGCGCCAGCTGGCCCTGGATCTGCTCGGCCAGGGAACTGTCGGCGGTGTCGTCGTTGGTCAGGGTGATCTTCACGCCGTTGGGGTAGCCCGCCTCGGCCAGCAGCTGCTTGGCCTTGGCCGGGTTGTAGGGGTAGAGGTTGGCCAGCTGTGAGCTGTAGCCGACGAACCCCTGCGGGAACGGCTGGTAGGCGACCGACCCGTAACCCGACGCCTGGACCTGGACGATCGCCTGGCGGTTGATGGCGTAGTTGATCGCCTCGACCACCTTGGGGTTGTTGAACGGCGCCGTCGTGGTCTGGATGTCGAGCTCGTTCACCACCTCGGACGGGATCACGGCGATCTTGAACCCGGCCGCCTTGGCCGCCGCCACCTGGTTGCCGGCGATGTAGGCCACGTTGACCTGGCCCGACTCCAGGGCGGCCAGGATCTCCTCGGGCTGGGTGATGTCCTGCACGGTGAAGTTGGCGACGTGGATCTGGCTGGCGTCCCAGTAACCGGGGTTGCGTACCAGGTCGGCGTGCGAGTCCGGGACGTAGCTGGTCAGCTTGAACGGCCCCGCGCCGACCGGCTGGGTGGGCAGGCTGTTCACGCCCGCCGTGGTGGCGAACGCCTTCGGGCTCACCATCATGCCGTCCTTGCCGGCCAGCAGGTACGGCAGCTGGTAGTCGACCTGACTCAGGTCCAGGGTGAAGCTGGTCGGGCTGTTCACGACCACCTTGGAGATGACGGCCAGCTCCGAGGCGATATTGGAGTTCTGCTGGGTCTGGCCGCGGACGATGTTCTCCTTCACCGCCTGGGCGTTCAGCGGCGTCCCGTCGCTGAACGTCAGGCCCGGCCGCAGCGTGAACGTCACGCTCTTGCCCGACGGGGCGTACGTCCACGACGTGGCCAGGCCCGGCCCGGGGTTTCCGGCCGGGTCGAGCGTGGTGATCGAGGCGTACACCAGGCCGAGGACGTGCATGTCCCAGCCCGCGCTCGAGGTGACCGGGTCCCAGGACGTGGGGAGCTCCCACTCCCAGTTGAGGGTGCCGCTGGCGCCGGTGTCGGCCAGTGCCGCGGACGATGTGGTGGGCGACGAGCTGCTGCAGCCGGCCCCGGCCAGCGACACGGCGAGGGCGGCGGCAGTGAGCATGACACTGCTACGGGCAGCGCGCAGACGAAGGCGCATGAACGGACTCCTGTCGAGGGGGGCGCACCGTCAGCCACACCGTCGTAGCTGCGTGCATCTGCCGCGTTCAGGCTAATTCAGATAAAAACGATTGGTCAAGTAGACATTGCCTCATCCAGTCCGGCAGCGGCGAGCGCCGACTGGCCGGCCGCGGCCACGACGGAATCGTCCTGCGGCGTGCGCCCAGGACGTCCCGGTAGTGGCGGTCCAGTGGATATTTCCTGGTCAGGCCGTTGCCGTCCGAGGTCGAGTACGGGCGGCCCATGCCGGCCGGAATGATCTCGATAGACACTGCTCCTCCGGTCCGAAGCCTTGTCAATAAAATCTATCGGTAATATAGGATGTAGATCATGCCGGCCAGCATCTCCTCCGTGCCGCCGTCAGCCATCCGCCGCGCGTTGCGGGACCGGGCCGAGATCGGGCTCCTCGACGTGCGCCCGGAGGGACGCTACGCCGCGGGGCATCCCCTGTTCGCGGCCTCGTTCCCGCTGGGCCGCCTGGAGGCCGAGGTCTTCGACCGGCTGCCCCGGCGCTCGGTCCCGCTCGTGGTCTACGGGGACGGGCCGGGGGCCGGAGACGACGCCGCCACGGCGGTGCGCAGGCTCCGCAGCCTCGGCTACCGGGACGTGTCGCTGCTGGCCGGCGGCCTGGCCGGATGGACCGCGGCAGGCGGAGAGCTGTTCGCTGACGTCAACGCCCCGAGCAAGGCGTTCGGGGAGCTGGTGGCGGCCACGGCGGGCACGCCGGACGTGACGGCGCAGGACCTGCAGGCGATGCTCCGTGACCGGGAGGACGTCGTCGTGGTCGACGCCCGCCGGTTCGAGGAGTACCAGACGATGAGCATCCCGACCGCCACCAGCGTTCCCGGGGCCGAGCTGGTCCTGCGGGTCGGCGAGCTCGCCCCCGACCCGGCCACCACGGTGGTGGTGAACTGCGCCGGGCGGACCCGCAGCATCATCGGCGCTCAGTCGCTGATCAACGCCGGCCGGACGGGCCGGGTGCTGGCCCTGCGTAACGGCACGATCGGCTGGACCCTGGCCGGGCTGACGCTGGACCACGGCCAGGCCCGCCGGGCGCCGGAGGTGCCCGCGGCGTCGGCCCGGCGGGCCAAGGCCGCGGCCTGGGCCGTGGCCGGCCAGGCCGGTGTGCACCGGATCGGCTCCAGTGAGCTGCGGTCGCTGGCAGACGGGGGCCGGCGCACCGTCTACCGGTTCGACGTGCGCGCTCCGCAGGAGTACGCGGCCGGGCATCCGGCCGGGTTCCGCCCCGCCCCCGGCGGGCAGCTGGTGCAGGAGACCGACTGGTTCGCCCCGGTCCGCGGCGCGCTGGTGGTCCTGGCCGACGACGACGGCGGGCGGGCGGCGATGACCGGGTCGTGGCTGGCCCAGATGGGCTGGGACGTCGTCCTCTGGCCGCCCGACCCGGCTGGCCCGGTCGAGACGGGGCCGTGGCGGCCGGCCCTGCCGCCGCTGCCCGAGGTGACGCTCGTCGATCCGGCGCAGCTGGATGACTGGCTGCGCGCGGGGGAGGTGCTCGTCGTCGACGTTGAGACCAGCCGGCGGTTCCTGGCCGGCCGCGTGCCCGGAGCGCTCTGGGCCCTGCGCGCCGACCTGTCCGGCCGCGCGCTGCCGGGCCTGCTCGGCCTGGCCGACCGGCTGGTCCTGACCAGCGCGGACGGGATGCTGGCGGCCTTCGCCGCGGCCGAGCTGACGCAGCAGACCGGTGCCGTGGTAAGCGTGCTGGACGGCGGCACCGCGAGGTGGGCCGGATCTGGGCGGCCGCTGCAGGCCGGACCGGGCGCGATGCTGTCGCCCCCCGTCGACGTCTACCGCCGGCCGTACGAGGGGACCGACGTGGGTCCCGAAGCGATGCAGGCCTACCTGGACTGGGAGCACGGACTCGTCGCGCAGCTGGAGCGGGACGGCACGCACGGCTTCACCGTGCTGACGGGTCCGCCGGGCGAAGGACGATCATTCACCGGACCGGCCGGGGATCACGGGCTTGTATGGGACTTTACCGATCGATATAATCGACAATGTCGCGAACGCACTGGCAGGCGGGAGAAGCGATGACCGAGCGGCCGTGCCCTCAGTCGCCGTGCTGCATGAGCCACGGATCGTTCCGTAAATAGAAGGAGATCTCGTGCCCGTCGAGTTCATCGGCATTGCGCGCACCGCGGACCGGTCCGAGACCATCGCCGAGACCGGTCCCGCCATCCAGCCGGAGTACCTGTACCACCTGGCCGCCACGCACGAGCAGTCGGGCTTCGACCGGGTGCTCGTGGCGCACAGCTCCTCCTCGCCCGACGGGTTCGCCGTCGCGGACCAGGTGCTGAACGCCACCAGCCGGCTGGGGGTGCTGCTGGCCCACCGGCCCGGTTTCGTCGCCCCCACGATCGCCGCCCGCAAGTTCGCGACGATCGATGCCTTCTACCCCGGCCGGATCGCCCTGCACGTCATCACCGGCGGCGACGACGGCGACCAGGCCCGCGACGGCGACTTCACCGACAAGGCGACCCGGTACCGCCGCACCGACGAGTTCCTCGACGTGGTCAAGCTCGAGTGGAGCTCCGAGCGGCACTTCGGCTATGACGGCGAGTTCTACCGGGTCGCCGACGCGTGGTCGGCGCTGCGGCCGCCCGGCGGCCACCTGCCGATCTACTTCGGCGGTGCCTCCGCCGACGCGGTCCGGGTCGGCGGCAGGCACGCGGACGTCTACGCCTTCTGGGGCGAGCCGCTGGACGGCATCCGGCAGCGCATCGCCCAGGTCCGCGCGTCCGCCGAGGCCGCGGGCCGCGGCATCGACCGGTTCTCGGTCAGCCTGCGCCCCATCGCCGCCGACACCGAAGCCGCAGCCTGGGAACGCGCCCGCGAGATCCTCAAGGTGACCAAGGAGCGGGCCGCCGACTTCCTGGGACGGCGCGACACCTCCCAGGCCGAGGGATCGCGGCGGCTGCTGCAGTTCGCCGCGGCCGGGGAGGTCCACGACAAGCGGCTGTGGACCGCGCTGTCCGAGGCCACCGGCGCCGCGGGCAACTCCACCGCGCTGGTCGGCAGCTACGAGCAGGTGGCCGAGTCCCTGCTCGACTATGTCGCTGTGGGCGCCACCACCCTGCTTATCCGCGGCTACGACCCGCTGCTTGACGCCGCCGCCTACGCGGACCTGATCCGGCTCGTCCACGAGCAGGTGGGCGAGGACATCGACAACTTCCGCGCCCGCGTCGCCGCCTGACCGGCCGCCGGGCCACCCGGGTGATGCCGGCGCTCGGCTGGAAGCCGGCGGCCATTGACGCGGGGGCCCGCTCCTCCTAAAATCTATTATATTGACCGATTTTATAGACTTTAGGAGGAGCCGATGACCGCACTCGCCGGTCCGGAGGTCCAGCCGGGCAGTGCATCCGGCACGAGCACCATCACCGTCCGCCCGCTCCAGCCCACGATCGGCGCGGAGATCGAGGGCGTCGACCTGGCGCAACCCCTCAGCACCGCTGCGCGCGACGAGATCAAGGCCGCCATCTTGGCGTACAAGGTCGTGTTCTTCCGCGACCAGGACCTGGACCGCGACCAGCACGCCGCGTTCGCCCGGCAGTTCGGCCCGCTGTACGTCCACCCCAGCGTGAACAAGCCCGACGCCGGCCAGGTGCCGGCCGCCCACCGGATCGCCGCGGAAGACACCAAGAAATACGCCGACCTCCTCGCGCAGCAGCAGGCGGAGGGCTGGGACCCCTACCACAGCGACACCAGCTGGCGGCTGGTCCCGACCTGGGGCGCCGTGCTCCGGGCGGTGACGCTCCCCGAGGTCGGCGGCGACACGATCTGGGTCGACGCCGGGCTGGCCTACGAGGGGCTGCCCGCCGAGGCCAGGGAGCGGCTCGAGGGCCTGCACGTGACCCACGATTACCGGTCAGCGCTGCTCCGCTCCGGGCTCGACTACCCGATCGTGGCCCACCCGATCGTGCGCACGCACCGCGAGACCGGCCAGAAGATCCTCTGGGTGAACTTCAGCCAGCACCCGTGGATCGTCGGGCATCGACCGGGAGGAGAGCCGGGAGCTCCTGTCGATCGTCCACGACCAGTACCGCAAGCCGGAGTACCAGGTGCGCTTCAGCTGGCGGCCCGGCTCGATCGCGTTCTGGGACAACCGGGCGGCGGTCCACTACGCGGTACGCAACTACGGTGATTTCCCCCGGCTGCTGGAGCGCATCCTGATCGCCGACGAACCCCAGTACGCGGACCTCTGATCCTGTCTCGTCCGCGGCCTTCTCTTCCGACCGAGCCGTCTGGCAGCGTGGCCTGGCGATATCGAAATCCTATTTACATATCGACATGATAGGATTTATGCGTCATGACTGCTGTTGAAGAGTCCGCCGAGCTCAGTGCCTCCGAGTTCCGGCAGGCGATGGGCCACTTCGCTACCGGCGTGACGGTGGTGACGTCGATAGGCGATGACGGCGAGCCCGTCGGTACCACCGCCAGCGCGGTCACGTCGCTATCGCTGGATCCGCCGCTCGTGCTGGTCTGCTTTGACCGCGCGAGCCTGACCCTCCGGGCCATCCGCTCGCACGGCGCGTTCGTGGTCAACGTGCTCGCCGCACCGCAAAAGCACCTCTCCGCCAACTTCGCCCGCCGGGGCCTGGCTGCCGCCTGGGAGGGCATTCGCCACCGGCCCGGCCCGACCGGCAGCCCGCGGCTGCACGGGGTCCTGGCCGCGCTGGAGTGCACCGTCGAAAACAGGCTGCCGGGCGGTGATCACGAGATCGTGATCGGCCGGGTGCGGGACGTCGAGACCAGTGACGACAGCGCCGCCCCGCTGCTGTACTGGCGCGGCTCCTACCTGCCGCTAGGCGGGTCCTAGGGGCTCGCCGTCCTATTTTCCACTATTTGGATAGGAAAACTTGACTAGGTCGCGTTTCCCTGTCATGCTCGGGTACATCGCGGCGGCCCGGCCGCCGCGAGCTCGCGTCGCCGAATGGTCGTGAGGAGAGAACCCCGATGACATACGCGATCCCGTTCACCGAGCTGGCCGCGAGCGAACGGCCGTTGCAGCCGGACGAATGCGCCTCCCTGGCCAGGCGCGCCGCCGGCCTGCTCGATCCGGCCATTCTGTCTCGGGCGCGGACGGGCGGTGGCTCCGTCGTGCTCTGGGAGGATGAGCACTCGGTCTCCTGGCTGAACGTCATGCCGGAACGGCGGGACACCGGCTACCACGACCATGACGGCTCCGCGGTCGGCGTTTTCGTGATCGAGGGGAGCGTCACCAACGAAGGCCTGCCGATCGGCGGTCCGCGGCGCGTCCATCGCTACGGTCCCGGTGACTCGTTTTCCTTTCCCGGTTCGGGCATTCACCGGATGGATCACGATGCCGGGGCGATCACCGTCCATGTCTATTCGCCGCCGCTGCGCTCCATCGGCTACTACGAGGTCGTCGGAGGCTTGCTCCAGCGCACGCCGGGTCCGCCGGACGAGGCCTCACCCGAGAGCCCGCGCCTGCTGACCACCCTCGCCGGCACCTAGTGCGGCGGAGTCCCGCTTACTGGCTGACCGCAGGTATCGCGGCGGCTTACGGTCGGTGGGATGGAACTCCTGCGAACGGACCGCCTGCTGCTCCGGCACTGGGAGGACTCCGATCTTGCGGCCTTCTTCGACCTGTACTCGCGAGAAGAGGTCATGCGCTGGCTAGGACCACATCCGCGCCGCGTGCTGGCCAGCCCGCAGGAGGCGCGCGAACGCTTGCGCCGGTGGCATGCTCGCGGACACGGGCTCGACCCCCCGCTTGGCCGGTGGGCGATTGTCCCGCTGATCGCCCGCGACCGGGAGCCGGCGCCGGCCGGGACCGTCCTGCTGCTGCCCCTCACCGACGCCAGCGGGCCAGCCGGCCTGACCGAGGTGGGCTGGCACTTGCATCCCCGGCATCAGGGCCGGGGCCTGGCGACCGAAGCAGCCCAGGCTATCCTCGCGGCGGCCGCACTGGCGGGAATTGACCAGGTGCTGGCGCTGACCGATCCGGACAACGTCCGCTCCCAGGCGGTAGCCGCACGTCTGGGCATGCGTGATGAGGGCATCACGAGCCGCTGGTTCGGCCTGACCACACGCCAGTACCGTAAGACCGTCGGTCCCGGTGCCGGGCCCTAACGTGTCACCAAGGACCGACGAACAGGAGATGCTCTCAACGGAGGCAGCCGACCGCATGCTCGCCTGTCCAGTCCTCTTCGTGACCCCAGCCGCCATTATCTACCGATCATGTCGTAAATTACGCGGAGAGCCGCCGCCGTGCTAAGCACGGTTTGCGACACCAAGGGAGGAAGACCATGCCACTGACCATCGGCGATACCGCTCCGGACTTCGAGGCGGAGACGAGCGAAGGGCCGATCCGCTTCTACGACTGGCTCGGGGACTCCTGGGGGGTCCTGTTCTCGCACCCCAAGGACTTCACCCCGATCTGCACCACCGAGCTCGGCTACATGGCCAAGATCAAGCCAGAGTTCGACCTGCGCGGCGTGAAGATCATCGGCCTGTCGGTCGACTCCACCGGAGACCACGAGCGGTGGGCCGCCGACATCGCCGAGACCCAGGGCACGGCGCCCAACTACCCGCTCATCGCCGACCAGGACTTCAAGGTGGCCAAGCTGTACGGGATGCTGCCGGCCGACGTCTCGGGCGACGCCAAGTCGCGCACGCCCGCGGATAACCAGACTGTACGGAACGTGTTCGTGATCGGGCCGGACAAGAAGATCAAGCTGGTCCTGGTGTACCCGATGACGACCGGGCGCAACTTCGACGAGGTGCTGCGGGTCGTCGACTCGCTGCAGCTCACCGCCAAGCACAAGGTGGCCACTCCGGTCAACTGGAAGCAGGGCGAGGACGTCATCATCGCCGGCTCGGTCTCCAACGACCAGGCCAAGGAGCTCTTCGGGGAGTGGGAGCAGCCCAAGCCGTACATCCGGATCGTGCCCCAGCCCACCTGAGCCTCACGGTCGGCGGGCTTGCACCGTCGGTGAAGGTCCCACTGGGTGCCCGCGGCAAGACGACGATCACCCGTACCTTCGCAGTGAGCCTGCCCGACGTGGGTCTATTCGAGGACGTCGCGGCGGAGCTGGGGAAAGACCCTTGAGACCTTGCCGAGGAGGTAGTCGCCGTAGGTGCCGGTGAAGGCGCGCAGGTCCTGGCCGTCCCAGCGGCGACGGCCGTCGTCCCCGGCGGCGGCCCGATCGGGCAGCGGGGGCACCTCGGCGGCGAATCCCGGGTCCAGGAAGAACGGGAAGGACAGCCGGCCGTGGCCGCTGAGGTTGCGGACTCGGTGCGGTGTGGACCGGTACCAGCCGCCGGTCAGGCGGTCGAGCATGTCACCGATGTTGCAGACCAGCGTGCCGGGGATGGGCGGGGCGTCGATCCAGCCCTCGGGCGCGGCGATCTGCAGCCCGCCGCTGTCATCTTGGGCGAGCAGGGTGACCAGCCCGTAGTCGGTGTGCTCGCCTACCCCCCAGTCCTCGGTCTGCGGCGGTGACGGCGGGTAGTGAAAGATCCGGAACAAGATGGTCGGATCCGCGGTGTACCCGGTAGCGAAGTACCCGGCGTCCAGGCCCAGGCTCAGCGCCACCCCGGCCAGCACGGCCTGGCCCGCGCTGGTCAGCGCGTCCAGGTAGGCCAGCACCAGCGGGCGCAGCCGGGGAACCTGCCGCGGGAACAGGTTGCCGCCGTGCAGCGGGACCCCGGCCCGCACCCGCGGATCATCGGCGGGCAGCTCGGCACCGAAGTACAGGCCCTCCTTCAGATCCGGCCGCCCGGAGGTGAGCTCGGCGCCCACCGGGAAGAACCCCCGCCAGGCCCGGCCGCCGCGCTCCATGGCAATCTCCAGCTTGTCCGCCAACGGCAGCGCGAAGAACTCAGCGCTCGCGTCGGCCAGCTGCTCCAGCAGCCCGGCCGGCACGTCATGGCCGGTTACGTAGAAAAAGCCGCGCTCGCGGCAGGCGGCCTGGATCTGCCCGGCCACGCCCGCCCGCGCCGCAGCCGACGCCGGGCCGGTCAGCGGACCCACATCGATGACCGGCAGCGCGGCTGAACGACCCGAACCTGGCATGAACCCATCCTGCCCGATGCCCGTGGCCGGCGCCGACGCGTGGCGGCGGCCGCCTACACCCGTATTCTGGTTAATGTCTATCTTTTAGCTGGAGATTCGGGGCCACGCCAAGGGAGAGGCCCGTACATGCAGACCTGGGACGCCATCCGCGCTCGACGCAACGTCCGCAGCTACCAGACCGAACCGGTGCCGGCCGCCGGCCTGGACCGGATCGCGGAGGCGGCCTGGCGAGCGCCGTCGGCCTCCAATCGCCAGCACTGGGATTTCGTCGTCGTCACCGATCCGGATCAGCTCCGCGAACTATCTACCGTCTGGCGCGGCGCAGGGCACATCGCCGGGGCGGCCGCGGCCATCGCGCTGGTCGTCCCCCACACCGACGACGACCGCACCCGCCTCATCGACTATTACGACCTCGGGCAGGCCACCTACGCCATGATGCTTGCTGCCGCCGACCTGGGCATCGGCACCGGCCATTCCTCGGTCGGCGACCAGGACCAGGCCCGCAAGATCCTCGGCGTTCCCGCCGATCATGACGTCGCCTTTCTCCTCGGCGTGGGCTACCCGGCCGATCGCCCGCTGCGGCCCATCACCGCACCCAGCCGCCGCCCGCTCACTGAGGTCATCCACCACGGCCGCTGGTAGCCAGATCAGCGGCGCGGTCACCCTCACGGCGTGATGGTTTGCTCCTGAGGGCCGGTTACCCATCGCTACCGGATGTTCTGACCGGCGAGTGCTCAAGCGGGGTCATCGTCGGGCCCACTCCTCGGCGAGCAGCTGGTAGGAACGGACCCGGTCGGCATGGTCGTGGGTAATGGTGGTGATGATCAGCTCATCGGCTTCAGCGGCGTCGCGGAGACGTTCCAGCTGGTCCGCGACCTGGCCCGGGGTGCCGACGAACTGGGTGTCGATGCGGTCGGCGACCAGCTCGCGGTCAGCGTCGCTCCAGATATGGCGGCGAGCCTGCTCGGGAGTGGGGAACTGGATGGCGCCTTCGGCGGTGCGGATGCTGCGCACCCACAGGCCGTAGCCGGTGGCCAGTTCCCGGGCCGCGGCCTGGGTACCGGCCACGACGACGTTGGCCGACACGCTGACGTAGGGCCGGTCGAGCACCGCGGAAGGCCGGAACGCGGCCCGGTAGCCGTCCGCCGCCTCGAGCACGGTGGCCGGGCTGACGTGGTAGTTCGCGGCGAACCGCAGGCCGTTCTGACCGGCCACCTCGGCGCTTTCACCGCCGCTGCTGCCGAGGATCCAGACCTGCAGCGCCGCGCCCTCGCCGGGCACCACGTGGGCCTCCTCTCCCTGCGGGGAGCGGTAGGTCCCGGCGATCAACGCGAGGACGTCGTTGACCTGGTCGGTGTAGTTCTGCGGTTCCGCGTGCGGCAACTGCAGCAGCGTCTTCTGCATCGCGAACCTGGGCGAGTCGAGCAGGTGCCGGAAGGAGAACCGGGGCGGGATGAGCAGCCCGTTCGGGGTCCGGCCGCCGGTCACGGTGGCCGCGGCGCCGCCGCCGGCCAGCACGGGTGCCCTGGGTTCGCGTGGCCGGCCGCCGGAGCGGCCCAGGCCGAGGTCGAAGCGCCCCGGGTGCAGGGCGTCCAGCAGGCCGAACTCCTCGACGGTGGACAGGGCGGTGCGATGCCCCATCTGTACCGCCCCGGAGCCGAGCCGGATCGTCGACGTCGCGGCGGCGGTCAGCGCCAGCACCACGGCGGGGGAGGTGCCGGCCACACCGGGGTTGAGATGGTGCTCGGCGAACCAGTAGCGGGCGTAGCCGAGCCGTTCGGTCTGCTGGGCCAGGTCGATGCTGTTCCGCAGCGCCTGGGTCGCGTTCGAGCCGGACGAGATCGGGACGAGGTCCAGGACGGTCAGCGGGGTGGTCGTCATGCGGGCTTCCTCCTCAACCGGTAGCGGCGACGGCGCGGGCGCGAACCGCGTCGTCGCCGATCGGGCCGCCGCCCCAGCCCCAGGGAGGGTCGGGGATCTCGCGCCGGAGCACCGGGGCGATGTCGGACTGGAACAGCTCGAGGCTGGCCCGGTGCTGCGCGTCGCTGAGCCCGCCGGCGTCGGCGTGCAGGTGCAGGACCGAGTGGCCGAACTGCTCGTGGTAGCCGTGTACCTTCTCGATCACCTGCGCCGGGCTGCCGATCAGGGCCGACGAGCGCTCGATGAAGTCCTCCAGCGTCGGGAAGACCGGTTGCACGCCAAGCCTCTCCTGGAAGGCTAGGTAGCCTGCGAACACCGGGCGGTAGGCGTTGATCGCGTCCTGAGAGCTGCGTTCGGCGTAATAGCCGGCCGTCCCCGCGCCGACCGCGATCGCCGCCGGATCGTGCCCGTAGTGGGCCCACCGCTCGCGGTAGTAGCGAATCAGTTCCGCGTAGGGCTCGATCGGGTTGGTGACGTTGGCCGAGAACAGCGGGTCGCCGTACCGGGCGGCCAGGTCGACCGATGCCGTACTGGTGGCGCTGCCGTGCCAGACCCGGATCGGGCGCTGCAGCGGCCGCGGCCACACCTCGGCCTCGGTCAGCGGCGGCCGGAACTTCGTCTCGTAGGTGATCTTGTTGTCGCGCCACAGCCGCCGGAACACCTCGTAGGACTCGGCGTTGCGGTCCCATTGGTCCTCGGGCGTGACGTGGAACAGGTCGCGCTGGGCGGCGCCGTTGCCCTTGCCGATGATCAGCTCGAGCCGGCCGCCAGAGAGGTGGTCGAGGGTGGCGTAGTCCTCGAACGCGCGGACCGGGTCGAGCAGCGACAGCGTCGTGACCGCGGTGAACAGCCGGATGCGCTTGGTCAAGGCGGCGATGTGGCTGAGGACCACGGTCGGCGAGGAGGAGATGAACGGCCGTTCGTGCCGCTCCCCGACCCCGAACCCGTCGAAGCCGAGTTCCTCGGCCAGGCGCGCGTTGCCGATCACCTCCCGGAACCGCTCCTGGGTGGACTTCTGCTCGCCCGTATGCGGGTCCGGGGCGTGCACGATCAGCGTGATGGTGATGAACCTCATGAGGCGGCCCGGGTGGTCGTCGTCTCTCCGGGGCGGCGCAGCGGGGCTAGGCCGAGGTGATCGCGCAGCGTGGTGCCGGTGTAGTCGGCGCGGAACACCCCGCGCTCCTGCAGCAGCGGGACGACATGGTCGACGAACGGGATCAGGCCGCCGGGGGTGATGTGCGGGACCAGGATGTAGCCGTCGGCGGCGTTGGCCTGGACGAGCTCGTTGATCGTGGTCGCGATCGTCTCCGCCGAGCCGATGAACGACTGCCTGCCGGTCACCTCGATGACGACCTCCCGGGCCGACAGGTTCCCGGCCTCGGCCCGGGCCCGCCACTCGCCGGCCAGCGTGACCGGGTTGTTGGCGAACTGCCGGACACTGGCCCGGCCCTTGGAGATCAGGGTGTCGCTGACCACCGGGTCGAAGGCGGGCAGGGGCCCGTCGACGTCGAAGCCGGGCAGTGCGGTGTTCCACAGCTGCTCGATGAACATGAGCGCGGTCTGCGGCGAGACCTGGGCCCGCCGCACGTCGCGGGCGATCTCGGCCGCCTCGGCGTCGGTGTCGCCGAGCACGAACGTGGCCGCGGGCAGGATCAGCAGCTCGCCGCGGGTCCGGCCGAACTTAGGCAGCCGGCCTTTCACGTCGGCGTAGAAGGCCTGCCCGGCCTCCAGCGTGGAATGGCGGGAGAAGATCGCATCCGCCGCCGCGGCGGCGAAGTCGCGGCCCTCCTCGGAGTCGCCCGCCTGGAAGATCACCGGGCGTCCCTGCGGGGAGCGCGGCACGTTGAACTGCCCGGCGATGTCGAAGAACGGGTCCCGGTGGCGGAAGGCCCCGGGTGCCGCGGTGGCCAGGAACTGGCCGGTGTCCTTGTCGGCCAGGATCTCGTCGCCGTGCCAGGAGTCCCATAGCTCCGTCGCCGTGGCCAGGAAGGTCCTGGCCCGCTCGTAGCGGTCGCCTTGGGCCAGATAGCCTCCGCGACGGAAGTTCTCTCCGGTGAAGGCATCCCATGAGGTGACCACGTTCCACGCCGCCCGCCCGCCGGAAAGGTGGTCGAGGCTGGCGAACTGGCGGGCCACCTCGTAAGGCTCGTTGAACGTGGAGTTGATCGTGCCGGTCAGCCCGATGTGCTCGGTCACCGCGGCCAGTGCGGCCAGGATCGTGAAGGTGTCGGGCCGGCCGACCACGTCGAGGTCGTAGATCAGCCCGTTCTGCTCGCGCAGCCGCAGTCCTTCGGCCAGGAACAGGAAGTCGAACTTGCCTCGCTCGGCGGTCTGCGCGAACTGGCGGAACGAGCCGAACTCGATATGGCTGCCGGCGGCGGGGTCGCTCCACACGGTCGTGTTATTCACGCCGGGAAAGTGCGCGGCCAGGTGAATCTGCTTGGTCATGGTTTTCCTGCTCCTCAGAGAGTCAGGTGGCGGCGTATCGGTTCGCGGGACGGCCCAGGCCGAGCAGCCCCCGCAGCGTGTCCGCCTCATAGGCGGTACGGAACAGACCACGGCGCTGCAATTCGGGAACCAGGCGTCCGGTGAGGTGCGTCAGGTCGTGCGGCAGCGCGCCCGGGCGCAACCGGAAGCCGGACAGCCCGGCGGCCTGCCAGTCCTGCAGCAGGTCGGCCAGGCCGCCGGCCGTCCCGGCGAAGACAAGTGCGTCGCTGCGGTACTCGGCCCCGGCGCGCTCGTCGAGACGCTGCTTGCGTGCGACGGCGGCGGTCTCGGTCTGGTCGAGGAACACCACCAGGTCACCGAAGACGTGCACGGTCTGCGCGGCCCGCCCGGCGCGGGCCTGCTCGGTCCGGATTTGCATCACGATCTCGGCCGCGTGGGCCGCGTCGCGCGGGGTGACGAACCCGACGTCGGCCGAGCGCGCGATCAGCTGGTACGGCACGCTGGCGTGGCCGAGGGCGGCGACAACCGGCTGGCCCTGCGGCGGCCGCGGCGTGATCGACGGCCCCTTCACCGAGAACCAGCGGCCTTCGAAGTCGATGTAGTGCAGCTTGTCCCGGTCGATGAAGCGCCCGGTGGCCACGTCACGGATTTCCGCGTCGTCCTCCCAGCTGTCCCAGAGCCGGCGCAGCACCTCCACGTAGTCGGCTGCTTCGTCGAAGTGCTCGGCGATCAGCCGCTGCACGTCCGGATCCGCGAGGCGGTCCGCCTGCAGCGGCGGGATCTCCCGGCGGCCGAAGTGGGCCGCCGGTCCGGCGCGGACGCCGACCTGAACCCGGATCCCGGCCCGGCCGCCGCTCACGTAGTCCAGGGTGGCGACGGCCTTGGACAGGTGGAACGGCTCGGTGTGGGTGGTGATCGCGGTCGGCACGAACCCGATGTGCCGGGTGGCGGGGGCGGCCCGGGCGGCGATCAGCACCGCGTCCAGACGGCCCCGGACCCGGTCCAGGCGCGCGTCGGCCCGGAAGCGGTCGTCGGACTGCAGATCCAGCCCGTCCTCGATGGTGAGGAAGTCCAGCAGGCCGCGCTCGGCGTGGCGAGCCAGCTCGGTCCAGTAGCCGGCGGTGAACAGCCGCTGCGGCTGGGCGTCGGCCTCCCGCCACGCGGCGGGATGCCAGCCAGCGCCATCGAGGGCAACCGCTAGGTGCAAGGGGGCCGGCCGGCCCGCCAGGGCGCTCGTCACGGATCAGCACGTCCTTTCCGATCAGGGACCGCTGGTATAACGGGATCGCTTTGCCCAGTATTTCGCTAGACATAGTGGTCTACGTCGGCGGGTCCGGTTTGTGACGCACGTAAATCTTGATAATAAAGACCTAATTTATCGAGAATGCCTTGTAACCTGTCCTCACCCAAGGAGGTCCGAAGTGTCGCTCACCACGCTCATCGCAGACACGCGCAAGGCGGTCGCCGAGGACCCGGCGAAGGCCCAGGCTGTTTTCGCCGCGCAGGGAACGCTGGTCGGCGTCGCCGAGGTCGATATCCGGACCGGGGTACACACGTTCAAGGTCGACGAGCCGCCCGCACTCGGCGGTGCCAACGTGGCGGCGAACCCTGTGCAGTACGCGCTGGCCTCGCTCGGGTCGTGCCAGGCCATCACCTACCGGCTCTGGGCGGAACAGCTCGGTATCGCCTTCGACTCCCTGAGCGTCCGGGTGGAAGGGGATCTGGACATCCGCGGATTCTTCGGCTTCGATGACGCCGTGCGGCCGGGTTTCTCCGCAATCCGGGTCGAGGTCACCGTGACCGGGCCCGAAAGCCCCGGGCGCTATCAAGAACTCGCGGCCGCCGTGGACGCGCACTGTCCCGTCCTTGACCTGTTCAAGAACCCCGTGCCGGTGACCCGCGCCCTGGCCGGCTCAGCTGACCAGGGGCAGGCCACCGGGCCGCAAGCCTGACCAGGACCGGCTCTACTCGTCTCCTACCTCGATCGGGACGCCCACCAGTGAGCCGTACTCGGTCCAGGACCCGTCGTAGTTCTTGACGTCAGGCAGGCCGAGCAGCTCGTGCAGGACGAACCAGGTATGCGCGGAACGCTCGCCGATCCGGCAGTAGGCGATGGTATCGCGGCCGAAATCCAGCCCTGCCTCATCGGCGTACAGGACGCGCAGCGCCTCATCCGGCTTGAACGTCCCGTCTTCGGCGGCCGCCTTCGACCACGGCACGTTCTTCGCGCCCGGGATGTGCCCGCCGCGCTGCGCCTGCTCCTGGGGCAGGTGGGCCGGAGCCAGGAGGCGGCCGGCGAACTCGTCCGGTGACCGGACGTCGATCAGGTTCAGGCGGCCGATCGCGGCGATCACCTCGTCGCGGTGCGCCCGGATCGAGGAGTCCTGCTCTTGCGCGCGGTACGCCGTGCTCGGCCGGGCCGGAACGTCGGTCACGAGCTCTCGCGAGTCGAGTTCCCACTTCTTCCGGCCGCCGTCGAGCAGCTTGACCCGGGGGTGCCCGTAGAGCTTGAAGTACCAGTACGCGTACGCCGCGAACCAGTTGTTGTTCCCGCCGTACAAGATCACCGTGTCGTCGTTGGAGATGCCGCGGGCCGACAGCAGGGCCTCGAATCCGGCCCGGTCTACGAAGTCACGCCGGACCGGGTCCTGCAGGTCCTTCTTCCAGTCGATCTTGACCGCGCCCTTGATGTGCCCCTTGTCATAGGCGGTGGTGTCCTCGTCGACCTCGACCAGCACGACGCCCTCATCGCCGGCGTGCGCCTGCACCCAGTCGGCGTCTACCAGCACGTCAGATCGGCTCATGCCTCAGACCTCCTTGTCAGCGCCGGCCGGCACCAGGGCCTGGTGACCTGGCCAGATACGTCGGATGAGCAGGTACATCTCGCAGCCCAGGCAGAACCCGAAGACTCCGTTCAGGAACGCCGCGACCAGCGCGGCGGCCGTCGCCGCTATGCCGAGCCAGGTCACGCCCGCCGCGTAACCAGCCACCCCGGCGACGGCAAAGACCAGGCCGACCCCCTGGGCGAACCGCGGCGGCGCCTCGGGCTCGAGTTCCGAGGGCGGGCCCAGCCGCGGCCGGACCAGCCGCCGGTAGAGAAAACCATAGGGCGAGTAGCGCAGGCCGAACACGGCCCCGGCCGCGAAGACCAGCGCCTGGGCCGCCAGCAGCCACGCGCTGCCCGTGATCAGGACCACGGCGAGCACCACGGTCGTGATCAGGGCAGCGACGCGCGGACCTCGCGGATCGATCTCCATGTGCGCCGTCCCTTCTGGGGGACTCCCTAATTATCTATT
This sequence comes from uncultured Actinomycetes bacterium, assembly GCA_963834685.1. GTDB lineage: Bacteria > Actinomycetota > Actinomycetes > Streptosporangiales > Streptosporangiaceae > Palsa-504. The sequence continues at coordinate 332,999 of CAWICW010000008.1, read as the reverse complement.
AAACCAACTGAGATTATATGTTATTTTGGCGGCGTGCGGTACTCAGAACTACCCGACGGCCGCATCGACGCGGACGCGGCCGTGCTGGCCACCGGCAACCGGCCGCCCGCTCCGCCGTGCCCGGTGCCGGCTTCGCATCGCTACATCTGCGATCCCTGGCTGCCCGGGGGCCCTTGACGGCGTAGGCGACGGCAGCCCGGTGGTGGCGGGTGGCAGCACGGGAGCGGGCGCCACCGCGGTGGGTTCATGGGATCAGGAACTCGACACGAGGACAGCGTGCCCCGCGCATCGCGCTCGGCTGTCGGGTCCCGGGCTGCGCCGCCGCGCGGGCCGAATTCACCACCATCGCCGAGGGCCGTCACGACGCGCTGAACGACCTGACTCACCGCAGCGTCGCCGCGACGATCGTCTTGTTCCTGGAGCGGCTGCGGCTCGGCGCGGAACTACCCTGCATCGTGCACACCGAGATCTTGGGCCGGGACCGGTTATCGCTGCTACCAGTAGAAGGTGCAGGAGGGCGCCGACTTAAGGTAGGAGCCGCAGTCGCGGAGGACCAGGGCCAGTGTCTGCCAGCTGCCCCTGAGGGTCCGGCCCCGCTCCGACGGGCCGCTGCTGACCAGGGTCAGGCTCCCGTCGATCCTGGCCCGGCCGCGGAAGGAGAACAGCGGACGCCCGGTCTTCCCCGTGGCGGTGACCCGGCGGATGGACCCGCTCAGCGATCTGGGTGCACCCGACAGCGTCAGGAAATAGTAGCCTGCGCCCGCTGCGCCGTCCTGGTACTGGCCGGCCTGCAGCGGGTAGTAGGCGCCGATGCAGATGTCCTCGAACTGGCTGGCGTCGAACGCCTGCCGGTGCTGGGGGAAGTACCACTCCACGGCCGCGTACATGTACCGGCCGTTGCAGATGCCCAGGTCGAAGGCGACAATCCGGACTGGTTCGATTGTCCCCCCGGCGACGCTCTGGCCCGGCGCGACGTAGTCACTGCGCCCGGTTCCGACCGCTTGCGCCCGGCCCCAGTCGTGCCATGTGATCGACGTGACCAGACCGGTGGGATCCCCGCCGTTGAACACTTTCCTCGGCTTGACCTGCCCGAACCCCGCCCCGTTGAAGAAGGTCCCGGTCAGCAGGCCGAGCGTGGGCTGCACCCGGACCGCGCTGACATCCGCGACCGCAGCCGCTGCCGAACCCGGTGTTGCGGCAGGGCCAGCCGAACTGTGCTGCTGAGCCGCACCGCATCCGGCCAGCACGACCACAGCGGCCGCCGCCAGGTTCCGCCATCCCTGTCTCACCGGCCGTTCCTCCCCGCCTCTGCGGCACTTTCGTCAAGTGTCTCCCGGGCGACCCCTGTCCACCAGGGGCAAATGGCCGCGCCGGTGCAACCGAGCGGCGATCAGTCGCGCGGTGATCGCCGGGACCAGCCAGGCCGTGGGCGAGGAGCCCGGTCAGAGCGCCGCGGTCCCTGCCTCGAGGAAGCGCATGGCCGCGGCGACCGCCTGCTCGCGTTCCGCGCCCGGCTCGGTGTCGACGATCTCCATCGCGATCGCGGCGGCTGCGGCCGCCGCCAGCCGGGGGCCGATGGCGTCGGGGGCGCTGCCGGTGTCGGCCGCGATCGTGGCCGCGCCTTCCCGCACCGCGGCCGTCATCCGCGCCGTGCGCAGCGCCCCGAGGTCGGGATTGGCCTCGAACATGCGGCGGGCGAGCCGGTAGAGTTCGCGGTCCTCGGGTTCGGCCTGGCTGGTCAGCAGCCAGCGGCCGAAGACGTCGTGAACCGTCTCGCCGGGCCGCCGGTCGCGTATCGCGTCGGTCAGGCCGGCCACCCCGTCGCTGAACCGGGACAGCGCGATGTCTTGCTTGGCCGGGAAGTACATCGCGACGGTCCGTGGCGAGACCTCGGCCGCCTCGGCGATATCGGCAACCGTGGTCGCGTCGTAGCCGCGCTCGGCGAACAGTTCGTAGGCCGCGCGGATGATCGCCGCCCGGCGGCGTGCCTTGCTGCGCTCCCTCAGCCCGGTTTCTGCCACCCGGCAAGTATACAGCAGAAAGCAGACTTGCAGTCAACTGCAAATTTGCGTTAGGCTGCGGGAGTATCAAACTGGCGGACCTGAAGGGATCCAGCCCATGACCAACGCCGCCGCTCCTGCGCACACCCAGACCAGACCCGCTGCCGTAACGAACCGGAATCGGCAGGCCGCCCCCGGCCCGGGGCGGCGACCAGTCCCGGCCCCCACGGTGACCGATGCGGATGCCCGGCGCTGGCTGATCCTGGCCGTCGTCGCCCTGGCCCAGCTGATGGTCGTGCTCGACGCGACGATCGTGAACATCGCCCTGCCCTCTGCCCAGCAGGCCCTGCACTTCTCCGACGTCGAACGGCAGTGGGTGGTCACCGCCTACGCGCTCGCCTTCGGCAGCCTGCTGCTGCTCGGCGGCAGGCTCACCGACCTGATCGGCCGGAAGGCGACATTCATCGCCGGCCTGGCCGGCTTCGCCGGCGCATCCGCGGTCGGCGGCGCCGCAGGCAGCTTCGGCATGCTCGTCGCGGCCCGCGCCTGCCAGGGCGCCTTCGGCGCACTGCTCGCCCCGGCCGCGCTGTCGCTGCTTACCACCACGTTCGAAGGCACGAAGGACCGGGGCAAGGCGTTCGGCGTCTTCGGTGCTATCGCCGGTGCCGGCGGCGCGGTCGGCCTGCTGCTCGGCGGGCTGCTGACCCAGTACCTGACCTGGCGCTGGTGCCTGTACGTCAACCTCGTCTTCGCCGCCGTCGCGGGCGCGGGCGCCGTCCTGCTGCTGCGCCGGCAGCCGGCCAGCCGGCGGCCGCGGCTGGACCTGCCCGGCCTGGCGACCGAGGTCGGCGGCATGTTCTGCATCGTCTACGGCTTCTCCAACGCGGCCAGCGACGGCTGGGCCGCGCCAGCGACGTGGGGCTTCCTCGCCGCAGGCGCGATGTTGCTGACCGCGTTCGGATACCTCGAGACGCGGGCCAGGCAGCCGCTGCTGCCGCCGCGGATCGTCCTGGACCGCAACCGGGCCGCCGCCTACCTGTCGATCCTCGTCACCGGCGCCGGCATGTTCGGCATCTTCTTGTTCCTCACCTACTACCTGCAGGAGACTCTGGGCTTCAGCCCGGTCATGGCCGGCGTCGCCTTCCTGCCCATGGTCGGGGCGATCATCGTCAGCGCCAACCTGGCCAACATCGTCCTGCTGCCCCGCATCGGCCCCAGATGGCTCGTCGCGCCGGGCATGCTCGCCGCCGCCGCCGGGCTGGCCTGGCTGACCCGGATCGGCGTCCACTCCAGCTACGTGGCGAACGTCCTGCCGCCGCTGCTGCTCGCGTCCGCCGGCCTCGGCTTCGTGATGTCACCGTCGATGAACACCGGGACCGCCGCGGTCGCACCATCCGACGCGGGCGCCGCATCGGCCATGGTCAACACCGGGCAGCAGGTCGGCGGTTCCATCGGTACGTCGCTGCTCAACACCGTGGCCGCCAGCGCCGCCGCCAGCTACCTGGCCAGCCACCTCACCCCCGGGCTGATGACCGGCGGCCACCCGGCACCCGCACTTGCCGAACTCGCCCAGGTGCACAGCTACACCACCGCGTTCTGGTGGGCCGCCGGAATATTCGCGGCCGGGTCCGTCCTGGCCGCCCTGCTGTTCCGCGGGACACCGTCACGGTCAGATCTGCCGGTCGCGTCCGGCCCAGTACGGGGCGCGTAGCGCGCGCTTGAGCACCTTTCCGCTGGGCGTGCGCGGCAGCGCGTCGACGATGTCGACGGTGCGCGGGCTCTTGTAGTGCGCGAGGCGCTGCCGGGTGAATTCGATGATCTCCGGCCCGGTCGCCTGCTGCCCGGGCCGGAGCGCGACGATCGCCTTGACCGCCTCGCCCCAGTGCTCGTCGGGAATGCCGATCACCGCGACCTCGGCCACCGCCGGGTGCTCGGCCACGGCCTGCTCGACCTCGGGGGAGTAGACGTTCTCCCCGCCGGTGATGATCATGTCCTTGACCCGGTCCGAGACGAACAGGAACCCGCCGTCGTCGACGTGCCCGACGTCGCCGCTGCGCAGCCAGCCCTCCTCGGTGATCGCCTGGGCGGTGTCGGCCGGCTTGTTCAGGTAGCCCATCATCCGCTGCGCTGAACGGAACCAGAACTCGCCGGGCTGGCCGGCGGCGACATCCCGGCCGGTGGCCGGGTCGACCACCCGTAGCTGCGCGCCGGCCAGCAAGGTACCCGCCGAGGTGAGCCGGTCCTCCCGCGCGGGGTCCCGGTGCGCCTGCGCCCGCAACGCGCTGATCACCCCGGCCAGCTCGGTCAGGCCGTAGACCTGGACGAAGTTCAGCTGCGGCCAGGCCGCCAGCGCCTGGCGCAGGACCGGAAGCGGCATCGGCGCGGCCCCGTAGATCAGGTACTTCAGCCCGCTCAGCGCGGCGATCGCCCGCTCGCCGCCGGCCAGCAGCCCGGCCACCACCGCGGGCACCAGGAACGCGTGGGTCGCTCCGGCCGCGAACGCCGCCAGCAGCGACGCCGGGTCCGGCTCGCGGGTGAACGTGCTCGGCATCCCCGCATAGATGCCGAACAGCGCGTAGCACGTGCCGCCGACGTGGAACAGCGGCATCGCGACCAGGTTGCGGTCACCCGGCTCCATCGGCGCTATCGGGACCGCGTTCTGGGTGTGCGCGACGATGTTGCGGTGCGACAGCATCACGCCCTTCGGCCGTCCGGTCGTGCCTGAGCTGTACATCACCAGCCACAGATCCTCGCCGGTCACCTCGCCCCCGCGGCCGGCCAAGCGGTCAGCAGGCCCGGCCGCGGCCAGGAACGCCTCGTACGCGTCGTCCGGCCCGCCCACCACGATCACCTCGGTGACGCGCGGGAGCCGGTCCCGGATGGCCTGCACCGCGGGCAGCAGCTCGGCCCCGGCGAACAGCACGGTGGCGCCAGAGTCGTTGATCACGTAGTCCAGCTCGCCGGCCGCCAGCCTCCAGTTGATCACGGCGGTGGCCGCGCCGAGCAGTCCGGCGCCCAGCGACACCTCCAGGCACGCCGGGTTGTTCTTGTCCAGGAACGCCACCCGGTCGCCGCGGCCGAGGCCCAGCGCGGCCAGCCCGCCGGCCACCCGCCGGATCCGGTCGTCCCACTGCGCCCACGTCCACCGCACCTGGCCGTACGTCAGGGCCTCCGCGTCCGGCTGTACCGCGGCCCAGTGCGCGACCGCGTCGGTCATGAACTCCATCCCCGGCGGTGCCGTTACCGTCATGACTTTCCCTCCCGGTCAGGAACCTCACCGACAAGTCAAGACCGTAACGGACCGGGCGGCGAGCGTAAACTGCCTGCGTGACCGGCCGTCCCCGGCTAAAGACATTGATGCCGAACGGATCGTGGTGCTAGCCCCGCACCACCGGGAACAGCGGGTGATCCATGGCCGAGCCGGCCGGGAGTTCGGCGGCCAGGCCGTCGAACGGCGGCGAGGTGCGCCAGGCGCGCGGCGCGTGCCGCGCGTCGGCGGCCAGGTAGCGCAGCGACAAGATCCGCCGCCGGGTCGGGTAGGGGAACCCGGGCGCGCCGTGCACGGTCAGGAAGTCGAAGAAGATGGCATCGCCCGGCGCCAGGGCGAACCGGCGGATGTCGAACGCGCCGGGGTCGGCGTCGATGTCGGGCAGCTCGGCCAGGCTCCCGTCGGGGAACCAGCGTGCCTCCTTGCGCAGGAACGTCCGGGGCATCAGCCACGGGCCGCGGTGCGAGCCGGCCACCAGCTCCAGGCTCCCGCCCTCGGGCACCGGGTCCACGGTGATCCAGGCGCTGACCCCGCGCCCGTCGACGTTGTAGTACGGCTGATCCTGGTGCCACGGGGTGCGCTGGGCGGTCCTGCCCTCCTTGACCAGGACGTGGTCGTGGTAGAAGCGGGTCTGCGGCGTAGCCATCAGCGCCGCGGCCACGGCGGGCACCCGCGAATGCCGGGCCAGCTGCTCGATCTGGGGGATCTCCCGCCACCGGCAGAAGTCCTCGACGAACGCGCCCGGGTCCTCGGCGCCGCTGGCCACCTGGGCCAGCGGTCCGGGCCGGGCCAGGACCGCCTCGATCGCGGCGGCCGCGGCCGCGACCTCGCCCGGGTCCAGGACCTGGCGGACGCACGCCACGCCGTCCCGGGCGAAGGCCGCCGGGTCCAGCTCGCCGCGGTGGACGCCGCTGGCCGGCGCCACCCGCTGGTCGTCTTCCATGGCCCCTCCGCCTCCTTGCTAGATGCTTGCCCGAGCCGGCCGGGGCAGGCCGACGTGGTCGCGCAGGGTGGTCCCGGCGTATTCGGTCCGGGCGACGCCGTGCTTTTGCAGGATGGGAACCACCTGGTCGACGAACGCGGTCAGCTGGCCGGGCAGCACGTTGGGCATGATGGTGAACCCGTCGGCGGCGCCGGCTTCCCACCAGCCGGTCATGAGCCGGGCCAGGCCCTCCGGCGTGCCGGTGAAATCGAGCCCGCCGGGCAGCGCCGACAGCCGCTGCGCCACGGCCCGGAACGTGGCGCCCGGTTCTTCGGCGGCCATCGCGTAGATGGCGCCGCCGAAGCTGGTCTTGGGCGCGCCGGCCAGCAGGCCGGGCGGGAACGGCGCATCGGGGTCGATGGTGGTGTGGTCCAGTCCGGCCAGGTGAGCCGTGTTGCGCCAGCGGAACTCGCTGCTGGCCGCGGCCTCGAGTTCGCCCTTCAGCGCGGCGGCCTCGGCCTCGGTGCCCGCGATGAGGTAGGACAGGCCGGGCAGCACCCGGACCCGGTCGGGGTCGCGGCCGTACTCGGCGGCCTGGGCGCGCAGCTTCTGCCGGAACGCGACCCCGGCCGCGATGTCGGCGGCTGGCGCGAACACCGCGTCGGCGTACCGGGCGGCCAGCGCCATGCCCGGCGGCGACGAGCCGGCCTGGGTCAGGAACGGGTGGCCCTGCGGCGAGCGCGGGAACGGCAGGTAGCCGGCCACGTCGAAGTGCGGGCCGTGGTGCCGGGGCGGGTGCAGCCTGGCCGGGTCGGCCCACTGGCCGGTCCGGCGGGACATGACCGCGGCGTCGTCTTCCCAGGCGTCCCAGAGCTCGAGCACGACCTGGACGTATTCGCCGGCCCGCTCGTACCGGTCCGCGGCCGGGGGGTGCGGCTGGTCACCGAAGTTGCCCGCGGCGGCGGGCTCGGCGGTGGTGACGATGTTCCAGCCGGCTCGTCCGTGGCTGAGGAAGTCCAGCGTGGCCAGCCGCCGGGCCACGTCCCATGGGTAGCTGTAGGTGGTGGACACGGTGGCGATCAGCCCGACCTGCTCGGTGGCGGTGGCCACCGACGAGAGCAGCTGCAGCGGGTCCAGCCCGGCGTCGGGCAGGTACTCGGCGCGGAGCTCGGCTACCCCGGGGCTGTCGGGCAGGAAGATCGAGTCGAGCACGCCGCGTTCGGCGGTCTGGGCCAGGCCGATGTAGTAGCGCGGGTCCAGCACGCCGGCCGGGTCCGCGGGCGACACCCGCCAGGCGGCCTCGTGGTAACCGGAGTTGCGCAGGTAGGCGTTCAGGTTCAGGTAGCGGCGTTCGGCGGGCAACGTCAGTCCTCTCTGGCGGGCGGTAGCACGGTCCTACATGTCCAGGACGATGTCGGTGTCGGGCTGGGCGCAGCAGATAAGTACCTCTCCGTCGGCCGGGGGCTCCAGCGGGTCCGGGGCGTAACGGACCTGGCCGGACAGCAGCGGCGTGACGCACGTGTGGCAGACGCCGGACCGGCAGCTCCAGCGGCTGGGCACGTCGCAGGCGTCGGCGAGCTCGAGCACGCTGCGCGTGGCCGCGCTGAACGGCGCGGCGATACCGCTGCGCGCGAAGGTCACCAGCGGACCGGTGCCGGCCGGCCGGCCGGCTGATGGGGTGGCCGGCGGGTCTGCCCGGTGAGCCCGGGGTTGATCGACGGCAGTGCCCCGAACAGCTCGGTGCGGATCCGGGCGGACCCGATGCCGACCGCGGTCAGGGCCTGCTGCATGTCCGCCATGAACGAGGCCGGCCCGCAGAGGTAGGCGGTCGCGCTGGCCGGGACGGCCAGCGCGGTCAGCTTGTCTTTGCTCAGCCGCCCGGCGGCGGCGTGGGCGCGGCGGCGTTCGGGCGGCGTGGCCTGGCTGTAGAACACGTGCTCGTGGGCCTGCGGCAGGGCCGCGAGCAGGGCGTGCGCCTCGCCGGCCAGCGGGTGCTCCCGCGGTCCCCGGGCGCCGTAGATCCACCAGATGTCACGGGTGCTGCGGGCGGCCGCGAGCTCATGCAGCATGGCCAGCACCGGGGTGACGCCGATGCCGGCCGAGATGAGCAGCACCGGGTCGGTGCCCTCCTCGAGCACGAAGTCGCCGCGCGGCGCCCCCGCCTCCAGGGTCGCCCCGGGCCGCAGCTCGCAGTCCAGGTAGCTGCTGGCGACGCCGTCCGGCTCGTGCTTGACGCTGATCCGGTAGGTGCCGGCTCCGGGCGCGGACGAGAGCGAGTAGTTGCGCACCGGTGGCGGCTGGCCGGCTCCGGTGATCCGCAGGGTCAGGTACTGCCCGGCCTTGGCCGCCGGGAGCGGGCTCCCGTCCTCGGCGCTGAGGTAGACCGAGGACACGTTCGCGCTCTCGGGGAGCACCTTGGTCACCCGCAGCGGCCGGAACCCGGCCCAGGCCGGCGCCGCGGGTCCGGCCGGGGTCCCGAGCAGCTCACGGAACGACTCCTGCCAGCCGGGGCTCAGCGCGGGGATCGTGGTGGCCAGGCGCAGCTTGGCCTGGTCCCGGCCGGGGAGATAGAGCAGCGCGTCGGTGTCGGCCACGCTCAGCGCGCCGGGACCGGTCCTGGTCTTGACGATCGGGTCCCCGGCCTGAACGCGGCCCTCGCTGATGACCCGCATGTAGAACCCGGGACGGTGATGGCTGACCAGCAGCGCGGGCAACTCGGGCTCGCCGAGGCGCAGGCCGACGCGGTAGCAGGTGACCCGGGGCTGGGTGACCTCGAATTCGGCCTCGCCGATCCGGTACCGGTCGCCGATGCAGACCTCTGCGTCGGCCAGCCCGTCCACCGTGAGATTTTCGCCGAACGAACCGTAGCTCAAGTCGTCCCGCCCGAAGTACTGCTGCCAGTGCCGGTAGGACTGGGTCTGGTACACCAGTACGGCCCGCTGTTCGCCGCCGTGCCCGTTCTTATCGCCCTGGCCGTCGCCGTCGATGTTGAGACGGCGGACCATGGCCGGCCCGTCCACCGGGTACTTCCACACCCCGGTGTAGACGGTCTTGCCCTGCCAGGGCACGTCGCGCGGCAGGCCGACGTTCACCGACAGCAGCACCGGGGCCCGGGGACCGTCGCCCGGGGTCACGGCTGCCCGCCGTCCGGAGGCCAGGACAGGCCCATCGTGGTTTGTCCTTTCCGGGGACGGTTCAGGTCAGCGGCTCGCCGCCGTTGGCGATGTCATCGACGGTACCGATCCGCCGGGCCGGGTTGCCAGCGGCCCGCCCGTCTCGCCGCGGCTAGACGAGGTGCCCGGCCGAGCTCCAGCCTGGGTGAGGTGCGGTACGCGCGAGTCCGGGGGACCGCGCCGCTTCAGGTCCGGGACGAGCGCCGCGGCGGCGAGCCCGGCCGCGGTCGGCCGGATGCCCCGCGGCAGCCGCTCGATGACCGGGGTACCCAGCTCCCGCTCCAGCGCCGCGATCTGATGCGAGAGCGCCGGCTGGGACATGTGCAGCTTCGCCGCGGCCCTGGTCAGCGAGCCCCACTCCACGATCGCCACCAGGCCCTGCAGCGCCCTCAACGAAACCATCGCCATCCCATCCACGCTGCGCCAGCGCCCTCGTCCGGCCACGCTATAACTCTTTTTGAATGCTTTAATGGTTAGACAGCAGCTAAGCATGACAGGCTGTAACCCGTCAAATAAGTGATGATGGTTAGGGGGGTGCGATGGCGGAATCTGCGTCCGACCAGGACTTCTTGCTGACGGTCCTCAACAGCACGCCCGTGGTCGACGGAGTGCCGGCCGACGACTTCGCCGACACCGCCCGGGCCCGTGCCTGGCTGGCCAGCGTCGGGGGCGCCGGCACCGACGAGGAACTGCGCCAGGTGCTGCGGGTCCGGCCAGCGCTTCAGGCGGTGGTACGCGGTGAGCAGCCGGCGGCCGTTCTGGCCCCGTTCTTGCGGGGCGCGGCGTGCGTGCCGGGCATAACGGATGGCCAGGTCACCTGGACCCTCAGCATCGCCCCGGACCGCCGGCTCGCGGTCCGTGCCGTCCTGGCCTGGGACACCCTGGCCCGGCAGAGCCCCGGACGGCTGCGCCCGTGCGCCAACGACGGATGCCGCCTGTTCCTCATCGACCGCACCAAGAACAACACCGGCCGGTGGTGCTCGATGGCCGTCTGCGGCAACCGGATGAAAGCCCGCCGCCATTACCAGCGGGCCCGGAATCCGCAGGCCTTACGAAGCGGGACCGATGAGGTCCCATTTGTTGCCGGCGATGTCGAGGAACACGGTGACCTGGCCGTAGGGTTCGGTGCGCGGTGCGCTCGAAACCCAGCACGTCCACGAAGAAGCTGATGGCCGGGTCGTACTCGCCGACCACGATGGCGATGAGGCCGAGATGCACGGCGCCAGCATACGAGCCAGCTCCGGCAACTGTCGGCCAGGTGACAGATGTCCTGTCTGCCGGGTGACTGACGGCCGCGTCGCCGCCCGGCATGCTGGCGCCTGTGGGACATTCCAGCCCCGCTAGCCCCGGAAGCGAGGGAACCATGTACGCCAGCCCCGACCGCCTCGGACAGCTCGCCCGTGACCATCACCGCGAGATGGTCGCCGCCGCCCGGCAGCGCCAGCTGCGGCCGGAGCGAGGCCGCCCCGCCCCCCGCCTCCCCGCCCTCGCCCGCCGGCTAGCCGCCGCCTTTGCCAAGCCCACCCCCACCACGGCTCGCTGATTCTCTCGCGACAAGCATCCGGCTCGGGTAAAGGACGTCTGCGGCTGACACCATGTCATCATGACCGCACCTGTCTCGCCGCCGCGACTGGCTGGCTTCGAGTACCGGCGGATGGACGTCGAGGGCGTCACCGTCAACTGCGCCGTCCGGGGGTCGGGCCCGGCGCTGCTGTTGCTGCACGGCTATCCGGAGAACCACCTCATGTGGCGCCACGTCGCTCCCGTCCTGGCCGAGGATCACACGGCGGTGGTGGCTGACCTGCGCGGCTACGGGGACTCCGCCAAGCCCGCTCCGGACGCCGCCGCGCTGGTGTACTCCAAGCGCTCCATGGCCCGCGACCAGGTCGGGCTCATGCGCCAGCTCGGCTTCAGCGAGTTCGGGCTCATCGGCCACGACCGGGGCGCCCGCGTGGCCCACCGGCTGGTGCTGGACCATCCCGGCGCCGTGACCCGGCTGGCGGTCCTGGACATCGTGCCGACCCGGCACGTCTTCGGTAACGTGACACGGGCCATGGCCACGGCGTACTACCACTGGTTCTTCCTGACCGCGCCGAACGGCATCCCCGAGCGCCTGATCGCCGCCGATCCCGGCTTCTGGATCCGGTCGCTGGTGGGCCCGCTGCTGGGCCCGGGCGCGAGCATTGAGCCGCACATCATGGACGACTACATCCGCTGCTTCGCTGACCCCGGCACGATCGCGGGCTCGTGCGCCGACTACCGCGCGGCGGCCAGTACCGATCTGGTCCACGACGATGAGAGCTTCGCCGCCGGGCAGAAGATCGACTGTCCGGCCCTGGCCCTGTGGGGGACGCAGGCGTTCGTCGGACGCGGCTATGAGCCGCTCAGCGTGTGGCAGCAGTACGCCACCGACGTCCGCGGTACCGCGCTGCCCACCGGTCACTTCCTCCCGGAAGAAGCACCGGATCTGGTCATCGCCGCCCTGCGCGATTTCCTCAGCTAGCCCGTACGACCCAAGACCTGTACGACCCGAGACGCGTACCACCCGGAGACGAGGCGCGATGGACAAGATCGGTCAGGTGCCGGACCGGTACCTCTCGGACGAGCAGCGCCTGATGCGGCAGACCTGCCGGCGCTACGTCGATGACGTCGTCAGGCCGTTCATCGCCGCGAACCGGGAGCGTGAGTGGCTGTTCGACCCGGCTCAGCGGCTGCCCGCCGAGATCCTCGCCGAGGCGGACCGTGCCGGGCTGCGCGGCCTGGGCGTCCCGGACCAGTACGGCGGCGTCGGGCTGGACCCGGCCACCGAGGCGCAGACGTTCTCGATCATCGCGACCGAGATCGCCCGGGGCGACTCGGGGCTGGCCGACAAGCTCGTCCAGAACTGGAAGATCTCGGTCCTGCTGCGCTCGCTGGCCCCGCGGCCCCTGCAGGACATCTGGTTCCCCCGCTACATGGCGGACCCGCAGTTCCTGATGGCCCACTGCCTGACCGAACCCCGGGGTGCCTCCGACCGCTGGCTGCCCTACAACGCCCCCGAGGCGAACATGGACACCACGGCCGTCCGCCGGGACGGCAAGTGGATCATCAACGGCCGCAAGCAGTTCATCAGCAACGGCTACGACGCCAGCCTCTACGTCGTGTACGCCAACACCGACCGCTCGGCCGGGATGCTCCAGGGGACGAGCAGCTTCCTGGTCCCGCGCGACACGCCCGGGCTCCAGGTCACCCGCTGCAACGAAACCGTCGGCGGCCGCTTCATGAACAACGGCGAGATCGTGTTCGAGGACTGCCGCGTGCCCGAGGACCACATGCTGGCCCACGGCGACGCGCTGGGCCAGGCGGGCGTCTACTTCCGGCCCGGCAAGATCATCCAGGCCGCGAAGAACCTGGGCATCGGCATCGCCGCCTTCGACGACACCGCCGCCTTCGTCCAGCAGCGGGTCCAGGGCGGCCGCATCCTGATCAAGCACCAGGCCGTCGCGGTGCGCGTCGCCGCCATGGCCACCAAGCTCGAGGCGGTCAGCACCCTGCTGCGGCACGCCGCCCTCGCGGTCGACGAGAACAGCCCCGACGCCACCCGCCTGTGCGACATGGTCAAGGTGTTCGCGTCCACCGAGATCCTGCAGGTCTGCCAGCACGCCGTCGAACTGCACGGCGGCTACGGCGCGATGCTGGAGGTCGGGGTCGAGAAGTACTTCCGGGACGCGGCCGTGTACCTGCACATGGACGCGACCGTCGACGTGTCGAACTTCAAGATCGCCAAGGCCCTGTTCCCCGGCACCGCCGGAACCTACGCCGGCCCCGGGTAAACCCCCGCCGCCCGGGGCTGCGAATCATGGAAGGTCCTTCGATGTCCCGAGCTACGGCGATCTGCCGCCATCCTGGAAGCCCAGATCCCGATCCGGAATCCGTAACATGACTGTTCCGCCGCGGACGCAGTTACGGGCGTTAACTCAGATCTCTCCAAAACCTAATCGAATATCGTGGCAGAACAGTCCAGAAATGTCATACCCCCCGGATAAAGTCGGATCAGGAACAGCATCTAGACCGGCCCGGGGAGGTGAGCCTGGACATGTGCGCGGGGACGGTCCCGGCCACCGGGGCGGAGGCGCTGGGCATGCTGGAGTCCGCGCTGGGGTTCCTGGCCGCCGAGGACGTGGCCGGCCTGCCCGCCCAGGCGGTCGCGGACCGGCTGCGGGTCCTGGAGCGGGCCGACGCGGTGGAGGCCGCGGTGCGGGGCCGGCTCTGGCGGCCTTCGATGCCCAGGAGGCGCACCTGGCCGACGGGCAGCGGAGCACCCGGACCTGGCTGGTCCAGTCGACCCGGGTCACCAAGGGCCAGGCCGGGGAGTACATGGCCCTCCAGGCCCTGGCCCGCGGCCACCAGGTGCTGCTGGCCGGGCTGGCCGAGGGCCACGTCATCACCAAGTCCGTCGCCCTGCAGCTAGCCCGGTGGACCCGCGCCATCCCGGAGGAGTACCGGGGCGAGGCCGAGGAGATCCTGGTCGCCGCGGCGAGGGCCGGCGCGGACCTGGGGTCCTTGGCGGCGATCTGCGCGGAGATCCGCGCCCGCACCGCCCGAACTTCGCTGGTGATCTCGGCGATCGCCGAGGTGGTGACCACGACCAGCTCGGCGTGATGCGCGATCCGGGCCTCGTCGTAGTCCCGGCGGTCCCGCTCGCCCAGCGCCTCCCACTGCCCGGCTGGCAGCAGGGCCAGCTCGGAGGGGTCGGCGCTGATGAAGCTGCGCCAGCCCTCCAGCGTGGTCGCCGGAGCACGGCGGTTCTCCAGCAGGCCGGCGTCGGCTACCACCATTTCTCCGCCTCCTTACGAGCGTCGAACCTCCGGGACGCCGCGGCTCCGGCATACGACGACCCGCCCAGCTGACCGATCTGGTGATGTGGGCGGCCTGCCCTCCTGGCGAACATGGCCTCCGTGGTGGTAAATGGGATCATGTCGGAGGGCCCTGGCGCGGAGAGCGTTCCTGACACCAAACCGCAGCCGGAGCTGGTCATCGGCCTGCTGGCCGCACCTGGACCCGCGTCGGAGCTGACCGAGAGCCTGGTCGGGGAGATCGCCGACCGGCTCGCCGGGCAACTGCCCGGAGTCCGGTGGCGGGTCGAATTCGTCTCCGACCGGCTGGTGCAACCGCCGACCGACCTCGGCGAGCTGATCGCGGCGGGGCGCAGGATGCTCCTCGAACGCGGCTGGCACCTGGCGGTATGCGTGACCGACCTCCCGCTGCAGACCGCGCGGCGGCCGGTGATCGCTCACGTCAGCGCGACCCACGGGGTCGCGGTCCTGTCCATGCCCGCGCTCGGCCCGGTCTCGGTGCGCAAGCGCACCGTCGAGACGATCGTCCGGCTGGTCGGGCACATGCTCGGCGACCTGGAGCAGGCCGAGGGCGCCGCCGGACGGCTCCCGCTGGCCGAGGTCGTGACCCGCCGCATGCGCGAACTGGGCGCCCGCACGGAGCGGGGCGAGCAAGGGGTGGGTTTCGTCGCGCGGGTCGTCACCGGCAACATCTGGCTGCTGCTGGGCATGCTGCGCGCCAACCGCCCGTGGCGGCTGGCGCTGCGGCTCATGCGCGCGCTGGCGGTGGCCTTCGCGGCCGGGGTGTTCGCGCTGGTGACCAGCGACATCTGGCGGCTCTCCTACTATCTCGGGCCGCTGCGCCTGGTCGTCATCACGCTGGGCTCGGTGGCGGCCATCACCGTGACGATCATGGTCACCACCGGGCTGTGGGAGCGCAGCCCGCACCCGGCCGCGCGCGAACAGGTGGCCTTGTTCAACATCGTCACCGCGGCCACCGTCGGCCTGGGCGTGGCCGCGCTGTACCTGGCCCTGTTCATCGCCATGCTCGCCGCGGCGCTGCTGCTCGTCCCGGGCAGCCTGCTCGGCCTGGTCCTCGGGCACCCGGCCGGCGTGGCCGACCAGGTCAGCCTGGCCTGGCTCGCCACTTCGATCGCGACGCTGGGCGGCGCGCTCGGCGCGACCCTAGAGTCCAGCGAGACCGTGCGCGAGGCGGCCTACACCTACCAGCCGGATACGCAGATCGACGCCGTCGCCGACCCGCGGTAAGCCGTCCGCGGGCTCAGCGTTCCGTTGGGCTCTCCGTGGGCAGCCACGGCTGCTGCCAGCGCGGGTAGCCGCGGACCAGGGCTTCCGCCTCCTCAGGCCCGAAGGGGGCAGTGGAGATCATCCGCGACGACGAGTGGGTTCTCGGGACCTGACATCCAGAGGTCGGGCAGGCCGTGCCGCGAGGTGCCCGCGTTGGCGGGTCCTTTTCGGACAGTCCCGTGCTCGCATCCGGGACAACTCCAGATCTCAGAAATGACACGGATCACCCGTGTATTAAGCGATAGGAAACTCGGCGACCTGATGTTGCCGCTCACGCTATGTGATCAATCCTCGACCTGAGCGACGCGCGCATTCCCGCCGTTATGGACGGTCGTAAGTGCGCGTTTATCGTCGCTCATGGCCGCGCATAAGTGGATGATCTGCGGCCTGATTGCTCGACACGGCGCTCTGGGATGCTCTCTGGTGTCGACAGTCCTGGACGGTCCGCCCAGTCTCCCGGAACACAAGGGCAGGGGACACTGGTGGCCATCAGCGCCCGGCCCTCCACCACGTCGTCCTGACGGTTCGGGTCTGTCTGATGACATCCGCGCCGGGCAGGCCGGACCAGTCGTGAGCCGCCGAGGCAAAGCCGCCACCGCGTGAGAGCGATCCTGGATCCTGACCCTGCCGCAGGGCCGGGCCCGGCGCGAACGAGCAGGCCGCCACGGACCGGCCGCCGGCTGATCGGCTATCCGCCTTCGGTTACGAGTCTTGCGCGACCCGGATGATCGTCTTGCCCTGCACCCGGCGGTCAGGGGCGAACGCGGACGGCGCCTCGGCGAGCGGTCGCACGGCCCCGATGATCGGATTCAGCCGTCCGGACCGCGCCCGCTCGGCCAGGTCCGCCAGCCGGAACCGGTCCGGCTCGACGACGAAGAAGATCGCCCGGCCGTCGGCGGGCCGCACCTTCGGCGGGCCGATGGTGGTGATGAGCGTTCCGCCGGCGCGTACCAGCGGGGCGGTGCGCTGGAGGACTTCACCCCCGATCACGTCGAACGCGACGTCGACCTCGCCGACGTCCTCCAGCCGGCCGGCCTGCAGGTCCACGAACGCGTCCGCACCCAGGCCGAGGGCGGCCTCCCGGTCCCCGGCACGGCCGGTGCCGATCACGC
This sequence comes from uncultured Actinomycetes bacterium, assembly GCA_963834685.1. Taxonomy (GTDB): domain Bacteria; phylum Actinomycetota; class Actinomycetes; order Streptosporangiales; family Streptosporangiaceae; genus Palsa-504. Next base: position 316,402 of record CAWICW010000008.1, on the reverse strand, counting down.
GGGCGCCCAGCTCATGTGCAAGCTGCACCGCGATTGACCCGACGCCGCCCGCGGCGCCGTGGATCAAGACGGTCTGGCCCGTCTTGAGATGGGCGTGGTCGAACAGGCCCTGCCAGGCGGTCAGCCCGGAGATGGGCAGGGCGGCGGCCACGGTGTGGTCGATGTCCGCCGGAAGCGGGGCGAGGTTGCGGGCCTCCACCGCGGTGTACTCGGCCAGCGCCCCGTCACGGGTCCAGTCGGCCAGTCCGAACACCCGCTGGCCCACGGTCAGGCCGGTGGTGCCGTAGCCCAGCTCGGTGACAACACCCGACAGCTCGTGTCCGGGCACGCTCGGGGTCCGGTCGCGGCCGGCGCGGTCGGTCCAGGTGCCCGGCCAGTCCAGCTCCCCCGGGGTGAACCCGGCCGCGTGGACGCGCACGATCACGTCGTTTTCGGACGCGTGGGGGTGGGGGATGTCGGACAGCGTGAGCCCGGCGGCACCGGCGGCACGGTCTCGTGCGGTGATGGCTTGCACAACGGTTCCCTTCTGCGACGAATTCAGGTTCTGGCCGGCGCAGACGTGCCAGATCACCCCGCGGGTGCGCTCGAGCTCACCGCGGTTATCGGCCAGGGCTGGCTTGATCAGATCATGCCCGGCCGCCCGCTTGCATGAAACCGCCCCGACCGAATGGCGCCGCTAACGTTGGCAGGGCCGTGCACCGCAGCATCGGAAGCCCTTCGAGCGGAGCCGGCGGGCAGCCGAACAAGGCTCAGACCCGTTTCCGCGAGTAAGCCGGTGACTCGACCCTGCAGATGGCGATAGGTGCCACTCTGGCCTGGGATGATGATCGCTGCCAAGTGATTGTCAGCCCAGCGGAGAGGACACCTATCTGGTGCGCAGGATACGTGGTGGCATCAGGCGGCGTCAGCAGGTGCGGGCCGGCGCGCCGGATCGGGCGCTGACGGCGAACGCGGGCCTGGCCGCGGTCACCGAGCTGTGTGACCGGCTGGGCGTGGCAAAAGAACTGGACCGCCGACGTGGAGGTCTACGGGTCAGGGAAACGCGGCGTGGCCTGTAACCACCAGGGGCAGCGGGCCGGCCTGCCGCACGTGGCGGCCTGACCCGCCCGGACCCGGTCACCGCGCCCTCACGGCCCTCAGCGCCCGGCCCCGGACCCCGAGCCGCGGACCCGGACAAGCCGCAAGAACAGTGAGCGGCAAGCAAGCCACGCCCCGATCACGGCCAGGAACACCAAACGTCAGCAACAACGGCAGAAGATATCGGTCGGTGGATCGAGGCTAAAGCCTCCGTCCACAGCGCCAAGGCTGCGTCCCGATGCGCGAACGCCGGCCTGGCATGGACAGAGTGGCCGGTCAGGCTGCGGGTAACCACCGATCTCGTGCCTCGGCGCACGCCGGAGGATTGCGGGTCATGCTGGAGTAAGTTTACTATACCGGTTAAGTGCCTTTTCGGATACGACGCCATTCATACGCGGGAGGTCGGTGCAACCTTGTCAGCTCTCGACGGCAATACCGTCTCGTTCCCCAAGGGTTTTCTGTTCGGCGCGGCCACCGCGGCGTACCAAGTCGAAGGGTCCGTAGACGCCGGAGGCAGGGGCGTGTCCATCTGGGACACGTTCAGCCACACCTCCGGCAAGACGGTCAATGGCGACACCGGCGACATCGCGTGCGACCATTTCCTGCGATTGGAAGAGGATCTCGACCTCTTGGCGGAGCTTGGCGTGCGCGCATACCGCTTCTCGGTGTCCTGGCCGCGTATCCAGCCAACGGGCAAAGGTCCGGCCAACCCCGAGGGCCTCGACTTCTACCGCCGGGTCGTGGACGGTCTTCGCGCCAGGGGCATCCTTCCTGTCCTCACGCTCTACCACTGGGATCTGCCGCAGCCCCTTCAGGATGAGGGCGGGTGGCCGCAACGCGACACCGTGAGCCGCTTCGCCGAGTACGCCGGGACCGTTGCCCGGGCGCTGGGCGGAACGGTCGGCAGGTGGATCACGCTCAACGAGCCGTGGTGCTCCGCCTGGCTGGGCTACGGATCCGGTCACCACGCTCCAGGGATCCGCGACATTGGGAAGGCCGTCGCGGCGACCCATCATCTTCTGCTGGCACATGGCGAAGCGGTACAGGCGATTCGCTCGGCCGTCCCAGCGGCCGAGGTGGGCATCTCGCTGAATCTGACGCCGATACGCCACGCTACGGACCATGAGGATGACGTGGCCGCGGCACGGCGGACGGACGGGAACGCCAACCGGCTGTTCCTCGATCCGGTCCTCACAGGCAGCTACCCGCCTGACATGCTGGAGCACTACCAAGGCAGCGCTCCAGGTTTCGCGGTTGTCAGGGACGGCGACCTGGAGGTGATCTCCCGGCCACTCGACTTTCTCGGCATCAACTACTACACGCCCCAAACCGTGGCGGATCAGGCGCGGACTGCCCAGGCTATGGCGGCGGGATACTGCGTGCCGGCGGCCGAGATCGACCTCATCTCCTCCGATCTGCACGCGGTGCCGGTGCAGCGGCCGGCCTTCCATCGCACCGAGATGGGCTGGGAGGTCGAGCCCGCCGCCCTCACCGAACTGCTGGACCGCCTCCACCAGGAGTACCCCCATGTCCCGATCCTCCTCACCGAGAACGGCGCGGCGTGCGCCGACTACGTCGGGCAGGACGGCTCGGTGCAGGACCCGGAGCGCATCCTCTACCTAGACGGGCACCTGCGCGCCGTGGTGCGGGCCCGCGAAGCGGGCTCGGACGTTCGTGGATACTTCGTCTGGAGCCTTATGGACAACTTCGAGTGGGCATACGGCTACTCCAAGCGATTCGGTCTCGTCTGGATCGACTATCCGACCCGTACCCGAATCCCAAAGGAAAGCTTCCGGTGGTACGCGCAGACGGTGCGGACGAATGCGCTCCTCCCGACTACCGAGGCCACCGCCGGGCTCCGCGCCTGAGCCCGGCCCGGGCGGGTCAGCGCGGTATAGGCTGCGGAACGCCAGCACCCGGTGCAGGAAGCTCAGGGCCGACGCCGGCGAGCAGGAACCACGGCATCTTGGCGGAAGCGGTTCCGGTCACGAGACGAGCGGGAGTCGGCACGGTGTGTTCCGAAGCACGATGACGTGCTCGGCGGACGGCGCGGCAAGTGCGAGGACGGAGCCCCGTGGTGCCGCCAGCCATCCGACCCAGTACCGGCGGAGAGGTTATGCACGCTGGTTCGCAGCGGCAGGTGCAGCCCGCTGATGATGACGTGGCCGGCGGGGCGATCCGAGCAGGAAGGCGTACAGTGCTCACTCCCGGGTCACGAAGCCACCGGCAGTGCGGCTAGCGCAGCGCTGCCCAGTACACGGCGCACATAGCAACGCCGAGCGTCAGCAGCGACGGGCCGACTGCCCAGCCGCCGAACGCGCTCACGGCCAGCCCCACTCCTGACGGGAGCGCGGCGCCGCCGACGGCGGACGCGGCTACCTGCAAGCCAATCGTCGTCGCAGCTCTGCCGCCCGAAGTGCCGGCGTCCGAACTGGCACCACCGCCACCCGACCGGCCGCCGGATGCCCAGGTGATCAGCGGAAACACCGGCGCTGCCGCCAGGCCGAGCGTCATTATCCCCGCGACCGCGAATCCCCCAGGCAGGGGCAGCGACATCAGCAACGCCCCGCAGGGCACGCCCGCGACCGCGAGAGCCAGCACGCGCGACGCCCCGGCCCACTGCGCCACCGGACCGAGCAGTACCCGGCCGGCGAACATCATCGCCCAGTACGCCGACACCGCGATGCCCGCCGCGGTCGGCGGCAGCCCGCGTCCGGACACCAGAAAGACATACCCCCAGATGCCGGCCGCCGACTCGACCCCGGTCTCCACCGCAGTGAACAGCACAGTGGGCAGGCGGGGCGGGGCGATGAGACGATGAGGCGCCAGGCCGACCGGTCCGGTGGCCGGGCAGGCGGCGGGGGTCGCGTTCCAGGCGCGCCTGGCTGCGGCCAGCACCACTGCGATCACGGCGATCACTGCCGCCATCAACCCCAGCGCCGCGCGCCAGTTCGCGCCCGCGGCCAGTAGCGCGGTGACCAGCAATGGTCCCAGGGTCGCGCCAAGGCCGTAGCTGGCATGCATCCAGGTGATGGCCATCGGCCCGAGATTCGCGGCAGCGTAGACGTTGAGAGCAGCGTCGATCGCCCCGAAGCCGACGCTGAACACCGCACTCCCGGCGGCGATCAGCCACAGCGCGGGGGCCGCTGCCTCGACGGCCAGCGCCATGCTGACAAGGGCCGCGCCGATGGCCAGCGGCGGGCCTGGCGGCATCGTGCGCAAGATCCGGCCGGTCGCGGCGCTGGATAGGGCTGAGGCGATCACCCCGGCGGCGAGCACGACCCCCAGCGCGCCGACTGGCTCGTGTATGCTCATGCGCATCGACGGCCACAGCAGCCCCAGAGCGGATCCGGGCAGCGCGACACCCAGATAGGCAAGACACGACAGCAAAAACGCAGACACGGCGAAAGGACCCCTTCGCATCGGAGTGCTGCGATTCGCGAGCAGCACGCGGTGACCGGACTACGACGTCAGCGCGTGCGTGATTTCCCGGGCAACCTCAACTCCCGTCAGGTCCTGCATGCCTTGTCATGAGCGTAGCCAGGGCAGCCCGGCCTATTCCAGCCAATTACCAGGGCCGCGAATAACGGCGGCATGTGGTACCAGGGCATACTGCGCTAGTCCCCGGTGATCTTACAGACGGTTATCCCGAACGGGCTCATGGTGACTTCTGCCGTCACCTCCGCCCCGTCAATGACCGCCAGTCGCCCCCCCTGGCCGAGGCGCGGTCTGACTGTCAGCTCTTCGCCGGCGTGGCTGACCAGGACCGCGAACCGCGCGCCGTCGTTTCTGACGAGCATGTCACAGGCGACTCGCGGGTCACCGACCGTTACCGGGCGGCGGACACCGGCCTGGGTGGCGAGTGCCCCGTACAGGGCGACCGTTGCGTCAGGGGTGACCCGGGGGGTGACCGCGGACATGTACTCGATCGGATACGTGCAGAGGATGAGCGATCCGTGGCCGGCCTGGCGGCATAGCAGCGCGGGCCTGCCATGGCCGTCGATGGCCATGACCTCGGCCGTGGTCGGCGCGACCGGCAGGTACGCGCGGCTGTGCTCGCTGCCGCCGGCCCGGAAGGCGAGCGTGGTGCCCCGGGCCAGGCCGCCGAAGTCGCGGGTGAAGGTGAGTTCGACGACCTCGTCGGTGATCGGGTCGGCGAGGCCGACGTCAAGTTGGTGGCGCACGCCGAAGAGGTCGTTCATCCGCCCGTAGGACGGGCCGCGGTGCCACGCCACGTCGCCGGCCGAGTAAGACACGTACACGCACGCGCCCTTCTCCGCGAGGTCTCGCAGGGTATCGGTGGTGGGCGCGAGGAACTGCTTGACCGACGGGGCGAGGTAGAGCCGGGCTCCCGGTTCGATGCCGTCGCTCTCCCTGGTCAGCTTGGGCGCCAGGTCGGAGAGCCGGGCGGAGATGTAGCTCTGGTGCAGCGCCTTCGCGATGGCGGCAGGCGCCTCCGGCGAGGTGAAGGGATACCGGGTGTCCAGGTAGCTGGACACGATAAGTGCGGTGTCCGTGTCGGCCCGCTCGTACCTGCCGACTGCCTCCAGGGTCGCGGCGAACTCCCGCATTTCCATGAGCGTCGCCTTCGGCCTTCCTTGGGCGTCGGTGAGCCCGAAGTTCAATTCGAAAGCATGGTGCCGGTACGGGTCCTGTCCGGTGAGGTCGAAGTCGGTGTTGTTCCACGCGATCCAGCCGGTTGCGCCCGCGAGCAGGGTGTTGTACAGCACGTGCCGGTAGTATGCGGCGGCGTGCTCGTCGTCGGCGAAGTCCGAGCTAACGCCGAACTCCTCCATGACTACCGGCTTGCCGAAGGTGCCGGCCAGCTCACAGGCCAGCGCGGCGGCATACTTTTGCCGTATCGGGTCGTCGCCGACCGGGTAGACGTGCGGGCCGAGGAAGTCGGTGAGCTCGGCGATCTCTGTCAGCCGGAACCCGTTGTCGTTGCCGGTCACCTCGATGCCCCAGGCGCCGTCACCCAGGGAGAACGGCTGGTGGCCGCCGGCGGCGCGTACCGCGTCCCTGATGAGCTGCGCCCAGCTGGACACTATCTCGTGGCTAGTCGTACTCCCGCCGTAGATCGGCATCTCGTTGGAAACCAGCCAGCCCGCGACCGCGGGATGAGCGGCGTACCTGCGAACCATCTCGGCCGCGAACCACGCCTGCCGGCCGACCATCCAGACGTCGGCGTACAGGTCACGGCCGTTCCGCCAGGCCGGGTCCCAGTTCTGGCCCGACATATGGCCGACGATAAAGGTGGGGATGGTGGTCATGGCGAGCTCGGCGTGCCGATCCAGGAAATCTCCGAAGCGGGCGGCCATTTTCTCGTCGATTTCCCGCGGGCCCGGCATGAAGTCAGGCCAGAAGAAGAACGACCGCGTCATCGTCAGACCGTGCGCCTTGAGCTCACCGAGTTCCTCGGCGACAATCGCAGGGTCGTAATCGCGCCACATGAACGGACCGCCGGTCCGCGACCAGAAGTTAGCGCCGAGCCAACTGACCGTCTCGCCGCCCGAGATGACCCGCGGCGTGTTCCTGCGCATGCGACTCCTTCCGTCTCCCAAAGCTGCCCGGGCTGGGGCGTGATCGAAGCACTATACCGGTTTAGTCACATCGCGGTCTATGCTGGGACGCGTCCGGCGACCGCCCGAGGAGCGGGTCCCGGCTGCTCTTAGCTATTCTGACCCAGAGTCGTTCGGCGCGAAGGGGACTGGATGAGACGTCCGACCATAGCCGACATCGCCCAGCGGGCCGGCGTGACTAAGGCAGCCGTTTCGTTCGCCCTCAACGGCCAGCCTGGCGTCTCCTCTGCTACCCGGGAACGAATCCTGGCGATCGCCGAGGAGATCGGATTCCAGCCGAATAGCGCGGCCCGGGCCCTGACCGCTGGAAGGGCCGAAGCGTTTGGCCTGGTCATCGACCGCCCGGCCCGCACGCTCGGCATCGAGCCTTACTTCACGCAGCTGGTCTCCGGCATCCAGGCGGAATTGTCGCCGCAGCGCGTGGTGCTGTTGTTCACCATGGTCGAGGACCAGGACGCCGAGATCGGAATGTACCGCCAGTGGTGGGCGCAGCGGCGAGTGGACGGCGTGTTCATAGTCGACCTACAGCTGAACGACCGCCGAATCGCGGTCCTCGAGAGGCTGCACATGCCCGCGGTAGTGGTCGGCACGCCGCGCGGCTCGGGGCACTTGCCCGCCATCTGGCAGGACGACCAGGCCGGCGTCGAGACGGTAGTCAGGCACCTGGCGGGCCTTGGCCACCACCGGATTGCGCGCGTCGGCGGTTTCGCGAGGTACTGGCACTCCAGGCTCCGCTCCGCTGAGTTCACTTCGGTCGCTGCGGCAGCGGGGGTCGCAGCCATGTCGGTCAAGGCCGACTACACCGCCGAGCACGGTGCGGAGGCGACGCGCGGGCTGCTCGGCGCGGCGGATCCGCCCACCGCGATCCTGTACGACAACGACGTGATGGCTGCGGCCGGCCTCGGCGCGGCGCAGCGGATGGGACTGAACGTGCCCGCAGACGTGTCGATCGTCTCCTGGGACGACTCGGCCCTCTGCGAGCTGATCCACCCGGCCATCACCGCGCTGCACAGGGACGTTCCCGCCGTAGGCAGCCAGGCCGCCCGCATGCTGCAGCAGCTGGCTACGGGGGACCGCCCGGCGCACTTCTGTGAGCCGAGGCCGGAACTGATAGTCCGCGACAGCACCGGCCCGGTCGACGGCCGGGTAATCGACGCCACTTCCGTATCACTGCCTGATCGCGCACACCGCAGCCAAAGCGACGTTTACGTCAAAGCTGACAAATAGGACAGTAAGCCGAGTGGGCTAGCGGCCCCTGTTCACCGGTCTGAGACGTGATCGCGACATGAGAGATACACGGCGGACACTTTACTTGCGGCGCTCGTTGGGTTAACACTTAACCGGTATAGCCAACGTGTGCAACTGCACCGCGGCACCGTTCGTGACCCGACCGCTACCCGGCGTCGGCGTTATCGAGAACTTGCTAGATATGAGGAGGCAAGAGCGGTGAGAAATGCAAGGAAGACGACGGCCGGGCGACGGCGCAAGGCTAGGTATGGCTGTGCGGCCCTCGCCGTGCTGGCGCTCGGCACGGCAACGGCCTGCACTAGCGGCGGCTCGTCGTCGAGCAGCGGATCCTCGTCGTCGGCGGCCGCGTCGGCGCCGGCGTCCGGCGGCTCGGCAGCCAGCTTCCCGCGGAGCGAGACGCTGTACACCAGCGGCACGGCGTACTCGCCGCCGTCGAACTGGAACCCGCTCGACACGGGTAATTACGCGACGGGTACCCAGGGACTTATCTACGAGCCGCTATTCCTGTACGACCCGCAGAAGGGCACGTACGACGCCTGGCTGGCGACGGGCGACATCAACGCCGGCTGGAAGGGCAACACCTACGTCATCAACGTCCGCCCGGGCGTGAAGTGGAGCGACGGCCAGGCGCTAACCGGCGCGGACGTCGCGTACTCGATCAACCTCGCCAGGACAAACGCTACCGATCCGTACTCAGCCAACGTATCGACGGTCGCGAACGCGGTCGCCAGCGGCAACACGGTTACGGTGACCTTCAAGGGCACGCCGGGTTACACCGAGTTCACGGACTACCTGTGGAAGGCCCCGGTCCTGCCGCAGCACATCTGGTCCAAGTTTCCCGCGAGCCAGATCGCTACCGACGCGAACACGCACCCGGTCGGCACCGGCCCGATGACTCTGGACACTTACAACGCCCAGGAAGTCGCGTACCAGACCAAGCCGGGCTGGTGGGCCACCAGCGCGCTCGGCCTGAGCTTCGAGTTCAAGTACCTGGTGGACGTCGTCAACGGCAGCAACGACCAGGAGCTCGGCCAGCTGACCGCCGGCAACGTCGACTGGAGCAACAACTTCCTGCCCGGCATCAACCAGCTGATGGGCGCCGTGGGCGGCAACTCCGGCTACACCCTCAAGACCTACTACCCGAGCACGCCGTACATGCTGTCGGCGAACACGGTGTGGCTCGAGCCGAACGACTCCGTCGCGCCGATGAGCAACGTCAACTTCCGCAAGGCGCTGGCCTACGCGCTCGACCCGTCGGTGATCGCGCAGACCGTGTACGGCGGCATAGCCAAGGCGGCCAACCCGACCGGCCTGCTGCCCACCCTTAGCAGCTACGTTAACCAGAGCGTGGTCTCGAGCGACGCGCCGACTTACAACCCGGCCAAAGCCAAGCAGTACCTGGCGCAGTCCGGCTACAAGGGCCAGGCCATCACCCTGCAGGTGCCCGACGGCTGGTCGGACTGGATGGACGCCACCACCGTCATCAAGTCCGAACTCAACGCGATCGGCATCAACCTCCAGCTCATCTACCCGCAGGCCAACGCCCGCACCGCAAACGTGACGAACGGCAACTTCGACCTGCAGCTGGACAACAACGCCGGCCTCGACTCCACCCCGTGGAGCTACTACCAGCGGGTATACCAGCTCCCGATCGCCAAGCAGCAGACCTCACAGCTGAACTGGGAGCGGTACAGCTCGCCGGCGGACTGGTCGCTGGTAGAGCAGGCGGCCACTGTCCCGCTTACCGACACCTCAAAGCTGGACTCCCTCTACACCCAGCTGGAGACCGACTTCTTCCAGCAGGAGCCGGTGATCCCGCTCTGGTATAACGGCGCCTGGTTCCAGGGCAACACCCAGTACTGGCAGGACTACCCGTCGAGCACGGGCTCCGACCAGAACATGCCGGTCATGTGGAACGGCTACATCGGCGCGATGACCACGGTCTACGCGCTGGCCGACCTCAAGCCGTCGCCGCCCGCGAGCTGACGCTCGCGGCGCGTCAATCGGATTAGTTGTAAACGACCCGCTTCCCGGCCCGCGTGAGCGGCCGGGAAGCGGGTCGCAGGGCCGTTGATTCATCTCGGGAGTCTGCCCGTGCGACGCTATCTCGGCAGGAAACTGATTACCTACGTGCTGGCGTTCTTCATCGGCGTGAGCATCGACTGGGGCATCCCGCACCTGATGCCGGGAGACCCCATCCAGGGCCTGCTGTCGAAGTTCGACCTGGATTCCGCGTCGTACGCGGCGCTCTACAAGTCGTTCGCGCAGTCGTTTGGCCTCAATGTGCCGCTGTGGCAGCAGTACCTGGACTTCTGGAAGGGCGTGCTGACCGGGAACATGGGGATCAGCATCTCGGACGCGCCGGCCTCGGTCACGTCGCTCGTCTTCGGGGCGCTGCCGTACACGCTGGCGCTGCTCGTCCCCGCCATCGTGCTCTCCTACATCATCGGGAACCGGCTGGGCGCGGCGGCCGCGCGGCGCAAGGTTCTCGACAACACGGTGCTCCCGCTCGGCTATATCTTCCAGGCCATCCCGTACCCGTGGCTGGCGCTGGTAGTGCCGTACCTGTTCGGCGTGGTCTGGCACGTGTTCCCGACCTCCGGCGCCTACTCGGAGACGCTGCTGCCGTCGTGGTCTTGGACGTTCGTCGCTTCGCTGCTCGACCACTGGTTCCTGCCGTTCCTCACCGTGTTCCTGGTGAGCCTCGGCGGCTGGGCCATCGGCATGCGCAACCTGGTCATCTACGAGCTCGAGAACGACAGCTCGCGGTACCTGCGCGCGCTCGGCGCTAGCGAGAGCGTGGTCCGCAGGTACGCCTACCGGAACGCGTCGCTGCCGCAGCTCTCCGGTCTCGCGCTGGCGCTCGGCGTCGTCATCGGCGGCAACATCGTTGCCGAGATCGCGTTCGACTACCCTGGCCTCGGGCACCTGATCTACGGCGCGATCACCAGCCAGGACTACTTCCTGCTGCAGGGCATCTTCATCTTCATCGTGATCGGCGTCCTGATCGCGAACTTCGTCATCGACATCGTGTACATCAGCGTCGATCCGCGGACCCGGCTGAGCATGCAAGGAGGGGCGGCATGAGCGAGTCAGTGAGCCAAGCCCCTCAGACACCGGAAACACCGGACTCGCCCGCTGAGACCCAGGACATGTCGGTGGACCTCACCACGGGGGAGCTGACGGAATCTGTCGCCGCGGCGAGCTCCACAGTCACGGCATCCCAGGGGCTCGTCGCCCCGGTCGCGGGCGCCTCCGCCGGCCTCGCCGGCCTCGCCGGTGGCGGCGCCACGGGCCGCCGCAGGCGCAGCGACTTCCTCCACTACGGGCTGCGGAACAAGAAACTGGTCTTCGGCCTCGGCCTTGAGCTGCTGATCGTGCTCTTCGCGATCATCGGGCCGATGATCGCGAAGTTCCCGGCCGGAGCCCTCACCGGCGCCCAGCTTGAGCACCCGAACGGGACGTACTGGCTCGGTACGGACTCGCTCGGCCGCGACATCTTCTCAGAACTCGCCAGCGGTACGCGGGAAAGCTACCTCGTGGGCGCGCTCGGCGCCGTGTCCGCGTCTATCGTCGGCATGGCGCTCGGGTTCGCCGCGGGCTGGCGCGGCGGCTTCCTCGACGAGGTCCTGCAGATGATCACGAACATCATCGTGATGATCCCCGCACTGGTGCTGCTCGTCGTGATCGGCTCCTACCTCAACTCGCGCAGCGTGCTGTTCGAGGGCATCTTCATCGGGCTGACCACGTGGCCGTGGGTGGCGCGGGCGGTCCGGGCGCAGACGTTCTCGCTGCGGTCGCGCGAGTTCGTCGAGATGGCCAAGCTGTCAGGCAAGCGGCCGCTGGAGATCATCGTCAGGGACATCGCGCCGAACATGGCCTCGTACCTGTTCCTGGTCATCATCTTGTTGTTCGGCAGCTCGATGCTGCTGGCGGCGAGCTACGACTTCCTCGGGCTCGGGCCGACAGGCGTGGTGTCACTCGGCTCGATGATGAACCAGGCGCAGACTGAAGCTGCCCTGCTCTACCGCGAGTGGTGGTGGTTCATCCCGCCAGGGGTGGTGCTGACCGCGATGGTCGCGGCGCTGCTGGTGGCCAACGTGGGCCTGGACGAGGTCTTCAACCCGAAGTTGAGGGAACAGTGAGCGTCAGCGTAGATAACCTCTCTGTGGCCTACCGGAGCCACCGCGGCGACGTGACCGCCGTCGGCAACGTCAGCTTCACGCTCGCTGACGGCGAGATCATGGGCCTGGCGGGGGAGTCAGGCAGCGGCAAGTCCACGCTCGGGAACGCCCTCATCTACCTGGACTCGCGGATGAAGCAGACCGGCGGCAAGGTCGTGCTCGACGGCAAGGAACTGCCGATCGCGGACAGCAAGGCCATGCGGTCATGGCGGATGACCGAGGTCTCGCTCGTCCCGCAGTACGCGATGAGCGCGCTCCCCCCGACCAGGAGGATCGGCAAGCTCACCAGTGACCTGCTCAAGTCGCACGGGGTTCGCAACCGCGACGAGGTCCTGACCGAGATGAACCGGCGGATCGAGCTGATCGGGCTGAAGGAGGACGTGCTCAGCAAGTATCCCTTCGAGCTGTCCGGCGGCATGCGGCAGCGGGCCACGATCATCCTGTCCACGCTGCTGAACCCGTCGCTGCTCATCGCCGACGAGGTCACCTCCGCGCTCGACGTCTCCACCCAGCGCGCGGTCGGGGAGATGCTGATCGAGTTCCGCGATCGCAAGTTCGTAAAGTCCATCATCGCGATCACCCACGACCTGGCGATCCTGGCGCAGATCGCAGACAGCATCACGATCATGTACGCGGGCCGGCTGGCCGAGAAGGCCAGCACCGACACGATCGTGAACAGCCCGCTGCACCCGTATACCCAGGCGCTGATCGCGTCGCTGCCCGAGGTCGGCATGCGGCACGATCAGACCACGCTGGTCGGCATCCCCGGCCGCCCCCCGTCGCTGATCAACCCGCCCGCCGGGTGCCGGTTCCGTGACAGGTGCCCGTTCGCGTTCGCCAAGTGCAGCCAAACCCCGCCCTTCGAAGAGGTCAGGGCCGGGCACTATGTCGCGTGCTGGAAGGTGAGCCAGGAGAAGCAGGGGAAATGAGCACGCTGAAGGTGGACCAGGTCTCCAAGCTCTACCGGGCGACCAGCCGGGGCGGCGCGCTCACGCCGGCGTTGCGCAAGGTGACCTTCGACCTCAAGCAGGGCGAGGTCATCTCGCTGATCGGTGAGAGCGGCAGCGGCAAGACCACGATCGGGAAGGTCATTCTGCGGTTGGTGCAGCCGACCAGCGGCACGGTGACCTTCGACGGCACGGACATCGCCACGTACTCCTCGTACGGGCTGCGCGAGTACTACCGGCACGTGCAGGGCGTCTTCCAGGACCCGTTCAGCTCCTACAACCCCATCTACCGGGTGGACCGGGTCTACGACATGCTGCGGCAGGTGTACTTCCGGCACGTCTCGGACAAGGACTGGAACGGCAAGATCGAGGCGGCGCTCGACGCGGTCACGCTCAACCCGGGCGACGTGCTCGGCAAGTACCCGCACCAGCTGTCCGGCGGCCAGCAGCAGCGGCTGCTGATCGCCCGCGCCCTGCTGCTCGACGTCAAGGTGCTAGTCGCGGACGAGATCATCAGCATGCTCGACGCCTCGACCCGGGTCGACGTGCTCAACCTGCTCGTCAAGCTCAAGCGGTCTGGCCTGGCGATCTTGTTCATCACCCATGACCTGTCGCTCGGCAACTACGTGTCCGATCGGACGGTTATCTTGCGGCACGGCGCGATCGTCGAGATCGGCGAGACGGAGAAGGTCTTCGGCAACCCGCAGCACGACTACACGAAGATGCTCTTGTCCGCGGTGCCGGAACTGCACAAGAAGTGGCAGCACACCCCAGGTGGCCCGGTTGCGGTTTCCCGTAACGGGCATGTCGCCGCCGCGGACACGATCGAGTCCAGTCCGAACGGCCGCGGGGCGTCTGCCATGGCTCACATATCCCAGATGGACAATGTGACCAACGCGCGGCGGATAGTCAAGCACGACCGGCGCGTGTTCTCCCGCGGCGCGCGGGCCGCCGGCAGCTCCGCGGTCGCGCTCAGCCTGGAGCCGCCTGCCCTGCACGAGTTCGAACCGGGTCATCTCGTGGCCGAACCCGAATAGCCGGAGCCAGGCTGGCGCTGCCCACGCGGTCCATAATTGCCGCTGCGACGTAAGCGCGCTGCGTGATGGAAGTTTATGCATGGCTGTGCATATATGCACGCATGGGCAACGCCCGCTAGTCGGCAGAGTCGGTCAGTCGTGCTGGCCATGCGAGTGGCCGCATGCCCGCAGATCAGCCCCGCGATGCGCGGCCGTAGCCTGCCGGCTGCCCGACACCCGCAGCCAGATCACTCGGATGCGCCAAGCCCTCGTAAGGTTGTTACATCCTGCGGAATCACGTCTTGGCCCGTGAGATGGTGCCAGGGTCCCGCGCCGTAATCACCGTGGGCCTGAATCGCCCGGCCGCTCGGGGTACCCGGCGGTTCGGGATAGTCGCTTTCTTCCTGGGAGTGCGGCATGACCCTAGTGCTGGCCGATCCGGCGGGATTCATCGTGGACTGGAACTGGCAGCGCCACCTGACCGTGTGGACGCTTACCGGGCGGCATTACGAGCCTCAGTTTGACACCAAGGTGCTCGAGCACGACTTGCCGGACCAGCCGGCCAGCCAGCGGCGGGCGCGCGCCGCCGCACGCCGCTGGTGGGGGGCTCAAGGCCGCATCCAGGTACTCGCCGCACTCAGCGAGAGCGCCAGCCAGCCGGGCATTGATATCCCGGGCCAAGCGCAAGGCTAAGCAGCTACCTGTAGATCCCGGCCTGAGGCACAGCGGGCCGATCTCTGCCATGGCGAGATGAGGCAGGAGGCGGTGCTTAGACGGATCCACGCCCGAGAAACCCGCCTGCAGGATCTGCAGTGTGTCTCCGTGGGAGACCAGCAGGATGTCACGACCGCAATGTGGCCGCTCCAGCTGCGCGATGAGCGCGGTCGCCCGGTCCAGCACAGCGGCGGCAGGCTCAACGTTGCCGTCCGCGTGTACCGGATCGGTCTCGTCGGCTGCCCAGACATGCGCGTAGTTCCCGGTCGCTGACCCTTCCCAGTGCCCGAAGCGCCGCTCGCGGAGGCCTTCGGCGATAACAACCTCGGGCGCACCAAGCTGGGCGCGTACGATCTCTGCCAAGCTCGGGGTCGGCTCCCGCCGCGAGCTGCGCCAGGGGATGGCCAAGCTCGGGCCCGCCCGGCCGCGACCCTAGTGACCGGCGCTCTGGCCGCCGTCGACGTGCAGGATCTCGCCGGTGATGTACGGCGCCGCCTCCAGGAACAAGATGCCGTCCACCACGTCGCTGATCTGGCCGACCCGTCCGATGGGCGGCATCTGGTCGCCGAGGTCCTGGTAACTCTCCGGCGGGTGCATCGGCGTCTGGATCACCCCGGGCGAGACCGCGTTGACCCGGATGCCGCGCGCGGCGTACTCGATGGCCAGCGACCGGGTGGCCGCGGCCAGGCCGCCCTTGGTCAGCGCGGTCAGCACCGAGGGGGCGCTGCGGTCCTGGTACTCGGCCACGGTCGCGCTGATGTTGACCACGTGGCCGGCGCCGCGCGGCAGCATCTCGGCGATGACCCGCTGGGTCAGCCAGAAGAACCCGGCCAGGTTGACCCCGGTCAGCAGGGCGTAGTCGTCCGCGGTGTACTCGGTGAACGGCTTGGAGATGAACACCCCGGCGTTGTTGACCAGGGTGTCGATCCGCCCGAAGTGCTCGAGCGCGGCCCCCGCGATCCGCTCGGCGGTGGCGGCCTGGGACACGTCACCCTCGACGGCGATCAGGTCCGGGTCCTGCGACGGCTTGATGGTCAGCGCGTTGGCCACCACCGCCCAGCCCAGCCGGCGGTACCCGGCCACCAGGCCCGCGCCGATGCCCTGCGAGCCGCCGGTGATGATGGCCACCTTCTGCGTCATGGTCATCAGCTCCCCGCGATCGCCGGGTCGCTCGGGTGCGCGGACAGCGGCGTGGTCTGCACCGTCAGCCAGGCGTACAGCGGCAGCGACTCCAGGATGGCCTGCAGCCGCGCGCCGCCGTCCGCTCGCCACAAGCCCAGCGCGCGCCCGTCCCCGGGCAGCACCCACAGCCGCACCAGGTGCCCCTGCGCGGCCAGGTCACGCGTGCGCTCGGCCTCGCCCGCCTCGGCGTCCTCGACGACCCGGGCGGGCGTGCCCGGCGGGACGGCCCGGGTGAAGACGGTGAAGAACTCTGCGCCGCTGCCCGCCGGCTCTCGGCCCGGGCCGGGGTCGTTGCGGTGCGGCGCGAGCGGCGTGACCTCGTCCGTGCGCCATATCCGCAGCGGCATCGAGGCCAGCACCTGCTCGAGCTCGCCGCCGTCGGCGGCGGCGAACAGCCCGAGCGTGCGCCATTCGCCGGGCCGCAGCGGCGGCCGCCACAGCCGGAGCAGGTGCCCCTGCGCCGCGAGCTCGCGCGAGCGGGCGGCCTCGCGGCCGCGGACGTCGTCGACCGCCTCGTCCGGAGTTCCCTCCGGAACGTGCGTGGTCATCGTGACCAGGTACTCCATGGCCGGCTCCTCCTGACGTGGAAGGTGGACCACGGTCCGTTCGGAAAAAAAGAATTATGCCGAACGGACCGTGGCGTTTGAGTCCCGGTACGGGTAATGCCGCGTGTGGTCGGCACCGTGATCTTCTTAGATGAGTTGCTCGCCGCCGTCGATGTCGTAGGTCGCCCCGGTGACCGCGGTGTTGATCATCAGGTGCACGGCGAGCGCGGCGACGTCGGCCGGCCCGACCACCCGCCTGATGGGCAGCGTGGCGCGCAGCTGGGCCCGGCGCGCCTCCAGGCCGTCCCCGAGCAGCCGGGCCGACAGGGGCGTGTCGACGAAGCCGGCCGCGATCAGGTTGACCCGGACCGGGGCGAGCTCCAGGGCCAGGTTGGCCACCAGGGCGGGCATGCCGCCCGCGCCGAGCGCCGCGATGGTCTGGCCGCGGGCCGGACGCCGGACGCCGGTGCCGCTCATGAACAGCAGCGTGCCGCCGTCCCGTACCTTGCCCACGGCGTTCCGGCCGATCCGCAGCGGCACCAGCATGTGCGCGTTCAGGGCCCGGAGCGCCTCGGCGAAGTCCAGCTCGGCCAGCGGCGCGTAGTACGGTCCGCCCGCGGTCATGTACAGGTGGTCGATCGGCCCCGGGAGGTCCGCGAAGAACCGGTCCAGGGCGGCCGGGTCGGTGACGTCGAAGGCCGCTGTGTCGCGCGCGCCGACGTCGGCCGCGGCCTGCTTCAGGTGTTCGGCGTTCCGGCCGGTCAAGATGACCTCGGCGCCCTCCTCGCGGGCCCGGCGGGCGGTTTCCAGGCCCATGCCGGAGCTGCCGCCGATCACCACGACCGTCTGCCCGGCCAGTTCCGGTGCGCGGGTCATGACGCTACCGCCTCGGCCGAGCCAGCCTGGGCCAGCACGGCCCGGGCCAGGACCGGCGCGGCGCAGCCTGCCTCGGAGACGGGAATGACCGCCACCTCGAATGTCATGTCCATGCTCTCGGCCCTTCTCCTTAGCTGTCCCGGGCGTTAGGTCGGGACCACCGGGCTGGTCCCTGGTTCCACTCTGGCATCCCGGACAGCCGCTCGCGCCTGTGGGAGCCCCGGTCCCCCGAGAGGGGCGCACGCGGGCCAAGATGACCAGATGGACTCACATGACGGCCAGCGCGACACCGATAGCGCGCTGATCCTCGAGGGTATCCGGGCTTTGCGCAACCGGCTGGACGAGCTCGAACACCGTCATCGAACCATCCTCAAGCGGGCCGCCGACCGGGGCGAGGCCCGGGCCGACGTGGAGACCAGGATCGCCACGCTGCCCACCGCCTTGTTCCGCAGCGAGCTGTTCCTGGCCCGCATCCCGCCGTTGGAAGGAACCCTGGTGGAGATCGTGGACGACGTATTCCTGCCCCTGGTCCGGCCCCGGCCCGGTGCGGCGGGAGCATGAGCCAGCCCAGCTGGCTCGACCCCGAGCTGGCCACCCTTACCGCGGACCGGTTCTCCGACCCGGCCTGGATCTACGAGCGCAAGTTCGACGGCGAGCGCTGCCTGGCCTTCCGGGACGGGGCGCAGCTGCGGCTGATGACCCGGAACCAGCAGCAGGTCACCGGCACCTATCCGGAGATCGCCGAGGCGCTGGCGGCCCAGGACGCGAGCGACTTCATCGTGGACGGCGAGGTCGTGGCGTTCGAGGGGGAACAGACCAGCTTCTCCCGGCTGCAGCGCCGGCTCGGCGTCCGCGATCCGGGCCCGGCGCTGCGCGCCGAGGTCCCGGTGTACGTCTACCTGTTCGACGTGCTGTGGGCCGGCGGCCGCGACGTGCGTCCCCGCCCGCTGCTCGAGCGCAAGACCGTGCTGCGCGACCTGCTGTCGTTCGGCGGCCCGCTGCGGTACGCCGAGCACCGCGACAAAGACGGCGAGGCGTACTACCGCGAGGCGTGCCGGCTGGGCTGGGAGGGGATCATCGCCAAGCGCGCCGACGCGCCCTACCGGGCCGGTCGCCAGCGGGACTGGCTGAAGTTCAAGTGCCTGAACGGCCAGGAGTTCGTCATCGGCGGTTACACCGACCCGCAGAGGTCCCGCGTCGGGTTCGGCGCGCTGCTGCTCGGCTACTACGACGCCGACGGCCAGCTGCGCTACGCGGGCAAGGTCGGCACCGGCTTCGACCGGCGCACCCTGACCAGCCTGCACGCGGCGCTGGCCGCCGGCGAGCGGCCGGACCCGGCCTTCGCGCCCGTCCGCGGCCTGCCCCGCTCCGGGGTGCACTGGGTCGAGCCCCGGCTCGTCGCCCAGATCGGCTTCAGCGAATGGACCGCCGACGGCGAACTGCGCCATCCCCGGTTCCAGGGCCTGCGCCGCGACAAGGATCCGGCCGACGTCGCGCGCGAGCTCCCCTGACGGGAACACCACCGCTCGCCCCGGTGTTCTAATTAGGCCCCCCAGCCCCTCCCCGCTGGGGTACGCATGACGAGAGAAGGTTCATGGCCCAGTGCATTACGTGCGGGAGCGAACTGCATCCCGACCGGGCAAAGAAATACGACTACTGCATGAAGCCGGAGTGCCAGCGCAAGAACCTCAAGGGTCTGAGCATGGTGGCCATCGGCGTGAACAAATCGGCCGAGCAGTACCTGCTCCTTGACGAACGGACCCGGGACGAACTGGCCGCCGGCAAGTTCGCCGACCAGCGGCGCGCCTCGTTCGGCACCTCGGTGCCGGCGGCCAGCCCGGCCGAGGCCGGTACCGCCACGGCCGCCAGGCCGGCCAGGCCCCAGCCCGGCCGGCCCCAGCCCGGTCGGCGACGCGCCGTCCCGGCGCGCCCGGCGGTCACCCGGGCCCCCCGCAACCCGTGGACCAGGTCGCAGGAGCGGCTGGCGCTGCTGTACAACGAGCAGGGCCAGCGGCCCGAGGAGATCGCCCGCAAGCTCGGCCTGAGCACCTACATCGTGACCCAGATCATCCTTGGCTCCAGGAACCGTGGAAAGCTCTGACCGCGCGAGCTCAGCTCCGGGCGTAGTTGCTGGCGCCGTACCAGTCGACCACGACCACCGGCTCGTCGCCGACCACCCAGGCGTCGTGGCCCTGGGGGAGGGCGGTGACGTCGCCGGGCCGGGCGTCGAACTCCGAGCCGTCGGCCATGACCACGTGCAGCACGCCCTGCACGTGGTACTGGAAGTGCGGTGCCTCGCACAGGTCGGTGCCCGCGAGCGGCTTGACGTGCTCGGACCAGCGCCAGCCCGGCTGCAGGGTCAGCCGGCCGATCTCGGCGCCGCCTATCCGCAGCAGGTCCAGGGTGCCGCGCTCGAACTCGCGGGTCTCGTCGCAGGTGGCGAAGCTCTTCTGCTCTGCCTTCGCAGTCATGGGATGTCTCCTTTACGTGGTGGCCTTGCCGTCACCTACCACCTTGACCTGGACGGGTTGCAGCTTCCTTGCAGCGCGACCGGGTATGGCGCCCACCGGTCACCCTGCGGTTTGATACCGCCATGAAGTCGCTGGCGCTGCGGGTGCTGAGCGACTTCGGCGTGGACGGCGTCGAACCGCAGGCCCTGGGCAGCCGGAAGGGCCGGCTGGCGCTGTGCGTGCTGGCCCTGGCCGAGGGCCAGGTCGTGCCGGCCGACGTGCTGGTCGACACGCTGTGGGGCGACGCGCCGCCGGCCCAGCCCGAGGACCAGCTGGCCGTGCTGATCAGCAGGCTCCGGTCGGTGCTGGGCCGGGACCGGATCCAGCACCGCGACCGCGGCTACCTGCTGGCCTGCGACTGGCTCGACGCATCCGAACTCGCGGCGCTCACCGAGGAGATGGACCGCAGGCGCGGCGCCGGGAACGTGCTCGGCGCGGCGGCCGCGGCCCGGGTCGCGCTCTCGCTGCTACGCGGCTACGGGCTGCCCTCGGTCCCCGGCGAATGGGCCCAGCTCAGGCTGGCCGAGCTGGACCGGCTGGCCGGCCGGGCCCGGCGGGTGGCGGCCACCGTCTTGTTTGAGGCCGGAGACTGGATGGCCGCCGCCGACGCCGCGACCGCCGCCGTGGCGGCCGACGGCTACGACGAGGAGTCGCTGCGGGTCCTGCTACGCGCCTACGTCGCGGGCGGCCGGGCGGCCGCGGCCCTGGCCGCCTACGCCCAGGCCCGCGAGCGCCTAGCCGCCGAGCTGGGCGCGGATCCGTCGCCGCAGACCGTCGCCCTCTACACCGCCATCCTGCGCGGGGAACTGCCCGCGCCGCCGCCCGTGCCTGCCCGCCGCCCGGCCGGCCTGGTCGGCCGGGATGACGAACTGGCCTACCTCGACGCCACGGCCGGCCGGGCCCGCGACGGCTCGACCGAGCTGGTCGTCGTCGACGGGGAGGCCGGGATCGGGAAGACCGCCCTGCTCCGCGCCTGGGCCGCCCAGCGGACTGCGGCCGGCGACACGGTGCTGATCGCCTCGTGCGGGCAGCTGGACCGGGCCATGCCGCTGGATGCCCTGCTCACCGCGTTGTCGGCGCTGCTGCGCCGGCTCGGGCCCGACGTCGCCGCGGACCTGCTGGGCCCGGACGCGGTGACCCTCACCGCCCTGCTCGGCGCGGCCCTGGACCCCGCCGGGCCTCGGCCCGCGGGGATGGAGCCGCTCCTGGCCGACAGCATGCTCGGCCCCGCGGTGCTGTACGCGGCGCTGGTCAGGGTGGCGGCCCGCCTGGCCCGGCGCGGCCCGCTGGTGGTGGTGATCGACGACGCGCACCTGGCCGGGCACGCCCTGGCCAACTGGCTGAGCTTCGCGCGGCGAGAGAACATGCCCGCCACGGTGGTGGCGGCGGTCCGCTCCGGTGAGGGGCCGCCCCTGCCGGCCACCGCGTCCGTCCACCTCGGCCTGCTCGGCCGGGAGGCCGCTGCCGAGCTGGTCGGGCCGTCCCGCGCCGATGAGCTGTACGAGCGGTCCAAGGGCCACCCGTTGTTCCTGACCGAGCTGGCCCAGCAGACGGCCCTGGCCGAGCTGCCCGCGTCGCTGGTCGAATCGGTGTCGGCGCGCTGCGACGAGCTGGGCCCGGCCGGGACCATGCTGCGCGCGGCCGCGGTGATCGGCCCGGAACTGGACATCGAGCTGCTCGCGGCCCTGCTCGGCCGGCCTGCCGTGGACCTGCTCGACGACGCCGAGCGCGCGGCGGCCCAGCAGCTGCTGGCCGCCGACGGCGGGACGTTCAGGTTCCGGCACGAGCTGGTGCGGGAAGCGCTGGCCGCCAGCGCCACCGTGGGCCGGGCCGCCCTGCTGCACCGGCAGGCCGGCCGCGTGCTGGCCCGCCAGCCGTACGCCGACCCGGCCATGGTCGCCTACCACGCGCGGCTGGGCGGCGACCTGGTGCTGGCCGCCCGGTCGCTGCGGACCGCCGCCGAGCGGGCCGCCGAGCGCTTCGACCACGCCGCGGCCGAGGCCCTGCTGGACGACGCCCTGGCGCTGCACCCGGAGCCGGAGACCTGGCTCGAACGGGCCCGGGTCCGGACCCGCCGCCGCCGCTACCCGCAGGCGCTGGCCGACGTCGAGCTCGCCGCAGCCGCCGGGGCCGCTGCCCTGGAGGTCGGCGCGTGGGCCTGCTACTTCGACCGCCGTTTCGCCCAGGCCGCGCAGTTCGCCGCGGACGGCGCGCTGGCCGCGGCCAGCCCGGCCATCCGGTCCCGCTGCCTGGCCGTCGGCGGCCGGACCCGGCACGCGGCCGGTGACCTGGCCCAGGCCGAGCTGCTCCTCGGCGAGGCGTTCGCGCTGGCCGAGGGGACCGAGCGGGTGACCGCCGCGGCCTGGCTCGGGGTCCTCCGGGCCCATCAGAGCAAGACCGAGGAGGCGCTGGCCCTGCTACGACCGGCGGCCCGCGCGCAGGAAGGGGTGGCCCACACCGCGGCCACCCTGCACTCGCTGCTGTTCACCGGGCACGCGCACGCCGTGGCCGGCCGCCCGGCCCTGGCCCTGGATGCCTTCACCCGGTATACGGCCGAGGCCGACCGCCGCCAGGTACCGCGGTTCGCGGGCCGCGCGGTGAACTTCGCCGGCTGGGTGCTGCGCAACCTCGGCGCCGCCGGCCCGGCGCACGATCATCACCTCGCGGCCCTGGAACTGGGGCAGGCCGGCCAGGGCATCCCCGAGCTCGCCATCGCTGCCCTGCAAGACCTGGCCGAGGAGTGCGTGCAGGCCGGCGATGCGGACGGCGCCCAGGCCCGGCTGACCCAGGCCCGGGCCCTGCTGACCGGGAACCTGGTCTTCGGCTGGCGGCTGGAGCTCAAGCACCAGCTGATCACCGGGCGGCTGGCGCTGCTGCGCGGCGACCCGGAGGCGGCCCTGGCCACGGCGACCGACCTGGAAACCCGGGCCGCCGTCCTCGGCGTGCCGCGGTACGTCAGCGTGGCCCGCATCCTGAACCACCGGGCCCGCCGGGCGCTGCGCCTGCCCGTCGACCTCGGCGCGGTCGCCTCCGACCTGGACCTGGTCGAGGGGTCCGTCGCCGTCGAGGCCTGGTGGTGGACCGGCGAGGCCGCCGCCGATTTCGCGGTTCCGGCCTGGCTGGACGTCGCGGCCGACCGGGCCGAGCGGCTGGCCCGCCAGGCCGGCGAGCACGCCGGCACGCTGCGGCGCGCCGCGAGTCAGCGCCTGGACAGCTGGCGGGCCGCGGAAACCCGCTGACTTCAGCGCGCGGTGAGCACCAGCAGGTCCACCACGAGCGGGCCGGTGCCCGTCACGGCGGCCTGCGCGGCGTGCCGCAGCTCGGCCCGCCGGGCCGGGGTCAGCGAGTTCACGAACGGGGCGACGTGGGCCATGCCCAGCCGCCACGCGGCAAGCTCGGCCGGGCGGGATAGTCCCGTGTCCGCGGTGACGGTGCGCAGCCGGACGTCGGTGTAGCCTGCCGCGGCCGTGTCCCGGCCGAGCGCGGCCAGGTCACTGGCCCACGGCTCGGTGTCGTGCTTGAACGTGACGTACCACGACGGAGGCCGGTAGCCGAACGCGCCGAGGACCTCGTCTACGGCCGCCTTGGCCGGGTGGTTCCACCCGGCCGCGAACGAGCTGGCGGCCAGCGCCACGGCCACCCGGCGCGCCTCACGCAGGCCCGCGACCGGCCGGTCCAGGTGGCCCAGGCAGAACGCGGCCAGCACCAGGTCGAAGCAGCCGTCGCGGAACGGCAGCGCGGTCGCGTCGGCCGTCACCGGATGCAGCCGGGCCGGGCAGCGGCGCAGCATGCCCAGGGCCGAATCGGCGCTGACCACCGACCGCGCCCCGGCGGCCAGCGCGGCCCGCCCGGCCACCCCGGTCCCCGCGCCCAGGTCCAGCACCCGCCCGCCCGCCAGCCCGGGGTCCACCTGGTCCAGCAGCGCCCGGGCCAGGCTGGCGTAGACCGGCTCGGGGCCCTCGGCCCACAGCCGGGCCCCGGTGTCGTAGGCGGTTCTCAGCTCAGCAGCGTTAACTTCAGCAGCGGAGCGGCCTGGACCGCCTGCGTCTCCCACCACGCGAGCTCCTCGTCGTAACCCCCGAGCGCCTTCTCCCAGCCGAACTGGACCAGCGCGCCCAGCAGGCACAGCGCCAGCTGGCGGTCCCACCAGGCCTCGGTGCTGATCCCGTGCTCTTCCAGCGCCCGGCGGTAGGCGGCGATCGCGTCCTGTTTGCCCTGCGGCAGGCGACGGCAGTTGATCGCCAGGTACCAGGCCAGGTCGGACAGCGGCGCGCCACGTCCCGGCTGCTCCCAGTCCAGCACGACCGTCCGGCCGTCGGCGTCGGTGCCCAGGTTGTCCAGTTTCCAGTTGCTGTGCACGAACGTCTGCGGGGTGCTCTCCAGCGCCTCGACCAGCGGGCCCGGGTCCCGGGCCAGCGGGGTGACCACCGCGGCGGCGGCCGGGGCGACCTCGGCCAGCCGCGGCCAGCCCTCGCCGACCAGCCGCGGCACCAGGTGCGCGGAGCCGACGGCCGCCTCGGCGTGCGCCAGCCAGGGCGACAGCTCCAGGTAGCGGTGCATGACCGGGACGACCTCGCACTCGCTGCCGCACGCCCAGAACGCGGCGTGCAGCGCGGCCATGTGCCGCAGGAACCGCAGGTGCTGATCCAGGCTGATCGGCTCGTCGGTCACCGGGACCAGCCACGGCGTCACGTCCCGCATGAGCAGGGCACAGCCGCCCGATGGCGGCCGGCCGTCGCCGTCCTCCGGGGCTACCCCGACGATCGGCTGGTTGAAGCACGCGGGCAGCCGGGCCAGCAGGCCCCGCTCCCAGGCCACCAGCGGCGCCCCGCGCAGGCAGCCGGACGCCCGCATGGTCCAGTCCTCGGCCAGGTCCAGGTGCTTGAGCACGTACGGCTGCCCGCCGATCACGACTCGCTCCAGCCGCGCCCCGGACTTTCCTGCCCCCTCGGTCAGGGAAGCACGCTCGGTCGCGCCCGCGATGAGGTCGGTCACACTGGCGAACACGGCCGGGGCCTCAAGCATCGGCCGCCTCCATCTCCGCGAGCAGGGAGGCCGGCCACCGTCCGCCGCACATCACCGTGTCGGCCACGATGTGATCATCGCGCACCGTGAGCAGGTGCATGTGGTGGGCCGCGTGCGGCACGCCGTTCTCGGTCCAGCTGAGCGTGTACTCCACGATCTCGCTCGGGCCCCCGTCCGCCTGCACCGGGAACCGGCGGAACTCCCCGAACTGCCCCGGATCGGCGAACCAGCGGGCGTACTCGGCGCGGATCGCGTCGGCCCCGGCCGCGTGCAGCCGCCAGTTCGGCACCGTCGCGTCCAGCGTCGCGTCGGCGCTCCACGCGTCGCACGCCGGGATGCTGGCGGTCTGGATGGCGTTCAGGAACTTCTCGATCGCTGGTGCGGATGACATGACGGCCTCCTGTGGTCCTGGTCTGCCACCATCGTCGGCGGGACGCCTTGCAACCAGTTTGCAGTGCCGCTAACCACTTACCAGAGCCGGGCCGTGGCCCGGCGCGCGCCCTCGGCCAGCGCCTCGAACTTGGCCCACACGATCGTCGGGTGGATCTCCGGGGTGTACGTGGCCTGTGACGAGAAGCCGCAGTCGGCGCTGGCCACCACGTTCTCCCGCCCGACCAGCTCGGCGAACCGGACGATGCGGTCGGCGATGACCTCGGGGTGCTCGACGATGTTGGTGGCGTGGCTGATGACGCCGGGCAGCAGGACCGTGTCCGGTGGCAGCGTGACCGTCTCGAACACGTGGTAGGCGTGCTCGTGCCGCGGGTTGGCGGCCTCGAAGGAGAAGGCTCCGGCCTCGATGGTGAACAGGGTCTCGATCAGGTCGGCGAGCGGCGCGTCGTGCACCCGCGGTCCCTCGTTGATGCCGTAGCAGGTGTGCAGCCGTACCCGGTCGCGCGGAATGCCCCGCAGGCTGCGGTTGATCGCGTCCACGTAGCCGCGCGCGACGGCCAGCTTCTCCCGCGCCGGGCCGGTCCCGTAGCTGAACACGTCAGTCAGGAAGGGGTCGTCGATCTGCAGGGTGAAGCCCGCCTCGACGATGGCCGCGTACTCCACGTGCAGCGCGTCGGCGACCGCGTTGAGATAGTCAGCCTGCGACGGGTAGTACTCGTTGCCGCCGACCCCGCTGGGCGCGACGGCGCACGCGAATACCTGGTCGGCGCCAAAATCGGGGGCGGCGTCACCGACCGCCGCCCGGAGCAGGTCCAGGTCGCGGCGCAGGCGCTCATGCCCGGTGTAGGCGACCGGGCCGGTGCACCGCAGCGGCACGACCGGGACGGCCATCCCCCCGGTCATCGCGCTCCTGAGGTACTGCTCGTAGTACTCGGGGAAGCTGTCGATCTCGGCCCGGAACCCGGCCAGCGGGTCGCCGCCGGCCCGGGGCTCGAAGCCGCCCAGCCGCTGCCCGATGTAGGCGTAAAACCCGGTCTTGGTCTGCTCGCCGTCGCTGACCGCGTCCAGCCCGGCCGCGCGCTGCCGGGCCACGACGTCGGTGACGGCCCGGCGTTCGGCCGCGGCGAGCTCACCGGGATCCACCGGGCGGCCCTGCGCCGCCGCGCGCATCAGGTCGAGCAGCGCGGGCGGCCGGGCCAGGCTGCCGACGTGGGTGGTGCGGATGCGATCGGTGCTGCGCAGCATGACAGGTCCAAGCTTGCCAGAGCCGCGGCCGGCCGAGCTGCGAGACTAGGGAAAGTGGACGACGAGTCGCTGTCCCGCCTGGTGGCGGTCACCGGGCCGGCGGGCAGCAGCAATGTCACGCTCGCCGCGGCCGTGGCCGCGGTGCGGCACGCGGCGCCCGGGTCGTACGCGGTCATCCTGGTCGAGGGGGTGAGCGATCAGTCCGCCGTCGAGTCGCTGGCCGCTCGCCGTGGCCGGAACCTGCGGCAGGAGGGCGTATTCGTGGTGCCGATGGGCGGCGCGACGAACATCGGGCATTTTCTTGACCTGTTCGGCCCGCGCGGGCTGCGCGCCCGGCTGGCCGGCCTGTGCGACGAGGGGGAGGAGCGAGACTTCCGGCGCGGCCTGACCCGCGCGGGCCTCGGCCCCGTGCTGGCCCGGGCCGACCTGGAACGGCTGGGCTTCTACGTGTGCGTCGCCGACCTGGAAGACGAGCTGATCCGCTCCCTGGGCGCCGCCGCGGTCGAGCGGCTCATCGCCGGCCAGGGCGAGCTCGCCGCGTTCCGCACCTTCTGCCAGCAGCCCGCCCAGCGCGACCGGACCCGCGAGTCGCAGCTGAGGCGCTTCATGGGCACCCGCTCGGGCCGCAAGGCCCACTACGGGCGGGTGCTGGCCTCCGCCCTCGACCTGACCCGTGTCCCCCGCCCCCTCGACCGCGTCCTTGCCCACGTATGAGCCGCCGCCCACAGGGTGAACGCGGCCACGGCCACCCGGCCGGCTCAGGCCTCCAGCGCGAGCAGCTTGGCCGCGACCTCGGTCAGGTCCTCGCCCACCACGTCGGGCGGGGCGAAGGGCGCGCCGAAGCCGCCGGACTTGCGGCTCACCCAGCCGGTAGTCAGCCCGGCCCGCTTGGCGCCGTGGCAGTCCCAGTCGTGCGCGGCGACCAGCGCCATGCGCTCGGGCGGGGTGCCCATGACCTCCGCGGCGTACAGGTAGACCACGCTGGCCGGCTTCCACCGGTACACCTCGCCCACCGAGATCACCCGGGCCACCAGGGATCCGAGGCCGCTGCGGTTGACGAACGACGAGGTGAGCTGCGCCGACCCGTTGGTCAGGCAGGCCACCCGCAGGCCGGCCTCGGCCAGCCGGGTGATCGCGGGCAGCGCGTCGGGGAAGGCGGGCAGCTCATCCCAGCCCGCCATGACCGAAGCTACCTGGTCGTCGCTGACCGTGTAGTGGGTCAGCCCGCGCAGCGCGGCCTCGGCCACGTCGGCGAACCCCGCGTAGTCTCCGGTCGCGGACAGCGCCAGGCCATCGCGCAGCGTGCGGGTGTACCAGGCCTCGAGCAGTCCCGGCGGCTGGCCGATCTCGGTGAGCCGGACGCGCAGCGGCTCGAGCGACATCAGCGTCTCGATCACGTCGAAGGCCACCACGGCCGGGCGGCGGGTCATGACGCCGACCCCAGGTTCCGCAGCGCGTCCTCGATGGCCCGGTAGAAGGTGGGATAGGCGTACGCCATGTTCCGCAGCGTGGCCAGCGGGACTTCGGCCCGGATGGCCACCTGCAGCGCGCCGAGCACCTCACCGCCCCACGGGCCGGCCGACGTCGCGCCGACCAGCACCGCCCGGTCGGCGTCCTCGATGACCTTGATGAACCCGTCGTTGCCGGCCTTGTGGATCCACCCCCGGGCCGAGTAGGGCACCTGGGCCAGGCCGGTGCGCACCCGCAGCCCGGCCTCCCGGGCCTGGGCCTCGGTCAGGCCGACGCAGCCGATTTCCGGGTCGGTGAACGTGACCCGGGGCACGGCCCGGTAGTCGGCGGCCTCCCCGCCCTGGCCGAGGATGTCGCGCACCACGATGTCGGCCTGGTACACGGACATGTGCGTGAACGCGCCCTTGCCGGTTACGTCGCCGAGCGCCCACACCCCGTCTGCCGCGCGCATCCAGCCGTCGGTCGGGATGGCCGGGGCCGCGGGGTCCAGGCCCACCGCGGCCACGCCCAGCCCGGCCAGGTCCGCCCGGCGGCCGGTGGCGACCAGCAGCCGCTCGGCGCTCAGGGCGCTCATGCCCAGCTGAACGGTGAAGTGCGTGCCGTTGTGACTGACCCGCTCGGCCGGAGCGTCGGTGTACACCTTGATGCCTTCGCGGGTGAAGATCCGCTCGATCAGCTCGCTGGATTCGGGCTCTTCGAACGACAGCAGCCGCGGCTGCGCCTCGACCACGGTGACCTCCGTGCCGAAGCGCGCGAAGACCTGGCCCAGTTCGGCGCCGATGGCCCCGCCGCCGAGCACGATCATCGATTCCGGTACCTGTTCGGTCTCGACGATCTCCCGGTTGGTCCAGTACGGGGTGCCGGCCAGGCCCTCGATGGGCGGGATGGCGGGCGCGGTGCCGCTGCCGATGACGATGCCCTTACCGGCCCGGAAGACCCGGGCGCCGACGGTCACCTCACCGGGACCGGTGATGGTGCCGTGCCCGCGGACCAGGTGCCCGCCCTTGCCGGCGAACCGGTCGGCCGCCACCTTGTCGTCCCAGTAGTCGGTGGCTTCCTCCCTGATCCGCAGGGCGACCGGCGACCAGTCGGGGGTGACGGCGGAGGTCCCGGCCATGCCGGGTACCCGCCTGGTCTCGGCGATCAGGTTGCCGGCCCGGATCATCATCTTGGAGGGTATGCATCCCCAGTAGGGGCATTCGCCGCCCACCAGGCGATCTTCGATGGCGGTGACATGCAACCCGGCCTCGGCCAGAGCGCCGGCCGCGTACTCGCCGCCGGGACCCATGCCGATTACGACCACATCTGTGTGCTCTGGCTCGTCCATGCCGTGCTCCTGCCCTATGTGGGCACCAAACTTACATCAAGCACCAGGAGGATCGTCGCCGTCTTCTAGGTCCGAGATGTCCAGTTCCGGCTGGCCGCGCACGAACGCGTCGGGGTTCTCGAGGTCGTCGGCGGCGGGCAATAGGTCAGGATGAGACCATAGGGCGTCCCGGCCGTCGGGGCCGCGCGCCTCGGTCAGGCCCTGCCAGATGGCCGCCGCCTCGCGCAGCCGGCGCGGCCGCAGCTCCAGCCCGACCAGCGTCGCGAACGTCCGCTCGGCCGGGCCGCCGGTGGCCCGGCGCCGCCTGATCGCCTCGGCCAGCGCGTCGGAGTGGGTCAGCCGGTCCTGGGCCGCGGCGCTGACCACGGTCGCCACCCACCCTTCGACCAGCGCCAGCGCGGTCTCCAGCCGGACCAGGGCGGCCTTCTGCGCGGGCGTGTCCTCCGGCCGGAACAGGCCCTCGCCCGCCAGCGCGTCACGCAGCGCCTCGGGGTTGGTGATGTCGACGTCCGGGATCGCTTCCTGCAGCCGCGCCATGTCGACCGTGATGCCGCTGGCGTACTGCTCGACCGCGCCGAGCAAATGCGCGCGCAGCCACGGGACGTGCGCGAACAGCCGCTGGTGGGCAGCCTCGCGCAGGGCCAGGAAGAGCCGGACCTCGCCGGGGTCGATCGACAGTCCCTGGCCGAACTGGGCCACCCCGGCCGGCAGCAGCGCGGCCACGCCTTCCGGGCCGAGCGGCAGCCCGATGTCGGAGGACCCGACCACCTCGCGCGCGAGCTCGCCGACCGCGGTGCCGGTCTGGCTGCCGATCATGGCCCCGCCGATCTGGCGCAGCATCGCCGACAGCCCGGCCAGCCCGCCCAGCCCGCCCGCCCCGCCGCCGAACGCACCGAGGGCCTGCCGCATCTCTTCCGGGATGTCCTCGCCGAGTTGCGCCGGGTCGACGTTGAGCATGCCGCCCATCGCCTCGACGCCCTTGGCCGCGATCGGGTCGCACAGCTTGGCCCAGACCGGGAAGGTGGCCTCGAGCCACTCTGACCGGCTCCAGGCCTCGATCTTGCGGATCCCGGAAGGAAACGACGTCGCCTCGTCCAGCCACAGATCGGCCAGCCGGACCGCCTCGGTGATCTCCCGGCGCTGCGCCTCCAGGACGCTCGGGTCGCCCGCCGCGGCGATCAAGTGCCGGGCCACGTTCTTGGCCAGGTCCCAGTTGACCGGGCCGCCCTGCCAGGACAGCAGGTCGGCGAACTGGCGCAGCGCGTCGGCGAACTGCTGCGGGTTGCCCATCGCCCCGAACGGCCCCTGGGCCCCGAGCGGCCCGCCCGCCCCGGGATCCGAAGGACCGCCGGAACCCGAAGCGCCCTGGCCACCCTGATCTTCCGGGTTGTCGGGCAGGCCAAAGCCGAACGGGCGATCAGCCATCGTTGGCTCTGCGGCAGGATGGAAGGGGAAGAATCATGACCGTCACGTTATCTCGGGAGATGCACACTGTGACAAACGCCCGCCGGCCGACTCGCCATGAGCGCAGTGACACACGTTCACAGCCTATGCCCGTGGTGGCCGTCACCGGTGCGGCCGGCGGCATCGGATACGCCCTGACCGTCCGGCTCGCCGCGTCGCCCAAGGTCAAGAAGGTGATCGCGATCGACGGCCGGCGCGGCGACATCGCCGGGGTGACCTGGCGCGTGGCCGACGTGCGCGACCCGGCCCTGGCCGGCCTGGCCGGGGCGGACGTGGTGGTGCACGCCGACCTGGACCTGGCCCCGGATTCCGACCCCCGGCAGCGGCGCGCGTTCAACGTACGCGGCGCGCAGACCGTGCTCACCGGGGCCGCGGCGGGCCGCGTCGGCCGGGTGGTGCTCCTGACCAGCGCCATGGTCTACGGGGCCCGGCCGGACAATCCGGTCCCGCTGCCCGAGGACGCCCCGCTCGCCGCCGAGGCGGACAGCAGCGTGGCCGGGGACCTGCTGGAGATCGAGCAGCTGGCCCGCCGCTCGCCGCGGACCAACCCCGGCATGGCGGTAACCGTGGTACGGCCCGCCGCGCTGGTCGGCGATTCGATCGACACGCTGGTCACCAGGCATTTCGAGGCGCCTCGCCTGCTCACCGTGAAGGGCTGCGCGCCCCGCTGGCAGTTCTGCCACGTCGAGGACCTCACCTCCGCGCTGGAGCTCGCCGTGAGCGGCGGCATCGACGGGCAGTTCACGGTGGGCTGCGACGGCTGGCTCGAGCAGGACGCGGTCGAGCAGATCAGCGAGCTGAAGAGCATCGAGCTGCCGGCCCGGCTGACGTTCGGGACCGCGCAGCGGCTGCACCGGCTGGGCGTGACCCCCGCCCCGGCCGTGGACCTGCGGTACGTCGTGTACCCCTGGGTGACGGACTGCGCCGCGCTGCGGACGGCCGGCTGGCACCCGCGGTTCGGCAACGCCGAGGCGCTCCGCGTCCTGCTCGACCAGCGGAAGAGCCGCTACGCGGTGGCCGGCCGGCGCATCGCGCGCAAGGAGGCGACGATCACCGCGACCGCCGCCGGGGCCACCGTCGCGGTGATCGGCACCGCCGCCATCGTCCGCCGCGCCCGCCGCCACCGCCGCACGGACCCCTGACCGCCGCACGCCGGTTAATTTTGCCGAACGGTCCGTGGTGCCAGTTCCGGGTAACCTTGTTCGGTGAGCGTTGTGCGCCTGATCGACATCCGTGAGACCGAGCTGTCCGTCGACGAGGTCCGGGCCGCGGTCGCGGGCCCGGGCGCGGGCGGCATCGCGCTGTTCGCCGGCGCGGTCCGCAACACCGACCATGACCAGGGCGTCACCGGCCTGTCCTACAGCGCGCACCCGTCCGCCGAGGCCGAGCTCAGGCGGGTCGCGGAGATGATCGCGGAGAAGTTCAACGTGCTGGGCATCGCGGCCGTGCATCGCGTCGGCGACCTGGCCATCGGCGACCTGGCCGTGGTGGCCGCGGTAGCCTGCGCGCACCGGGGCGAGGCCTTCGACGCGTGCCGGGAGCTGATCGACGTGCTCAAGGCCTCGGTGCCGATCTGGAAGCACCAGCGCTTCACCGACGGCACCAGCGAGTGGGTCGGCACGCCATGACCACCGGATTTCGCGCGTAGTCTTCGGCTATGTCGCGACGTTCCCTGACGTTGCTGATCGCCACGGTCGGCGTGATCGCGGCGCTCGCCGTCGCCGTGCTGATCCCGGTGCCCTACGTCATCCTCGGACCCGGGCCGACGCTGAACACGCTCGGCAAGGACTCCTCCGGGCAGCCGCTCATCACCATCTCGGGCCACCCCACGTACCCCACTACCGGCCACCTGAACATGGTGACGGTCGGCTACCAGGGCGGTCCCGGCGTCAACCTCAACATCTTCAGCGCGCTGGCCGCCTGGCTGAACCCCCACGAGGCGGTCGTGCCCGAATCGGAGCTGTTCGCTCCCGGCCAGACCCAGCAGCAGAGCCAGCAGCAGGACACCCAGGAGATGACCGGCTCGCAGCAGGACGCGACCGCGGCGGCCCTGACCGAGCTGCACATCCCGTACCAGACGCAGGTGGTGGTGGTGCAGGCCGAGGCGGGCTTCCCGGCCGCGGGCGTGCTGAAGGCCGGGGACGTGATCACCGCCGTGGATGGTAAGGCGGTGACCAGCGAGTCGAGCCTGACCTCGCTGATCGGGGCGCACCCGGCGGGCAGCACCCTGACCGTGACCATCCTGCGCGACGGCCGGAGCCAGACGGTCCAGGTCGGGACCAAGGAGTCCGAGGGGCGTCCGGTGATGGGCGTCCAGGTCACCGAGCAGTACAGCTTCCCGTTCACGGTGAAGTTCAGCGTGGGCGACATCGGCGGGCCCAGCGCGGGCATGATGTTCGCGCTCGGCATCATCGACAAGCTGACCGTGCTGAACCTGACCGGCGGCAAGTTCATCGCCGGGACCGGCGAGATCGAAGCCAGCGGGAAGGTGGACCCCATCGGCGGCATCCAGCAGAAGATGGTGGGCGCCCGCGACGCGGGCGCGACGATTTTCCTGGCCCCCGCGTCCAACTGCTCGGACGTCAAGGGCGCGATCCCGGCCGGCCTGCGGGTGGTCAAGGTCAGTACGCTCAGCCAGGCCGTCACGTACCTGGAAGACATCAAGGCCGGCCAGCCCGTCCCCTCCTGCTGAGGCCGGGAAGCGGCCGCGTAAACCACCAGGCGGGCCCTCGTGCTCGTGCGTGCCCGCCGCCCGCCCGGGACCACGGCCGTGTGATGGGGTTAGTGCTCGTCCCTGTTTTGTACAGGGCGTAGGCTTTATTGCCGACGGGACATCCACGCGGGCGTGCAGGGGCCGTGCGGTCGGCACGAGCTCTACATGCCGGCTGCCCGGATGACCCAGGAAGGGAGCAAGTGCGGTCGTGTCACCTCGCGTACTTATTGATGCGACCGACGTGCCAGCCGACCGGGGCGCGCTCGGCCGGTACGTTGACGGGCTGATCGGCGCCCTCGACGTCGCCGGGGCGGACCTGGCCGTGGTCTGCCAGCGCGCCGACGAGGAACGCTACGGGCGGCTTGCCCCCAGCGCGCGCGTCGTCACCGGGCCCACCGCGCTCTCGCACCGCTCCGCCCGGCTGGCCTGGGAGCAGAGCGGGCTGCCCGTCGTGGCCCAGCAGGTCGACGCCGACGTCATCCACGTGCCGTACTACTCGATGCCGCTGCGCCCGGGGCGGCCCACCGTGGTCACCGTGCACGACGTGACCTTCTTCACCGAGCCCGAGCTGTACAGCCCGGTCAGCGCCATGTTCTTCAAGTCCGCGATCCGCACCGCGGCGCGCCGCGCGGCCCGGCTCATCGTGCCGTCCAAGGCCACCCGCGACGAGCTGGAGCGGGTCCTGGGCGCGGATCCCACCAAGATCGACGTCGCCTACCACGGCGTGGACCACCGCCTGTTCCACCGGCCCGACCCGCAGCAGGTCTCGCAGGTGTCCAACCGGCTGGGCCTGCACGGCAAGCCGTACATCTCCTTCCTGGGCATGCTCGAACCGCGCAAGAACGTGGCCGCGCTGATCAGCGGCTGGGCTGGCGCGGTGGCCGACCTCGACGACCCGCCCGCGCTGGTCCTGGGCGGCGGCGGCGGCTGGAGCGACGAGGTGGACACCGCCGTGGCCCTGGTGCCGCCGCACCTGCGCCTGATCCGCCCCGGGTACCTGCGCTTCTCCGACCTGCCCGGCTTCCTCGGCGGCGCGCTGGTAGTGGCGTTCCCGAGCCGGGGCGAGGGCTTCGGGCTGCCGGTGCTGGAGGCCATGGCGTGCGGCGCGCCCGTGCTGACCACCCACTGCACCTCGCTGCCCGAGGTGGGCGGTGAGGCCGTGGCCTACACCGAACCGGACGCGGACAGCATCCGCGACTCGCTGCACGCGCTGCTCGGCGACGGTGCCCGGCGGAAGATGCTGGGCGACGCCGGGTACGCCCGGTCGCAGGAGTTCACCTGGGCCGCGTCGGCCGAAGCCCACCTGGCCTGTTACCGGCGCGCCGTCGAACAACCCGATGCTGGCGTGAACGCGGTGTAACCTCTCATTTCATGCCGCGTGAACCCCTTGAGGCCATTGTTCTGGTCGGCGGCCAGGGAACCCGGCTACGGCCGCTGACCCTGTCCGCGCCCAAGCCCCTGCTTCCGACCGCGGGGGTGCCGTTCCTGGCCCACCTGCTGGCCCGGGCGGCGGCCGGCGGCGTCACCCACGTCGTGCTCGCCACCTGCTACAAGGCGGAGATGTTCGCCGCCTGCCTCGGCGACGGCTCGGCGTTCGGGCTGGAGATCGACTACGTCCAGGAGGACGTGCCGCTGGACACCGGCGGCGGGATCCGCAACGCCGCCGCGTCGCTGCGCGGCAGCGGACCCGGCGACCCGGTCGTGGTGCTCAACTCCGACGTGCTGTCCGGGCACGACCTGGGCGCGCAGGTCGACCTGCACGGCAAGACCGACGCCGCGGTGACCCTGCACCTGGTCGAGGTCGACGACCCGTCGCGGTTCGGCGTGGTGCCGACCGACGGTTCCGGCCGCGTGACCGCGTTCCTGGAGAAGACGCCGGACCCGGTGACCAACCGGATCAACGCCGGGTGCTACGTGTTCCGGCGCGAGGTCATCGACCAGATCCCGGCCGGGCGCCGGGTCTCGGTCGAGCGGGAGACGTTCCCGGGCCTGATCGAGTCCGGGCAGCTGGTCATGGGCTATCCCGAGTCGGCGTACTGGCTCGACGTCGGGACGCCGCAGACGTTCGTGCGCGGCTCGTGCGACCTGGTGCTCGGGCGGCTGCCCGCGCCCGCGGTCCCGGGCCCCGCCGGGCCCGTGCTGCGCCTCGCCGGGGCCGAGGTGGCCCCGGACGCGTCGGTGTCCGGCGGGACGGTGGTGGGCGCGGGCGCGTCGGTCGGCGCCGGGGCCGTCGTGTTCGGCAGCGTGCTGTTCGATGACGCCACGGTCGGCGCGGGCGCCGTGGTGCGCGACTCGATCGTCGGCCGCGGCGCCGTGGTGGCCCCCGGCGCGGTGCTCAACGACGCCGTGATCGGTGACGGGGCCTTCGTCGGACCGGGCAACGAGCTGGCCCGGGGCATCCGCGTCTGGCCCGGGGTACGGCTCGAGCCGACCTCGGTCCGCTTCTCCTCAGACGCGTGACCGCGACCCAGCCCGCGCCGCCCGACCAGGACCCGGCTCGGGCGGCGCCCGGCCAGGACGCGGGACTGCGGCGCGAGTGGCAGGCCCCGTTCGGCGTCGACATCCGGCTCACCCTGTCCGTGCACCGGCGCGGCGGCCGCGATCCCGCCTACCGCGTCGACGCGGCCGGCGCCGTCTGGCGCACCTCGCTGACTCCCGACGGCCCGGGCACGCTCCGCGTGACCTCCCGCGGGTCCGATCACACCCTGGTCATCGGCCAGGCCTGGGGGCCGGGGGCCTCCTGGCTGCTGGACACCCTCCCCGCCCAGCTCGGCGCGCACGACGACCTATCCGGGTTCACCCCGCACCATGCCATCGTCGGCGAGCTGGCCCTGCGCCATCCCGGGCTGCGGGTCGGCCGGACCGGCCGGCTGTTCGAGGCTCTGGTCCCCGCGGTCCTGGAGCAGAAGGTGGTCGGCGTGGAAGCCCACCGCGCCTGGCGGATCCTGCTGGGCAAGTTCGGCACCGCGGCGCCCGGCCCGGCCCCGCAGGGGATGCGGGTCGTCCCGCCACCGAGGGCCTGGGCGCGCATCCCGTCCTGGGACTGGCACCGAGCCGGCGTCGAGGGCGTCCGCGCCCGGACCATCATCACCGCCGGCGACGTCGCCAGCCGCCTGGAACAGGCCCTGGACCTAGAGCCGGCCGAGGCTGACCGCCTCCTGCGGTCCCTGCCCGGCATCGGCCCCTGGACCTCGGCCGAGATCCGCCAGCGCGCCGCGGGCGACGCCGACGCGGTCTCGGTCGGCGACTACCATCTGCCCAAGATCGTCGGCTGGACCCTGGCCCGCCAGATCACCGACGACGCCGGAATGCTCGAGCTGCTCGCCCCCTACGCCGGTCACCGCTACCGCGTCTCCCGCCTCATCGAGCTCGGCGGCAGCGCCCCCCCGCGCCGCGGCCCCCGCATGTCCGTCCGCGACTACCGCGCCCTCTAGCCCCCGCATCCCGGCCCAGCCCGCATCCCGGCCAGGCCCCGCACCCGTGCCGCCGTACAGCCTCCGGCTAACCCTCAAGCGTCCCTGCGAGGGCGGTGGCGGGTGCTCATCACCCCTCACGCAACTCCCGCACCATTTCTGCGGTTGATCCAGGCTTGGCGGTGGATTACTGGTACCCCAGCACCACCAATCGACCACGGAGCCCGGATCCACCACGATAACCGGAGGCCTGGGTAACGTCTGGGGTGGCTAGCCCTCCAGCAGCCGGGCCGCCCGCTCCAGTACCGCCGCGCGGCTGCGCCCCCCGTGCTCGGCGGCGATGAAGTGGTTGCCGATCCACAGCGACAGCGCCATGAGGCAGCGAGCCTCCACCTCGGCCTCGTCGCCGCCCAGCGCCCCGAACAGCCCGCGCAGGTACTCCATCCGCCGGTTGTCCACCCGGCGCACCCGCCCTGCCACCGCCGGGTCCCGCCGGGCCCACTCCCGGATCGCGAGGTCCGTCCGCAGCGCCCCGGTACCGGCGAAGGCCAGCGCGAACAACCGCCGCAGCCGGGCCCGGGCGTCCCCGCCGTCGCGCTCGGCAGCCTCGATCACGTCCTCCAGGTTGACCCGCTCCCACGCGTCGAGCACCTCATCCAGCAGCGCCCCCCGGTCCGCGAAGTGCCAGTAGAACCCGCCCTTGGTCACCCCGATCGCCTGAGCCAGCGGCTCGATCCGCACCGCGTCCAGCCCTCCGTCGCCCAGCGCCCGCAGGCCCTCCTCCACCCACCGCCCCCGCGGTGTCCGGCTAACCGCCATCGCCTGTCCTTCCCTCCCCCGGGGCCGTGGCCCTCCTGCCCCGAGCCGAGCCCTGCCGCCCAAGCCGAGCCCTGCCGCCCCAAGCCGACGCCGTCATGCTAGCCTCGAATCCATACGCT
Organism: uncultured Actinomycetes bacterium; assembly: GCA_963834685.1. Taxonomy (GTDB): domain Bacteria; phylum Actinomycetota; class Actinomycetes; order Streptosporangiales; family Streptosporangiaceae; genus Palsa-504. The sequence goes on along the minus strand of CAWICW010000008.1, from coordinate 278,536 downwards.
ATCGTATGGAAGAGCGGACCACATGAGGCTCCCAGACACCGCGCACACCTCCCGCCCATGGCGGATCCACGAGCTCACCCCCGAATTCCGGCTGGAGGACGTCTGGGCGCTGCCCACCCCGGGCGGCCCCGGCGACTTCCCCCGCCTGGTCCGGCTGATTGCCTCGGGTCACGCCTCGCGGGGCTCCAAAGGCGCCGCCCGCGCGCTGTGGGTGATCCGCCTCAAGCTGGGGGAGATCCTCCGCTGGGACGGCCCGGACGCCGGCCCCGGCCCGGACCGGCCGTCCCTGCGCGGTCGGCTGCCCGCCGATCTGCGCGACCTCCCGCTCGGCCTGGACTTCCGGACGCTCCCGTTCACCCCGCTGTACCTCACCGCCGACGAGTTCGCCGCGGAGATCATCAATCGGACCGTGCACGGCGTCCTGCACCTGGGCTGGGTTCGGGACGGCGCAGGTCGCTACCACGGCCAGCTGGCCGTTCTGGTCAAGCCGAACGGCCTGCTCGGCACCGGCTATATGGCCGCCATCACGCCATTCCGGCACCTGATCGTCTACCCGCCGATGATCAGGCAGATCGGCCTGGCCTGGCGCGCCCGCGGCGCCGGTGCCGACCCGGTCCCGGCCCGCAGCTAAGCCGCCGGGACCGCTATGGATCGACTCAAAGCCGTCGCCCTGCTGGACCGGCTGCACCAGGCTCAGAACGAGTTCTACGCCGGCGGCTCGGCTGACGCCCTGGAAGGGCTGCTCACGCCCGGCATTACCTGGACCGTCCCCGGTCACAACCCCCTCGCCGGGACCTACCGCGGCCGCCCGCAGGTCCTGGGCTACTTCGGCATGCGACGCGACCTGGCCGCTGGCACGTTCCGGCTGAAGCGGCGTGACGTCCTCGTCGGCGACGGCTACCGCATCGCCGCCCTGACTGACGGCCGCGCCACCATCGCCGGCGCCGAGCACCACTGGTCGACCGTCGGCCTGTACGATGCCGCCGGCCAGCAGGTCGCCGCCTGCTGGCTGCTGCCCTTGGACCAGACCGCCTTCGACGCCATCTGGACCCCCTGAACAGCTCTAGGCCTGGCCCGAAAACATGGCCCCGCCCCAAGACCGCCTAGCGGCCGAAGCGCCGGCGGGGAAGATCCCGGCCCCGGGAGAGGTTGGGTGCAGCATGAGCGATCTCGGCGGGACGATCACGCCCTCGGCCACGCGCCGGACGCTGGCCCGGGCCCGGGACGGCAAGCCGCTCGACCTGGACGAGGCCACCGTCCTGCTGCACGCTCGCGGCGACGACCTGAACCGGCTCCTGGAGTACGCGAGCCGCACCCGGGACGCCGGCCTCGAGGCAGCAAGACGCCCCCAGACCATCACCTACTCGCGCAAGGTCTTCATCCCGCTGACCCGGCTGTGCCGAGACCGCTGCGGGTACTGCACGTTCGCCACCGTGCCGCATCGGCTGCACAGCCTGTACCTGGAGCCCGACGAGATCCTCAAGATCGCCCGTCAGGGCGCGGACCTGGGCTGCAAGGAAGCCCTGTTCACCCTGGGCGACCGGCCGGAGGCCAGGTGGCGCCAGGCCCGGGAGTGGCTGGACGCCCGTGGCTACGACGACACCCTGTCCTACGTGCGGGCCATGGCCATCCGCGTCCTGGAGGAGACCGGCCTGCTGCCGCACCTCAACCCGGGCGTGCTCAGCTGGCAGGACTTCCAGCGCCTCAAGCCGGTCGCCCCCTCCATGGGCATGATGCTCGAGACCATGGCCAGCCGCCTGTTCACCGACAAGAGCGGCCCGCATTTCGGCAGCCCGGACAAGGACCCGGCCGTCCGGTTGCGCGTGCTCGAGGACGCCGGCCGCTGCAACGTCCCCTTCACCACCGGCATCCTCATCGGCATCGGCGAAACCCCGGCCGAGCGCGCCGACTCGATCTTCGCCATCCGCAAGGTCGCCCGCGAGTACCAGGGCATCCAGGAAGTCATCGTGCAGAACTTCCGGGCCAAGCCGGACACCAAGATGCGCGACGTGCCCGACGCCGAACTCGACGACCTGGCCGCCACCATCGCCGTCACCCGCCTGCTCCTGGGGGCCAAGGCCCGGATCCAGGCCCCGCCCAACCTGGTCGGCGACCAGCACGACCTGATCCTGCGGGCCGGCATCGACGACTGGGGCGGCGTCTCCCCGCTGACCCCCGACCACGTCAACCCCGAACGCCCCTGGCCCGCCATCGACGAACTCGCCGCCCGCACCGCGGCGGCCGGCTTCACCCTGCGCGAGCGCCTGACCATCTACCCGCCCTACCTGCGCGAGCCCTGGCTCGACCCGCGCCTGGCCGGGCACGTGGCCGCGCTGGCCGACCCGGCCACCGGCCTGGCCGCCGACGGCGCCCGGCCCCGCGGCCTGCCCTGGCAGGAACCCGACGGCGGCCTGGCCGAGGTCGGCCGCACCGACCTGTTCGTGACCATCGACACCACCGGCCGCACTCATGACCGGCGCGATGATTTCGGCGAGGTCTACGGCGACTGGAATGAGATAGCCGAACGGGCCGTGCTGCGTCCCGCCGCCCCCGCTCCAGGCTCCCCAGCCGGAACCGCTCCCGCCGTGCTCGCGCCCGGCGAGGTCGCCGCCGCCCTCCGCCAGGCCGAACGCGACCCGGCGGCCCTCACCGACGACCAGGCCATCGCCCTGCTCGGCGCGGACGGCCCCGACCTGGAGGCGCTGGCCGGGATCGCCGACGCGCTGCGCCGCGAGGTCGTCGGCGACGACGTCACCTACGTCGTCACCCGCAACATCAACTTCACCAACGTCTGCTACACCGGCTGCCGGTTCTGCGCCTTCGCCCAGCGCCGCACCGACGCCGACGCGTACACCCTCTCGCTTGAGCAGGTCGGTGACCGTGCGGTCGAGGCGTGGCAGGCCGGCGCCACCGAGGTATGCATGCAGGGAGGCATCCACCCCGACCTCCCGGGAACGGCGTATTTCGAAATCGCTTCCGAGGTAAAGCGGCGCTGCCCGGGTCTTCACGTTCATGCGTTCTCCCCGATGGAGGTGGTGAACGGCGCGTCGCGGACCGGCGTGCCGATCCGGGAGTGGCTGGTCCGGGCCAAGGAGGCGGGCGTCGGCTCGCTGCCCGGCACCGCGGCCGAGATCCTCGACGACGATGTGCGCTGGGTGCTGACCAAGGGCAAGCTGCCCGCCTCGGTGTGGATCGAGGTCATCACCACCGCGCACGAGCTGGGCCTGCGGACCTCGTCCACGATGATGTACGGGCACGTCGACACCCCGGCACACTGGGTCGGGCACCTGCGGGTGATCCGGTCGGTGCAGGAACGGACCGGCGGCTTCACCGAGTTCGTCCTGCTGCCGTTCATCCACGAGAACGCCCCCATCTACCTGGCCGGCCTGGCCCGGCCCGGCCCGACCCGGCGGGAGAACCGGGCCGTGCACGCCGTGGCCCGGCTGCTGCTGCACGGGGCGATCGACTCGATCCAGTGCTCCTGGGTCAAGCTCGGTGACGACCTGTGCCGTGACGTGCTCCAGGGCGGCGCCAACGATCTGGGCGGCACCTTGATGGAGGAGACCATCAGCCGGATGGCCGGCGCCGACCACGGCTCGTACAAGACGATCAGCCAGCTGCGGGCCATCGCCGAGCCGCTCGGCCGTCCCCTGCGCCAGCGCACCACCACCTACGGCGAGGTCCCGGCCGAACGCCTCGCGGCCGCCGCGGCCAGCGACGGCGTCTGCGCCTCCGTCCGCTCCGGCCTCCCCCTGCTGACCGCGTCAGCGGACTAGCAGGAAGTCGGCCGGGTCGCGCGGCGGCCGGGGCCGGGCCTGCTCGGCCGGGTGGCCGACGGCGACCGCGCCCATCGGCCGCCAGCCGTCCGGCAGGTCCAGCACGCGGGCCGCGACGTCCTGGCAGAACAGCGTGCTGGAGATCCAGGCCGAGCCGAGCCCCTCGACCGCGAGCGCGATGAGCAGGTTCTCCACCGCAGCGCCCACACAGACCACGAACATGGCCTGCTCGGCCGCCGCGCGCCGGTCGTCCGGGTACGCGTGCGCCGCGTCGGCGACCAGGCACGGCACCACGATCAGCGGTGCCCGCCGCAGCACCTCGCCGCGCCGGACCCGGCGGGAGATCTGCTCCTCGGTGAACCCGTCCCGGCGCAGGTCGGCAATCCAGGCGTCGCGCATCGCGTCCAGCAGCGCCGCGCGCCGGCCGGCCGACTCCAGGATGACGAAGCGCCACGGCTCGCTGTGGTGCGGCGCCGGCGCGGTCAGCGCCGTGGCCACCGCGCGGCGGACGGCCGCGGCGTTCACCGGCTCGCCGGTGAACGCCCTGATCGTCCGGCGGGCCAGCGGCACGTCGGCCGACCCGAACCGGAACATGTCCTCCTCGGCGGGCCGGATGAGCTCCCGCGCCCCGGGGCCGTCCTGGTCGGTGACCAGGTCCTCAAGTCCGCGCACCACGGCCACCGGCACGCCTGTGGACTTGCCTTTCACCAGGTCGGCCGCCGCGGCGATCTCGTCCGCCACGGCCGCGACCGTGACCTCCAGGATGTTGCCGAAGGTGTCGGCCTCGCCGCGGTAGTCACGGACGGGCACCACGCCGGCCGCCCCGATCGCGTTGTCGGTCTGCCCGGCCCGCCACGGCCGGCCCATCGTGTCGGTGATGATCACCCCGACGGTCCGCGCCGTCCGGGCCTGCAGCGCCTTGCGCAGCCGCCGGGCGGACTCGTCGGGATCCTCCGGAAGCAGGACCACGGTGCCCGGCGCCGTGTTGGACTCGTCCACTCCGGCCGCGGCCAGCACCAGGCCGTGCCTCGTCTGCGCGATCGTGGTAGCCCCGCGCCGGGCCACCACCCGTGCCGTCTCGGCCTCGATGGCCTGTTCGCGGGAGGCGGTCACCACCCGGCCTTCGGCCTTGCTCACGATCTTCGAGGTGACGACCAGGATGTCGCCGTCGCGCAGGTCCGGCGCCGTGTCGGCGATGAGCGCGGCCAGGTCGCTGCCCGCGGTGATCTCAGGTAGCCCGGTCACGGGGGCCACGCTCAGCGTCATGCCAGCTCCAGGGCCAGGTCGAGCGCCGCGCGGGCGATCGCGGCGGTCGCGGGCAGGTCCCGCATGTACAGCGGCAGGGCCCGGACCTCGATCCCGGCCAGCGCCGGGTCATCCACGGCGGGCTTGTCCTGGTCGTCCACCAGCCAGCCGTCGATCAGCTCCGGTCCGTAGTGCACCGCGACGGCGGCGGCCGAGGTCTGCACCCCGATCGCGGTCAGGCACGCGTCGGCCATGCCGCGCACCGGAGCGCCGCCGATGATGGGCGACACGCCCACCACGGTCTTGGCTGCCAGCGCGGGCCGGATGCCCGGCACGGCCAGGATGGTGCCGATGCTTACCACCGGATTCGACGGCGGGAACACGATCACGTCCGCCGCGCCGATCGCGTCGAGCACCCCCGGCGCCGGAGCGGCCTGCGCGGCGCCGACCGCGATGATGTCCGCGGCGGGCGTCTCCGCGTGCATCCGGACCCACCACTCCTGGAAGTGCACCGTGCGCTGGTCGTCCAGTACCACGTGCGTCTCGATCGGGTCGTCGGACATCGGCAGCAGCCGCACCCCCGGCTGCCAGCGCTCGCACAGCGCCCGCGTGACGGCCGACAGCGGCTGACCCGAGGCCAGCAGCTGGCTGCGCAGGATGTGGGTGGCGAAATCCCGGTCACCGAGCGTGAACCAGTCCGGGCTCGCGCCGTAGGCGGCCAGCTCCGTCCGGATGCTGAACGTCTCGTCGGCCCGGCCCCAGCCCTGCTGCTCGTTGATGCCGCCGCCCAGGGTGTACATGACGGTGTCCAGGTCCGGGCAGACCCGCAGGCCGAACAGCGTGATGTCGTCGCCGGTGTTCCCGACGACCGTGATGTCGGCGTCCGGGGCCGTCTGCTTCAGGCCGCGGAGGAAACGCGCGGCCCCCACGCCGCCCGCGAGCACGGTGATACGCATACCCCAAAGTGTGTCAGGTCCCGGCCTGACCCCCGACCGGGCCGGATCAGCCCGCTTCGGACCCCAATGTGACTAGAGATGCCAGTGATCCCAGTGGTTCTGGCGAGGCTCACGGCTGCCGGATTCCCCACGTGATTTATCTCGCATCTCAGACAACGGGGCGACCATTATCACCTTCTTCGCTTGACTTGAAGCAAGACACGCGAGTGTAATTTCATTGATGTGATTTCCGCCCCCGCGGGGAGTGGCGGGAACGGGGGACTCCGAATGGGGAGGGAGGGAGGATGCGCCGTGACTGAGGTCATCGTCCCGCTAGCGCAGGTCTTCATCAGCCCGGAAGAGGTTGAAGAACTGGGCTGGCAGGACCGGGCGCTGTGCGCGCAGACAGATCCGGAGGCGTTCTTCCCGGAGAAGGGAGGATCGACCCGGGAGGCCAAGCGGGTGTGCCGCAGCTGCGAGGTCCGCGCCGAGTGCCTGGAGTACGCGCTCGAGCACGACGAGCGGTTCGGTATCTGGGGCGGCATGTCGGAGCGTGAGCGCCGCCGCCTGAAGCGCCAGGCTGGTTAGCCGGTTCGGGAGCATCGCGCGGTCACCCGGCCGGGCCCGTCCGGCTGGTGCGCGGATTACCCGAACTTTTGAATATGGCCCTGTGTAAGGTTGGTCCTGTCGTGGACGCTGGGGGGCTTGTCGTTCACGTAGTCCGCACGCTCTTGCCGGGCGCGTAGCCGCATAGAGCGCCGTTGCCCACGCCACCAGACGGGACCCTTGTCCGAGAACGCCTTGCCTCTGCGCCACGTGGTGACCCTCGTGGTCGTTGTGCACGACGGTGCGCGACTGCTCCCGGGGCTCGTCAACGGGGTACGGGAGCAGACGCATCCCGTGCAGCGCGCGGTGGGCGTCGACACCGGCAGCCAGGACCGGAGCGGAGCCGCGCTGACCGAGTTCCTCGGTCCGGACACGGTCTTCGGCATGGACGCCGACACCGGATACGGCACCGCCGTCGCTCGCGCGCTGCAGCACCCCGCGGCGCGCGGGCCGGTGCCGGGACCCGGCTCGCCGCCGGACCCGGCGGTGGAGTGGATCTGGCTGCTGCACGACGACTGCGAGCCAGCCCCGGACGCCCTGGAGCAGATGCTCAGGGCGGCCAGCCGCAACCGCTCCACCGCGGTGCTCGGCCCCAAGCTGATGGACCTGGGTGACCGCCGGGTGCTGCGCGAGGTGGGCGTCACCGTCGACCGGGCGGGACGGCGTTTCACCGGGATCGAGCCCGGCGAGTTCGACCAGGGCCAGCACGACGGCAACCGGCCGGTACTGGCCGTGAGTTCGGCGGGCATGCTGATCCGCCGCGACGTCTGGGACCAGGTCGGCGGATTCGACCCCAACCTGCCCCTGATGCGCGACGACATCGACTTCTGCTGGCGGGTGCACGCCGCCGGCTACGACGTCCGGGTGATCACCGACGCGGTGGTGTATCACCGCGATCTGTCGGCCCGGCAGGTCCGGAAGTCCCCGGCCGCGGGCGGTCATCCGCGGCTGCTCGACCGGCGTGGCGCCCTGTACACGTTCGCGGTCAGCGTGCCCTTCGTACCCATGCTCGTCCTGGTGGGCGGCTGTACGATCGGCTCGCTGGTCCGGGCCGCCTACTTCCTCCTCACCAAGCAGCAGCGCAAGGCCTGGGACCACCTCGGCGCCGTCGCCTGGCTGCTGCGCCATCCGGTCCTGCTCTGGCGCGCCCGCCGTCAACGCGCCGCCGACCGCAAGCACGCGTGGTCGATCCTGCGCGGCCAGCTGCCCCGGGGCCGCACGCTGGGACGGCTGGCCGAATCGGCCGCGGGCCTGCTGTCCGGCGGGCCGGCCTACGATAGCGGCGGGCTGCATCAATCCCTCGTCGACGAGGTCAGCGACGACCTGCCGCTGCCCGCCGCCGATTCGGTGGTCCGGCGCGTGCTGACCAGCCCGGGCGTCCTGCTCTGCGCCGGGCTCGTCCTGATCGCGCTGGTCGCGGAGCGTTCGCTGGTCGGCTCGGCGCTGTCCGGGTCGGGCACGCTCGCCGGCGGGGCTCTCGTGCCGGCCTGGGGTGGCGCGACCGATCTATGGCGCGAGTACCTGGCCGGTTATCACGACGCGGGCCTGGGCTCGGCGGCCAGCACGCCGCCCTACATCGGCGTCATGGCCGTACTCGCGACCGTGCTGGCCGGGAAGCCCTGGCTGGCCGTCGACGTCCTGCTGTTCGCCTCCGTGCCCGCGGCGGGGCTGACCGCGTTCCTGGCCACCCGCCGTCTCACGTCCGTGCTGACCGCGAGGATCTGGCTCGCCGCCACCTACGCGCTGCTCCCGGTCGCGATGGGTGCCGTGGCGACCGGGCGGATCGGCACCCTGGTGGCCTTCGTCCTGCTTCCGCTCATCGGCATGGCCGGCGGCCGGATGCTCGCCGGCCCGCCACGGCGGGCCCGCCGCGCGGCGTGGGCGGCCGGCCTGCTCGTCGCGGTGGCGGCAGCCTTCGTGCCGCTTATCTGGCCGATCGCGGTGGTCGCCGTGGTCGGCTTGATCGCGGCCAGCCCTTGGATCGGCCGGGTGAGCGCGGTCAACGCGGCCATCGTCGCGGTGGTTCCCGCCGTCGTCCTCATACCGTGGACGTTTCACCTGTTCACCAGCGCTTCCGCGTTCTTCCTCGAGGCCGGTGTCCCGCGGCCCGGGCTGGCCTCGGCGGGACTGCGGCCGGAGTCGGTGCTGCTGCTCAGCCCGGGCGGCCCGGGACTCCCGCCCGCCTGGGTCACCGTCGGGCTCGTCCTGCCCGCGTTCTGCGCCCTGCTGGCGCGCAAGCGGATGCCCGTGGTGTACGCAGGCTGGGTCATCGCGCTCGGCGGGCTGGTCGTGGCGCTGGTCGTGAGCCGGGTGCGAGTGACGGTGCCGGGCGGGACCGCGGTCAGCGCCTGGCCCGGCGTCGCGACCGCGGTCGCGGCCGCTGGCTTGCTGCTGGCCGCCACGCCGCTGATCGAGGCGGTCGGCCTCGCGCTCGGCCGGACCGGAGATCGCCGCGCCGGCCGCCGGTTCCCGGGCGGCTGGCGCGGGCTGGCCGTGCTGGGCGGTGCCGCGGTGGCGGCCTCGGCACCCGTCCTCGCGGCCGGGTACTGGCTGACCGCGGGCGTGCGCGGACCGGTGACCGCCGCCGGACCGCAGATCCTGCCGCCGTTCGTGGCCTCCTCGTCCGCCGGACCCGACCGGACCAGGACGCTGGTCCTGCGGCCGGATGGCGCGGCCTTGTCCTACACGGTCCTGCGCGACACCGACCCCGTGCTCGGCGAGCCCGAGCTGACCGAGGCCTCGTCCGCCACGCACGCGCTGAATAACGTCGTGGCCTCGCTGAGTGCGGCCGCCGGCGGTGACGGCGGTGACGCCGGGCAGGCGCTCAGCCAGTTCGACATCGGCTACGTGCTGCTGCCCGCCCCGGTCGATCAGACGCTCGCCCGCCAGCTGGACGGCGCGGCCGGCCTGGTCCGGCTGACCACGGCGCCCGCCTATGACCTCTGGCAGGTGGCCGGGACAGTGGCGCGTACCCGCGTGAACGGCCCCGACGGCACCGTGATGCCGGTCCCGTCGGGGCAGATCGGCGTGAACGCGGTCGTGCCGGCCGGGACCTCGGGCACGCTGGTGCTGGCCGAAGCGGCGGGCGGGTGGTCCGCCACCCTCAACGGACGGCCCCTGACCAAGCTGAGCCAGCCGGTAGACGGGTGGGCGCAGGGCTTCGTGCTGCCCGCCGGCGGCGGGCACCTGGTCATCACGCGCGATGAGCTGGCCCGGGACCTCAGCCTCGGAGCCGAGGCCGCCGCCGTCCTGATCGTCTTCGCGCTCGCCCTGCCCGGGACCAGGTCCGCGGTCCCGGCGCCCGCCGCGGAGGCCGAAGCGGAGCCGGCCCGACGCCGGGCAGGCGGCGAGACCGCGCCAGCGGGCCGAAAACGACCCGGCGCAAGCGGCGGCCGGAGTTCGCCCTCACGGCCGGCCGCACGCGGGGTGCTTCCGACCCCGATCCGGAGGCCGGGGCCGCCGGCTCGGCGCCGTGGCCGGTGCCGGCCGGCGCGGCGACCGCACCCGAATCCGATCCCGAGCCCTGGGCCAGCCCAGCCTCCGGAGATCCGCCGCCGCGTGCCGAACCCCTCGTCGACCGGAGCGTCTCCGTACCGTCAGGGACCAGCACCTCCGCCGGCGTGGCCAAGCGGCCCCGCGGCGGCCAGCACGCCGCACGGCACGGGAAGCCCTCGCGGCGTTGGCGCGGACCGGCCAGGCCGCCCGCGCGCCCGTCCGATGACCATCAGCCGCCGGCCCTGGAGAACCTCGATCCCTTCCCGGCCGACGACCAAGACCTCTCGTCCTGGGTGACTCCTGACCCCATGACCGCGGGCGACCCGATGACCGCGGGTCGGCATGCTCCGTGGGAGTCCGGTGACCGGCCGTGAGGCCGATCCATCTGGTGCCCGCCGGGGTGGTGCTGCTGGCGCTCGGCGCCATCGCCGGGGTCGCGCAATTCGCCGTGCCCGCGGCGCCGGGTCCGGGCCAGGTCGCCGCGGCGCCGCGGCAGGTGGCCGTGACCTCTGCCGCCCGCGCCTGCCCGCCCGTGCCGGGCGGCGGGCCGGGCAACGTCGCCTTCATCGCGGGGTCACCCGCGGCCTCGTCACCCGGGTCGGGCTCGGGGCAGGCCGAGCTCACGCCGTTGCCGCTGGCGGGGGCCCAGCTGCGGACCCTGAACCCGATCAGCCAGATCGAGCCCGGCCTGCTGTCGATGCTGACCACCCCGGCCGCTCAGAGCGCGAGCAAGACGGCCACGACGGTGCTCCAGGGCTGGTCGGTGACTGCTAGCGGCACCCTGGCGCAGGCCATGGAGGCCGAGGAGGCGACCGGTGCGGGCCTGGCCAGCGTGCGCTGCGGGGCACCTGGTTCGGACCTGTGGTTTGTCGGGCCGGGCCAGCAGGGCGGCGTGGCGCAGATCCAGCTTGACCTGATGAACGTCGACGCCCTGCCCGCGAGCGTAGATGTCAGCATCATCACCGATGCCGGCCTGGTCCAGGCCGGCGGTGACACCGGGATCACCGTTCCCCCGCACCAGACGGTGACCGAGGCCCTGTCGTCCCTGGCCGGAGACGCCAGCGTGGTCGCGATCGAGGTGCGGACCAGCATCGGACGAGTGGCCGCGGACGTCTCGGAGAGCTCGTCCCACGGCGGGACCGCGAGCTGGCTGCCGAGCGCGGCGGCGCCGTCGACGCAGCTGGTGATACCGGGCGTACCGCCGTCGGGCAGCACCGCCGGGCTGTACATCGTGGTCCCCGGGAGCGCCAACGCCCGGGTGAGCGTCGCGGCTATCACCGCGCAGGGGCGCCATCAGCCGTTCGGCACGCAGACGATCGACCTGCCCGGCGACTCCGCCTCCTACGTCCCGCTCACGCCCCTCGGCGGGATAGCGGCGCTCGAGCTCACGGCGAACGTGCCCGTCACCGCCGGGGTGCTGGTGCCCGGCAGCGGCCTGGGCGCCTTCACCGCGGCCACCGCGCCCATCAGCGAGCAGGCGGTCGTGGCCGGCAACACCACCAGCTCAGGCTTCGGGGTCACGGTCGTGCTGTCAGCGCCCGCCGGCCAGGCCCGGGTCCGCCTGACGGAGATGGCGGCGGTACCCGGCGCGACCAGCAGCCAGATTGTCACGGTCCAGGCCGGGCATACTCTCACCGTGTCGGCCATGCTGCCCCGGGGGGCCAAACACGGATCGGCGTTCGCTATCGTGATCACTCCGCTGGCCGGGTCGGGGCCGTTGTTCGCCGCCCGGGTGGAAACCCAGGGCCAGAACACCGTCGTGTCGATCATCCCGGCTATCAGCGCCCTGACCACGATCACCCTCCCGCCCGTCCGCGACTCGTACGACGCGATATCGCCCTGAACCACCAGTCAGCGCGGTACTCAGTGCGCGGCCCAGATCCCGCCGTCGACCGGGATGATGGCGCCGGTCACGTAGGCACTGCCGCGGCCGCTGAGGAACACCGCCACGCCGGCCATGTCGTCCGGGCGGCCGATCCGCCCGAGCGGCGAGGCGGCAGCGATCTCCTCGCCCTGCTGGGCCAGGGTAGCGGCCATCATCTTGGACTCGAACGGGCCCGGGGCCACGGCGTTGACGGTAATGTGCCGTGGCCCGAGCTCGCGGGCCAGCACCCGGGTGAGCTGGTGCAGCCCCGCCTTGCTGGCCGAGTACGAGTAGGTGCTGAACTCCGGCACGCGCAGCCCGTCGATGCTACCCACGTTGATCACCCGGGCCGGATCGTCGGCGGTTCCGGCCGCCTCCAGCAACGGCAGGAACGCCCGGGTCAGGAAGAACGGCGTCTTGAGGTTCAGGTCAAGCACCTTGTCCCAGGCCGAGGCCGGAAACTCGGCCAGCGGCGCGTCCCAGTTGGTCCCCGCGTTGTTGACCAGGATGTGGACCCGCTCCTCGGACTGGCCGACCTCTTCGGCCAGCCGCAGGCATTCCTCCTCGCGCGACAGGTCAGCGGGCACAGACAGCACCACGCCGTATTTGGACAGCTCGGCCACCGCGGCCTGGCCGGCCTCGGCCCTGCGCGAGCTGATGTAGACCGAAGCCCCGGCCTGCAGCAGCCCCCGCGCCATCATCAGGCCGATCCCGCGACCGCCGCCGCTGACGACGGCGACCTTGCCGGTGAGGTCGAACAGGTCCACGAGATCCTCCAGGGCGGCCCTAATCGGGGGTCAGTCGAGGTCACCGTAGCCGGGATCGATGATCTCCGGGTCCACTCCGAGGATCTCGGCCAGCTCTTCGACCACCACGTCGAAGATGAGCTCGCTCAGCTCGTCCTCGTCCTCGGCCCGGGCCAGCAGCGGGCGGCGGAACAGCACGATGCGGGGGCTGGTGGCCGGGTTCCCCGGATCGCTGGTGTCGGGCGAGCCGCGCACGATGCGGGCCAGCGGCACGCCTTCCTCGCCGATGGTGTCGAAGTCCGGCACTTCCTGGACCGCGAACTCCACGTCGGCCAGTTCGGTCTCCCAGCGCGGCTCCAGCCGCGCCACCGCCTCGAGCACGATGTCGTCGAACTGCTGGGCGCGGCTGCGGTACAGCGGGACCCCGGGCGGGACCAGCCTGCCGCGTAGCCCGCGGCCATGGCGATCACGCCGCCGGGGCCGGGACCCTGGCCTCGAACCGCCTTCGCCGGTCTGCACAGCTACCGAGCGTATAAGATCACGCCCCCGCCCGGCACGCCCTCGCCGCCACCCGCCCCGCGCCCCGGCCACCAGCCCGCAACTGCGAACGACCATACGGGGCAGAGCACGACACGAGAACCGCACCAGCGCGGGGTGATGGCGTTACCGTCCGCGGGCGGATACCGTCACGGTTGTATCCGATGCCGTCCCGAGGTTCCGGGCATTCGATCATCACGGTGATGTGAGCGAGGTGGGCTGGGTGAGTTCTCGTTGCTGCTCGCGCACCGCATGCAAGCATCCGCCGGTGTACACGCTGACCTATGTGTACCGTGACTCGACCGCGGTGCTCGGCCCGCTGGCCGCGTACGTCGAGCCGCATACCTATGACCTGTGCGAGAAGCACGCGGCCGGCTGACCGCGCCGCGCGGCTGGGACGTGGTGCGGCTGCCCGTCGACCCGGCCCAGGAGCGCGCCGATGACCTGGAAGCGCTGGCCAATGCGGTGATGGAAACCCAGCCGCAGCGGCGGGTGGACTCCGAGCCCGTCGGCCAGGGCGTCGAGGTCGGCCGCCGCGGCCACCTCCGAGTGCTGCGCTCGGGCCCCCCGCAGGACGGATAGGCTCGCCAGGTAAGGCGCGGGCGAACCCAGCCCGGGCTGGCCGCAACCGGGAGGCGTGTCCTGCAGTGGGTGATCTCGCGAGCATTGTCAAGGCCTACGACATCAGGGGCGTCGTCCCGGACCAGCTTGACGAGAGCGTGGCGGAGGCGATCGGGGCCGCGTTCGCCAAACTGACCGGGGCCGCGACGATCCTGACCGTGCACGACATGCGCGCCTCCTCGGGCCCGCTCGCCGACGCGTTCGGCCGGGGCGCGGCGGCCCAGGGCGCCAACGTGCTGGCCGCGGGCCTCGGCTCGACGGACATGCTGTACTACGGCAGCGGCGACCGGGGCATCCCGGGCGCGATGGTCACCGCCAGCCACAACCCGCCCCAGTACAACGGCATCAAACTGTGCCGCGCCGGGGCCAGGCCGGTCGGCATCGAGACCGGTCTGGAAGACATAAAAGATCTGGCCGAACGGACCTTGCCTCCAGCCCCCGTCCCTGGCTCGATCACTGCCGTGGACCTGCTGCCCGGCTACGCGGACTACCTGAGGAAGCTGGTCGACATCTCCTCGATCAGGCCGCTGACCGTGGCGGTGGACGCCGGTAACGGGATGGCCGGGCACACCGTGCCGAAGGTCTTCGAGGGGCTGCCGATCACGTTGATCCCGCTCTACTTCGAGCTGGACGGCACGTTCCCGAACCACGAGGCCAACCCCATCGAACCGGAGAACCTGCGCGACCTGCAGCGAGCCGTGACCGAACACCACGCCGACATCGGGCTCGCCTTCGACGGCGACGCCGACCGGTGCTTCGTGGTCGACGAGCGCGGCCAGGTCGTCTCGCCCTCGGCGCTCACCGCGCTGATCGCGACGCGTGAGCTGGCCCGCGAGCCCGGCGCGGCGGTCATCTACAACCTGATCACCTCCCGCGCGGTGCCGGAGATCATCACCGAGCGCGGCGGCGTCCCGGTGCGCACCCGGGTCGGCCACTCGTTCATCAAGGCCAAGATGGCCGAGACCGGCGCGGTGTTCGGCGGCGAGCACTCCGGGCACTTCTACTTCCGGGACTTCTGGTTCGCGGACTCGGGCATGCTCGCCGCGCTGCACACCCTGGCCGCCCTGGGCGGTCAGGCCCAGCCGCTGTCGCGGCTGATGGCCGGCTACGCCCGGTACCATGCCAGCGGGGAGATCAACTCCCAGGTGGCCGACCAGGCCGCGGCCACGGCGCGGGTCAAGCAGGCCTTCGGGAGCCGGCCGGGCGTGCGCACCGAGGAACTCGACGGGCTCACGGTCAGCGCCGGCGACTGGTGGTTCAACCTGCGCCCGTCCAATACCGAACCGCTGCTGCGCCTGAACGTGGAGGCGGACAGCGAGACCGCCATGGCCGCCCTGCGCGACGAGGTGCTCGCCATGGTCAGGCCCGCCGCCGCAGGCGGCCAGGCAAGCAGGGCCGCCGCAGGCGGCCAGGCAAGCAGGGCCGCCGCAGGCGGCCCGGCAAGTCCCGCCGCCGCAGGCGGCCCGGCCAGTAAGGACACCTGATGCAGATCGAAGGCTGGCTCCTGGAGATCCTGGCCTGCCCGGAATGCCACGCCCCGCTGCGGGCCGACGACGAGGCCGGCGAGCTGGTGTGCACCAGCGAGACGTGCGGCCTGGCCTACCCGGTGCGCGACGACATCCCGGTGCTGCTCGTGGAAGAGGCCCGGCGGCCCGGCGCCGGAGACGAACGCCGCACATGAGCGACGGCCTGGACGACTGGGGCGGGGCGGAGTTCGTCCTGGCCGCCGACCGGCTCGATATGCCCGACGTGATCGAGGCGGCCGACCCCGGCGACATGCTGCGGCAGGTCGCGTCGTCCGCGGCTCAGGTCCGGACCGCGCTGCGGTCCTGCCTGGAAACGGACCTGTCGGCCTTCACCCCGGACGCCCGGCCCCGCGCGATCGTGGTGGCGGGCCTGGGCGGCGCGGGCCTGGCGGGCGACATGCTGGGCGCC
The DNA here is from genome assembly GCA_963834685.1 of uncultured Actinomycetes bacterium. Classification (GTDB taxonomy): domain Bacteria; phylum Actinomycetota; class Actinomycetes; order Streptosporangiales; family Streptosporangiaceae; genus Palsa-504. The sequence continues at coordinate 262,776 of CAWICW010000008.1, read as the reverse complement.
GTGACCGGGTCCAGCAGCCCGGTGCAGGTCCTGGCCACGCAGGCCGAGCGCCTGCCGGGCTGGGTCGGCGCGGCGGACGTGGTGATCGCGGCGTCCGGCTCGGGCACCACGGCCGAGACCCTGGCCGTCGCGGCCGAGGCGGCTCGGCGCGGCTGCCGCCTGGTCGGCGTCGGGCCCCCGGACTCGGCGCTGCAGCACATTGCCGAGCAGGCCCGGGCCCCGTTCATCCCGGTCGTCGCGGCCGGTCCGTCCGGGTCGCTGCTGCCGCGCTCGATGCTGTGGGGGCTGGCCATCCCGCTGCTGGTCATCGCCGAGCGGCTGGGCGTGGCCCGGATCGGGCCGGAGGTCTACGAGCAGGCGGCCGGCCGGCTCGAGGAGGTCTCGCATCAGTGCCGGCCGGCCAGCGAGTCGTTCGTCAACCCGGGCAAGTCGCTAGCCCTGGACCTGGTCGGCGCGCTGCCGGTGGTGTGGGGGACGTCGGCGCTGAGCGGGGTCGCCGCCCGGCGGTTCGCCTCCCAGCTCAGCGACAACGCCAAGTACCCGGCGATCGTGGGCCTGCTGCCGGAGGCGGCCCACAACCAGATCGCGGCGTTCGACGGGCCGTTCGCCCCGGCCGCCAACCGGGCGCCGGGCGAGCCGCTTCCGCCGCAGGAGTCGCCTGGGATGGAGGAGGCCCAGGAGGCGGGCGGGGAGCTGTCCAGCCTGTCGGACTTGTCGGACTGGAACCTGGACTACGAGGACTCGCGCGGCCCGGTCAGCGGATTCACCCTGGTCCGGCTGGTGCTGATCGTCGATCCGGACCAGGACCCCCGGGTCGCGGCCCAGCAGCGGGCCGTGACCGAACTGGCCGGCCAGCGCGGGATCGGGCTGTCCGAGCTGGCCATGGACGGCGAGCACCCGCTGGTGCGGCTGGCCGGCGTGGTCCAGCTGGCCGACTACGCGAGCGTGTACCTGGCCATCGCCTCCGGGATCGACCCCAGCCAGACCGCCGCCATCGCCGACCTTCAGGCCCGGATCGAGTAGGACGGGTGCGGGTTTCGTTTCGCGAGATGAGGGCGGTGTTCGCCGCCCTCGGCGCCAACCTCGGCATCGCGGTGACGAAATTCATCGCGTTCCTGTTCACCGGGTCGGCGTCCATGCTCGCCGAGTCGGTGCACTCGGTCGCCGACACCGGCAACCAGGTGCTGCTGCTCATCGGGCGTGACCGGTCCTCCCGGCCGCCGTCGGATGAGCACCCGTTCGGCTTCGGGCGGGAGCGCTACTTCTACGGGTTCGTGGTCTCGGTCATGCTGTTCACGGTCGGCGCCGCCTTCTCGGTCTACGACGGCATACACAAGATCGTGCACCCGGAGCCGATCCGCTCACCCCAGGTGGCCCTCGTCGTCCTGGCCCTGTCCGCCGTGCTGGAAGGCTTCTCGCTGCGCACCGGGGTCGGGGAGGCCAACAAGGTGCGCGGCGACCGCAACTGGGGCACCTTCATCCGGCGGAGCAAGGCGCCCGAGCTGCCCGTGGTCCTGCTCGAGGACGTGGCCGCCCTGATCGGGCTGGGGTTCGCGTTCGCGGGGGTGACCCTGTCCTGGATCACCGGCAACGGCCGGTGGGACGGCGCGGGCTCGCTGGCCATCGGCTTGCTGCTCGCGGCCGCCGCGGCCATCCTGGCCGTGGAGATGAAGAGCCTGCTGATCGGCGAGGCGGCCAGCGCCGAGGTGCAGCGGATGATCATCACCGCGCTCGAGGACGGGCCCGAGGTGGACCGGGTCATCCACATGCGCACCGTGCACATGAGCCCGGAATCCATCCTGGTCGCCGCGAAGATCGCGGTCCGCGGCACGGAGACCGCGGCGCAGGTCGCGGCGGGCATCGACGCCGCGGAGCGGCGGATCCGCACCGCCGTCCCGATCGCCAAGATGATCTACCTGGAACCGGACATCTACCGTCCGTCCCGGGAAGATCACACCGACCCCTCGATCCGCTCCGCGCGGCGTGGCCGCACGTCCCGTCCCCCGCGCCGGGATCACGCCCAAGACCAGCAGTGACCGGGCCGTCGGCAACCGAGATCATCCGGGGTAGCACCCGGCTCGGCCCCGTTCCCCTGGTGCCCGAGGTCCGCCTCTACCAGGCCGGCGAGCCGATGAGCGTCTGGCAGCACACCGAGCGGGTCTCCGGCCGGACCGGCCTGGACCCGCCCTTCTGGGCGTTCGCCTGGGCCGGCGGCCAGGCGCTGGCCCGGTACCTGCTGGACCAGCCCGGTACGGTCACCGGCCGGCGCGTGATCGACGTCGCCTCCGGCTCCGGCCTGGTGGCCATCGCGGCGGTCCTGGCCGGGGCCGCGGCCGTGACCGCCTACGACATCGACCCGCTGGCGGCCGCGGCCATCACGGTCAACGCCGAGGCCAACGGCGTCACAGTCCCGGCCGTATGCGCCGACGTGCTGAGCGAGCCCGGGCTGCCCGTCCCCGGCACCGACGTGGTGCTGGTGGCCGACGCCTTCTACGAACAGGACCTGGCCGCCCAGGTGCTGGAGTTCCTGGACCGAAGCCACGCCCGCGGGGCCGCCGTCCTGGCCGGCGACTTCGGCCGCCGGTACCTGCCCCGCGCCCGTCTCGTCGCGCTGGCCAGCTACGACGTCCCCGGCCTGCGTGCCCTGGAAGACGCCGACGTCAAGCGCACCACCGTCTGGACCCTGGCCTAACGCCGGGACAGCAGGCGCAGCGCGCGTTCCTGCTCGAAGTCCAGGGCCCGGCTGGCCGGGGCCGGGATGCGGCCGAGCCGGCGGCCCAGGTCGGCCACCGCGGCCCGGACCTGCGGCTCGGCCAGCACGCGCACGCCGAACGCCAGCGACGCCGGGCTGATGTCGTAGCGGCGCTCGAGTTCGAGCGCCGCGGCCACGGCGTCGAGATCCTCCGCACTGAACTGCCGGTGCGCGGGCCCCCGCCGGGAACCCGCCGCGCGCTCGCGGACCTGGGGGAGCAGCCCGAGATCCTCGCGGTAGCGAAGCATGCGAGCCGACGTGCCGAGCCGCCGGGCGGCCTCCGTGATGCGCATGAATACTGATTCTAACAATTTCACGTCAAGAACATCTCTCAGTACGTGCGGCGACCACCCAGGCTCCCGTACCGTGTGACCAGTAAACGCTCCAGGGGCACGTTCGGCCGAAAAGAATTAAGGGAGAAACCCATGTCCGCGGATCAGCTTCCGTTCCAGGTTGCAGACCTCTCGCTCGCCTCGTTCGGACGCAAGGAAATCCAGCTGGCCGAGCACGAGATGCCCGGGCTGATGGCGGTACGGGCCGAGTACACGCTCAGCCAGCCGCTGCGCGGGGCCCGGATCACCGGCTCGCTGCACATGACCGTGCAGACCGCGGTGCTGATCGAGACGCTGGTCGCCCTCGGCGCGCAGGTCCGCTGGGCGAGCTGCAACATCTTCTCCACCCAGGACCACGCGGCCGCGGCGGTGGCGGTCGGACCGGACGGCACCCCCGACGACCCGCGCGGCATCCCGGTCTTCGCCTGGAAGGGGGAGACCCTCGAGGAGTACTGGCGCTGCACCGAGCTGGCGCTGACCTGGCCGGGCGAGGAAGGCCCCAACATGATCCTGGACGACGGCGGCGACGCCACCTTGTTCGTGCACAAGGGCGCCGAGTACGAGCAGGCCGGGGGAGTGCCGAGCCCGAGCAGCGAGGACCCGGAGGAGTGGGTCATCATCCTGGACCGGCTGCGTAACTCCCTGGCCGATCACCCGGGCAAGTGGACCAGAGCCGCAAGAAACATCAAGGGCGTGACCGAGGAGACCACCACCGGCGTGCACCGGCTGTACGAGATGGCCCGGGCGGGCACGCTGCTGTTCCCGGCGATCAACGTCAACGACTCGGTGACCAAGTCCAAGTTCGACAACAAGTACGGCTGCCGGCACTCGCTCATCGACGGCATCAAGCGCGGCACCGACGTCCTCATCGGCGGCAAGGTCACGGTGGTCTGCGGCTACGGCGACGTGGGCAAGGGCTGCTCGGAAAGCCTCCGCGGCCAGGGCGCGCGGGTCATCGTGACCGAGATCGACCCGATCTGCGCGCTGCAGGCGGCCATGGACGGCTACCAGGTGGCGACGCTGGAGGACGTGGTGGCCACGGCCGACATCTTCGTGACCGCCACCGGCAACCGCGACGTGATCACCGCCGACCACATGAGCCAGATGAAGCACCAGGCCATCGTGGGCAATATCGGCCACTTCGACAACGAGATCGACATGACCGGGCTGGCCAGGATCCCCGGCGTCCACCGGACGAACATCAAGCCGCAGGTCGACGAGTGGGCCTTCCCGGACGGGCACGCGATCATCGTGCTGTCCGAGGGCCGCCTGCTGAACCTGGGCAACGCCACCGGGCACCCGAGCTTCGTGATGTCCAACAGCTTCACCAACCAGGTCATCGCCCAGGTCGAGCTGTTCACCAAGCCCGATGAGTACGAAACAGCCGTGTACACGCTGCCCAAGCACCTGGACGAGAAGGTGGCCCGGCTGCACCTGGACGCGCTGGGCGTCCGGCTCAGCACGCTGACCAAGGAGCAGGCGGACTACATCGGGGTCACGGTCGACGGCCCGTACAAGCCGGAGCACTACCGTTACTGACACGACCGTTACCAACCTGGACGGCCCGCACCAGGGGGACATCGCCGACCCGGCGCTCGCGGCCGACGGCGATGTCCGCGTCCGCTACGCCGAACGGGCCATGCCGGTGATGGCCGGCCTCATGCAGCGGTTCGCCGTCCAGCGGCCGTTCGAGGGGCTGGCCGTCGCGGCCTGTCTGCACGTCACCGCGGAGACCGCGATGATGGTGCGGCTGCTGCGGGCGGGCGGCGCGGCGGTATCGCTGGCCGCGTCCAACCCGCTGTCCACCCAGGACGACATCGCCGCGGCCCTGGCCGTCCGGTACGGGACCGCGGTCTTCGCCCGGGCCGGGGTGGACCGGCGCGGCTACTACCGCCACATCGAGCGAGCCCTGGCGCAGGAGCCAGGCCCGGACCTGGTCATCGACGACGGCGGTGACCTGGTGAACACGCTGCACACCCGGGCGGCCGCGCTACTGCCGCAAGTAAAGGGCGGCTGCGAGTCGACCACCACCGGCGTGATCCGGCTGCGCCGGATGGCGGCCGAGGGCGCGCTCGCGTTCCCGGTCGTCGCGGCACACGACACGGCGGTCAAGCGCCTGGTCGAGGGCACCTGCGGGACCGGGCAGTCCGTCATCGACGGCATCCTGCGGGCCACCAACACGCTGCTGGCCGGCAAGACCGTGGTGGTGGCCGGGTTCGGGGCCAGCGGCCGGGGCGTGGCCGAACGCGCCCGCGGCTTCGGCGCCCAGGTCATCGTCACCGAGATCGACCCGGTCCGGGCCCTGGACGCGTCGCTGCGCGGCTTCCGCGTGCTGCCGATGGCGCAGGCCGCGCCGCTCGGCGAGGTGTTCGTCACCGCGACCGGATCGTGCGACGTGATCGGCGCGGAGCACCTCGCGCTGATGCGGGACGGCGCCATCGTGGCCAACGCGGGGCACTTCGACGTGGAGATCGACGTCCGGGCGCTGGCCGCGCTGGCCGTGGCCGTGCACCAGGACGTGCGGCCGCACGTCGACGCCTACGACCTCGGCGACGGCCGGACCGTGCTGCTGCTGGCCGAGGGCCGGGTGGTCAACCTGGTCGCGGCCGAGGGTCATCCCCCCGAGGTGATGGACCTGGCGTTCGGCATCGAGGCGCTGGCGCTGGCCTGGCTGGCCGGCGCAGTGTCGTCAACCACGGGGGACAAGCTCCCGGTCGGCGTGCACGAGGTGCCCGCCGACATCGACGCCGAAGCCGCCCGGCTGGTGCTGGCCACGACCGGCACGTCAATCGACGCGCTCACCCCCGCCCAGCAGGCCTACCTGGACTCCTGGCGCACCGGGTCCTAGGAGCGAGCGCCCGCGGGCAGGCTCTGTTCACCGGGCGCCTGGGCCAGGATCTCGATAGGCGAGCTCGCGGCCGTGGTCGCGGTCGGCGGGCGGGTCAGCAGCAGCCACCCGACCAGCCCGATCGGGTACACGAAGTAGCCCCACCGGGTGGCCGGGGCCAGCGTGAACATGGCCGTGAGGCCGACGGCCAGGCGCCACGCGGCGGCTCGCGTGTCCCGCGGCGGCCGGGCGATGAGCCATACCACGAAGGCGACTCCGGCCACGCCCAGCAGGCCGACCGCGGCCCAGTGACCGGCTATCCCGGTGTCGGCCAGCAGGTGACCGGGCAGCGGGCTGGCCGCCGGGGTCTTCTGCTTGGTCAGGCCGAGCGGGAACAGCACGGTGTTCTGCAGGAACGAGTACGGCTTGGCCAGCCCCGCGGGATCCAGCAGCACGGTCAGCCCGATCGCGATCACGACCGTGGCCGCGGCGAACCGCCACGCCTTCTTGGCCCCGTCCCGCGCGGCCAGCATCGCGGTGAAGACCGGGACCGCGGGCCAGGCGGTCGCCTTCATGGCGCACGCCACCCCGAGGGCCGCGGCCGCCCGGATCAGCCCCGACGGGCGCGCGATCAGCGCCAGCGTGAGGAACATCAGCGCGATCACCGGCGGGTCGGTGATCCCCACCGCCAGCGGGAACGCGATCACCGGGGAGGCCGCGATGAACACGGTGGACAGCAGCACGCCGTGCCGGCAGCCGTCACAGTGCCGGTGCGGCGCGGCGACGCTGAACGCGGCAAAGATCAACGCGATGGACACCGCGGTCAGCCACACCCGGGGGTCGCCGAACAGCCCGGTCGCCCCCAGCGCTCTCGGCATCCCGAACAGCGCCATGACCGGCAGGTACGGGTTGTAGGACAGCACGCTGTCCAGTTGCCCCGCGCCCAGGTACGGCGTGCCGTGATGCAGCAGCAGGTACGCCGACTCCGAGATGACCTTCACCTCCGCCGTCGGCGCCACCCGGCTGGCCAGCCAGGTCACCGGAGCGGCCAGCGCCCCGGCCAGCGCCACCAGCAGCGGAAAGATCAGCGGCACGTTCTTGTGCCGGGTGAGCCAGAGAATAACGGTCGTTGCCCCGTAGCCCGCCGCCGCCCAGATGGCCCAGGTCCGGTCCGCATGCCCGGTATCCACGGCCAGGGCGGTGGCGTAGATCGCGAATGCCCCGTTCGCGATCAGCAGCCGGCGCCAGCTCAGCCAGTGCTGGTGGGCTGGTGCTGACTTACGGTCTTCTACCTGCGTGTCTTCCACTGTGCCGGTACCCGCCCGTCCACGCGATTTCCCCTGTTATCTATTCAGCTGTCGCCAAGCAGAAACGGTAGAACTGCCCCCGAAGCAGATAGTTAAGCCTACCACCAGGCGTTACTACGTGACTTTTGGGGACCGATGGGTCAGGGCAGTTTCCAGTCGACCGGCTCGGCGCCTTCCTGTTCAAGTAGATGATTAGCTCGGCTGAACGGTCGCGAACCGAAAAAGCCGTTGGCTGCCGAATACGGGCTCGGATGCGCCGATTCGACCGTCGGGATGCCCTCGAGCAGCGGGGCTAGTGTCCGCGCGTCTCGTCCCCACAAGATCGCCACCAGCGGCCCACCCACCCGCCCGGCACTTTTTCTCGCGGCCAGCGCCCGGATGGCCTGGTCGGTCACCTCCTCCCACCCCCGGCCCCGGTGTGATCCCGGCTTACCAGGCTGAACGGTGAGAACCCTGTTGAGCAAGAGCACGCCGCGCTCGGCCCATGGGGTCAGGTCACCGGTGGCGGGGGTGGGGTAACCGAGGTCCTCGGAGTACTCGCGGAAGATGTTGACCAGGCTGCCCGGCAGCCGCCGGACCTCCGGCGCGACCGAGAAGCTGAGCCCCACCGCGTGTCCCGGGGTGGGGTAGGGATCCTGGCCGACGATCAGCACCCGCACGCCCGCGAACGGCTGCTTGAACGCGCGCAGCACGTTCTCGCCCGACGGCAGGTACCGCCGCCCGGCGGCGACCTCTGCCCGCAGGAAGTCCCCCATCGCGGCGATCCGGCCCGCGACGGGCTCCAGAGCATCGGCCCAGCCCGGGTCGACGATGCTGCGCCACGCCTCCGCCATGAGCAGCTACTCTAGCCGGACCACGCCCGGGTTGCCCGCCCGCCGCGGCGGACGACGGCCGCGGCCAGCCGGGCCGCGTCGCGGGGCGCCGCGCCGTGCTGGTCGTTGTTGAAGTAGGCGTACACGTCGCCGTCCCCGGTTATCCGTTCCGCCCACGTGCCCAGCGCGGCGTCGCTATAGCTCGGCCACGGGTCGCCGTCGCCCTCGTGGAACCGCAGGTAGCCCCAGTCGGCCGTCCGCCACAGCGGCGTGACGGCCGACCCGCCGCGGTCCGCCCAGACCAGCGCCGCGTTCGCCGCCGAGAGCACCTCGCGCACCTCGCCGGTCCACCACGACGGGTGCCGCGGCTCGACCGCGACCCGTACCGCCGGGCCGAACTGGCGCAGGCACGCCGCCAGCAGCGGCGGGTCGGCCCGCAGGTCCGGCGGAAGCTGGAGCAGCACCGGCCCGAGCCGGCCGCCCAGCCCGGCCGCCGCGTCGAGCAGCCTGCGGACCGGCTCGACCGGGTCGCGCAGCCGCCGCACGTGGGTCAGGTAACGGCTGGCCTTCACGGTCATGACGAAGTCCGCCGGGACTCGGTCCCGCCAGCTCGCGAACGTGTCCCGGGCCGGGAGCCGGTAGAAGGTCCCGTTGTTCTCCACGGTCGCGAATTGCTGCGCGTAGTGTTCGAGCCAGCGCCGCTGCGGCACGCCGGGCGGATAGAAGGCGCCGCGCCAATCCCGGTATTGCCAGCCCGAGGTCCCGGCCATAACGCCCACCGTCGCCACCCTCGGTGCCGGTCCGCGCGGCCGCCGGGGCGCGGAGCAAATTTGTTTGATTTACCCATCTATCGGAAAAGCTATCCCTGAACGGGTGTCGCACAGCGGGAAAATGGGGGTAGCCTGCGTCCACGCAGAGTCAATCACATGGAACGATGGGGCCCATGAAAGGACGTGTGCTGGTCGTCGACGACGACGCCGCCCTCGCTGAGATGCTCGGTATCGTGCTTCGCGGTGAGGGATTCGAGCCGACGTTCGTAGCCGACGGTGATAAGGCGATCGAGGTATTCAGGGATTCCCGGCCCGATCTGGTGCTGCTGGACCTGATGCTCCCGGGATCCGACGGAATTGACGTGTGCCGTCAGATCCGCGCCGAGTCCGGGGTGCCGATCGTCATGCTGACGGCGAAGACCGACACCGTCGACGTGGTCCTGGGCCTGGAATCCGGGGCCGACGACTACATCATGAAGCCGTTCAAGTCCAAGGAACTGGTGGCCCGGGTCCGGGCCCGGCTCCGCCGGACCGACGAGCCCGCCCCGGAAATGCTCCAGATCGGCGACATCGTCATCGACGTGGCCGGCCACTCGGTGAAGCGTGACGGGGAGACCCTCAACCTCACCCCGCTGGAGTTCGACCTGCTCGTGGCGCTGGCCCGCAAGCCCAGGCAGGTCTTCACCCGCGAGGTGCTGCTCGAGCAGGTCTGGGGTTACCGGCACGCGGCCGACACCCGGCTGGTCAACGTGCACGTGCAGCGGTTGCGGGCCAAGATCGAGAAGGATCCCGAGCACCCCGACATCGTCGTGACCGTACGTGGTGTCGGTTACAAGGCAGGTCCTGGTTAAGTCAGGTCGTCACGGTGGCAGCGGCAAGCACGGATCGGCGGCAGGACTGGATTACCGTCTTCGTCCGGTCGTCGTTCGGCAAGGCCGTCATGCGCAGGCTGCCGGCCGGGTTGCGGCGCTGCTTGTTTACCGGGCGCCGCTGGCAGCGCCAGATCACGGAGCAGCTGCGCAGCCGCTGGCATCGCTCGCTGCAGCTGCGGGTGGTCTCGACCACGCTGGTGCTGTCCGCTCTGGTCATCGCCGTGCTCGGCTTCTTCCTGGTCCAGTCGATCGACGCGGGGCTGCTCAGCAGCGCGGAGAGCACCGACCGTAACCAGGTGCAGAACGGCGCCAGTTTCGTGTTCGCCCAGAACGCCCTGAACGTGCTCGAGCAGCCGCAAAACCAGTTCGACGCGCTGAGCACCGCGCAGAACATCGCCGCGGCGCTGCAGAAGACCAGCGGCAACACCGGCAGCTACCTGGTCTTCGTCCAGCTGACCGACGGCGGGCCGGTCGGCGCGCAGTGGGCGGCCCAGCGCACCGTGAACATCACGGCGACGATCCCGCCGGACCTGATCCGCGCCGTGGGGGACGAGCAGCAGCAGCATCGCTACAACAACGACAACACCGCCACGCCCTGGTCCGAGCCGACCGTGCTGACCTACAACCCCGGCCCGGGGTACGGGACCTCCGGCCCGGCGCTGGCCGTCGGCGAGCCGCTCGGCCCGTACTACCAGCTGTACTACGTGTTCCCGTTCACCCAGCAGCAGTCCTTCCTGGTGCTGATCCAGCGGGTCCTGGTCGGCGTGGGCCTGGCCCTGGTCGTCCTGCTCGCCGCGATCGCCTCGCTGGTGACCCGGTGGGTGGTGCTGCCCGTCCGGCACGCGGCCCAGGCGGCTCAGCGCGTGTCGGCCGGTCACCTCGAGGAGCGCATGCAGGTCCTCGGCGTAGATGACCTGGCCGCGCTGGCCACCTCGTTCAACGAGATGGCGGCCAGCCTGCAGGCCAAGCTCGGCGAGCTCGAGGATCTGTCCAGCGTGCAGCGGCAGTTCGTCTCCGACGTCAGCCATGAGCTCCGCACCCCGTTGTCGACCATCAAGATGGCCGCCGACCTGCTGTTCGAGTCCCGGGAAGAGCTCGACGCGGCCGGCGGCCGGTCCGCCGAGCTGCTGCAGAGCCAACTGGAGCGGTTCGAGGAGCTTCTGGTCGACCTGCTCGAGATCAGCAGGTACGACGCCGGGGCGGCCACCCTGGACGCCGACCTGGTCGACGTGTGCGATCTGGTCCGCCGCGCGGCCGACGACGCCCAGCAGCTGGCCGAGCGCCGGGGCAGCCGGATCGAGTTCCGGCTGCCCGCGACCGGATGCTTCGCCGAGGTGGACCGGCGCCGGGTGGAGCGCATCCTGCGCAACATCCTGGTCAACGCGGTCGAGCACGGCGAAGGCAAGGACGTGGTAGTCACCGCCGCGATCGACAGCGCCGCGGTCGCCGTCTCGGTCCGGGACTACGGCGTGGGCCTGCGCCCGGGCGAGCAGCAGCGGGTCTTCGAGCGGTTCTGGCGGGCCGACCCGGCCCGGGCCCGCACCACCGGCGGCACCGGCCTGGGCCTGGCCATCTCGCTGGAAGACGCGCGGCTGCACGGCGGCTGGCTGCAGGCCTGGGGCGAGCGGGGCAAGGGCTCGGTGTTCCGGCTGACCCTGCCCCGGGCCGCCGGCCAGGACCTGGCGGGTTCGCCGCTGCCGCTCGGGCCGGACGAGGCGGAGATCGCGGTCGGCCTGGGTGCCGCGGAACCGTACCCGCCCGGCGAGGTCGGCGAAGTGGCTTCCCGTGACTAGCCCCCGCGGGTCCTGGCGCTGGCTGGGCGGCGCCCGGCGGATGTGCGTGCTGGCCGCCGTGGTCGCCTCGGTGGCGGGCTGCGTGGGCATGCCGTCCAACGGCGCGGCCGTGCAGTTCAACGCCAGCCCGCAGAGCAGCGCGCCGGGGGTGAACCTGATCGGCTCGGTGCCCCTGGGGCCGCAGCCTGGCGAGAATCCATCGCAGATCGTGCAGGGGTTCCTGATCGCCGCCGCCAGCTATCCGACCTACAACGCGGCCCAGCTGTACCTGACCAGCTCGGCGGTCAAGGGATGGGAGCCGGGCTTCGCGGTCAACGTGTACAGCAACCTGACCGTACTCAAGCCGGCTCCGGCCCCGACGGTCGCCCGGAGCGCCAGCCCGCGGGCCTCGATCGGCGTCACGGGCACGGTGCAGGCCAGCTTCAACGGCTCCGGTCAGTACGTCTCGGTGCTGAACCCGGGCCCGGCGTCGGCCTCCTACAACTTCACCCTGGTCAAGGTCGACGGCCAGTGGCGCATTACCGATCCGCCCAGCTACCGGATGCTGCCCACCGAAGATTTTCCCTTGTTCTACAAGGCGCAGGATCTGTACTTCTTCGACCCGCAGGACGAGGTGCTCGTCCCGGACTCGGTGTTCGTGCCGCTGGGCGCCACGGTCTCGCAGTTGCTCACCGACCTGGTGAACTCGCTTACGGCGGGCCCCAAGACGCCCTGGCTGGCCGGCGCGACCGATACCGAGCTTCCGCCCGGTACCAGCGTGCAGCAGCAGGTCACCAACGACGGCTCGACCGTCACGGTGAATCTCACCTTCGGCAAGACGGTCAATCCCAGCCCGAGGCAGCTCGAGTTGTTCGCCGCGCAGCTGGTCTGGACGCTGACCGTGACCGGTTCGCCGGCCGTCCCGTCCGCCGTCCAGTCCGTCGTACTGGACCTCAACGGTAAGCCGTGGACGCCGCACTCCCCGCCCTGTCCGGGCGGCCGGAGCCCGGGTCTGGATCAGACGCAGGCCGCCTACCAGTGCTTTGACCCGTATCCGTCGTCGCCTGCCAGCTTGTACTACGTCGACGGCGGGCAGTCGTGGGCCCGCTGCGGTTCCGAAGCGCTGGGCCTTTCCGGCCGCATCGGCCCGGTCGCGCCCCTCGTAGGCCGCACCGGGGTGTTTACCAGCCAGCGTTGCGTCCCTGGCGATGGCGTGGGCGAGGAGTATGCGGGCCTGCCGCCCGCACAGCCCGCGTCCCTGCCGGCCGTAACCAGGGCGGCGGTGTCCCCGGACGGGAAGTACCTGGCCGTCGTCACGGCCGGCAAGGGCGACCTCTACGTCGGAACGCTGTCGGGCCGGGCCGCGTCGTTCGGGAACCGGGTCCAGTTGACCGGCGGCGATATCACCGCGCTCACCTGGGATCGAAACGACCGCCTGTGGGTGGTGCAGGGCGGCACCATCTACATGCTGCCGCCCACCGGCAAGGCCCCGGTCCAGGTCACGTTCAACGGGTCCGTCACCGACCTGGCCGTCGCGCCGGACGGCGTCCGGATCGCCTTCATCGCCCAGCCCAACGGCAGCTCGAGTCCCGGGCTCTACCTCGCCGCCGTCGGCGGCGGCCAGCAGTCCAGTACCGGTCAGCTGGGCTCGCCCACCTCGCACGTGTCGATCAGGGCGTTCGCCTCCGTCGGGCCGGGCCTCACCCATCCGGGGTCGGTCGCCTGGTACGACGCCGATGACCTGATCGTGGTCAACGACGCGGCCACCGGGAACACCCTGGCGGAGGTGCCCGTCGACGGGCAGCAGCCCCAGGATCTGCAGGTCGCCCCGCCGGACGTGACCTCCATCACCGCCGACGGCGCCGCGAACGTCCTGGTGGCCGGGCTGTCCGATGGCAACCTGGCCGTCTCGACCGGCCTGGAAGGCCCGTGGTATCAGCTCGGCGAGCCAGGCCAGAACGCCGCTTATCCAGGGTGAGCCGCAATCCGGCCCGGCCCGGCCCGGCCCGGCTGATCCGGCGATCTTGGTCCTCTTTTCCTCTTGACGGGGTTGCGCATCTCGCCTATAGGGCATGAAAAGGGCACATACCCTCGGCCAACAAAACGTTATGCAGCCGTTATGTAACTATTTGTGATTGATCGCCTACATGTCCCTCCTGACATTCACGCTCTGGCGAGCTAGCGTTCATGACATGGCACTCGCCCGGGTCCGTGGTTGCGCCGGGCGTGGCTCCCGTTGCGGGAATCACGTCAGGCAAGCCGATGCCAGCCGCAGGCGAAACGGCCCACGTAAGGCGACTTCTCGTCGACCGATCACGGTGCGGCTTAGGAGTAAGACCTGCCCCGCCGGGAGATACAGAGTCTTCCGGGCCGGGAGAAGGGCACCAGTGGCCAAGAGGCCGCAACCCCCTCAGCAGGCGAATGTGGGGTCGAAGACCAGGTCGGCCGGGCGAGTGCCACCCGGTTCAACCAGACACAGCTCGGTCGGGCGCTGCTCGATGGCAGCTGGGTCGCTCAGATTGGGCACAATCGGACTGGAAGGGGGATCGTGATGGAAATCATTGTCCGGGGACGCCACATAACCGTCCCGTCGCGTTTCCGTCAGCACGCCGCCGCCAAGCTCGCCAAGCTCGAGAAGCTTGACCAGAAGGCGGTGCGGATCGATGTGGAGGTCTCCAAGGAACGCAACCCGAGGCAGTCTGACCGGCGGGAGCGCGTCGAGCTGACCATCCGGTCCCGCGGTCCCGCGATCAGGGCCGAAGCGGCCGCGGACGACCGGTATACGGCGCTGGATCTCGCCTTCGCCAAACTCGAATCCCGGCTCCGCCGGGCCTCGGACCGCCGCAAGATCCGGCACACCGACAACGACACGCTGCGGTCGCCCGCCCTGGTCGCGGACCAGGGGGCCGAGGCCGCGGCGTCGCCACCGCCGCCCGCGCTCAACGGCCACGGAGTGGCCCGGCCGCGGACCGGCGACCAGGGCGACCGGTTCGGCGGAACGGAACCGGACAGCCCCATGGTCCCGATTCAGATGGAGGGCGACGGCCCCCTGGTGCTGCGCGAGAAGGTCCACGCGGCCCGGCCGATGACGATCGACCAGGCCCTGCTGGAGATGGAACTCGTGGGTCATGACTTCTACCTGTTCCATGACAGCGAGTGCGACCGGTTCAGCGTGGTCTACCGCCGCCGGGGCTATGACTACGGGGTCATCCGCCTGGTCGAGGAGTAGTTCACCGTCCACCGTGGTTGGCGTGATGCGAACCGGCCTGCTCTGGGGAAGCCAGGCTTGCATCATGGCCGTCCGTCGGCGAGAGTCTGATGGTGGCACCACAGGGAGGCAACGAATTGAGCGCTAGCGGCGACGCAGCGGTGACTGCTGCCCAGCGGCCTGATGCCGGGCGAGGTCCCGAGCCGATCCGGGTGCTGATCGCCGACGATCATGCCCTGTTCCGGCGTGGTCTGGAGATGGTCCTGGAGGAGGAGGACGACATCGACCTGGTCGGGCAGGCCAGCGATGGCGCCGAGGCGGTCGCGGTGGCCGGCGAGGCCCTGCCCGACGTCGTGCTCATGGACATCCGGATGCCGAAGACCAGCGGGATCGAGGCCTGCCGGGCGACCAAGGACGTCGCCCCCAGCGCGAAGATCGTGATGCTGACCATCAGCGACGAGGAAGAGGACCTGTTCGAGGCGATCCGGGCCGGCGCCAGCGGCTACCTGCTCAAGGACATACCGCTCGACGAGGTGGCCGAGGCGGTCCGGGCCGTGCACGGCGGCCAGTCGCTGATCAACCCGTCGATGGCGGGCAAGCTGCTATCGGAGTTCGCCACCCTGGCCAACCGGGACACCACCGAGGACCGGGCCCAGCACGTCGCCGCGCCGAAGCTCACCGACCGGGAAATGGAGGTGCTCAAGCTCGTGGCCCGCGGCATGAACAACCGTGACATCGCCAAGGAGCTGTTCATTTCCGAGAACACCGTGAAGAACCACGTCCGGAACATCCTGGAGAAGCTCCAGATCCACTCCCGCATGGAAGCCGTCATGATCGCCGTCCGCCAGAAGCTGATCGAATTCAGTTAAGCGCGGCGATGAGGCGCGAGGCGTGCTCGGCGGGCTCGATCTGCTCCAGGCGTACGTCGTCACAGCCCACCCAGCTGGCCGCCTCCCGCAGCGCCTGGGCCATCGGCTCGGCCGCCGAGGCCCGTTCCAGCGACACCTTGCGCGCGAGCAGGGTCTTGCCTTCCCGGGCCGGGTCCACCCGGCCCGCCAGCCGTCCGCTCGCGAGCAGCGGCATAGTGAAGTAGCCGTGCACCCGCTTGTGCTTGGGCACGTAGGCCTCCAAGCTGTGCACGAAGCCGAACGTCCGTAGCGTCCGCTTCCGGTCCCACACCAGCGAGTCGAACGGCGAGAGCAGCGTGACCCGGTGCCGCCCGCGGTCCGCGACCTGCTCCAGGGCGGCCGGATCGGCCCACGCCGGAGCAGTGGCCCCGGCGATGGCCACCGGAATCAGCCCGGCGGCCTGCGCGGCCTCGGCCACCAGCCGCGTGTGCTGGCTTCTTTCGCTGGTGAGGATGCTGAGCCGGTGGTAGTCGACCAGGTCCGCGTGGGTGACCACGCCGAGCGCGCGGGCCGCCACCCTCGCCAGGTAGGCCAGGCACTCCAGGTCGGTCCGCTCCAGCCCGAGCAGCTCGCCGGGCAGCACCCGCTCGGGCAGGTCGTACACCCGGCGCCACCCGGTCCGCCGTACGCAGATCACGTCGCCGGTGTCGAGCAGCCACTCGACCGCGATCTTGACGTCGGACCAGTCCCACCACGCACCGCCGCCCTTGGCTCCGCCCAGCTGGGTCGCGGTCAGCGGGCCCTCGGCGCGCAGCCGGGCCAGCACCTTCTCGCAGGTCTCCTGATGGCTCTGGTGCCAGCGCACCCCCCGGGCCCGGAACGCCCGGCGGCGGAAGGCGAAGTAGGGCCACTGCTCGAGCGGCAGCACGCAGGCCGCGTGGGCCCAGTACTCGAAGGCGGCCGGCCTGACCGGATGCCAGTAAGCCTGCTCGATCTGCTCCCGGGGAACCGGCCCCAGCCGCGCGTAGGCGACCAGCTCATGCGACCGGGCCAGCACGCTGATCGTGTCCAGCTGCACCGCGCCGACCCGGCGGAGCATCCCCGCGACCCCGGACCGGGTCGCCCGCCACGGCGTCGCGCCCAGAAACCCTTGCGCCCGCAGCGTCATCCGGCGGGCCTCATCCGGGGTGATCGTCACTTCAGCCGCGGGAGCATCCAGGCGCATCTGCCCACCCTAACCGGGCCCCCCGACATTTCCGCCGCCTGCCTCCGGCTCCCCGAACGGCCTCCCCGAACGGCTCCCCCGAACGGCTCCCCGAAAGCGCGGCCTAGTACCAGTCGTCGAAGATGTGCACGGCGGCACCGAAGATGGCGCCGAGGACCACGATTCCGGCGCCCAGCCAGAACAGCCACCAGACCGGTCCGACCGGCAGCGCGATCCCGCCGATGGTGAAACCGACGATGACAATGGCTGTCGTCACCCAGGAGGCGGGCCGGCCGTGGTGTGCCTCGTGGACGTACGACGGACCGATCTGCGCGTCGAGCCCGCGCGCTCCGGTATCGCCCGTCTCCGCCATGGTGCCTGGTGCCGCCTGATCGGCCACTCGGAGCTCCTCTCGGTAAGTACCGCTCCTATTATTCTCCGGGAAGTGCGAGACTGATCACCAGCCGGCCCTAACCTGCTCGCCGGCGCTAGTCTCGCAGCAACCTGCCGGTCCTCAGCCGACTCGGTTTGGTGCCTCATCTCGCCTACGATGACATGCGAGACGGTGAACCGGAGCCGAATACGATCACCGGCCATGACAGGTCAGACGATCCGCGAGGAGCGCGACGAGAGTGGCACCCATTATCGATAATGTCCTTCGCGCCGGCGAAGGCAGGATCCTGCGCAAGCTCAAGCGGATCAGCGAGCAGATCAACTCGATCGAGGACGACTTCGTCGCGATGAGCGACGCCGAGCTGCGCGGCATGACCGACGAGTTCCGGCAGCGGTACGCGGACGGGGAGACGCTCGACGACCTGATGCCGGAGGCCTTCGCCGCCGTCCGCGAGGCGGCCAAGCGCACCCTCGGCCAGCGTCACTTCGACGTCCAGCTGATGGGCGGCGCGGCGCTGCACATGGGCAACATCGCCGAGATGAGGACCGGTGAGGGCAAGACGCTCACCAGCGTGCTGCCCGCCTACCTCAACGCCCTGTCCGGCCAGGGCGTTCACGTGGTCACGGTCAACGACTACCTGGCCAAGCGCGACTCCGAGTGGATGGGCCGGGTGCACCACTTCCTCGGGCTCGAGGTGGGCGTGATTCTCGCCCAGATGTCCCCGGCCGAACGCCGCGTCCAGTACGCGGCCGACATCACCTACGGCACCAATAACGAATTCGGCTTCGACTACCTGCGTGACAACATGGCCTGGACGCTGGACGAATGCGTGCAGCGCGGCCATCACTACGCGATCGTGGACGAGGTGGACTCGATCCTCATCGACGAGGCCAGGACCCCGCTGATCATCAGCGGCCCGGCCGAGCAGAGCGCGCGCTGGTACGTCGAGTTCGCCAAGATCGCTCCCCGGCTGCGCCGCGGCGAGGACGGCGAAGGCGATTACGAGGTCGACGAGAAGAAGAAGACCGTCGGCATCATGGAGGCCGGGGTCGAGAAGGTCGAGGACTGGCTCGGCATCGACAACCTCTACGATCCGGTCAACACCCCCCTGGTCAGCTTCCTGAACAACTCGATCAAGGCCAAGGAGCTGTACAAGAAGGACAAGGACTACGTCGTGATGAACGGCGAGGTCCTGATCGTGGACGAGTTCACCGGCCGTATCTTGCACGGCCGGCGCTACAACGAGGGCATGCACCAGGCCATCGAGGCCAAGGAAGGCGTGGCGATCAAGGACGAGAACCAGACGCTGGCCACGATCACGCTGCAGAACTACTTCCGGCTGTACGACAAGCTGTCCGGGATGACCGGTACCGCGGTGACCGAGGCCAACGAGTTCCACCAGATCTACAAGCTCGGCGTGGTCCCGATCCCGACCAACATGCCGATGATCCGCGATGACCAGGCCGACGTCATCTACCAGACCGCGCAGTCCAAGTTCGAGGCGTGCGTGGAGGACATATACGAGCGGCATCAGGCCGGGCAGCCGGTCCTGGTCGGCACGGTCAGCGTCGAGAAGTCCGAGATCCTGTCCAAGATGCTCAAGCGCCGCGGGGTCCCGCACGAGGTGCTGAACGCCAAGTACCACGAGCGCGAGGCCCTGATCGTGGCCGCGGCCGGGCGGCGGGGCGCGGTCACCGTGGCCACCAACATGGCCGGCCGCGGTACCGACATCATGCTCGGCGGCAACCCGGAGTTCATCGCCGACCAGGAACTGCACGAGCGGGGCCTGTCCCCGGTCGAGACGCCGGATGAGTACGAGAAGGCGTGGCCCGAGGCGGTGGCCAAGGCCAAGCGCGCCGTGGCCACCGAACACGAGGAGGTCGTCGAGGCGGGCGGGCTCTACGTGCTCGGCACCGAGCGGCACGAGTCCCGCCGCATCGACAACCAGCTGCGTGGCCGCTCCGGCCGCCAGGGCGATCCGGGCGCGAGCCGGTTCTACCTGTCCCTGGAAGACGACCTGATGCGGCTGTTCAACTCCGAGCGGGTCGCGGCGATCATGGAGCGGCTGAACATCCCGGGCGACGTGCCGGTGGAGTCCAAGGTTGTCACCCGGGCCATCCGGTCGGCCCAGACCCAGGTCGAGCAGCAGAACTTCGAGATCCGCAAGGACGTGCTCAAGTACGACGACGTGCTGAACCGGCAGCGGAAGGTCATCTACGGCGAGCGCCGCGAGGTGCTCGAGGGCGCCGACCTGCACGAGCAGATCCGCGAGATGGCCGACGAGGTGATCGCCGGGTACGTCGCCGGCGCGACCAGCGACGGTTATCCCGAGGAGTGGGATCTGGACAAGCTGTGGCGGGCCTTCCACCAGCTGTTCCCGATCAGCATCTCCGTCGACGACGTGGTCGAGGAAGCGGGCGGGGAGCGGGCCGGGCTGTCCGGTGAGTTCATCACCGAAGCGGTTATCGCCGACGCGCAGGCCGCCTACGAGCGGCGTGAGGAAGAGTTCGGCCCCGAGGTCATGCGCGAGCTCGAGCGCCGGGTGGTGCTGTCCGTCCTGGACCGCAAGTGGCGCGAGCACCTCTACGAGATGGACTACCTGCGCGAGGGCATCGGCCTGCGCGGCTACGGCCAGCGCGACCCGCTGGTGGAGTACCAGCGCGAGGGCTACGACATGTTCGGCGCCATGATGGAAGGGATCAAGGAAGAGTCCGTCGGCAACCTGTTCAACCTCCAGGTCCAGGTCCAGGAGAACCCGATCGTCGAGGAGGCCGCCCCGGACGCGGGCGCGCTCCCGGGCGCTCCCGAGGTGCCGGGTGCCTCCGTCGCGGTCGATGCGCCCGAAGCGGCGAGCCGGCCCGCGGCGCCCGCCCCGGGCATCCCGGTTCCCAGGGCGGCCGGCGCGCACGCCCGGGCCGGCGGCGCGCACGCCAAGCCCGCGGCCGGCCAGCCGGCGGCGGCGGTCCCGGCCGGGCTGACGCCGCGCCGCGCGCAGCGGCTGGAGTACTCGGCGCCGTCGGTCGACGGCGGGGCGCACGTGGAGACCAGCCGGGGTCCGGCCGCCGGGGACGACTACGCCCGGGTTGGCCGTAACGACCCGTGCCCGTGCGGATCAGGCCGCAAGTTCAAGCGCTGCCACGGCGACCCGCGGAACGCGCCCTGACGCCCTGACCCGGTTCAGCCCGCCTCGATGGCGGTGCACAGCCAGCGCGCCGGCCGAGCGGGCCAGCCCGGCGCGGCGGGTCGCGCGGCCACGTGCTCGAAGCGCATGGCCAGGGCCCGGGAGCGGGCGCCGAAGTTCACCACGACCGTCATCTCCAGGACCCGGTCTACGGGCCGCGACGTCACGATGCGCGCAATCCTGGGCCGCCGGTCCGCGGCCAGGAGCGGGGCCAGGTTCCGGATGCGGGCCCGGACGCGATCGGTGGCCACCGGGACCAGCTGCCGGTCCGGGCGCACGCCCGCCAGCACTTCGACGATCACCAGGGCCAGCTGGCGCGGCCGCACGGCGCCCGGGTCCGCCGCGGCCGTAAGCGGCGCGGCCGGCGCGGGCGGCGCGGGTGCGCCAGCCTGCTCAGCCGGCGCCACCTCGACGGCAGGCCCCCTGATCGGATCGTCGGCGCTCGCCGGGCACCGGGCGCCGTGGACCTGGCAGTCGTAGGGCGGTGCGGCATGCGGCACCTTGACCAGGCGCAGGGACGACAGTGACAGGTCGGGCATGGTCCCGCCTTCCAGATCCGGTGAACGCTCACGGCCGCGCAACCCCCGTGGCGGCCGTGTTTCCACCAGGCTCCGGCTGCCCCGGTTATACCTCGGGCCGGTGACATTTCCCGCTTGGTGCGCCTCCGTGGCCGTCCGATATGCCCCTAAAATCACAGTTGTGGATAACGGCGGGGAATTGCGCGGCGTCATCACGGACTGGGGCGGGGTGCTGAGCACCCCGATCCTGACCGCGGTCCAGGCCTGGGTGCAGGCCGACGGCATCGACTGGGACAGCTACCGGGCCGTCATGCGGCCGTGGGTGTCCCAGGCGTACGACTCCGACGGCAGCCCGAACCCGGTCCACGCGCTGGAACGCGGTGAGTGTTCCGGCGCCGAGTTCGAGCAGATCCTGGCCGCCCGGCTGCTCCGGCTGGACGGGGCGGCGGTCGTGGCTGAGGGCCTGCTCCGCCGGATGTTCGCGGCCCTCGTGCCGGTGCCGGCCATGTACGGCACGATCCGGACGCTGCGGGTGGCCGGCTTCAGCACCGCGTTGCTCTCCAACTCCTGGGGGTGCGAGGAGTATCCGCGCGCGGACTTCCCCGGGCTGTTCGACACCGTGGTGCTGTCCGGCGAGGTCGGCATGCGCAAGCCGGAGCAGGAAATCTTCCTCCACACGGCGCAGACGCTCGGCCTGCTCCCCGGTGAGTGCGTCTTCGTCGACGACATGCCGGCCAACGTGGCCGCGGCGCAGGCCTGCGGCATGACCGGCGTGCTGCACACCGAGACCGCAGCCACCGCCAGGGCGCTGCAGGACCTGCTCGGCGTCCCCCTGGCCTGGAGTGCCCCCGCAACCTGATGCGGTAGGTCTACCCTTTACGCGTGCCGGACTATCCGCATCCCTCCAGCGAGGGCCGGTCGGCCAACATGCGGGCCAACCGGCGCACGGACACCAAGCCCGAGCTGGCCCTGCGCCGCGCGCTGCACCACCTGGGCTACCGCTACCGCAAGGACTACCGGCTGGACCTGGACGGCGGCCGGCGGGTCCGGCCGGATATCGCGTTCACCGCGCGCAAGGTGGCCATCTTCGTCGACGGCTGCTTCTGGCACGCGTGCCCCGAGCACGGCTCCCAGCCGCGCAACAACGAGTGGTACTGGGGTCCGAAGCTCCTGCGCAACGTCGAGCGCGACCGGGCCAACGACGCGGCGCTGACCCTGGCCGGCTGGTCGGTGGTCCGCCTGTGGGAGCACGTGCCGCTGGACGACGCCATCGCCGTGGTGATGACCGCGCTGGAACCCAGGCGGCCCGCCTAGTTAACCCGTCCCGCGCCCCCGGTTGTGGCAGACTCTGTGTCTCGTTCAATGCAGCCGCTCCTTGAATAACCCTCACTGAGGTCCACCATGCGCGTCTTCTTGCCGTCGACCCTGCCCGCCGTGGCGGAGGCCTTGCGGGCCGGCCAGGTCGGGCCCGGCCCGCTGCCCGGGTTCGCGGTCACGCCCGCGCTGCGTGAGGCGTACGCCAGCGGTGACACCGAGGAACTGGAGTACGCCGCGCTGACCGAGGCGGCGCGAGCGTCGCTGCGGCTGCTGGCGGGCGATCCGGCCGCGCCGTCCCGGCGGGTGGTGCTGGCCGCCGAGATCCCGGCCGAACAGGTGCGCTGGGACGCGCGTGACGGCGAGCCCGCCCGCGTCGTGATCGGCGATGCGATCCCCGTGGCCCGCCTGGCCTCCGCGCACGTGGACGCCCCGGACGCGGGCGCCGACGTGCGCAGCGCGGTCGAGGCGCTGTCCGCGGCCGACGGGGGCGACGAGGACGCCAGGTTCACCGTAGACGGGGCCGAAGGCCACGAGCTCGGCTGGTACGCCACCCAGGAGCTGTCCTACCTGGTCGGGTGACCGGTCGCCTGGTGCTCGCACGATGCAGCGCCCATACGATGAGGGCATGGACGCCGTCTCCAGGACTCCGGTACCGGTCAACGAGCCGGTCAGGCAGTACCAGCCGGGCAGCCACGAGCGAGCCGTGCTGGAAAGCAAGATCAAGGAACTCGCCGGCCAGCGGGCCGAGCTCACCATGACCATCGCCGGCCGGCCGCAGATGGCCGCCGGCGAGCCGATCGACGTGGTCCAGCCGCACAACCGCGCGCACGTGCTCGGTCAGCTGGGCAACGCCACCAGCGTGGACGTGGCCGCCGCCATCTACGCGGCCAAGCAGGCCGCTCCGGCCTGGCGCGCGCTGGACTTCGACGACCGGGCCGCGATCTTCCTCAAGGCGGCCGACCTGCTCGCCGGACCCTGGCGCGCCACCTTGAACGCCGCGACCATCCTCGGCCAGTCCAAGTCGCCGTACCAGGCGGAGATCGACGCCGCCTGCGAGCTGATCGACTTCTGGCGTTACAACGTGTACTTCGCCCGGCGGCTGCTATCCGAGCAGCCGGAGTCGGCGCCCGGCGCGTGGAACCGGATGGAGTACCGCCCGCTCGAGGGGTTCGTGCTGGCCATCACGCCGTTCAACTTCACCTCGATCGCCGGGAACCTGCCCACCGCCCCGGCGCTGCTGGGCGACGTCGTGGTGTGGAAGCCGTCGCCGACCCAGCAGCTCGCGGCGCACTACATCATGCGCCTGCTCGAGGCGGCCGGGCTGCCGCCCGGGGTGATCAACCTGGTGACCGGGGACGGCCAGGCGGTCTCCCAGGTCGCGCTGACCCATCCCGACCTGGCCGGCATCCACTTCACCGGTTCCACGCCGACCTTCCAGCACCTGTGGCGGACCGTGGGCGAGAACATCGGCCGGTACCGCAACTATCCCCGGCTGGTGGGGGAGACGGGCGGCAAGGACTTCGTCGTCGTGCACCCGAGCGCCGACCTCGGCAGCCTGGCCGCCACGCTGATCCGCGGCGCGTTCGAGTACCAGGGCCAGAAGTGCTCCGCGGCCTCCCGCGCCTACGTGGCCGAATCGGTCTGGAACCGGACCCGCGACGACTTCCTGGCCCAGGTCGAGTCGCTGACCATGGGCGACGTGGCCTCGGACCTGTCGCTGTTCATGGGCGCCGTCATCGACGCGAGGGCCTTCGCCAAGCACGCCGCCGCGATCGACCGGGCCGCGAACACGGCCACGATAAACATCGCGGTCGGCGGCAGCTACGACGACACGGTCGGATTCTTCGTCCGGCCGACGGTGCTGGAGTGCTCCGACCCGGCCGACGAGGTGTTCACCACCGAGTACTTCGGCCCGATCCTCGCCGTGCACGTCTACCCGGACGACGCCTACGCCGGCCTGCTCGCCCAGGCCGCCGACGTCGCCCCGTACGCGCTGACCGGTGCGGTCCTGGCCACGGACCGTCACGCCATCGCGCAGGCCACCGAGGCGCTGCGGTACTCGGCGGGCAACTTCTACATCAACGACAAGCCCACCGGCGCGGTCGTCGGCCAGCAGCCCTTCGGCGGCGCCCGCGCCAGCGGCACCGACGACAAGGCCGGATCGGTCTTCAACCTGATCCGCTGGGTCTCCGCCCGCGCGATCAAGGAACTTTTCGTCCCCCCCTCGGACTACAGGTACCCTCACATGGGATAACGGATTGCATCGGAGGACGTCATTCACCGCCTGGTTATGTGGAATATCGACCTGACCCTGGTCGATGTGGCCAGGGTGACGAGGGCGGCCTATGCCGAAGCGTTCGGTACGATAGCGGGCCGTCCGCTGATCCAGCTGCCGCAGATGGCGGGCCAGTCGGAGTCGGAGATCTTCTTCGACGCGCTCGCGCTGAACGGCGTGGACGTGCGCACCGGCGAAGCAGCCGAGCGCATGCTCGAGCCGTTCAGCGCCGAACTAGCCGCGGCTCTCCAAGCCCGCACCGAAGATCTCCGCAGCCAGGGTCAGCTGCTGCCCGGCGCGGCCGAGGCGATGGCGGCGGTGGCTAAGCTCGACGGCGCGGTGCAGACCGTGCTGACCGGCAACAGCAGGCCGACCGCCATGCTGAAGCTGCGCGCGTTCGGCGTGGACGGCTTCGTCGACTTCGACATCGGCGGCTACGGCTCCGAGGCCTACCCGAAGGGCACCCTGCTCCGGGTGGCCCGCCAGCGCGCGGCCGAAAAGCACGGCGTCGCGTTCGGCGAGGGCGCCGCGGTGTACGTCGCGGACTCGCCCCGGGACGTGGACGCGGCCCGGATCGGCGGGGCCAGGTCGCTCGCGGTGGCCAGCGGCCGGGCCAGCGCGGCCGAACTGCGCGAGGCGGGCGCCGACGCGGTGCTGCCGGACCTGGCCGACACCGCGGCGTTTGTGACCCTCGTCACCCGGCTCACCGGCCCGGGGCGGCTCGCCGCCAGTGCGTAACCCCAGGGGCGTTGCCAGGCGCGCCAGGATGGCACGATGCTGTGAAGATGGACACCACTGACCTGACCAGCCGCGGGTACGGAGCGGTGCTCTGGGAGCCGGATCAGCAGACGGTCCACGACGCCCGGATCACCCGGTTCATGCGCTGGCTGGCCGTACCCCTTCCCGGGCGCGGGCACGACTTCGGCGGCTACGCCGACCTCTGGCAGTGGTCCGTGACCGAGCCCGGGTCGTTCTGGGCGGCGGTCTGGGACTACTTCGAGGTGCTCGGCCACCGCGATCCCGGCCCGGTGCTGACCGGCGAGGTCATGCCCGACGTGCATTGGTTCACTGGCACCACTTTGAACTACGCCCGTAACGCGCTGAGGACCGCGTGGACCGATCCCGATCGCACGGCGATCATTTTTGATTCCGAACGGACCAGGGCTGGACGCCTCACCTACGCTCAACTCGCCCAGCAGGTCGCGCGGGTGGCGCGCGGGCTGCGCGCCCTGGGTGTCCGCCGCGGCGACCGGGTCGCGGCCCTGCTGCCGAACGTGCCGGAGGCGGTCATCGGCCTGCTCGCCACGGCCAGCATCGGCGCCATCTGGTCGTCGTGCTCGCCCGACTTCGGCGCGCACAGCGTCATCGACCGGTTCGCGCAGATCGAGCCGACCGTGCTCATCGCGGGCGACGGCTACTGGTACGGGGGCAAGGAATTCTCCCGGGCCGGCCTGATCGACGACGTGGCGGCCGCCCTGCCTGGCCTGTCCGCGGTGGTGCTGGTCGACCTGATCGGAGCGGCCGCCGGCTTCCCGGACCGGTTCATCCGCTGGGACAACCTCGGCGCCGACGGGGGCGCCGAGAGTGAGCACAGGGAGCCCGAGTTCGAGGAGGTGCCGTTCGACCATCCGCTGTGGGTGGTCTACTCCTCGGGCACCACGGGCCTGCCCAAGCCGATCATGCACGGGCACGGCGGGATCGTGCTCGAGCACCTCAAGGCGCTCGCCTTCCACCAGGACCTGCGGCCCGGCGACGTCTTCACCTGGTACACCACGACCGGCTGGATGATGTGGAACTACCTGGCCGGCGGCCTGCTGGCCGGCCTGACCATCGTGCTGTACGACGGCAGCGCCACCTACCCGGCCACCGGCCGGCTGTGGCGGCTGGCCGCCGAGCACGGGATCACCTACCTGGGGGTCGGCGCGCCCTACCTGGTGGCCTGCATGAAGGCGGGGCTGCGACCGGGGGACGAGGCCGACCTGACGGCGTTGCGGGCCATCGGCTCCACCGGATCGCCGCTGCCGCCCGAGGCGTTCGGCTGGGTGTACGACCGGGTCAAGAAGGACGTGCTGCTCGGCTCCTTCTCCGGCGGCACCGACCTGTGCACCGGCTTCGTCGGGCCCTGCCCGCTGCTGCCGGTCCGGGCCGGCATCATCTCCGGCCGCTGCCTGGGCGCGGAGGTGGAGGCCTACGACGAGGACGGCCAGCCGGTCATCGGCCAGGTCGGCGAGCTGGTCATCACCCAGCCGATGCCGTCCATGCCGGTCGGCTTCTGGAACGATCCCGGTGGCGTCCGGTACCGGGAGAGCTACTTCGACGTCTATCCCGGGATCTGGCGGCACGGCGACTGGATCGAACTGCTGCCCGACGGCGGGTGCGTCATCTACGGCCGTTCCGACGCCACCTTGAACCGCGGCGGGGTCCGGATGGGTACCAGCGAGTTCTACCGCGTGGTGGAGGGCTTCGGTGAGGTCGGCGACAGCCTGGTGGTGGACACCGGCCGGCTCGGCGCCGAGGGCCGGCTGATCTTGTACGTGGTGCCCGCGGCAGGCTGCGAACTCGACGACGACCTGGCCGCCCGGCTCCGGGCCGCGCTCCGGTCCCAGCTCTCACCCCGGCACGTGCCGGACGAGATCCACCAGGTGCCAGGTATCCCGCGGACGCTGTCCGGGAAGAAGCTAGAGGTGCCAGTGCGCAAGATCCTGCTCGGCACCGAGCCAGAGCGGGCCGCCGACCCGAACGCCCTGGCCAACCCGGAAGCCCTGGCCTACTTCGGGCCTGCCCAGGCTTCGGATCCTCCTTAGTTACTTTCAGAGACGGCTTCGTCACAATGGGGTGACAGAGTTGTCCCGGGCCCCAGCACAGCACAGAACCACAAAGGAGTGGACAGTGGACGCGATGCCGGACAGCGACGTTCTCGAGACCAGGGAAGCCCTGCTGGTCAAGGCGGCCGAGGCGTGGGTGGACGATCCCGCGCTGGACTCCGCCATGCTGGGCGACGGCGACGGCGACGGCGTCCTGTGTTACCTGCGCGCCTACTACCACCGGGTCCTCACCGAGGACCTGCCCTCGCCCTCGCGGCTGGCGGCGGTGGCGCAGGCCCACGCCGAGATCGGCCTGCGCCGGCCGCAGGGCCGGGCGCTGGTCCAGGTCCGGGAGCCGGGGCACGCGCATCTGGATCCGGTCACCCCAGCCAGCCTGGTGGTGGACATCGTCACCGACGACATGCCGTACCTGGTCGACTCGGTCACGACCCGGCTGAACCGCCACCGGGCCGAGATCGGCCTGCTCGTGCACCCGCTGTTGCGGGTGCGCCGGGACGTGACCGGCGCGCTGCGTGAGATCGTCGGCGTGTGCAGCGAGGCCGCGGCCCAGGACAAGCCGGGCGACGGCGCCGCCGCCACCGACGAGCTGATCGAATCCTGGATCCACGTCGAGCTCGAGCCGCCCGGGGACGGGATCACCGCCGAGGGGCTGGAGTCGGACCTGCGCCACGTGCTCGAGGACGTGCGGGTGGCCGTCGAGGACTCCCAGCGGATGGCGGCCGCCGCCCGCGGGCTGGCCGGCGAGCTGGGCGGGGAGCCCGGCAGCGACGTGGCCGAGTTCGGCGACCTGCTGCGCTGGCTGGCCAGCGGCAACTTCACCTTCCTCGGCTACCGCGAATACGACCTGATCCGGACCCCGGAGGGCGCCGGCCTGCGCCCGGTACCCGGCACCGGGCTCGGCATCCTGCGGCACGACCCGCAGGGCGGCCACGCGCTGCGCAAGCTATCGACGCAGGTTGCGCGCCGGGCCCAGGACCCGGGTGAACGGCTGGTGCTGGCCAAGGCGAACTCCCGGTCCACCGTGTACCGGGCCAACTACCTGGACTACGTCTCGGTCAAGAAGCTCGGCCCGGCCGAAGATGGACACAGCATGGTCACCGGGGAGCACCGCTTCCTCGGCCTGTACACCCACGCGGCGCACACCGCGACCATCGCCGGCATCCCGGTGATCCGGCGCAAGGTGGGCCACGTCCTGGCCGAAGCCGGGCTGTCCCCCGACAGCCACGACGGCAAGGACCTGGTCGAGATCCTCGAGGACTATCCGCGCGAGGAGCTCTTCGAGATCTCGGCCGCCGAGCTCACCCCGATCGCGCTGGGCGTGCTGCGGCTGTCCGAGCGCAAGCAGACCCGGCTGTTCCTGCGCCGGGACCGCTACGGCCGGTACATGTCCTGCCTGGTCTACCTGCCCCGGGACCGGTACACCACGAAGGTCAGGCTGCGCGCGCAGGAGATCCTGCGCGAGGCGCTGAACGGGGCGTCGGTGGACTACAGCGCGACCATCGGCGATTCGGCCCTGGCCCGCCTGCACGTGGTGGTCAGGGCGGAGCGCGGCCAGGTGGTGCCGCGGGTGGACGGGGCCGCGCTGGAGCGCAGGCTGTCCGCCGCGGTCCGGTCCTGGGACGAGGACCTGTCCGCCGAGGCGATCCGGGTGCTCGGCGAGGAGCGGGCCAGCACGCTGCTCTCCCGGTTCGGGGCGCTCATCTCAGAGACCTACAAGGCGGACGTCTCGGCGCAGGACGCGGTCGACGACCTGACCACGATGCTCGGGCTGCGGGAGGCGGGCCTCCAGTTCGCGGTCCGGCTGGTCGAGCACCCGGAGCGGTGGACGCTGGTGATCTACCGGTCGGGCTCGCCGATCACGCTGTCCGACGTGCTGCCGCAGCTGCAGCACATGGGGCTCGAGGTCGTCGAGGAGCACCCGTACACGTTCGCCGGGAGCTCGAGCGCCGGCTCGTTCTGGATATATGAATTCGGTCTCCGGCCCCCGGCGGCCGCCGCGGCCGGGAGCCTGCGCCTGGTCTTCGAAGAGGCCCTGACCGCGCTGTGGCACGGCGAGACCGAAGACGACGGGTTCAACGCGCTGGTGCTGACCGTCGGCCTGACCTGGCGCGAGGTGACCTTGCTGCGCGCGGCCGCGAAGTACCTGCGCCAAGGCGGCGCGCGGTTCAGCGAGGACTACGCGCAGCGGGTGCTGCGGTCCAACCCGGCCATCACCCGGCTCCTGGTCCGGCTGTTCGAGTCCCGGTTCGACCCGGCTAAGCAGGACGGCGCGGCCGAACGCTGCGAGGCCATCGTCGAGGAGATCCGCGGGCAGCTCGACGAGGTGGTCAGCCTCGATCACGACCGGATCCTGCGCTCGTACCTGGCGTTGATCGACGCGACGCTGCGGACCAACTACTACCGGACGCAAAGCCCGGGCGGCGCCGACGGGCCGCGTCCCCTGGTGCTCAAGCTCGACCCCCGCACCATCCCCGGGCTGACCCAGCCGCGGCCGAAGTTCGAGATCTACGTCTTCTCACCGCGGCTGGAGGCGGTGCACCTGCGGTTCGGCCGGGTAGCGCGCGGCGGGCTGCGCTGGTCGGACCGGCAGGAGGACTTCCGCACCGAGGTCCTCGGGCTGGTCAAGGCGCAGGAGGTGAAGAACGCGGTCATCGTCCCGTCCGGGGCCAAGGGCGGCTTCGTGTGCAAGCGGCTGCCCGATCCATCCGGCCGCGAGGCGTACCAGGCCGAGGTCCTGGCCTGCTACAAGACGTTCATCGCGGCCATGCTCGACGTGACCGACAACATCGAGGCCGACCAGGTGGTGGCGCCGCCGGAGGTCGTCCGGCGGGACGGCGATGACCCGTACCTGGTCGTGGCCGCGGACAAGGGCACCGCGACCTTCTCCGACACGGCCAACGAGGTCGCGGCCCGCTACGGCTTCTGGCTGGGCGACGCGTTCGCCTCCGGCGGCTCCGAAGGCTACGACCACAAGCAGATGGGCATCACCGCGCGCGGCGCCTGGGAGTCGGTCAAGATCCACTTCGCGGCGCTCGGGATGAACCCGGACACCGACGACTTCACCATGGCCGGCATCGGCGACATGTCCGGCGACGTGTTCGGCAACGGGGTGCTCCTGTCGGAGCACATCAAGCTGGTCGCCGCGTTCGACCACCGGCACGTGTTCATCGATCCCGACCCCGATCCGGCGGCCAGCTTCGCCGAACGCAGCAGGATGTTCGCCCTGCCCCGGTCCTCGTGGGCCGACTACGACCCGGCCCTGATCTCGCCCGGCGGCGGGGTCTGGCCGCGCAGCGTGAAGTCGGTGCCGGTGTCGCCGCAGGCTCGCACCGTCCTCGGCCTGGACGCCGGGGTGAACGCGCTGTCCCCGGACGAGCTGATCTCCGCCGTCCTGGCCGCCCCCGTCGACCTGCTGTGGAACGGCGGAATCGGCACCTACGTGAAGGCCAGCTACGAGTCGCAGGCCGACGTCGGGGACCGGTCCAACGACGCGGTCCGGATCGACGCGCCGCGGCTGCGCACCCGGGTCGTCGGCGAGGGCGGCAACCTCGGCCTCACCCAGGCGGCCCGGATCGAGTACTCGCTCGCCGGCGGCCTGGTGAACACCGACTTCATCGACAACTCGGCCGGGGTGGACACCTCCGACCACGAGGTCAACATCAAGATCCTGCTCGCCGACGCGATCCGGGCCGGCGTCATCCCCGCGACCGCCCGGCACCAGCTGCTGGAGGACATGACCGACGAGGTCGCCGCGCTCGTCCTGCGGCACAACTACCGGCAGAACATGGCCCTGGCCGCGTCCCGGTCGCAGGCTCCCTCCCTGCTGCACGTGCACGCCCGGTACCTGCGCAAGCTGGTCCGGGACAAGCGGCTCGACCCGGAGCTGGACGTGCTGCCGGGCGAGCGGGAGATCGCCGAGCGCCGGTCGGCCGGCGGCGGCCTGACCACGCCGGAGTTCGCCCTGCTGCTCGCGCACACCAAGATCTCGGCCGACGATGAGGTGCTCGCGTCCAACGTGCCCGACGACCCGTACCTGCGCCGGGTGCTGGACGCGTACTTCCCGGCCCGGCTGCAGGCGCAGTTCGCGGACCAGATGGAAGCACATCCGCTGCGCCGCGAGATCATCACCACCTCGGTGGTCAACGAGATGATCGACACGTCGGGCATTACGTTCTTGTTCCGGCTGATCGAGGAGACGGGCGCCTCGGTGCCCAACCTCACCCGGGCCTGGCTGGTGGCCCGGGACGTGTTCGACATGCCGGCCTTCTGGCGCCAGGTCGAGGAGCTCGAGGGCCGGGTGAGCCTGGCGGCCCAGATCACGCTGCTGCTCGAGGGGCGCAAGCTCACCGAGCGCGCGGTCCGGTGGCTGCTGCACAACCGGCGCCCGCCGTTCGACATCCAGGCCACCGTGGGCTTCTTCGCGGACGGCGTGCGGACCGTGCGGGCTGGCCTGCCCAAGCTGCTCACCGGCCGCGACCTGGCCGGGTTCGAGGAGCGCCGGGACTCCTACCTGGCCCTGGGCGTGCCGCTGGACCTGGCCGAGCGGGTCGCGGTCATGGTGCCGACGTACTCTGCCTTCGACATCGTGCAGGTCGCTGCCCTTACCGGGCGGCCCGTCGAGGAGACCGCCGACGTCTACTTCGACCTCGCCGACCGGCTGCAGATCACCCGCCTGCGGGACCGCATCACCGCGCTGCCCCGCGAGGACCGCTGGTCGACCATGGCCCGCGCGGCGCTGCGCGACGATCTGTACGCTGCGCACGCCTCACTGACCCAGGACGTGCTTGGGGTCAGCGGTTCGGGGATCCCGCGGACGCCGGAGGAGCGGCTCGCGGCCTGGGCGTCGGGCAACGAGGCGGCGGTCGCGATGGCGACCCAGATGCTCGGCGAGATCTGGGAGAGCGAGCGCTTCACGTTCACCACCTTGTCGGTGGCCCTGCGCGCCGTCCGGACCCTGGTCGCCTCGAGCTCGCTACCGCAGGCGTGATCTTTACCCGTGGGCCCCTAGTAAGCGTGCCCGTAGGTGGGGGCGCCGCTGCCGCCGATGACCTCGGCCTTGGCGCCCTGGGCCGTCGACGGCGGGTCGACCGCGGCGAACTCGTACGTCCAGTTCGCGTCCACCCCGTGATCGCCCTTGCTGGCCGGAGTGGTGAGCAGCGAGGTGAAGCCGGCGGGTACCGGGATCGGCGGCCCGAACACGTTGCCCGGGTGCTCGACGATCGTGTTCAGGGACATGGCGTAGAGCACGAGGGCCCCGCCGCCGGCGGTCCGCAGCTCGAACTGCGGCATGGCGGCCCCCTCGAGCAGCCACTGGTACGTCAGGCCCTGCGCGGCGTACGAGTGACCCTGCGCGGCCTGCGCGGTGTACAGGCCGGTGGTCTGCGGGCCGCCGGCGATCGCCGCGGCGGCCGGCGCAGCGGGTCCCTCGTCGACCACGGCCGCCTGGGTCGGTCCCACGACGTTCGGCGGCAGCAGCAGGCTGGAGTCCTTCGTGCTGACGTTGATGGCGTAACCGTCACTGTCGCGGGCGATGGCCGGGAGCGATTGATCGAGCTCCGCGGACCCGTCCAGGGTCCACGGCTCGGCCGGGGCGGACCGTTCGAAGATCATGACCGTATTGACCGCCGGCGCCCGCTGAGCGCCGGCGGCGGCGGTGGTGACCGGGACCGCCACCACGAACCATTGCGGATAGTCCGGTAGGGCCGGCACGTAGAAGGTCGGCGTGCCGTAGCTGTACCGCGCCACCGGTGTCCCCGCCGTAGAAAGGGCCGTGTACTGGGCGTGCAGGATGGACCACTGCGCATTGGCGGCGATCGCGAGCCCCTGTGTCTCGTCGCCCTGCTCGGCGGCCGCCGTGCTGGCCGCGACGTAGGAGCTGTAAGCGGCCTGCGCCTGCGCGATGGTCAGGCTGTGCTCCGCGCTGGTGACCGCCTTGGCCGGGTCCGCCGCCGAGGAACACCCCCCGAGCGCGACCACGCCGGCCAGCGCCGCCGACCCGAGAACCCCCAGGTACGTAAGCCTGTTCCTGCCCCTTCGGAGTGCCACGCTAAGGCAGGATACCGGGTCTGGCCACCGGATTTGGCTCGCGGGCGGGGCTGACTGATCTGCATGTGCTTCTCGCGTAAACTTTCGGCGTGGCAGGTCTGGATCCCGCCGATGAGATCGCGGCACTGAAGTCGACGCTCGCCAGCATAGAGGCGGTGCTCGACCCTGCCGCCATGCGGGCAGAGGCGGAAGGCCTGCGGGAACAGGCGGCCGATCCGGAGCTGTGGACGGACCAGGACCGCGCGCAGAAGGTGCACCGCCGGCTGTCCTACCTGGAGGCCGAACTGGCCCGGCTGGCCACCCTGCACCAGCGGCTCGACGACACCGCGGTGCTGTTCGACCTGGCTGAGAGCGAGAACGACGCGCCCACCCGCGACGAGGCGGCGCGTGAGCTGGCCGCCCTGCGCAGCGAGATCGACGGGCTCGAGGTACGGACCCTGCTGAATGGCGAGTACGACGCCCGGGAGGCGCTGATCTCGATCAACGCCCAGGCGGGCGGCGCGGACGCGGCCGACTTCGCGGAGAACCTGCTGCGGATGTACCTGCGCTGGGCGGAGCGGCACAAGTATCCGACCGAGGTGTACGACACCTCGTACGCGGAGGAAGCGGGCATCAGGTCCACCACCTTCGCGGTGAACGCGCCCTACGCCTACGGGACGCTGCGCGGCGAGCACGGCACGCACCGGATGGTCCGCATCTCCAAGTACGACAACCAGGGGCGCAGGCAGACCTCATTCGCCGGGGTCGACGTGATGCCGGTAGTGGAGCAGACCGACCACATCGAGATCCCGGAGGACGAGATCAGGGTCGACGTGTTCCGCTCCAGCGGGCCAGGCGGCCAGGGGGTCAACACGACCGACTCGGCGGTCCGCATCACCCACCTGCCCACCGGGATCGTGGTCTCCTGCCAGAACGAGCGCAGCCAGATCCAGAACCGGGCCTCGGCCATGGTCGTGCTGCAGGCCAAGTTGCTCGAACGGCGGCGCCAGGAGGAGGCCGAGCAGATGCAGGCGCTGCGCGGCGACGGCGGTCGCGCCTGGGGCACCCAGATCCGCAACTACGTCCTGTACCCCTACCAGAACGTCAAGGACGTGCGGACGGGCATGGAGACGGGTAACACCGTCGCGGTCCTGGACGGCGAGATCGACGAGTTCATCGACGCGGAGATCCGCTGGATGCGCCAGAACGGCCGGTAGGCTCTGTCGTTTATCCGGCGCTGCTACCCGTGCAGGTGCATGGCCAGCAGCAACAGCGCGGTCAGCCCCAGGAGGACGGCCACGATGAGCTGCGGCGTGGCGTTGAAGTGCTGGTGGTGGACGTGCTGCCGCGCGGCGCGACACGCCGGGCACCGGCCTTCGATGACCGGCCCTGCGCACTGAGCGCAGATCAGGTGTTCACAGCTCATCGGAACCCCTTCCGGCTGGCCCGTGCTCCGGCACTTGCCGCGATGTTACGGCCTTAGCTGCCAGTTTCCCTCTAGACTGTTCCCTGCTTGAACCAGGTTACCCGCAAGTCGCACGAGTTGGCGGCGTCCGGCCCGTGAAACGCCCACCTACAGCGCTGTGATGGTTCCGTGATCAATTTCGATAACGTCACCAAGGTCTACCCGAATCAGTCCCGGCCCGCGCTGGAGAGCGTGAACATATCGGTGGCCAAGGGCGAGTTCGTGTTCCTGGTGGGTCCGTCCGGGTCGGGGAAGTCGACGTTCCTCCGGCTGGTGCTGAAGGAGGAGCGGCCGTCAGAAGGCCGGATTCACGTGGCGGGCCGGGATCTCGCGCGGCTCACGAACTGGAAGGTGCCCTATCTGCGCCGGCGCATCGGCTGCGTGTTCCAGGATTTCCGGCTGCTGCCGAACAAGAACGTCTATCAGAATGTGGCGTTCGCCCTGGAGGTCATCGGCAAGAACCGGCGCTTCATCCGCAAGGTCGTTCCCGAGGTGATCGACCTGGTCGGCCTGGAGGGCAAGCACGACCGCATGCCCGACGAACTGTCCGGCGGGGAGCAGCAGCGGGTCGCGATGGCCCGGGCCTTCGTCAACCGGCCGATGATCCTGCTCGCCGACGAGCCGACCGGGAACATCGACCCGGCTACGTCGATCGGCATCATGAAGGTTCTCGACCGGATCAACCGGACCGGGACGACCGTGGTGATGGCCACGCACGACGCGGCCATCGTCGACTCTATGCGCAAGCGGGTGATCGAGCTGGAATACGGCAAGGTCGTCCGCGACCAGTCACGCGGGGTGTACGGCCAGGCATACTGACCTGTCATCGCGGCGCGGCGGACCCGCCGTCGCCTAGGACTGCAAGGGATCAGCCAGCATGCGTTCACAGTTCGTCCTCTCCGAAATCTGGATCGGGCTGCGCCGGAATCTCACCATGACGATGGCGCTCATCGTGGTCGTGGCCATCAGCCTCTCCCTGCTCGGTACCGGCCTGCTGTTCGTCAAGCAGGTGGACAGGACGCGGACCTACTGGCAGGGCAAGGTCGAGCTGTCGATCTACCTGTGCATCAAGACGAGCCTGGAACCGCAGTGCCAGGAGAACGGGCCCTCCACCGTGGCCGAGCGGCAGCAACTGGAGCACCAGTTGCTCTCCATGCCCCAGGTCCAGAACGTGTACTACGTATCCCAGCAGCAGGCTTATTCCGAGTTCAGGCAGGAATTCTCCAACGAGCCGACCCTGGTCCAGGACACCCAGGAAGGCGACATCCCCGACTCGTTCGAGGTCAAGCTGCGCAACCCCGAGGCCGATTACAACATTGTGGCCAGCGCGGTTACCGGCGCGCAGGGGGTGGAAACCGTGGTCAACGAGATGACGATCCTGGACAAGTTCTACCGGCTGCTGGACGGCGCGAGGAACGCGGTGGTCGTGATCGCCCTGATCCTGATCGTGGCGGCGGTCCTGCTGGTGGCCAACACGATCAGGCTGTCCGCCTTCAACCGCCGCCGGGAAACCGCGATCATGCGGCTGGTCGGGGCGTCCAACTTCTATATCCAGCTGCCGTTCCTCCTGGAGGGGACCATCGCCGGGCTGATCGGCTGGGCCATCGCCGCTGGGCTGCTGGTGGCGGTCAAGTCGCTCATGCTGGATAGCCTGGGACAGTACTTCTCCTTCAACGTAGGTCTGTCCGTCGGCGACCTCATCGAGGTCATCCTGTTCTCGATGGCCGTCGCGGTACTGCTGTGCGGTGTGACGTCCTTCCTGACGCTGCGCCGCTACCTGCGGATCTAAGCGGGAGTGGCGGGCGTGCTGACGGGAGGGACGTGGCTCGGGAACAAGGGCAGAAGGCCATCGCCCGTAACCGGCGTGCCTACCACGACTACTTCATCGAAGACACCTATGAGGCGGGCCTGGTCCTGACCGGCACCGAGGTGAAGTCGCTGCGCGCCGGGCGTGCGTCGCTGGCGGACGGGTTCGCGCAGATCACCGACGGCGAGGCGTGGCTGCATAACGTGCACATTCCCGAGTACGTGCAGGGCACCTGGACCAATCACGCCCCGCGCCGGATCAGGAAGCTGCTGCTGCACCGCAAGGAGATCGACCGGCTGTCGGCCAAGGTGTCCGAGCAGGGCCTGACGCTGATCCCGCTCTCGCTGTACTTCAAGGACGGCAACGTCAAGGTGGAGTTGGGCCTGGCGCGCGGTAAACGGACCTACGATAAGCGACAGGACCTAGCACGACGTGACGCAGCCAGGGAAATAGACCGCGCGCTGAAACGGCGAAGGTGACGGGCAGGCCGATCGTGTCCTGGAGTTCGAGCGAGCGAGGCGGCCGCGCCAGGCCGCGGGGTCCCGCCGTGCCCGGGCCGCGCCAGGCTGGTCCCTCCGCCCCCTCTGACCCCGTTATCCCCGCCAGCCCCGAAGGCCCCGCCATCCCCGTCGTTCCTCCTGGGCCCGTTATTCCTGCTGACCCCGTCAGCCTCAATGGTCCCGCGGCACCCGGTCTACCGCGCCGGGCCCGGCACGGGTCCGCGGGATCATCGGGCTCCGGCCGCCGGTCCGCGCCCGCGAGTCGGCCGGGCAAGCGCGCGCGGATCGCGGGGTTGCTCATCGTCGCCGTCGGGGTCCTGGTCATCGGCCTGGCCACGGGTTTCGACTCGGAGCCGTCTGCGGAGCCCACCGTGCAGGCGTTCCTGCTCGCCTGGCAGCAGCAGCACTACGCCGCCGCGGGCGCGCTGACCTCGGCCTCGCCGGGTGCCGCGGCCGCGGACCTGAAGAACGCCTTCGCGCAGCTCGACGCCACCCAGCTGTTCCTGACCATGGATTCGATTACCCAGCACGGCGGCACCGCGGAAGCGTCGTTCACCGCCACGGTCGATCTGGCCGAGGAGGGGCGGGTGTGGACCTACCACGGCCGGTTCGGGCTGAGCCGGGCCGACGACGACACCTGGACGGTGCAGTGGGCGCCGAGCGTGGTCTACCCGGGCCTCGGCCAGGGGCAGCGGCTGGCCGTGGTGACGCAGTTCCCGGACCGCGCCTCCGTGCTCGACGCCGAGGGACAGCCGCTGCAGGTACCGAGCCCGGTCTACGTGGTGGGCGTGATGCCCTCCGCCCTGACCGACCCGGCCGCGACGGCCGGCCGCTTCGCGACCGCGACCGGGCTGGATGCCGGGCAGGTCCTCGGCCAGATCAACGCCGCCCCGCCGAACGAGTTCCTCAAGCTCGCCTCGCTCGATCCCGCGACCTACTCCAGCCTGCGCTCCGGGCTCCGCGACGTGCCCGGCCTCGTGGTTCAGCGGCAACGAGCGCGGTTGTTCCAGGCTGAGGCCACCGGGCTGGTCGGAACGGTGGGCAACGAAACCAGCCCGGTACTGCGCAACGAGGGTGCGTTCTACCTGCCCGGCACCACCGTCGGGCTGTCCGGCCTGGAACAGAAGTATCAGCGTCAGCTCATGGGCACGCCGACGACCGAGGTCGTCGCGGTGACCTCGGCCGGCACCCAGGTGGGCGTGCTCGCGCGGTGGGCGGGCGCGGCCGGCACTCCGGTGCGCACCACGATCAGCTCGCGGGTGCAGGGCGCGGCGCTGGCCGCGCTGGACGGAGTGTCCGACTGGGGGGAGATCGTCGCCGTCAGGGCGTCCACCGGAGAGGTGCTCGCGGTGGCGCAGCGCCACGTGTCTGGCGCGCCCGCCGTGGACGCGCTGGACGCCAGGCTGACGCCGGGCACCGCGTTCACCATCGTGTCGGCCGCCGCGGTGCTGGGGACCGGGGTCAAGGCCGGAACCCAGATCTCCTGCGAGAACTCCTTCACCGTCGGCGGGCAGACCTTCACCAGCGACGCGGCCGGCGCGGCCAAGTCCTTCAGCGACGACTTTGCCGACGGCTGCGGCACCGCCTTCGCGGGGCTCTCCGAACGTCTGACCGTCGGCCAGTTCGACCAGGTGGTGAAGGGCTTCGGCATCGGCGCCGACTGGTCCTCCCTGCCGGTTCCCGCCTTTTCCGGGTCGGTCCCGTCCGCGGCGGGCATGGCCGGCCTCGCCGCCGAGACCATCGGCCAGGGCAACGTCCAGATGAGCCCGCTGTCCATGGCCATGGTCGCCGCGGCGGTGGAGTCGGGCAGCTGGCACACCCCGCAGTTCACCGAGGGTTCGCCAGACCCCTCGGGAACCGCGCTGAACCCCAGTGACCTGTTCGAGCTGCGCAGTCTCATGCGCAGCGCGGTCCGCTCGGGTGCCGCGCAAGCGGCCAGCCGGCCCGGGAAGCCGGTCTACGGCCAGGTCGGCCTGGTCCGCACCGGATCGACCTGGACCAGCTGGTTCGTCGGCTTCCGCGGCGACATCGCCTTCACCGTCATCGAGTCCGGCAAGACGTCGCAGCTTTCCGCCGCCGCGCTGGCCGGGGCGTTCCTGTCGGCCCTCGGCAGCTGACCGCCGCTCCCGATACGCCGCGGCGGCCGGGAATCTGAGTTGGCTGGCGTGAGTTGTACGTGTACGGTCAGGTACGGCAGAACGTATCGTGCCTGCCGCACAACTCAATAGGGGGTGAACGGTTTCGACTTCGGTGGTTGAACCAGGGGAAGCGGGCCGAGGGTTGCGGTTATGACCTCGTAAATCCTGTGACCGCAAACCAATAAGTGCCAACACATCGCGCACTCACCTCACTCTCGCCGCTTAAGGCGAGTTAGAGGTGTGTCAGCCCGGGGATGCCTTCGACCCGGTGCCTGGCATCAGCTAGAAGGATCACCGCCTGACCCGGTCGCGGGGCCAGGCGGGACATCGAACAGCGACTGAGCCTGTCGGCGCCTTGCTTGCGTGATCGCCGGGGCTGAGAAAAGCAGAGCAAGCTGCGCCCGGAGAAGCCCTGGTGATGCACTGAAGGACGCGGGTTCGATTCCCGCCACCTCCAAGAGTGCTCAAAGCTCAGCCTTGAGCATTGTTGGAGGTGTCCGAGACCCCCGGTAACGAGTTTTCCTGTCCGGCTTGCGGCGCGGCGCGCGTCGGCGTCCGCTGCTGCCGGAAGCCCGGCCGCAGCCGGGCCAGCACCAGCGCACCCGCGATACACGCCAGGCCGCCAGACACCACCGACACCGTGTCGCCGAAGGCGGCTGCGACCTCGTCCAGCGCGGCGAACCCGGCCGCCAGGGCCGGGAGGACGAACAGCGGCCACAGCGACGTCCCCAGGTCGGTGTTGACCGCGAGGCCGGCGCTGCAGCCGGCCATCAGCACCTGATCACGCGACGCGCCGGCGCAATCGCTGAACGGCCGGCGAAAAGGCCGCTGCACGCCCGCGGACGGCAGCGAGCATGGCCGATCATTACCATTCTGCTTCGGAACACGGGATAATAGGGCGACAGATAGAAACGGTTGTGGCTGGCCGGTTCCGCAGCGGGCACCCGGGATTGTGGCATGCGCGGTACCTGAGAGCGCAGGACTGAGGGCATGGTGCCTCGCAGCGGTGCAGCGCATGGAGCCGGGAGGAAGGGGATGGGAGAATGGCGGCGATGAAGCCGCGGACGGGCGACGGTCCGCTTGAGGTCACCAAGGAGGGGCGCGGCATCGTGATGCGGGTCCCGCTTGAGGGCGGCGGGCGGCTGGTTGTTGAACTGACGGCGGACGAGGCGGCTAGGCTTGGTGATGCCTTGAAGTCCGTGGTCGGGTGACCTGGCCTAGTCTCCCCTCTTGACCGCGGCGAGCAGGCCATTGCCCAGCGGCACCAGGACCGGGACGAGCCGGTCATCCCCGCGTACCTGGTGAGCGAGGTCGGTTGTGTCGTCGAAGTCCTCGGGGTCGTCCCGGAGCGCTCCCGTCGGCAGCGCGTTATTGAAAGCCACGACGCCGCCGGGCCGCAACAGCAGCAGCGCGGCGATCAGGTAATCCGGATAGTCCCGCACATCGGCGTCACAGAAAACCATGTCGTAGGCGCCATCGGAGAGCCGGGGAAGCACGTCCAGCGCCCGGCCCAGGATAAGGCGGCATTGGTT
This sequence comes from uncultured Actinomycetes bacterium, assembly GCA_963834685.1. Taxonomy (GTDB): domain Bacteria; phylum Actinomycetota; class Actinomycetes; order Streptosporangiales; family Streptosporangiaceae; genus Palsa-504. Next base: position 222,096 of record CAWICW010000008.1, on the reverse strand, counting down.
TTGCGCGAAGCCGGCCTGGGTGAACGCTTTCCGTGCCATTCGCTGGTATTCCGGCTCGATATCAACGCTGGTGAGCGTGGAGCCGGGGCGCATTCCGCGCAGCAGCCAGATGCCGGAGCTGCCGCAGCCGGTGCCGATCTCGACCGCGGTCCTGGCCCCGACCGCGCAGGCCAGGAAGCGTAGCGTCGCGCCTACCGCCGGGGGCACCGGCTCGGTGCCGCCCAGGTCGGCCGCATACGCCCGGGCGGCCAGCAGCGGCTCGTCCTCGGGTATGTAGTCAGCGGCATAGGCAAGTGGGCCCACCCGCAGCAGCCTAGCGCCAGATGCGCAGGTCCGGGAACTCTCCCGGGTCCCGGGCCGTTACCTAAGCGATACCCGGCCGTCCTTCGCGGTCCTCATGGCCGCGCCGTCGGCCTATCCGGTCCCCAACTGGCGCAACGGAAGAATCCAGGGCACGATGGTAAGAGTCGCGGCAATCTGCGACCCGGAGGGCGGTTTGCTGGAGGAGGCCAGGACTCTGGAATCCGCGCCGACACAGCCTGCTCAGCCCGAGTGGAACCTCCCCACGTGGGAGGATATCGTCCGCACGCATTCCGCTCGGGTCTACCGGCTCGCCTACCGGCTGACCGGCAATCCGCACGACGCCGAGGATCTCACCCAGGAGGTCTTCGTCAGGGTCTTCCGGTCGCTGTCCAGCTACACCCCCGGGACGTTCGAGGGCTGGCTGCATCGCATCACCACCAACCTGTTCCTGGACTCGGCCCGGCGCAAGCAGCGGATCAGGTTCGAGGGCCTGGCCGACGAAATGGTTCACCGGCTGCCCGGCTCCGAGCCCACGCCCGCAGAGGCCTTCGATGACAGTCACCTGGATGACGATGTACAGGCTGCGCTGAAGGCGCTTCCGCCGGAATACCGTGCCGCCGTGGTGCTATGCGATATCGAGGGGTTCTCCTACGAAGAGATCGCCGCCACCCTGGGCGTCAAGCTGGGCACGGTGCGCAGCCGGATTCACCGCGGGCGGGCTCAGCTGCGGGCCGCGCTCGAGCACCGCAGCGTGAAGCGGCCGGGTGGATCATGAGCCATCTCGGTGACCGGCTGTCGGCCCTGGTCGACGGCGAACTGGACGGGGCCGAACGCGATCGCGCGCACGCCCACCTGGCCAGCTGCCAGCAGTGCCGGACCGAGGCCGCCGAGCTCCGGGCGCTGAAGCAGAAACTCAGCACGCTCTTGTCCGGAGCCCCGGCCGAAGCGGCCATGACCCGGCGCCTGATCGCCATGACCGGCCCCGGCGGGCCGCTGCCGCCCCGGCGGCGGTTGCTGCGCCTGGCGCCCGACCCGCGGGCCGCGGGCCGGCCACAGACCCGGCGGCCGGGGTCCAGGGGTCCGGTCCGCCGTCGCTACCTGGTGTTCGGCGCCGTGTCGCTCGTCGTCGGCCTGAGCACGGCCGCCTTCACCGCGGGCGGTGGCGGTGCGGCGACGCCCGGGCCCAGGATCACGCCGCCGGTGGAGATGTACAGCGTCGAGCACGCCATCACCACCGGGGAGGTTCCGTTCACCGGCCCGTCGGGGCTGCCATCGGCGGGGGCATCGGTGGCCGGCTCGGACGCGACCCAACCTTGAGGCCGGCGTGTTCGCCTTCCACTGCCCGGTAAACCGCCGCCGCGCCGCGCGGCCAGCACTGCTGCTGACCGCCGTGCTCGCGGTGGCCGTGCCCGGCTTCCTGGTCACCGCCTGCAGCGGCCAGACGGCGGTCAGCGCGTCGCCGGACGGGATGGCCGGGTCGGCCAGCGCCGTCCCGCCGGCCGGGGGCACGCCGTCGCCGACGGCTCGGCGCCCGGCCAGCGCCCTGGCCGCACGCCTGCTGACGCAGGCGGCCCAGGCGGCGGTCGTGACCTCCTACCAGGGCGAGGAGATCATCTCGCACTGGGGCCCGAGCGGCGGGAGCGTGCTGGTGTCGGACATCTGGCACGCCAGCGGCGGCCAGACGGTCACCCGGACGCTGGTCGCCGGGACGCAGACCAGCAGCGAGCCTTACCTGTCCTCCGACACCGACGGACAGTGGCCCGAAGGCGTGCTGGGCGTCACCACCCAGCTCGTGCGCCTGCTCGAAACGCACTACGTCGTGGTGTACGCCGGAGCGGGCTCGGCCGACAACCGCACGGTCCAGATCGTGGAGGCCTGGCGCGACAACGGCAGCCTGGCCGCGAGGTTCTGGCTGGACGACGCCACCAAACTGCCGTTGGAGCGAGAGGTCTTCGACACCGCCGCGCACGTCATCAGCGAAGACGTGTTCATCAACGTCCGGTTCTCCAAGCAGGCCCCGGCCGCCGCGCCAGCCGGCGGGCCGTCCGATCCGCAGGGCCCGTGGACCGATCCGCTCCCGGCCCCTCAGCTTCTTGCCCTGCGCACCCGTGGCTGGCTGGTCCCGCCCGAACTCCCCGGCGGTCTGTCGCTATTCACCGGCGCGCAGACCCAGACCAGTACCGGAGCCGTGCTTGACCTGGGCTATTCAGATGGCCTGTCGGTGGTCTCGCTGTTCGAGCAGCGCGGCAACCTGGCCGCCAAGCTGGCCGGCTGGCAGAAGATCACCGTGGCCGGCCACGTGATTTACGCCGCGGAGCCGGATCAGCGGTCCCTGACCTGGTCCAGCCGCGGCATGGTGTACACCGTGATGGCCGACGCGCCGGCCCAGACCGTGGACAGCGTGATCGGGGCCCTGCCGCACGACAAGCCGCCCGGCTTCTGGAAGCGGATGTCCCGCGGCTTCTCCCGGCTGGCGTCCTGGGTTAACCCGTTCCGGTGACCTGTTTGTTTATCACGCTCGTGGCCCGGCTACGGCGCGAGCTAACACGGTTTAAAGTGGACGTGCAAGTGCGTGACCTCACCAGCGCGACGGAGACCTGAGCGTGTTCGATCTGTCTATCCCCAAGCTGTTGATCCTGGCGGTGATCGCGCTTGTCATCTTCGGCCCGAACGAGCTGCCGAAGATGGCGTCCCAGGCCGGGCGTGCCCTGCGTGACCTGCGCCGGATCGCCGAAGGCGCCAAGAATGACCTGCGGGAAGGGCTGGGACCCGAGTTCTCCGACTTCGACATCGAGGACCTGAACCCCAAGCGGTTCGTGCAGAAGCACCTGTTCGACGACCTGAACGGGAACGGCGGGAACTCCGCCGCCCGGGCCACGGCCGCCGCGCAAGACGGCCGCCCGCGAGCCAGCGCCGCGCCGCTCGCTCCCGGCGAGCGCGCCCCCTACGATATCGACGCGACCTGACCGCCCAGGGCTAGCGCGGCGAGAGGCCGAGCTGACGGCCGGCCAGGCCGCGGCGCCGGGCGCCGAGTTCGTCCGCGATCTTCCTCAGCGCGAGCGCGGCGGGGGAGTCGGGCTCGCCGAGCACGAGCGGGATCCCGGCGTCGCCGCCTTCGCGCAGCCGGACATCGAGCGGCACCTGACCGAGCAGCGGCACCCGCGTCCCGGTGATCCGGCCCAGGGCCTCGGCGACCGAAGCCCCGCCGCCCGAGCCGAAGATCTCCGTCTGCTCCCCGCAGTGCGCGCAGACCAGGTAGGACATGTTCTCGATGACCCCGGCGATCCGCTGATGGGTCTGCGTCGCGACCGCTCCGGCCCGCTCGGCCACCTCCGCGGCGGCCAGTTGCGGGGTCGTCACCACCAGCAGTTCGGCCGAGGGGAGCATCTGGCCGACGGAGATGGCGATGTCACCGGTGCCCGGCGGCAGGTCGAGCAGCAGCACGTCCAGGTCGCCCCAGTACACGTCGGCCAGGAATTGCTGCAGGGCCCGGTGCAGCATCGGCCCGCGCCAGACCACCGGAGTGTTGCCCTTGGTGAACATGCCGATCGAGATGACCTTCACGTCGTGCGCCGACGGCGGCATGATCATGTTCTCGACCGGGGTCGGGCGGCCGGTGACGCCCAGCATCCGCGGCACCGAGTGGCCGTAGATGTCGGCGTCCACCACGCCGACCTTGTGGCCCGAGGCGGCCAGCGCCGCGGCCAGGTTGACCGTGACCGACGACTTGCCCACCCCGCCCTTGCCGCTGGCCACCGCGTAGACCCTGGTCAGCGAGGCCGGCTGGGCGAACGGGATCTCCGGCTCGGGCCGCCCGCCGCGCAGCTGGGTCTGCAGGCCCCGCCGCTGCTCATCGCTCATCACGTCCAGGTCCACGCGGACCGAGGACACGCCGGGCAGCTTGCCGACCGCCGCGGTGACGTCGCGGATGATGGTGTCCCGCAGCGGGCAGCCGGCGACGGTCAGCCACACCTGCACCCGCACCGTCCCGTCCGGCGCGACGTCGATGCCCTTGACCATGCCGAGCTCGGTGATGGGCCGTCGGATCTCGGGATCTTGCACGCCGTCGAGCGCCTTGGTGATCTGCTCGGCGGTTGGCGGGGACATCGGCGGGGGACTCATGAGTTCATGCTACGAACCCACGTCCTTACAAGCTAATTTTCCCTAACGAAGCGTGGTTTCTGTTGTCCCGCTCGCCTCCGGGCCCCTCTTGGGGCGGCGCCTTCCCTCGTCGCTCCTCAGTCCGGGCAGGGACGCGCCCCTTTGGCTCGCGGGGCCCCGGCGCCTTCCCTCGTCACTCCTTCGTCGCGCCTGGAGTGGGTGTGCGGGGAAAATACAGTCCAGGCGGTGCCGCGCCCTTTGACTCGCGGGGGAGGCCTATGCCCAGGTCACCAGGGTCGATCAGCGCGGCGCGGTCATGCTCGGTGACGAGATGATCGACGAGGCTTCCCGCACAATGGCCCAGGCCATCGTGGCCCGGGGTAACGCCGCAGGATTCGCCTCCGGTGAACCTGGTCAAGCCTCGGATTAACCCCGGTACGTACCGATGAGCCATCAGACAGAACAACCGGTCCGGTCGAGCATTGACAGGAAGAAATAGGACGATCAATACCGTCTTCACCCCAGAGCACCCCAACCGGTGAGGGCTTCTACCAAACCTTCCGTGATAGGCAGTGATTCCAACTCACTGGCAGCCACCCAGCGCGTGTCGGCCGCATCGTCGCCCGGGCGGAGCGTTCCGCCGGTGACCGTGGCCGCATAGTCCCTGATGTCGAAGACATCGCCGTCCCGGGCGGACCGCCGCACGGTACCGATGAGCTGTCCCGGGTCGATCACCAGGCCCGTTTCCTCGCGCATCTCCCGGACCAGCGCTTCGGCGTCGGTCTCGCCAGGCTCGATCCTCCCGCCGGGCAGCGACCACAGCCCGGCCCCCGGCGCATGCCCGCGCTTGATGAGCAGCAGCCGCCCCTGGTCGTCTTTGATGACGGCGCCCACACAAGGGATTACAGAGCCGGACACGTCGTCAAGTATCGATCGTGCCGCCGGGCGACGGCAAGCATGGTATGGTTCTGCCCGCCATATCGGTGAGCACTGTTCGCAGGACAGGCCATTAAAAGTTGCGATTTGGTCACGTCGGCGAATGATCGCGATCCATGCCAACCATTTGGCCACATCACGCGTCGTTGATATGAGATAAAGGTCGAGAGGTTCAGACCGGGAGGCTCAGCGGGGGCGCCGGATCCGCGCCGCCACTGTGATCCGAACGGTCGGTACCGAGACTGACAGAGCTAGATGGCTAAGACGGTCAAGCCCGTTTCAGCCCGTGACTAATGCATGACGTTTACGCTGTTGTCTTACCTTCGCATTATTAATCCTATTTGACCGGTTTAGACCTCAACGAGGCTTCCGGGTTTGCCCGGAGCTTTCCCTCTCCAAAACTGCAAGACCGATCAGGTCAGCCGTTCCTGTCCTGATCAGGCCACCGTGAGCCGGCAGCGTGCCGAGCAGGTCGGGATCCTTCCGGCCCGCGCGCTGCGGGGGCCAGCTCGGACAGCCGTGCGCAGGGCACGGCTGTGGGTTCCAAGAGAGGAACATTCATGTCCATCAAGAGCAAGGTGCTCGCCGCTGCGGCGACGCTGACCCTGGTCGGCGGCGTAGGCGCGGCGGGTGTGCTCACCGCGGGATCCGCGGCGGCCGGTACGCCGTCGTGCGGCCCGACCTGCATCAACCTCTTCAACAAGGACTTCGCGGGCTTTAACGGCGGCGCGGCCTCCCCGGTCGACGTGTTCCGGCAGAGCGAGAAGGTCGGCAACCAGATCATCCTGTTCCGGTCCAGCAACTCCGACCCGGCCCTGGACTGGAACGCGTCCTTCCAGGGCACCGTGTCGGAGCTCGTCACCCTCGGCCTGCTGAACCCTGTGGACCTCCTCCACTACGGTAATCTTTTCGCGTTCGAGAACGAGTACGCGCCGTTCGGTGTGGACAGCGGCCTGTGCTCGGGCGTCGCCGCGACCGCGTTCCAGGGTGAGGGCGTCACGCTGCAGCCGTGCGGCGTCTCGGGCAAGACCCTCTGGATCGTGGACTACAACGAAAACTTCTTCAACAACTTCCCGGGCGTCCCGCTCATCAACGGGTCGAACACCAACTTCTCGCACCCGTTCGTGCTGACCTACCCGGCCAACGCGAACCCGACCGACAAGCCGCGGGTTCAGCTCACGGTGACCAACCTGACCGGCTTCACGCAGCCCGGCTTCCCGTTCTTCCCGGTCATCAGCAGTGTCAGCAGCAGCCAGCTGTTCTTCTCGACCCTCGGTGTCCTCCCCTAGGGAGTCCTGAAGTTCACACCTGAGTTACCACGTGGCGCCGGCTCCCCTCGCGGGGGCCGGCGCCACATTTGTATGTACGCACGTGTCAACCATCTACGCGTATCACGCGTCTCTCTTATTGGGGGCGAAAACCCCCATGGAACTGTAAGACCGATCAGACCAGACATCATGGTCCTGATCAGGCCACCGTGAGCCGGCAGCGTGCCGAGCAGGCCGGGATCCTTCCGGCCCGTGCGCTGCGGCGGCCAGCACGGACAGCCGTGCGCAGGGCACGGCTGTGGGTTCCAAGAGAGGAACATTCATGTCCATCAAGAGCAAGGTGCTCGCCGCGGCGGCGACGCTGACCCTGGTCGGCGGCGTCGGCGCGGCGGGTGCGCTCACCGCGGGATCCGCGGCGGCCGCCACGCCGTCGTGCGGCCCGAGCTGCATCAACCTCTTCAACAAGGACTTCGCCGGCTTTAACGGCGGAGCGGCCTCCCCGGTCGACGTGTTCCGGCAGAGCGAGAAGGTCGGCAACCAGATCATCCTGTTCCGGTCCAGCAACTCCGACCCGGCCCTGGACTGGAACTCGTCCTTCCAGGGCACCGTGGCGCAGCTCGTCGCCCTCGGCCTGCTGAACCCTGTGGACCTCCTCCACTACGGTAATCTTCCCGCGTTCGAGAACGAGTACGCGCCGTTCGGTGTGGACAGCGGCCTGTGCTCGGGCGTCGCCGCGACCGCGTTCCAGGGTGAGGGCGTCACGCTGCAGCCGTGCGGCGCCTCGTCCAAGACCATCTGGATCGTGGACTTCCACGCAGCCAACTTCAACAACTTCCCGGGCGTCCCGCTGATCAACGGGTCGAACACCAACTTCTCGCACCCGTTCGTGCTGACCTACCCGGCCAATGCGAACCCGAGCGACAAGCCGCGGGTTCAGCTCACGGTGACCAACCTGACCGGCTTCACGCAGGGTAAATTCCCGGTCATCAGCAGCGTCAGCAGCAGCCAGCTCTTCTTCGCGACCTTCGGTGTCCTCCCGTAGGAGTCCTGAAGTTCACACCTGAGTGACCACGTGGCGCCGGTCCCCTCGCGGGGGTCGGCGCCACTGTCATGCTCACCTGAATGGTCCGCCCGCAAACGGGGTAAGAACGCCGCCATAGTGCATCTTCTCCGGCGATGGGGTGAGCGTGGGCCCGGAAAGCCACCGTCATTCGCCAGCCGCCTGCCCGCGGTGCGGCAAGCCTGTCCGGGAGCCGACCGCCTGGTCCAGCGCCTGGCGCTGTGACTGGCACGGCGAGGTCCACCCCTTGCTGCCCGCCTTCAGCCCGTCCCGGGAAGGCCTGGACGGGCTGCTCCGCACGGCGGGCGTCCCGGCCTGGCTGCCCTGGCCGCTCCCGGTCGGCTGGCTGGTTACCGGGTTCGCCGGCGCCGGCGACGAGCGAACCGGCATGTGCGCCTGCGCGGTCGCGCTGTCCGGCCCGAACCCGCTGGGCGGGCCCGCTGACATGCTGGTCGTGGCCGAGGAACCTGGCGTCGGCCTGGGCGCGGCGGTGGCCGGCCTGGACGCCGTCGACCCGGGGGCGGGCTTCGCGTCCGCGCCGCCGATCGCCACGGCGTCGTTCGGCAAACATGACTTCCCGCTGTGGCAGGTCGATTCGCCGGACCGCGCCGTGTTCGCCGGCGAGATCAAGGGTCACTGGCTGTGGGTCGTGCTGTGGCCGGAGACCGCTGGCATCCTGCTGATCGAGCCGATCGGGCTACGTGACCTGCGCGACCCCGGCATGGACCTCGATCTGCCCTTCGGAGCTCCGTCGCCCCGCCTGCCCGCCGCCTGACGCAGTCTCTACACTGGGTCGGTGCGCGCCGACCTGCATGTCCACAGCAACGCTTCCGACGGGACGGACCCTCCGGCAGAGGTGATGAGCCGCGCCGCCCGGGCCGGGCTGGACGTGGTCGCGCTGACCGACCACGACACGGTGGCCGGGCACGCGTCGGCCGTCCGGGCGCTGCCCGGGTCCCTGACCCTGGTGCCGGGCATGGAGCTGTCGTGCCGGCTGGACGGTCCCAGCCGAGGGGTGCCAGGGGGGTCGTCCCCCCGTGGCCAGCACAGCCTGCACCTGCTGGCCTACCTGTTCGACCCCGACGACCCGGAACTGGCCGCGGAAACGCGGCGCATCCGCGACGACCGCGTGCTGCGCGCCCGCGCCATGGTGGACCGGCTGATCGGCCTCGGTGTCCCCATCACCTGGGATGACGTCGCCGCCATCGCCGGGTCGGCCGTGGTCGGCCGGCCGCACATCGCCCGCGCGATGGCGGCCAGCGGGGCCATCGCCTCCCCCGATCAGGCGTTCACCCGGGACTGGATCGCCGACGGCGGCCGGGCCTACGTCGACCGGTACGCGCTCGAACCCGTCCGCGCGATCGGCTTGGTCCGCGCGGCCGGCGGCGTCGCCGCCCTCGCCCACCCCCGCGCCGATCGCGATCTCCTGGTCACCGACGAGCAGATCGCCGGCCTGGCTGCCGTCGGCCTGGCCGGGGTGGAGGTCTTTCACCCGGACCAGCCGGAGGCCGAGCAGGCCAGCCTGCTCGGCCTCACCCGCGACCTCGGCCTGATCGCCACCGGCGGCAGCGACGATCACGGCAGCCTGACCGGCCACCGGATCGGCTCGTACACCGCGGCGGCCGGCGCGTACGAGAGCCTGATCGCCGAGGCCACCGGATCCCAGCCGGTCCGGAGCGGCTGAAACCCGCCCGGTACTGTTTCCCAATGGCCATCACATCGCCGCTCGCCAAAGACGTCCGCACGGTGTTCCACGAGGAGCTGGACCCGCGGCAGCGGGCCGCGCTGCTCAGCTGGCTCGCCTTCACCGCCACGTTCGGCGCCGTCCGGGGCATCACCTATAGCATCAAGGACGGCAAGGGCCCGTTCCGTAACCTGAGCGTCGGCGGCGCCCACCTGCACCACTACATGTGGGGAATCGGCCTGGTCAGCGGCGTCGGCGGCATCGCCGTGCACGGCGAGGACGCCCGGCGCAGGCACCCGGCCGTGGCCATCGCCTACGGCACCGGACTGGCCCTCATCGTCGATGAGTTCGCGCTGCTCGTGGACCTCAAGGACGTCTACTGGGCCAAGCAGGGCCGGATCTCGGTCGACCTGGGCATCGGCGCCAGCTCGCTGGTCGGCACCTACTTCGCCGCCCTGCCCCTGCTCCGCGCCCTGCGCCGCCGCCTCCGGTAACGTCCCCGCCGCCGTACTAGGAGGCCGGAGGGTGGATGGCGGCCCAGTCGGCGGCCATGTCGATCACGGTCCATTTGTGCTCGGCAGCGGCGGCGAGGATCTGGTCGGTGCCGGCGCCCAGGATCGGGTCACGGTCGTAGGCATACTCCCGGTCACCGTCGGTGTGGTGGACCACCAGTTCCAGGGTCCGGTACGGGCTGGCCGCGGTCCACTGGAGCATGGCCAGGTCGCCGTCGGTGTTCCCGCCGGCCACGATCGGGCGCTGCCCGACGTGCCGGTGAATCGAGCTGGGCTTTTGCGGCCCGTCGTTGACGATCTCGACTTTGGCGGTCTTGACGAGTTCGGGGCCGCCGTCGCCGAGGCGGAACTCGGTTTCCCCGACGCTGCCGATCACCCGGTGCGGCGCCAGGCCGTAGCCATCGGCCGTCCAGGTCCGCATGAAGTCCGTCCCGCCGCCGGAGAAGATCCAGCAGGAGAAGCCGTTACGGTCCAGCAGGCCGAGCAGTTCCAGCATCGGCTGGTACACCGTCTGCGGGTAGAGCCGCCCGAAGCGCGGATGCCGGGCCGAGGCCAGCCAGCTCCGGCACACCGCGTCGAACTCCTCGGTGGTGACGCCGGCGTGGGTGAGCGCCAGCAGCTTCATCAGGGCTTCCATCCCGCCCGCGTGCAGCTCTTCCAGGCTGGTGGGATGGCCCAGCTCGGCCGCCCGGTCCAGCGCGAAGACCAGCTGGGCGTACATGGGCTGCTCGGTCCACAGCGTGCCGTCGTTGTCGAACACCGCGATGCGGTCCCGCTCGGGGACGAAGTCCGGCGAACCGGGGTCGGTCACGGCGGCGACGAACTCCACGATCGACTGCTTGGCGGTCGTCTCACGCCAGCTCGCCAGCTCATCGCCGCTCATGGCCTGCCTCCCGCACCTGATGGCGACCTTGGCCCCGATCGCTCATGAAGTACAAGGTAGGCGGGCTGTTCGGCTGATAAATCATCCCGTCCGGGTGATCGCGGGCCGGTGCCCTCAGACCGCGCGCTTCGACGCTTACCGTCCGGCGAGCCACCTAGATGCAAACTAGCGGCACGATCCTGGTCGCAGTCAGACAGCGCAGCGTGGTGCGTATGTGGGTGCTTGCCCCGAGCAGCCGTAGCACGCATGGGTTGCTGTACGTTGCTGTTGTACCGGAAGACCGCTACCCGGTCCACTCCTCCACAACGGCCAGATCGGTGAACTCCGGCGGACCCATGAGCCTGTCGGCCAGCATCGCCCGAAGGACTTGCAGCCCCTCCTGGCGGCGCGGGTCGCGCTCGCGCGCACGCGCCTTCTCCTCGTTCTGGAACACGACCAGAGTGTAGAACTGATCCGGGTCCTTCTGGTCTTGCATGATCATTGTCCGCAACAGGCCCGAATCGGGTTGCTCGACCGCCTGCAGCTGCTCGCGCAGTCCGACCGTATCTTTGCCCGGCTTCAACCTGAAGCGCATGAGCTGCGCCCACATAACCGATCCCCCCTTGACCATCCTGGCCGTCCTGTGTCACGGCCACAGCGGACACCGCGGATGATCATTCCACAGGGTGTCGCCTGAAGCCAGCATCTGTCACACGGACACGCCAGGCGTCCCGGCACGACCGGAACCAGCTGGCCTGGCAGGCCACCATCGTGGCCTTCGTGTCGCTCGGCACCCCGCTGCTGGCCGGGCCGGGCGCGATCGTGGCCACCATGCTGTACGTCCAGCGCATTCACGGCGCCGCTGACGGATTCGCCCTGGCCGCGGCCATGGCCGCGGTGGCCCTGACGGTCTGGCTGGCCCCGCGCTTCGCCCTGGTGATCCACCGGCTGCTGACCGACAACGGCGTCGAGCTGGTGACCAGGATCGCCGGGCTCCTGCTGGCCGGCATCGCGGTCCAGCTCGTCGCGAACTCGGCCATCGCCTTCGCCCATACCGCCTGAGCGCTCCGGCTCCTGTGGTAGGAAGGTCGGCGGACCAGCCTTACCGGAAGGACGTGCTCGGCACAGGAAGGACGTGCTCGGATGGCCGCACGGATCGAACAGGTGTCGTCCGAACAGGCCAACGCCTGGATCATCGGCGATAACGAGGAGGTCATCGTCATCGACCCGGGCCGCGACCCGGCGGGCGTGCTCGGCGCGGTGGGCGATCGCGAGGTGCTGGCCGTGATCTGCACGCACGGTCACCCGGACCACGTGGCCGCCGCGCTGGAGGTGGCCGGGGCCGACGAGGCGCCGGTGGCGCTGCACCCCCGGGACCAGCTGCTGTGGCGGGACGCGTACCCGGAGGAAGACGCCGAGATCGAGATGGCCGACGGCGGGGTCTTCGAGGTCGCCGACGTCCGGCTCGAGGTCATCCACGCCCCGGGTCACACGCCCGGCTCGGTCTGCCTGTACTGCGAGGACCTGGGTGCCGTGTTCACCGGGCACACCCTGACGGCCAGCGGTCCGGTGCCGCACGACGGCGAGTTCCCCGACTTCGCCGGCCAGCTGACCGCGATCGGTGAGTACCTGCTGACCTTGCCCGGCAGCACCCGCGTCTTGCCGGGCCAGGGCGAGGAAACCACGATCACGGCCGCTGAGAAGCAGTTCGACGCGTGGGTGTCGGCGGGGCCCTAGTGGAGCAGCTGGGTTTCGAGGGGATGCCGCGCCGGCTGTATCCGTGCACGCCGACGCGCCTTTCCGCCTGGCTCGACTGCCCCCGCCGGTACCGGATGACCTACCAGGACCGCCCGCCGCCGCCCAAGGGCCCGCCCTGGGCTCACAACAGTCTCGGGGCCAGCATTCACAACGCGCTGGCCGGCTGGTGGCGGCTGCCGCTGGCCGAACGCACCGTGGCCGCCGCGGGCCGGCTCGTCGACCGCGGCTGGATCGACGAGGGCTTCGCCGACGACACCCAGTCGGTGCGGCACCGGGAGCGCGCCATCGCCATGGTGGAGGGGTACGTCGCCGGGCTGGATCCGGCCGACGAGCCGGTCGGGGTGGAACGGACCGTGTCCACCCGCACGGACACGATCGTGCTCTCCGGCCGGATCGACCGGCTGGACGCCCGGCCCGCCGAAGAGACGGCGGGCACCGAGCTGGTCGTGGTCGACTACAAGACCGGGCGGCACCTGCTCACCGTGGACGACGCGCGCAGCTCGATGGCCCTGGCCCTGTACGCGCTGGCCGCCAGCCGGGTCCTCAAGCGGCCCTGCTACCGGGTCGAGCTGCACCACCTGCCCTCCGGTCAGGTGCTGGCCTGGTCGCACTCCGAGGCGTCGCTGGCCAGGCACCTGAGCCGGGCCGAGGGCATCGCGCAGGAGTGCGCCGCGGCCGACGAGCGGCTGCGGGACGGCCTGCCCGCGGAGCGGTATGACGAGGTGTTCCCGCCGCGCCCCAGCGCGTCGTGCGGCTGGTGTGACTATCTGCGGCACTGCCCGGAGGGGGCGGCCGCCGCCGTCACCCGGCGGCCCTGGGACGGGCTGGGCCCCTAAGCCATCCGCGCGCTGCCCGCGTGCGCCGCCGCGACCTCGGCCGCGTCCCAGAACTGGGTCAGTGCGATCGCCGTGGTCGCGGGCGCCTCGACGGCGGGGGAGTGCGAGGCTCCCGGGATGCAGATCCGGCGGGCGCCCAGCCGCCGGGCCATCGCCTCCTGCGCGCCCGGTGACCAGGAATTGTCGTCCTCGCCGTAGATGACCAGCATGGCGAACCGGTCCAGCCGGGCCAGCTCGGAGGTGCGGTCCGGCGCGGTGAGCAGGTGGCGGGCCATCTGCACCAGGCCGTACGGGTCGTTGCTCAGCATCCGCCGGGCGAGGAACGCGATGATCGGGCCGGAAACCCCGTCCGTGACGGCCTGCCGTTCCAGGCGGTCCCGCCACAGGCCGGCGATCCCCGCTCGCAGCGTGTCCCGGTCCGGCAGGCTGCCGTCCGCCACGCCCAGCGCGGTGAGCATGCCGCGCAGTTCCTCCGCCCGCGGCCCGGTCAGCGCCGACGGACCGGAGCTCATCAGCGTGAACGAGCCGATATCGTCCTGGGACCTGGTTCTCAGCAGGGCCTCGCGGGTCACCAGCCCGCCGTAGGAGTGCCCGAGCAGGTGCCTGGCGCCGGTGGCCTGGATGACGGCGGCGATATCGGCGGCCAGGGCCGGGGGCGCGTAGCCGCCGGGATCCTCCGGGCCGGGCGTCTCGAACTGGCCGCGCATGTCGATCGCGATCACCTGGCGACCGTGGTCGGCCAGCTGACCGAGCACGACGAGGAAATCCTCCTTGCTGCCGGTGTAACCGGGGACCAGCAGCGCCGGTTCTCGCTCGCAGACCCCCGACACCGGAACGCCCTCCAGCGCCGCGAACGACCCGCGGCTGGTGCGCACCGTGGTGGGCCGCACTCCGTCGGGCAGGTCAAGAGAGGTTGGTGTGCTCACAGGGGCGAACCTTACCTGGCGACGTTGAACGGACTCTGTCAGCAGGCTCTGCGGGCGGCCCGACCCGCACCGGTCAGGAGGCCTTCTGCCGCGGTGCCTCCGGCTGGTTCTGGGCCGGCCGATCTCCCGGCCCGCCCGGGTCCGGCGCCGCCGTCGCGGGCTGGCGGCCTGCCGGGCCTCCTGGTCGATCCGCCCGGCACCGCGGCCGGACGTACCCCGCCCGGACCCGCCGTCGCCGGCCACGCCGCTACGGGCCGCGCCGCCGCGACCGGAGGTACCGCCGCGGCCGGACGAGCCGGTGCGGCCCGACGAGCCGGTCCGGCCCGACGAGCTGCGGGCCCGCGGTGAGCGGATCCGGCCGGTCTCGCCGATGTCCTCCACCGCCTCGGCCTCCAGGCCGGCCCGGTCGCGCAGCGCGCTGGGCAGCGTCCCGGTCGCCTCGCGCGGGATATCGAGCTCGGTGTACAGGTGCTCGGAGGTGGAGTACGTCTCCACGGGTTCGGGCTGGCCGAGGCCGAGGGCGTCGTTGATGAGCTTCCAGCGGTGCATGTCCCGCCAGTCGACGAACGTGACCGCGACGCCGGGTTTCCCGGCCCGGCCGGTCCGGCCGATGCGGTGCACGTAGGTCTTCTCGTCGTCCGGGCATTCGTAGTTCACCACGTGGGTGACGTCGTCCACGTCCAGCCCGCGGGCCGCCACCTCGGTGGCGGTGAGCACGTCGACCTTGCCGGTGCGGAACGCGCGCAGCGCGCGCTCGCGCTGGCCCTGGCCCAGGTCCCCGTGCACGGTCGCCACCGCGAAACCCCGGCTGGCCAGCGCGGTCGCGACCTGGTCGGCCGCACGCTTGGTCTGGCAGAACACCATGGTCAGGCCGCGGTCCCTGGCCTGCAGCAACCGGGCCAGCACCTCGATCTTGTCCATCTGGTGGGCCCGGAAGACGTGCTGGCGCGTGCCGGGTGGCGGCGCGCTCTCGTCGTCACCCTCGGCCCGCACGTTGGTCGCCTGCCGCATGTGGCGGCGGGCCAGCGTGACGACCTCCGACGGCATGGTCGCGGAGAACAGCATCGTCTGCCGGCCGTCCGGGGTGAGCCGGATGATGCGCTCCACGTCGGGCAGGAAGCCGAGGTCGAGCATCTTGTCCGCCTCGTCGAGCACCAGGGCCTGTACCGCGCTCAGGTCCAGATGCCGGCGCTGGGCCAGGTCGAGCAGCCGTCCCGGGGTGCCGACGACGATGTCGACCCCGGCGGCCAGCGCGTCGATCTGCGGTTCGTAGGCCCGGCCGCCGTACACGGTCACCACCTTGGCGCGCATGTTGACCGCGGCGGTGCGCAGGTCGTCCGCGACCTGGATGGCCAGTTCCCGGGTCGGCACCACGACGAG
The DNA here is from genome assembly GCA_963834685.1 of uncultured Actinomycetes bacterium. Classification (GTDB taxonomy): domain Bacteria; phylum Actinomycetota; class Actinomycetes; order Streptosporangiales; family Streptosporangiaceae; genus Palsa-504. The sequence goes on along the minus strand of CAWICW010000008.1, from coordinate 206,470 downwards.
CGCCCGCGGGGCGCCCTTCGGGCCGTCCTGGATGAGTTCCAGCAGCGGGATGCCGAACGCCAGCGTCTTCCCGGTGCCGGTCCTGGCCTGCCCGATGATGTCCTGCCCGCGCAGGGCGATCGGAAGGCTCAGCGCCTGGATCGGGAACGTGGTGAGGATGCCCGCGGCCGCCAGGCCCGAGCAGATCGCCTCGCTGATGCCGAAGTCGCTAAACGGGACCGCTTGGGAGTCTGTCGTGTCCCCGTTTGAAGTTTGAGTGGTCAGGGGTTGCCGTCCTTCATCATGGCCCACCCGGCCTGTTCCGGAAGCGGGCCTGTCATGTCCGCAGGCTGCCCGCAGCGACCCGCCACGATGCGAGCTGCGACCGGTGCCGCCGTGCGCCGTGATCCGGCGCGGCGCGCGCCCGGGAGCCCGCTACCGTCGTTGGGACGCTGCCGTTTACTCGGGTTCCCCCCAGGAGGCCGGACGATGAGGCCCGGCGTAAACAGCAGCTGACTGGATAACACGACCTTTGGTTATGTCATTCCTTGATCAGTCAATATCTACGATACCAGGGACAGGCCCGGCGCTTCGTCATGCCCCGCCCGAGTTCAGACGATGTTACCGAAACCGACCCGCCGCGCCTCGGCCCCGCCGAACTCCACGTAGGCGATCTTGTCGGCGGGAACCAGCACCCGCCCGCCCTTGGCCACCGAGAGGGCGAACACCGCGTGCTCACCCTTTTCCAGGGCTGCGGACAGGCTGCGCTCTATCTCCTCGGCGGGCATGTCCGTCTCCACCACCAGCTCGCGCGGCACCGAGTGAATCCCGATCTTGACTTCCATATCTTCTCTCCGCTAGCTGCGCGGCCAGCCGCTGATGCCGCGCCAGGCCAGCCTGGCCACGAGCTGCTCGGCGGCCTCCCGCGGGATGTGCTCCCGGGTGCTGAGCCAGTACCTGGCGGTGACCTGGGCCAGGCCCACCATCCCCACGCTCACCAGGTGGGCCTCAGCGTCGTCCAGGCCGGCATCCTGCCGCACCATCTGCATGATCATCTCCGCGCACTCGCGCTGGCCCCGTTCCAGCCGGTCCCGGACCGCGCCCTCGTTGCCCAGGTCCGACTCGAACACCAGCCGGTACGCCTGGCCCTCGCTCTCCATGTACTCGAAGTAGGCGCTGAACGTGGCGGCCACCCGCTGCTTGTTGTCGCTGGTCGAGCGGAGCGCGTCGCGGACCCTTCCCACCAGCTCGTCCACGCTCTGGTCGAGCAGGGCCAGGTACAGGTCGAGCTTGCCGGGGAAGTGCTGGTACAGGACGGGCTTGCTGACGCCAGCCCGCTCGGCGATCTCATCCATGGCGGCGGCGTGGTATCCCTGCGATACGAACACCTCAAGCGCCGCGTCCAGGAGCTGCCGCCGCCGTTCGTGCCTGGGCAGCCGGTTGCTGCGTGGCCGTGCATCGGACGTTGCGGTCAAGTTCGGTCTCCGGGTGGTCGCCCGCGGCCGCATGCCGCGTTCGAACTATCCTAAGCCGCGATTAGCGGTAATCGTCATCGTCGAAGCCGACCGCGCGGGCCTGCTCGGCCGCGTCCGCCTCGTCCACGTCGAACGGGACGTCATGCCGCGCTACCGTCACGGCCTCGTCCGAGACGGCGTCCCGGTCCTGCTCGAGGGCGTCGCCTTCCGGCGTCTCCATGCCCAGTTCGCTCAACGGCCCGATCCCCTTTTCCTTCGGAACGGCGGGTCCGGTCCGGGCTAGCTCGCAGAACGCTGCCTGCAGCGCTTCCCCGTACGTGGGAAAGGCGTGCACCACGTCGGCCAGGACGGTCACCGGTATTTTGGCCCTGATGGCGAGGGTAACCTCCGCCATCCAGGCGGCCGCGTCCGGCCCCACCGCTACCGCGCCGGCCAGCACTCCGTCCGCCGCGTACAGCTCGAGCCGGCCCAGGTCATCGGGGGCCAGCCAGCCCCGGGTGGTGTCGCTGAGCAGGACTCGCGCCACCGAAAGCCCGGCCCGGGCCGGTTCGCCCACAGCGTAAACCGAAGGCGCGGTGAACACGCAGCGCGGGATCGCGCTGTAGTCCGCCTCGCGGCGCTGGCCGAGGAGGTTGGCCGCGACCACGCCGGCCTGGTAGCGGCTGGCGTGGGTGTGGGTGACTCCGGTGACGTCCCCCGCCGCCCATACCCCGTCGATGACCTGGCAGGCGGTGGTCGTCGGCAGGGCCTGACCCGGCGCCACGGTGATCCCGAGCGCGTCCAGGCCGAGCCCGGTGAGCCTCGGCCGCCGGCCGGTGGCCAGCAGCAACCGGTCCGCGTCGATGCGGGTGCCGTCCTCCAGCGCGAGCGTGAGCCCGTCCGGCGTGCGCTCGGCCTTGGTGGCCGGCGAGCCGAGGAAGATCTCGACCCCGGACCGGCGCAGCGCCGCGGTCAGGATCTCCCCGGCGAAGGCGGCCTCGCCGGGCAGCAGCCCCGCCTCGGCCTCGATCAGCGTCACCTGGGAGCCGAACGCGGCGAAGATCTGCGCGAGCTCGCAGCCGGCCCGCCGCCGAGCACGATGAGGCGGCGCGGCAGGTCGGGCGAGCACAGGCCCTCGGCGGTGGTCCAGGCCGGGATGTCGGCCAGGCCCTCGATCGGCGGCGCGACCGGCTCGCACCCGGTCGCGACGACCAGGTCGGTGTAGGCCAGCGCCGTGGTCCCGCCCTCGCGGTGCGACTCCCCGTCCGGCGGCGGCGCCACCTCCACCGTGCCGGGGCCGGTGATCCGGCCGGTGCCGCGGATCACGGTGACGCCCGCCTCGGCGAGCCGCAGCGCGGGCCCGGAATCGTCCAGGCCGCCGGTCACCTCGTCACGGCGCGCGACCGCGTCCTCCCAGGCCACGCCCCGGCTCGCGGACAGCAGCAGCGAGTTCGACGGCAGGCAGGCCAGGTAGGGGGATTCGCCGCCGATCAGCCCGGCCTCGGCCAGCGCCACGGACTTGCCGCCCCGTGCCACCTCGGTGGCGACGTGCACGCCCGCGGTACCGCCGCCGAGCACGACTACGTCGAATGCGCCCATACCTCTCCGTTCCCCCTCGCCCTAGCGTGTTCATCATCTCAGCCAGGCCGTAAGCTCGCTGGAAGAGTTGGGCTAATTAGGAGACTCGCTCCACCACTTTAGGGGAATCGGCCCTATCCAACCGGGGTAGGTGAAGATCATGCGCAGCATATGGGCGGGGGCTATCTCTTTCGGCCTGGTCGTGATCCCGGTGAAGCTCTACGCGGCGACCGAGCAGCGGGACATCACCTTCCGTCAGGTCCACCGCAAGGACGGGGCCCGGATCCAGTTCCGCCGGTTCTGCACCCTGGACGGGGAGGAAGTCCCCTACTCCGATGTGGCCAAGGGCTACGAACTGCCCACCGGCGACATGGTGGTGCTCACCGACGAGGACCTGGCCGACCTCCCGCTGGTGACCGCGCACCGGATCGAGGTCCTGCACTTCGCGCCGAGCGCCCAGGTCGAGCCCATCTACGCGGCCAAGAGCTACTACACCGAGCCCGAGCCGGCCGGGGTCCGGGCCTACGTGCTGTTCCGCGACGCGCTGGAGAACTCGGGCAAGGTCGCGGTGGCCAAGGTCGCGCTGCGCCAGCGCGAGGCGCTGGCCGCGCTGCGGGTCCGGGACGGCGTCATCACGCTGGAGACCCTGCTGTGGCCCGACGAGGTACGCCAGCCCGACTTCGCCTTCCTGGACGAGGACATCGAGGTCCGGTCGCAGGAGCTGAAGATGGCCGCCTCGCTCATCGACACCATGACCGAGGACTTCGACCCCGACCAGTACCACGACTCCTACCGCGAGGCGCTCGAGGCGGTCGTCCGGGCCAAGGTCGAGGGCAACGACATCGTCCGCCCGGCCGGCCTGGACGAGCCCGCCCCCAGGGGGCAGCCCGCCGACCTGACCGAAATCCTGCGGGCCAGCGTAGCCGCGGTGAAGAGCGGTCGTGACCAGGGCGATGGCGCGGCCGAAGCGGACGAGGAGCCCAAGCCCGCCAAGCCGAGGACCCGCCGCAAAGCCAGCGCATGACCCAAGAGCCTGTCCCGCACTGGCCCGGCGAGTTCGTCTCCCTGGGCGACCACCGGGTCTACGTCCGCAGCGCTCCCGACCAGGGCGGCGAGCCCGCCCTGTGCGTGCACGGCCTGGCCGGCTCGTCGCGGAACTGGACCGACCTGATCGACCTGCTCCGCCCCCGGCTGGCCTGCGACGCGCTCGACCTGCCCGGGTTCGGGGATTCCCCGCCCCGCCCCGACGGCCGCTACTCGATCGCCGCGTTCGCGCAGACGGTCGCCGCGCTGATCGAACGACGCGGGCGCGGCCCGGTCCACCTGATCGCCAACTCGCTGGGCGGCGCGGTCGCCGTCAAGCTCGCGGCCGCCCGCCCCGGGCTGGTCAGGACGCTGACCCTGATCTCGCCGGCCCTGCCCGACTCCCGGCCGCGGCCGGACCAGGTGCGGTTCGCGTTGATCAGCCTGCCCCGGGTCGGCCCCCGGCTGGTGCGCAAGTACGACGCCCTGCCGCCGGAAGACCGCGTGGCCGACGTCATCACCAACTGCTTCAGCGACCCGGCGCTGTTCCCGCCGGCCCGCTTCGCCGCCGAGGTCACCGAACTCGCCAGGCGCGACACCCTCGACTACGCCATCCCCGCCGTGGTCGGCACGATCCGGACCCTCACCGCCGAGTTCTTCCGGACCGGACGGCACGCGGCCTGGCGCGACGCGGCCCGCATCACCGCGCCGACCCTGCTCCTGTACGGCGCCCAGGACCGCGTGGTCGACCCGCGCGCGGCGGGCCGGGCCGCGCACGCGCTGGCCGGCGCCCGGATCGTGGTGCTGCCCCGCACCGGCCACGTGGCCCACATGGAACACCCCGCCCAGGTTGCCGCCGAGATCACCATCATGCTCGACACGGCGCCTGACCGGGTGCGGGAATTCCCGCTCACGCCGGCCGGTTGATCGTGGGGCAATCCCATATGTACAAGGAGAGCAACGTGTCGCTGCCCCCTCTGGTGGAGCCCGCCGAAGCGCTGACCGTCGACGAGGTCCGGCGTTACTCCCGTCACCTGATCATCCCTGACGTGGGCATGACCGGGCAGAAGCGGCTGAAGAACGCCAAGGTCCTGTGCGTCGGGGCCGGCGGCCTCGGCTCGCCCGCCCTGCTGTACCTGGCCGCGGCCGGGGTCGGCACGCTCGGCATCATCGACTTCGACGTGGTGGACGAGTCGAACCTGCAGCGCCAGATCATCCACGGCCAGTCCGACGTGGGCCGCCCGAAGGCCGAGTCGGCCCGGGACAGCATCCGCGAGATCAACCCGCTCGTCAACGTGGTGGTCCACGAGGTCAGGCTGGACTCCGACAACGCCCTGGAGATCTTCGCCGGCTACGACCTGATCGTCGACGGCACCGACAACTTCGCCACCCGGTACCTGGTCAACGACGCCTGCGTGCTGCTCGGCAAGCCGTACGTGTGGGGCTCGATCTACCGGTTCGACGGGCAGGCCAGCGTGTTCTGGGCCGAGTACGGCCCGTGCTACCGCTGCCTGTACCCCGAGCCGCCGCCGCCCGGCATGGTGCCGTCCTGCGCCGAGGGCGGGGTGCTCGGCGTGCTGTGCGCCTCGATCGGGTCGATCCAGGTCAACGAGGCGATCAAGCTCATCGTCGGGATCGGCGAGCCGCTGGCCGGCCGGCTGATGATCTACGACGCGCTGGAGATGAGCTACCACACGGTCCGGGTGCAGAAGGACCCGGAGTGCGCCGTCTGCGGCAAGAACCCGACCATCACCGGTCTGATCGACTACGAGGAGTTCTGCGGCGCGGTGTCCGAGGAGGCCGCCGAGGCCGTCCAGGGCTCCACGATCAGCGCCAAGGACCTGGCCGCCATGCTGGACGCGGGGGACGACATCTTCCTGGTCGACGTGCGCGAGCCCAACGAGTACGAGATCGTGTCCATCCCGGGCGCGACCCTGATCCCCAAGGGCGAGTTCCTCTCCGGCGCCGCCCTGGAGCGGCTGCCCCAGGACAAGCGCATCGTGCTGCACTGCAAGAGCGGCGCCCGCAGCGCCGAGGCGCTGGCCATCGTCAAGAACGCCGGCTTCTCCGACGCCGTGCACGTCGGCGGCGGCGTGCTGGCCTGGGTCAGCCAGGTGGACCCTTCCCTCCCCTCCTACTGACCCGCCGTATTCTCTTTTTATGCCGAACGGGCCGTGGTACCAGCGCCACGGACCGCCGGAGTGGAGGCGGCTATGAAGGGCGACCGGGTCGAGATCGTGATCGACTCTGGTGAGGGCACCCAGACCTACGAGATCGCCGCGACCAGGGCCGGGCGTCGCGTCGACATCGCCAACCGGCGCGGGATCATCGAGGTCAGCGAGGTGACCCGCACCGGGACCCCGATCCGGACCGCACGGTTCATGGCCAGCCGGGTGGTGGCGCTGGTCGAGTACCCGGCCGACAGCGCTCCGCCCGGCTAGCATGCCCGGATGGAGCTTCTCCAGCCGGTAATCCGCCCCTACGCGTGGGGTTCCAGGCACGGCATCGCCGAACTCCAGGGCCGCCCGGTCCCCTCCGCGGGCCCGGAGGCCGAGCTGTGGATGGGCGCCCACCCGTCGGCCCCCTCCGGCGTGGCCCAGACCACCCTGGACGCCGTCATCGCCGCCGACCCCGACCGCGAGCTCGGCCCGGCGTGCGTGGCCCGGTTCGGCCCCCGGCTGCCGTTCCTGATCAAGGTGCTGTCCGCCGACCAGGCGCTGTCCATCCAGTTGCACCCCTCCCGCGCCCAGGCCGAGACCGGCTTCCGCGCCGAGAACAAGCGCGGCCTGCTTCCCGGCGACCCGGCCCGGAACTACGTCGACGACTGGCCCAAGCCCGAGCTGCTGTGCGCCCTGACCCCGTTCGAGGTGCTGGCCGGCCTGCGCCCTGCGCCCGACGCCGCCGCCCTGCTGCGCGCCTTGTCCGTCGGCCAGCTCGCCCCCCTCGCCGCCGGACTCCGGGCCGCCACGAGCCCGCAGGCCCTGAGCCGCGTCCTGGCCGCCATCCTCGAATGGCCGCAGGCCTCTCGCGACGCGCTGGTCACCGCGGTCGTGGCCGCCTGCGCCACCCTGGCCTCCTCCGACAGCCCCTACGCCGGGGCCTGCGCCGCCGCGGTCCGCGAGGCCGGGCATCACCCCGGCGACCTCGGCGTGGTGGCCATGCTGCTGCTGCGGCACGCCGTGCTGGCCCCCGGCCAGGCGGTGTTCATGCCGGCCGGAGGGCTGCACGCCTACCTGCGGGGCACCGGCATCGAGGTGCTGGCCAACTCCGACAACGTGGTCCGGGCCGGCCTGACCGGCAAGCACGTCGACGTCCCCGAGCTGCTCAAGCTGCTCGACCCGGCCGTCACCGTCCCCGTCCTGACCCCGGCCCCCCTCGGGGACGGCGTCACCTGGTTCGACACCCCGGCCTGGGAGTTCCGCCTCTACGTGGCCGACCTGGCCGAGCCCGCCGTCACCCTGCCCGCCGTCGGCCCGCGGATCGCCCTGTGCACCGACGGCGCCGCCACCCTGCGCACCGCCGCCGCCGGGCCGGTCAAGCTGGCCCGCGGCGAGTCCTGCTTCGTGCCCGCCGCCGACGGCCCCCTCCGCGCCGCCGGCCCCGCCCGCCTCTTCCTCGCCGCCCCGGGCGGCCCCTCGCCTCGCCACACGGGCCTGGGCCTTTCATGATCGTGGCCAGTCCGGGCCGATAGGAGCGGGACGGGCCGTGTTGGCTGCCGCGAGCCGAGTCCGCTAGACTTCGGGAGCGCATCCGGCCTCCGGGTGCGATGCCATTGGGGTATGGGGTAATTGGCAGCCCGACAGGTTCTGGCCCTGTTAGTCTAGGTTCGAGTCCTGGTACCCCAGCCAGCTCAACTGACAGCGCGGATGTACCTCACGTCCGCGCTTGTTCGTCCCGGGAAACGGTGAGCCTCCGGTTGGCCTCACTGTGGCCGAGGCGGTAGTCTGTGCGCTGCCGGTGATACCGGATCTCGGCCTGGCAGGATTCCTGCCGGACATGCTCGGCCCCGTCGTCTAGAGGCCTAGGACGCCGCCCTCTCAAGGCGGTAACGCCGGTTCGAATCCGGTCGGGGCTACTTCGCGTGATCTCCCGCTCCCATCCGCACCATCCATCACCTGTCACGTCCGGCGGCCAACCTCGTGATCGAAGCCACGCAACCGATCCATCCGGCCATCCGAAGCGGACCACCAGCTCTTCACCGCCCGCCCGGTACGCCCACGCCGCGCCCGCAGCGGTTCCAAGCCCTCTGCGGTGCCCGGCCGCCTGTCGAGGAACGCGACGACCTCCTCCCGGCTCAGCTGCCCGCCGCTCACCACGCCGGTATCCGCCTACGCCGGCTGAATCGTCCGGCGCCTCCGGAGGCTCAGATCCCCGGCTCAGTTCGATGGCGAGATCACGGCGGCGCTTTCGAGGAGCGCCCGGAACTCGGCGCCGAAGCGAGCGGCGGGGGCGCCGTCCACTACGTTGTGGTCGATGGCCAGGGTGAGGTCCAGGACGTCCCGGAGGGTGACCTGCCCGTCGATGACTCGCGGGCGCTGGCTCATCCCGCCGACGATGACCTCGAGGGACATCACGGTCAGGGGGGTGATGCCGAAGCCTGCGCCGCCGGCGAACATGCCCACGGCCGTTACGGCGACGGTGCCGACGCGTTGCCGGGCCGCGACCGATCTGGCCATTACGGCACACATGGCCGGTAGCATGCCCGGGATCCGGGTCGCGGCCGGCGCGGCTCGTTCCAGCCATCTGCCGCTGAAGCTGGCCGATGGGTCGCGCTTGACCTGGCGCAGTTCGGCGGTGAGGTCGGGCACTGCGCGGATGTCAGCGTCGCGCAGGACGTGCGGAATGGCGAAGGGACCTTGCGGGGTGGAGATCTCCACCATGGTGGCCACGTCGACATATTGATGGGTCACGAGCTGCCCGCGCCAGTTGCGGTAGGCGTGGACCTCCGGGTGGGCGGCGGCGGCGCGGGCCACGCTGGCCACGACGAAGGCGGTCAGCGACCAGGGCGGATCGTGACCGGCCAGGAGCCGGTTCGCGGTGGTGACATCGGCATCGATCAGCCCGTACATCGGCATCCTGCGCCGTCCGGCGCGCATGGCCGCGGTGACCACCCTCCGGTTCGGCGGAAAGGGCCGTACCTGCACCCGGCGCGGACGTCCGGCCGCCATCACGGCTCCCGGCAGATCAGCGCGATCGGCCGCTGGGCCAGGGTCAGCGCCGCGCCCGGTTCTGCCGCTCGATCTCGCGCTTGATCTGGCTTTCCGTGATCGGCCCGGGCCGGTAGACGCTCCAGGCGCCCGCAAGCATCAGCAGCACCCAGGCGCCGAGCGGATAGACGATCCAGTAGTTCCACACATCATGGATCCCGGAACTCTGGCTGAAGCCGCTGGTCGGCCAGCCACCCGCATTGTGGTATTCCGTGAGCGCCCAGATGAGCACAAGAATGACCATGCCGATGGCGGACCAGACGGCACCAGTCCAGAACCGGCGCTTCCGCTGGATCTGCTTGATGGCCTGCTGCCGGGCGAACTGTTCGTTGCTGGCGGGAGCATCCATCCCGGTGCCAGTGCCCCTGTCATCGATCACATTCGGCATCTTGACCCCTCCTTCACCGTCGGAGTCACCAACTGTCCTGAGGACACTCGTCCTCTGGTACACCCTGGACCCCGGGCACTGAGCTGGGCAGAGGCATAAGTCACCCTGCCGCCGGACGAACGCCCCGACGATGAGGCACTTTCATTTCGCCCGCATGCCGGCTTGCCGGAAGCCCTGGGACAAATCGAGCGGCGCTGACCAGGTCGGGACTGTCGCCCTGCGGATAGCCGGCCTTCGGCCCTGCGGCTGCCTCAGCCGCCAGCCGTAGCTTTGGCTCCGGACCAGACAGGACGTGTGACATGAACACTGCTGTTCTGCTAGCCGGGAGGAGCCGTCGCGGGAGGTCCTGGCGTGTGCCGCGGCTGTTGATGATCATCGTCGCGCTGGGCTTGGCGGCGGCGTCGTGCGGCGGCCATCCTGCCCCGGCCGCGAGCACGCCGCCGGTGAACTCGCTGACCGTCAAGGCGTGCATGGTCGCTGGCCTGCCGGCCCGGTGCGGGACGCTGATCGTGCCGGAGGACCGGCTGACCGGGACCGGACGCACGATCCCGGTCCGGTTCGTGGTGATCCCGGCCACAGGCCCGGACCGGGCACCGGACCCGGTGGTCTGGTTCTCCGGCGGTCCCGGCGGCTCAGCGGTCGAGGAAATTCCCGGCGAGATGTCGGTGCTGTCGGGCCTGAACGTCCACCGGGACCTGGTGTTTGTCGAGCAGCGCGGCACGGGCACCTCGAACCCGCTGAACTGCCCGGTCTTCTCCGGCAGCCTGGCCGATAAGTCCGTGATGCGCGCCAGCATCAAGTCCTGCCTGGCAGGCCTGCCTGGCGACCTGCGGTTCTACACCACGGCGATGTACGCCGATGACGTCAACCAGCTGCTGGGTGACCTGCACTATGCCCAGGCCAATCTCATCGGCATCTCCTACGGGACGGACGCCGAGCAGGTCTTCGCGCTCCGCCACCCAGCGCGGGTGCGGACGATGACACTGATCAGCGGGTCCCCGCTCAACATCCGGCTGTTCGACTTCCAGCCCGGGAACTCCCAGCTGGCCCTGGATTACGTGTTCGCCCAGTGCGAGAACCAGCCCGCCTGCCACCAGGCATTTCCGCACCTGACCGCCGACTGGGCCGCCCTGTGGGCCTCGGTCGGCAAGTCGCCCTGGGTCCTCCCGGCCGCGCAGTCACCGACCAGGACCCCCGTGCGCCTAGACCAGGACGGGCTGGCCAGCTGGATGTACAACGCGATGTTTGCCGGCAACATCGGGCCGATCCCGGTGGTGGTCCATACCCTGGCCGCAGCCAGGAACAAGGTCGCCGCCCTGGCCTCGGTGACCAGCGCGCTCCTGGCGGCAGGCCTGCTCTCGACCGCCTCGAGCGGTGGCGTTAACCAGATGATGGCCTTCGCGATCGAATGCACCGAGCCCTGGCAAACCGTGCAGCCCGCAGCGCTTGCCGATCAGCGCGGCAGCTTCGCTTACCAGACGGACCTGGAGTCGGCCCAGTTGATGCAGTTCATCTGCCCGCTGATCCCGAAGTCCGCCGCCGCGGTAGGCCGGGAGCAGCTGACCGTATCGAAGGTGCCGGTGCTGGCGTTCAACGGCGCCTACGACCCGATCGAACAGCCGCGGAACTGGGCCAGGGCACAGCAGCTCTTCCCCGACAGCCGTGACATCGCGCTGCCTGGCCAGGGACACGACACCAACGACACGTGGAACGTCTGCGCCGGTCCGCTGACCCAGGCGTTCACCGAGCAAGCCAGCCTGGCCCACCTGGACACCAGCTGCCTGGCCAACGTTCCCGCCATGGTGTTCAACTGGACCCTGCCATGAGCCGGAAGCTCCCTCCCGTCACCAACCGGAACTAGGGTTTCCTGGATTGATGACATCGCTGGCCCGGTTGAGACGGCCGGTCACCACCCGGTCAGGTATCGACGTTCGGGTTGTCGGCGGGCAGGGGGACCAGCCGGGCGGGCGGCTCGGTGAGCACGACCGCCGAGCGAATGCTCAGGTCGGGCCGGACGTGCACGAGTTCGCCAGGCGCCAGCATGCGCCAGCCGCTCTCCCCGTCGAGTTCCTCGGACGCCACGATCACCGATGGCGTGTTGTCCAGCGCGGGCGCGTGCATCGAGGAGGTTGCGCTCCGGACGTGCAGGCCGCGGGCCCCGGCCTCTACCTGAGCGGTTCCGGCCGGGCGCTCGAGGATATGCAGGGCATGCTGGGCCGGGTAGCGCAGCGCCCACAGTTGGCCCGGTGCCGTGACGATCGTGTTCAGCGACGAGACCGGCAGGTGCGCCGCGATCCAGCTGGCCGCGGCGGCGATCCCGGCCCCGACGTCACCGCCGTGCGCCTCGGTCTGCTGGATGATCAGCGCGAAGTACCGCTCGGAGTCGGTCTCGCCCAGAACCAGGCTGGCGTACGGGCCGAGCTGTTCCTCCAGGCGAGGCAGCTCACCGAACCCCCCGTTGTGCGCCATGATGCGGCCGTGCATGGCGAACGGGTGGGTGTTCTGGACCGTCCGGCCGCCAGCCGTCGCCCATCGGACGTGCGCGACGAAGGTCGCCGACTCGGCCTGCCGCGCTTCGCGGATGAACTCCTCGTCGCTGAAGGCCGGTTCCGGCTGCTTGTCCAGCACGGGTGCGCGAGCGGAGTCGAAGAAGCCGATCCCGCTGCCGTCGGTGTTGCGGTGGCTCTGCACCTCCAGTGAATCGGGCGCGTCGAGCAGCCAGAACGTCGTCCGGACCGGTGTCCTGCCCGAGGTCAGCCCGAACAAGCGGCACATGATGCTCCTCCTTCACTCGGGACAGTTCGCGACAGCTCGGGAACAGTTCACGCCACCACACCGGTCCGCGTCCACTCGTATCGCCCGATCGGTCCCCGGCGGCACTGTTCCTGCCACTGGCTACAGGCCTTTCTAGCCGAGCCAGGCCAGGGGTCTGGTGCCGACGTCCGGCCAGCTAGCCCGCGGAGTCCTCCAGCGCGTGCAGCAGCGCCTTCATCCAGGGTCCGAGATCGGCCGGGGTGCGGGCCGAGATGAGGTGCCCGTCGACCACCGTGGCCTGGTCCACCCAGTCGGCGCCCGCGTTGACCATGTCGTCGCGGATGGCACCCACGCTGGTGGCCCGGCGGCCCTTGATGATCTTGGCCGAAATCGGCACCCAGCCCGCGTGGCAGATGAACGCGATCGGCTTGGCCGCACTGTCGAACGCCCGGACCAGGTCCAGCACCGTCTCCGAGCGCCGCAGCTTGTCCGGCGCGTAGCCGCCCGGAATGACCAGGGCGTCGAAGTCCCCCGCAGCGACCTGGCCGACCGTGGTGTCGACGGGTAGCGGGCCGTAACCCTTCTTGCCCCGCACCGGGTGGTCATCCATCCCGGCCACCGTGACCGCGACGTCTTCCTCCCGCAGCCGGAACAGCGGATACAGCAGTTCCATGTCCTCGAAGTCGTCGGCGGCCAGGATCAGGACCTTGCGCTGTGCGAGCACCATGGATCCGACCATACCCACACCAACCCGTTATGCACGGGCCGAACGGACCGTGGCGAGACACCACGGCCGTTCGGCAAGAAAGCTCTTCGTGGCATACGGCGTCAGGCGGCCCTACGGCGGACCAGCCAGACGGAGGCGGCGATGAGGACCGCGGACAGCAGGACTAGCCAGCCGGCCTCGACGAACTGGAAGTGCCAGAACCGGCTGGCCGGCTCGTAGGACGTCCACTGCGTGTAGTGCTGCTGGGCCAGCCAGTTCGGGAAGGCACTGGGGTTCGGCGAGCGGCGCCTTAGGGGTATACCTAGGTACACCCCCCGTTTCGGGGCCCAGCGTCACTGCCGGCCCGGCCGCCTTCGCGTCAGACTGGACGAAGGGTGAGGCCCTGGTGCAGGAGGCGAGCGATGAGCACGGGACAGACTCCGGATAACCCGGATGGCCGGGATACCCAGGACGCCTCGGTCCCGTGGGCCGCGCTGTGGGACTGGCTGGGCGGACGCCTCGCTGTGGTCGGCCGCGGGCTGCTGCTGTTCTGGCTGGCGCTGGCCGGGCTCGTCCTCCTGCTGGCCCTGGCCGCGGCCCTGGCCGGCCCCCCGGCCCTGGCGGTGACGGCGCTCGGCCACGTCCATAGGTGGCGGAATCTGGCCGTGGTCGTAGCCATCGGGATCGTGACGTGGCTGGTGGTCGGCCCGCTCATCCTGCTGTGCATGCGGAGCCTGGCCCGGCTGACCAGGAGGCTGGCCGGCCGGTGGTGCGCCGTGCCCATCGCCGAACCGTACCTGTCGCCGCCCTGGGCCGACGGCGGGCAGGCCGGCCTGCGCCGCCGCTACGCCTGGCTGCTCACCGACCAGGCCACCTGGCGCGATCTGCTGTGGGTGGCCGTGGACGGGTGCGTGGGCTGGATCCTCGCCCTCTTGCCGGCTGGGCTGCTGGTGCTCGGTGCGGTCGCCGTGATCGCGCCCTACGCCTCATTGCAGGTCCGCCTGCTGGCCATCGCCGGCGGAGCCTTCGGACTGTGGGCGGCCCCGTCGCTGATGCGCGGCTACGGCGTTTTCGCCCGGTCCATGCTCGCGCCGACCGCGCAGGCCGAGCTGGCCCTGCGGGTCCGCCACCTGGACCAGACCCGGACCGAGGCCCTGGACACCGGGGCGGCCGAGATCCGCCGGATCGAGCGGGACCTGCACGACGGCGCGCAGGCCCGGCTGGTGGCCATGGGCATGACCCTGGACGCCGCGGGCCAGATCATCGACACCAATCCCGAGGCCGCGCGGGCGCTGCTGTTCGAGGCGCGCGACTCCTCGGTCAAGGCCCTGGCCGAGCTGCGCGCCCTGGTCCGCGGCGTCCACCCGCCGGTGCTGGCCGATCGCGGCCTGGCCGACGCGATCGCGGCGCTGACCCTGGACACGCCGCTGCGCATCCACCTGGCCAGCGACCTGGACGGCCGCCCGCCCGCGCCGGTCGAGTCGGCCGCCTACTTCGCGGTTAGCGAACTGCTGGCCAACGTGTCCAAGCACGCCGAGGCGCGCGAGACCTGGATCGACATCCGGCACACCGACGGGATGCTACGAATCGGGGTGACCGACAACGGGCACGGCGGCGCCGATCCCGCCTGCGGCACCGGGCTGCGCGGGATCGAGCGGCGGCTGGCCGCGTTCGATGGCATCCTGGCCATCAACAGTCCGCCGGGCGGCCCGACCGCGGTAACCCTGGAGATCCCGTGCGCGTTGTCATTGCCGAAGACCTCTTCCTCCTGAGGGACGGCCTGACCCGGATGCTCCAGGCCCACGGCCTGGAGATCACCGCGGCCGTGGACAACGGGGCTGACCTGCTGGCCGCGGTGGCCAAGGACCAGCCGGACGTGGCCATCGTGGATGTCCGGCTGCCGCCGACCTTCACCGACGAGGGGATCCGGGCCGCGCTGGCCGCGCGCCGGGAGATACCGGGCCTGCCGGTGCTGGTCCTGTCCCAGTACGTCGAGCAGCTGTACGCCCGTGAGCTGCTGGCCAGCGGCAGCGGGGGCATCGGCTACCTGCTCAAGGACCGGGTGTTCGACAGCGCCCAGTTCGTCGACGCCGTCCGCCGGGTCGCCGCCGGCGGCACGGCCATGGACCCGGAGGTGATCGCCCGCTTGCTCGCCCGTAATACCGGCAACGCCAGCATGACCGCGCTCAGCCCGCGCGAGCGCGAGGTGCTCGCCCTGATGGCCGAGGGCCGGACCAACGCCGCCATCGCCCAGCGCATGGTGATCACCGAGCGCGCCGTGGCCAAGCACACCGCGTCCATCTTCCTCAAGCTCGACCTGCAGCCCTCCGACGACGACAACCGGCGCGTGCTCGCCGTGCTCGCCTACCTGGAGGGCTGAGCCCGCGCATAACCCGCCCGCGGACGGGCAGTAAGCAGCTCGTGCTTCTGCCGTATCCGCGAGGGGGTGTCCCAGTGAGCACGGAACCGCAACCCGCCCAGACGCCGGCTCCGGCGCCCCAATCCCGGCCCGCAGAGTCCCGGCCCGCCGCCGACCCGCAGCTCGAGGCGCCGCCGCTGCCGCTGCCGCAGCACAAGATCAGGCACACCAGGATCAGCGGCCTGTGGTTCGCGGTCGCGTTCTTCGCCGTGGTCCTGCTGTTCCTGCTCATCTTCATCCTGCAGAACGGCAAGGCGGTGGACATCTCCTACCTCGGCATGCACGGGCACCTGCCGCTCGGCGTGGCCCTGCTGCTCGCGGCCGTCTGCGGCGTGCTGCTGACCATCCTGGCCGCGGCGGCGCGCATCGGCCAGCTGCGGACCGTGGCCCGCCGCCACCGCCGCACCGACGCACGGCACACGGCGGCCGCGACCAGCGCCCCGCCCGATCCAGCCCGCTAACCCGTCACGGCGCGCGCGATGCGGCGGGCCGCCTCGCGCAGCTGATCCGGCGTGTGCGCCGCGTAGCCCAGCACCAGCCCGGGCGCCCCGGACCGCTGGCGGTGCCACGACAGCGGGTGGACCAGCACCCCGGCCTCCTGGATGCGCTCGGCGAGCTCGGTGTCGTCCAGGGTCAGCGCCGGGAAGGTGATGAGCAGGTGCAGCCCCGTGGGCACGCCCTGGACCCGCGCCTGCGGCAGGTGCGACCGCAGCGCACCGAGCAGGGCGTCGCGCCGGCTGCGCTGCCGCTTGCGGACGGTCCGGATGTGCCGCTCGAGCTCGCCAGTGGCGATCAGGCGGGCCAGCACCAGCTGCGGCAGCGCGGGACTGCCCAGGTCGGCGGCGTGCTTGGCCGCCACCAGGTCCGCGTGCAGCCGGGCCGGCGGGACCAGCCAGCCCAGCCGCCGTGGCGGTGACGGCGGTGGCCTTCGTCATGTGGTATTCCAGCGTGGGACGGCTGGGCGCCAGCCGGGCCGGGCTGCTCACCGGCGTGGCCCCGGTGGCCGCGGCGGCGGCCGGCGTCCTGCTCGGCGGCCCGGCGCCCCGCCCGCTGGTCTGGGCCGGCCTCGCGGTCGTCGCCGCGGGGCTGGCCCTGGGCCTGCGCGGAGCCACCGGGACCAGGGCACGCTAGAAAGAGACCCCTCGGTTCAGCGGCGCCAGGCCACCCACCCGTCGATCCGGTCCGCGAGTACCACCCGCCACCCGGCCGGGGCCTGCGGCCAGCTGGCCGACGCGGGCTGCCCGGCCGGCCAGGCCACCTCGACCACGGTCGCGTCGGCCGGCGGGGCCTGGGAGACGGCGGTGAAGAACTGCAGCGGCGTCCACCACACCTCGTACGCCTGCGGCATCCAGGTCTCCCAGGACAGCCCGGTGCCGATGGCCAGGTGCTGGCCCGGCTTCAGCCCGGTCCCGGTCACCAGGGCGGTGATGTTGCGCTCCTGGCCGGGCGTGCTGGCGCGCGAGATGTGGCTGGTCATCTGCAGCGAGGCGACCAGGCTGACCGCCCCGAGCCCGGCGCACAGCACGCCCGCACGCCAGCGACGGCCAAACCGGGAAACCGCGACCAGGCAAGCCGCCCCCAGCAGCACGAACGTCACCACCGTAGCCAGCGGCACGCTGGCCCGCGTCCAGTCCTGGGTCAGCACGGCGGGCTCGGCGAACACGAACGCCGCGCCGAACCCGGACGTGGGCACGGACGCGCCCGCGTACACGGTGACCACGATCGCGGCCAGCAGCGCCGGCGGCACCACGCAGGCCGCGTAGACCAGCACCAGGCGCCGCGGAGCCCGCAGCAGCACCGCGGCACCGGCCAGGAAGAACGCCACCACCAGGCCGTCCAGGTAGCGCCCGGAGGCCCAGGCCTGCGGCTGGGTCGGGGGCAGCGCGGCGGGCGAGGTGACCGCGGTGACCAGCGCGACCCCGGCCGCGAGCGCGCCCATGATCCGCACGTCGGCCCGGGCCGTGCGCTGGAAGATCACGAACACGGCGGCGGCCAGGCCGAGCCCGGCCACCCCCCAGCCGTCCAGGACGAACCGCCACAGCTGGCCCGCGGCCATCTCCAGCACGAAGATCACGCCGTGCACGGTGCGCAGCCTGATCAGCGCCTCGCCGGCCAGGGTGCGCGGGCCGCTGGGGTACATGACCGAGGACAGGTGGCGGTTCAGCAGGTAGGTCGCGCCCAGCGGCAGGCCCAGCGCCACCGCCGCGGCCACGGCGGTCCGCCGCGGCACGAGCCGTCGCCAGGCGATCAGGAGGCCCGTCACCGCGTACCCGGCCACCATCACCGCGCCCCGGGAGTGGACCGCGTACGCGTATCCGGCCAGCAGCGCTGATCCGATCGCCGCCGCGTACTGCCCCCGCACCGACCGGGCGGTGAGCCAGCTGTGCACGGCGAGCAGCCACGCCAGCACCAGGACCGGGTAGATCGCGTCGGTCATGGCGTACTGGCTGTAGAACAACGCGGCGGGCAGGAGCGCGGCCACCATCGCCACGCCGAACGCCGCCGGCCGCTCCAGCCCCAGCCGGCGGCACGCCACGTAGCCCAGCGGCATCACCAGGGCGCTGATCGGCGCGTTGATCCCGAGCAGCACGGCGTGGTACGCGGTAACCGGGTTGCTGGTGAACCAGAATACCGGCGTGAGCAGCAGCGGATACCCGGCCGGGTACAGCGTCGAGTAGGAGAAGTTGGCCGGGACGCCGCCCGCGAAGACCCGCGCCGCGATCAGGTACGCGGACTCATCCGGGGTGGCCAGCGGCACCATCTGCGCGCGGCTGAGCCAGGCGCGCAGCCCGGCCTGGACCAGCCATCCCGCCACCAGCAGCAAGGCCCACCGGCGGCCCCGCGCGACCGGCTCCGCCCGCGCGACCGGCTCTGCCCGGCCGGCCGGAGCCGTGGCTGTGGCCGTGGCCGTGGCGGCCAGATCGGCGGAATCAGCGAGGTCGAGGGGGCGTACCACGGACAGTCAGCCTAGCGTGCCAGGCGGCCCGTAACACGGCAGACACAGTGCCGACACAACAATGGCCGGCACAACAACTCCGGCACGACAGCCCGGTCAGGAGTTCCGCCAGGCGACCCAGCCTGCGGCCTGGTTGGAGGCCACGATCCGCCAGCCGGCCGGGTGGTTCGGCCAGCCGGCCGACGCGGGCTGGCCCGCCGGCCAGCCGGTCTCGACCACGTTCACGCCGGCCGGCGGGGCCTGGGCGGGGTTGAAGAACTCCAGCTCGGTCCAGGACACTTCGAACGCCTGCGGCGCCCATAGCCAGTAGTGGACTTCTGTGCCCGGGAGCTGGGTGCCGACGGTGGTGGCCACGGCGATCTGGTCGCCCGGCTTGAGCCCGGTGGCCGCCACGAACCCGGTCGTGCTCTGTGCCTGGGCCGGGGTGGCGGCCCGTGAGACGTGGCTGGTCATCTGGGTCACGGCCACCAGGCTCACCGCCGCGAGCCCGGCCACCGCCAGGGTCCGCAGCGCCCGGGAGAGCCGCAGGCGGGGCCACACCACCACGTCGCCCCAGCGCCGCGCCGCCAGCGCGATCAGGACCCAGATCCCGAGCAGGCCCAGCGCCACCGCGGTCGACACGAGGACGCTGGCGCTGCTCCAGTTCTGGGTCAGCACGGCGGGCTCGCCGAAGTTGAACCCGGTCGGGAACGTCCCGGTGGGCAGGGACGAGCCCGCGTAGACGGACACGATCACGGCGGTCAGCGCGGTCAGCACCGCCGTGCTCCCCGCGCAGATCAGGATGTACCGGGGCCGGGCGCGAAGCAGGACCACCGCGCCGACGACGAAGTACGTAACGATCATGCCGTCCAGGTACCGTCCCGAGGCCCAGGTCTGGGACTGGTCCGCGGGCAGCGCGGCGGGCGCGGTGGCGGCCGTGATCAGCGTGACGGCCACGCTCAGCGCGGCCATGATCCTCAGGTCGGCCCGGAACCTGGGCCGGACGATCACCGCCATGGCGGCGAAAACCCCGATCCCGGCCAGGCCCCAGCTGTCGAGCACCAGCCGCCACAGCTGGCCGGCCGCCATCTCGAACACGTTGATCGCGCCGTGCACGCTGTGCAGCGTGCTCGCCATCTGGGCCGACAGGTTCCGGGTGCCCTCGGGATACATCGTGGTGGACAGGTAGCGGTCCAGCAGCCAGCCGGCGCCGACCGACGCGACCAGGACCAGCGCGGCCGCCGCGACCGTGCGGCGCGGTGCCAGGCGGCGCCAGGCCACCAGCGCGCCCACCACCACGTAGCTGAGCACGATAACGGTGCCCCGGCTGTGCACCGCGTAGGCGTACCCGGCCAGCAGCGCGGAGCCGGCCGCGGCCGCGTACTGGCCGCGCGCGGACCGGGCGGTCAGCCAGCTGTGCACCGCGAGCAGCCAGCCCAGCACCAGGACCGGGTAGATCGCGTCGGTCATCGCGTACTCGGAGTAGAACAACCCGGCCGGGAGCAGGGCCGTGACCATGGCCACGGCGTAGGCGGCCGGGCGGACCAGCCCGAGCCGCCGGCCCGTCACGTAGGCCAGGGGCATCAGGCCCGCGCTGACCGCCGCGTTGATCAGCAGCACCGCGTGGTACACGGTTACCGCGTTGCTGGTGAACCAGTACACCGGCGTGATCAGCAGCGGATAGCCGGCCTGGTACAGCGTCGAGTAGGAGAAGTCGGTGGCCGGCCCGCCCGCCAGGACCCGCGCCGCGATCAGGTAGGCGGACTCGTCGGGGTTGGCCAGCGGCACGCTCTGCCCGCGGCTGAACCAGGCCCGCAGCCCCGCCTGCAGCAGCCAGCCCGCCGCGACCAGCAGCACCCACCGTCTCGCCGACCGCCGCGCGGTCCCGGTATTGGCGGGTTGCGTGTCGCTAGCGCCGTCCCGCCGCGCAGCGGAAAGACGGCCGGGCGTGGTCTCGCCCGACCTGGTGAGCAGGCGTGCCAAGGCAGGTGCCTCCCGCGATCGAAGGGTTGGCCCCGGCCTTGGCCCCGGGCGTCGGAGGATACGACAACGACGCGCATGCGTAGGGCTGCCGCTGCACGTACCAACAACAGTGACCGTTCAGTCTGTGAACGGGTTTGGTGATTTATGTGTCTACGCTAAGAACTCCCTGGTGGCAAGAGGAAGCCAGGCGCCCGGCCTGAAATCCGGCCGTATTTCGCCCAGGGTGTAGCATCGGTCGCGTGTCGCTAGGCCCCCCCGGGCGGCGGCTCGCCCGGGAGGAGAAGCGCCTGATGCCGCGCACCAGGGATACTCGCATCACTGGCTACGAGCCGCTGCTGTCCCCGGCGGCCCTGCTCTACGAACTGCCGCTTGGCGAGGCTCCCGCGGACACCGTCGAGCGCACCCGCGCCCAAGTCCGCGCCGTCCTCGACGGCTCCGATGACCGCCTGCTGGTCATAGCCGGGCCCTGCTCGGTGCACGACCCGGACGCCGCGCTCGACTACGCCGGCCGCCTGGCCGCCCTCGGCCACCAGCACCGCGGCGACCTGCTGATCGTGATGCGGGTCTACTTCGAGAAGCCGCGCACCGTGACCGGCTGGAAGGGCCTGATCAACGACCCGGACATGGACGGCGGCCACGACGTGCACCGCGGCCTGCGCACCGCCCGGCTGCTGCTGCTCGACATCGTCGGCCTCGGCCTGCCGGTGGGCTGCGAGTGGCTGGACCCGATCACCCCGCAGTACATCGCGGACACCGTGACCTGGGGCGCGATCGGCGCCCGGACCACGGAAAGCCAGGTCCACCGCCAGCTCGCCTCGGGCCTGTCGATGCCGGTCGGGTTCAAGAACGGCACCGACGGCGACGTCCAGGTGGCGGTGGACGCGTGCCGGGCCTCGGCCGCCGGGCACACGTTCTTCGGCGTCACCCACAACGGCGCGGCCGCGGTGGTGACCACGGCCGGGAACCCGGACACCCACGTGATCCTGCGCGGTGGCCGCGGCGGCCCGAACTACGAGCCCAGCCACGTGGCCAAGGCCCTGGACCTGATCACCGCGGCCGGCCTGCCGCGGCGGCTGATGGTCGACGCCAGCCACGGCAACAGCGGCAAGGACCACCGCCGCCAGCCGGTCGTGGTGGCCAGCCTGGCCGAGCAGGTCGCCGCCGGGGAGCACGGCCTGACCGGCGTCATGCTGGAGAGCTTCCTGCACGAGGGCCGCCAGGAGCCCGGCCCCCCGGCCACCCTCACCTACGGCCAGAGCGTCACCGACGCCTGCATGGACATCGGCACCACCGCCGCCGTACTGGCCGGCCTGGCCGCCGCCGTCCAGGCCCGCCGTAACGCTCTTTAGTCCGAACGGACCGTCCTGCCCGCTCCCGGCCAGCGGGTCAGCCGGCCGCGGGCAGGTTGGCCACGGCCGCGTCGATGCGCTCCTGGGGCAGGTCGAAGTCGGTCATCTCGCCGGACAGGTACTTCTCGTAGGCCGCCATGTCGAAGTGCCCGTGGCCGCACAGCGCGGTCAGGATCACCTTCGGCTCGCCCGATTCGGCGCACTGCTTGGCTTCCTCGATGGCCACCGCGAGGGCGTGGGTCGGCTCCGGCGCCGGGATGATGCCCTCGGTCCGGGCGAACAGCACCGCGGCGGCGAAGCATTCCCGCTGCGCCTTGGCCACCGCCTCGAACATCCCGAGCTCGTACATGTGCGACAGCAGCGGCGACATGCCGTGGTAGCGCAGCCCGCCGGCGTGCACCGGGTCCGGGATGAAGTCGTGGCCCAGCGTGTGCATCTTCAGCAGCGGCGTGAACCCGGCCGTGTCGCCGAAGTCGTAGGCGTACACCCCGCGGGTGAACGACGGGCAGGCCGCGGGCTCGACCGCGCGGATCACCGGGTTGGCCCGGCCCGCCAGCTTCTCCCGCAGGAACGGCAGGAACAGCCCGGCGAAGTTGGACCCGCCGCCGGTGCAGCCCACGATCAGGTCCGGCATGTCTTCCCCGGCCGCGGCGAACTGCTTGATCGCCTCCTGGCCGATCACCGTCTGGTGCATCAGCACGTGGTTGAGCACGCTGCCCAGCGCGTACCTGGTCTCGGCGCTGCTGCCGGCCGCCTCGACCGCCTCGCTGATCGCGATGCCCAGGCTGCCCGGCGAGTCCGGTTCGGCGGCCAGGATCTTCGCGCCCGCGGTGGTGGCCCGGGACGGGCTGGGGTGCACGGTGGCGCCCCAGGTCTGCATCATCGTGCGCCGGTACGGCTTCTGGTCGTAGGACGCGCGGACCATCCAGATCTCGCAGTCGATGCCGTACTGAGCGCACGCGAAGGCCAGCGCGCTGCCCCACTGCCCGGCGCCGGTCTCGGTGGTGAGCCGCTTGGTGCCCTCGGCCGCGTTGTAGTACGCCTGCGGGACCGCGGTGTTCGGCTTGTGCGACCCGGCCGGGGAGACCCCCTCGTACTTGTAGTAGATCCGGGCCGGGGTGTTCAGCGCCTTCTCCAGCCGGCGGGCCCGGTACAGCGGGGTGGGCCGCCACAGCCGGTAGACGTCGAGCACGTCGTCCGGGACGTCGATGAAGGAGTCGGTGGCCACTTCCTGGCGGATGAGCTCCATCGGGAACAGCGGCGCGAGGTCCTGCGGGCCCACCGGCTGGAGCGTCCCCGGGTGCAGCGGCGGGGGCGGCGGAGCGGGCAGGTCGGGTATCACGTTGTACCACTGGCGCGGGATCTCGGACTCATCCAGGGTGATCTTGGTGCGCTCCATCACGGCCTCCTCCTCCTGCGATTTCTTCCGAACAGTATCTTCCCGCTCGCTCTGCTTTCCCGCTCGCCTCCGGCGCCTCTTGACGCGTCGCCTTCCCTCGTCGCTCCTCCGTCGCTCCTCAGTCCAGGCGACGCCGGCGCCTTTGGCTCGCGGGGGATCGTCATGTCACCAGCGTCTTCACGGCGGCGGTGAGGTCGGCCATGGCCTTCTTGGCGTCGGCGAAGTACATACTGGTCTTGGGGTTGTAGTAGAGCTCGTTGTCCAGGCCGGCGTAGCCGTGTCCCATCGAGCGCTTGATCACGATGATGGACTTGGCCTGGTCCACGTCCAGGATCGGCATGCCGGAGATCTCGTTGCCCGGCCGGCGGGCCGCCGGATTGGTCACGTCGTTCGCCCCGATGACCAGGGCCACGTCGGTCCGGCTGAACTCCGGGTTGATCTCGTCCATTTCCTTCAGCTGCGGGTACGGTACGTTCGCCTCGGCCAGCAGCACGTTCATGTGGCCGGGCATCCGGCCCGCGACCGGGTGGATGGCGTAACTGACCTCGATGCCCCGGTCCTCCAGGACCTTGGCCAGCTCGGCCACGCCGTGCTGGGCCTGCGCGGCGGCCAGGCCGTAGCCGGGCACGATGATCACCTTGGACGCGTACGCGAGCTGGATGGCCGCGTCGTCGGCGGCGATCGAGCGGACCTGGGCGTCGACTGGCCCGCCGATGGCGACGGCGGTGTCCCCGGTGCCGAACCCGCCGATGATTATGTTGGCCAGCGACCGGTTCATCGCGTCGGCCATCAGCTTGGTCAGGATGCTACCGGACGCGCCGACCAGCGCGCCGGCCACGATCAGCGCCCAGTTCTGGATGACGAAGCCGGCCATCGCCACCGCGGTGCCGGTGAACGCGTTCAGCAGCGAGATGACCACCGGCATGTCCGCGCCGCCGATCGGCAGCACCATCATCACCCCGAAGCCCAGCGAGGCGAGCACCACGATCAGCAGCGCCGGGAGGCTGGGGGTGGTGAACATGTACGCGCCGGAACCGAGCGCCACGACGGCGAGCGCGATGTTGAGCGCGCGGCCACCCTTGAAGCTGATCGGCTGTCCGGGGATGAATCCCTGCAGCTTTCCTGCGGCGATGATCGACCCGGAAAACGTGACCGAGCCGATAAGCACGTCCAGCACGCTGAACACCGAGGTGGTGCCCAGTACGCTGCCTCTGGACTCGGCGTCGTAGTAGCCGTAGATCGCCACCAGCGCGGCGGCGCCGCCGCCGACCGCGTTAAACGCCGACACCAGCTGCGGCATCGCCGTCATCTGCACCGTTCGGGCCGCGTACAGGCCTACCGCGGAGCCGATCAGGGCCCCGGCGATCAGCACGATCCAGCCGGTCGTGGTGACCGTGCCCTGGTGGATCAACAAGACGAACGTGGCGATAACCGCGATGATCATGCCGGTCATGGCCACCTGGTTGCCGCGGCGCGCGGTGGCCGGGCTGTTCATCAGGTGCAGGCCGACCACGAACAACACTGCCACCAGCACGTAGACGAGCTGGATCCATCCCGCGAATCCGACGTGGGCGGTGAATCCGGTCATGACTGAGCCCTGCCTATGCCTATTCTGTCCGCCAGCCTCCTGATGCCCTTGTGGCCGTCAAGCGATTCCAGCTCCGGCTCGGGGGCCTTCTTGCGGAACATCTTCAGCATCCGCTCGGTCACCGCGTACCCGCCCACGACGTTTGCGCCGGCGAAGACCGCAGCCACGAAGCCGATGATGTAGCCGACCGCGGTGTGCGCCGTCACCCCGATCAGCAGAGCGCCGACCAGGACAATGCCGTGGATCGCATTGGTCGCCGACATCAGCGGCGTGTGCAGCGTCGCGGGGACCTTTCCGATGACCTCGATGCCGACCAGCAGCGCGAGAATGAAGATGGTCAGGTCAGTCAGTAGCGCCGCTGACATCGGCGTCTCCTTCGGTTTGCGGCTGGGCCTCGGCGGTTTGCGGCTGGGCCTTGGTTTGCGTATCGGCGGGGAGCAGGGCGGCCACTTCCTCGTGCACCACCCGGCCGTCGTGCGTGATCACCACGTCGGCCTGGATCTCGTCGCCGGTATCGATGGCCAGCGCGCCGTCGGCGGTCAGGTACGCCAGCAGCGCGGCGATGTTCCGCGAGTAGGCGTTCGAGGCCGCGGTCGGCATGGAGGCGGGCAGGTTGTCCGCCCCGATGATCGTGATCCCGTTGCCGGTCACGACCGTCTCGCTGGGCCGGGACCCGGACACGTTGCCGCCCAGCGCGCTGGCGCCCATGTCCACGATGACCGACCCGGCCGTCATGGCCTTGATCGCGTCCTCGGTCACCAGCAGCGGCGGCTTACGGCCGGGCACCTGCGCGGTAGTGATCACCACGTCGTGCCGGGCGATGTGGCCGGCCAGCTCGTCCTGCTGGACCTGGCGCTCCTCGGCGGTCAGCTCGCGGGCGTAGCCGCCCTCGCCGGCCGCCGAGACCCCCGCGGTCAGCTCGATGAACGTGGCCCCGAGCGACTCCACCTCGGTCTTGGAGGCGGGCCGGACGTCGTACCCGCTCACCACCGCGCCGAGCCGCCGGGCGGTGCCGATGGCCTGCAGGCCGGCCACCCCGGCCCCGAGCACCAGCACCTTGGCCGGGCGCGCGGTGCCCGCCGCGGTGATCAGCAGCGGGAAGAACCGGCCGAACTCGGCCGCCGCGACCAGCGCCGCCTTATAGCCGGCCACGTTGGCCTGGGAGCTGAGCGCATCCATCGGCTGGGTCCGGGGCAGCGTGCGCGGCATCCGGTCCAGGCTGATCGCGGTCACGCCCTGGGCAGCCAGCGCCGCGGCCAGCTCCGGGTAGATGAGCGGGGCCAGCATGCCGATGACCGCCTGGCCCGGCCGCAGCCTGCGAACCACGTCGGCCGGGGGCTTGGTCACGGTCAAGATGACGTCGGCGTCCCGGTACAGCTCGGCGGCGCTGACGATGGTCGCGCCCGCGTCGGCGTACAGCGAGTCGCTCAGCCAGGCGCCCTCGCCCGCCCCGCGCTCGACCAGCACTTCGACCCCGGCCGGGCGGAGCCTGGTCACGCCTTCCGGCACCAGGGCCACGCGCCGCTCGCCGGGCGCGGTCTCCTTGACGACAGCAGCCTTCATACGCGCGACCTCGTATCCGTTCCCCGGGACCGTTGGTGTCCGCCTCTGACCATATCCGTCATGGCGCATGCGTCGTGCCCCCAGTCCCGTACCGCCCGTGGCGCCCCGGTGAACATGCCGCAATTTCCCGCCATGCCCGCAGGCTACCGGCCCTTCCGGGCCCGCTCGTCCGGCACGCGCCCCCTTTCCCTGCTACACGCCCCGCGTGCCCGCCCCTTACACCCCCTCGGCCCGCAGCAGCTTGCTGATCTTGTCTCCCGCGGCCACCACGGCGCCCGCGTGCAGCCGGCCCGGGGACCGGGTCAAGCGCTCGATCGGGCCGGACACCGAGACCGCGGCGATGATCCGGCCGCCGGGCCCGCGCACCGGCGCGGACACCGAGGCGACGCCGGGCTCGCGCTCGGCGGCGGTGGCGGCCCAGCCGCGCCGGCGAACCTGGGCCAGCGTGGTGGCGGTGAACTTCGCGCCGCGCAGCCCGCGGTGCATGCGGCTGCCCTCCTCCCAGGCCAGCAGGACCTGGGCGGCCGATCCGGCGATCATCGGCAGCGCCGCCCCGACCGGGACGGTGTCCCGCAGGCCGCTGGTGCGCTCGGCGGCGGCCACGCAGATGCGCGTGTCCGCGTGCGGTCGGTAGAGCTGGGCGCTTTCCCCGGTGATGTCCCTGAGCTGGACCAGGACGGGCTGGGCGATGGCCAGCAGCCGGTCCTCCCCGGCCGCGGCGGCCAGCTCGCCGATCCGCGGGCCGAGCACGAACCGGCCCTGCGTGTCCCGGGCCAGCATGCGATGCGTCTCCAGGGCGACCGCGATCCGGTGCGCGGTCGGCCGGGCCAGGCCGGTCGCCTTGACCAGCTGGGCCAGCGAGGCCGGGCCGTTCTCCAGGGCGGACAGCACGGAAACCGTCTTGTCGAGGACGCCGACTCCGCTAGAGTTGTTCATGTTATGAATACTGCCGTCTCGGAATGCGAGACGCAAATGAAGGGAGAGGGCGTGATGGCCGGGAGTGCGCACCGTACGCTCGCCGAGAAGATCTGGGACGCCCACGTGGTGCGTAGCGCGGAAGGCGAGCCCGACCTGCTCTATATCGACCTCCACCTGATCCACGAGGTGACCAGCCCGCAGGCCTTCGACGGGCTGCGCGCGGCCAGCCGCAAGGTACGCCGCCCGGACCTGACCATCGCGACCGAGGACCACAACGTGCCGACCACCGGCATCACCGGGGCCACCACCTCCCCGACCCCCCTCTACGGCCCCGGCAGCCCGTTCACCGACCCGGTGTCGCGCACCCAGGTCGAGGCGCTGCGCAAGAACTGCGCGGAGTTCGGCATCCGGCTGCATCCCATGGGCGACGCGGGGCAGGGCATCGTGCACGTCATCGGCCCGCAGCTCGGGCTCACCCAGCCGGGCCTGACCATCGTCTGCGGCGACTCGCACACCTCCACCCACGGCGCGCTCGGCGCGCTGGCCTTCGGCATCGGGACCAGCGAGGTCGAGCACGTGCTCGCCACCCAGACGCTGCCCCAGATCCGCCCCAAGACGATGGCCATCACCGTGAACGGCGCGCTGCCCGACGGGGTTACGCCCAAGGACCTGATCCTGGCCATCATCGCCAAGATCGGCACCGGCGGCGGCCAGGGCTACGTGGTCGAGTACCGCGGTCCCGCGGTCCGCGCGCTGTCCCTGGAGGGCCGCCTGACCGTCTGCAACATGTCCATCGAGGCCGGCGCGCGGGCCGGGCTGGTCGCCCCGGACGACGTGACGTTCGCCTACCTGGAGGGCCGCCCGCACGCGCCGTCCGGCGCGGACTGGGAGCGGGCCCTGGACTACTGGCGGTCGCTGCCCGGCGACGACGACGCGACCTTCGACCACGAGGTGACGCTGGACGCCGGGACGCTGAGCCC
Source organism: uncultured Actinomycetes bacterium (assembly GCA_963834685.1). GTDB lineage: Bacteria > Actinomycetota > Actinomycetes > Streptosporangiales > Streptosporangiaceae > Palsa-504. The sequence continues at coordinate 178,247 of CAWICW010000008.1, read as the reverse complement.
GTACGTGACCTGGGGCACCAACCCGGGCCAGGCGCTGCCGCTGGCCGCCTCGGTGCCCGACCCCGGCTCGTTCGCCGACCCGGACCAGCGCGCCGCCGCCGAGCGCGCGCTGGCCTACATGGACCTGACGCCCGGCACCGCGCTGCGCGACGTCGCCGTGGACACCGTCTTTCTCGGCTCGTGCACCAACGGCAGGCTTGAGGACCTGCGCGCCGCCGCCGGTATCCTGCGCGGGCGACGGGTGGCCCCGTCCGTCCGGATGCTGGTCGTGCCCGGATCCATGCAGGTCCGGGCTCAGGCCGAGCAGGAGGGCCTGGACGCGGTGTTCACCGCGGCCGGCGCCGAGTGGCGCGCGGCCGGCTGCTCGATGTGCCTGGGCATGAACCCGGACAAGCTCGCCCCCGGCGAGCGCAGCGCGTCGACCTCCAACCGTAACTTCGAGGGCCGGCAGGGCAAGGGCGGGCGCACCCACCTGGTCTCGCCCGCGGTCGCCGCCGCGACCGCCGTCACCGGCCACCTGGCCGCACCCGCCGACCTGTAACAGGAGACAGCTCCCATGGAACCGTTCACCACCCACACGGGCCGCGCGGTACCGCTGCGGCGGACCAACGTGGACACCGACCAGATCATCCCGGCCGAGTACCTCAAGCGGGTGAGCCGGGCCGGGTTCGGCGAGGGCCTGTTCGCGGCCTGGCGAGAGGACCCGTCGTTCGTGCTCAACCAGCCGCAGTACGCCGGCGCGACGATCCTGGTCGCGGGGACCGACTTCGGCACCGGGTCGTCCCGCGAGCACGCGGTCTGGGCCCTGACCGACTACGGTTTCCGCGCGGTCATCGCCCCCCGGTTCGGCGACATCTTCCGCACCAACGCGACCAAGGCCGGCCTGCTGCCGGTGATCCTGCCCGAGGCCACCGTGACCGCCCTGCAGGACGCCGCCGAGGCCGACCCCGGGACCCAGGTCACCGTGGACCTGGGCGCCCGCGTGGTACTGGCCCCCGCGGCAGGTGTCAAGGCCCCCTTCGACCTCGACGACTACACCCGCTGGCGCCTGATGGAAGGCCTGGACGACATCGGCCTGACCCTCCGCCACACCGACGACATCACCGCCTTCGAGCTCTCCCGCCCCGGCTGGCTCCCCGTCACCGCCTGATCCGTTACCGCCCTGACCACGAGCCATCCGTAAAGCCGCACAAATCGGTCGTTCAGCTACTCCGCGTACTCGCAGGAGACCGGCGGCAGTGTGATCTTGGCCGACACGAGGCCCAATGTGGCCGAGGTTATTGTGCAACGGCGCTGGATCGCCTACTTTCGGGCAGGTCAGAGGTAGCTGGGGTTCGCGGCCTCGCATCGGAGGATCGGAGCCCACGCGGCCTGTGGGGGAAACGCAGGAGTGAACATGAACAAGCGTGATCTGATCGACGCGATCTCGGTCCGGCTGGGGGATAGGAAATCCGCGACCGACGCCGTGAACGCGGTGCTCGAGACCATCCAGTCGGCCGTCGCAAGCGGCGACAAGGTGGCCATCACCGGGTTCGGCGTCTTCGAGAAGAGCGAGCGCCCGGCTCGCACCGCCCGTAACCCCGCCACCGGGGCCGCCATCCAGGTCCCCAAGAGCTCGGTGCCGAAGTTCCGTGCGGGTGCCGACTTCAAGGCCCTGGTCAACGGCGAGAAGCCGGGCGGCAAGAAGTAGCGCTCGCCACCGGCGAACGGCGGGGGCATCCGGGACCCAGCCCGGACGCCGCCCGCCGGCGTCTCAACGGCGAGAAGCCGGGCTGCTAACGGTAACCGCGGCCCGGGACGCTTACGCAGCGCGGTCTGGATGATCCGGTCGATGAGCTGCGGCAACGGCAGGCCGGTGGCGGCCCACATCATCGGGAAGGCCGAGGCGGGCGTCATCCCCGGCATCGTGTTGATCTCGTTGACCAGGACGTCCCCGGCCGGGGTGTAGAAGAAGTCCACCCGGGCCAGGCCCTCGCACGAGATGGCGTCGAACGCCGCGCAGGCCAGCCGGCGCACACGCTCGGCTGCGGCAGCCGGAAGCGGCGCCGGGATGGTCATGAACGTGCCCGAGGCCAGGTACTTGGCCTCGAAGTCGTAGAACGCCGACCCGGAGTCCACCACTACCTGCCCGGGCACGCTGGCCTCGGGCGGCCCGCCGTCCAGGCCCTCGAGCACCGCGCACTCGATCTCCAGCCCGTCCACCGCGGCCTCGACCAGCACCTTGGGGTCGTGCACCCGGGCCGCCTCGATGGCCTCTTCCAGGCCCGCGAAGCCGGTGACGCGCGTGATCCCGATACTCGACCCGCCCCGGGCCGGCTTGACGTACGCCGGCCAGCCCAGCTCGGCGATCTCGTCCAGGACCCGCTTGCGCTCCGGGAAACCAGCACGCCAGTCGCGATCACGCACCACCACGTAGCGGCCGATCGGCAGGCCGCGCGCGGCGAGGATCAGCTTCATGTACTCCTTGTCCATGCCGGCCGCGCTGGCGAACACGCCCGCGCCCGCGTACCGGGTGCCGGTCATCTCCAGCAGCCCCTGAAGCGTCCCGTCCTCCCCGAACGTCCCGTGCAGCAGCGGCAGCACCACGTCCACCTCGCCGAGGTCGCGCGGCACCGAACCCGGCGAGCTCACCGAAAGCGAACCTGAACGCGGCACGATCTCCGTCCCCGCCACCGCCACCGACTCCACCGACGGCAGCGTGCCAGAGGACAGCGCCAGCCGGGCCGGGTCCCCCGAGGTGAGCACCCACCGCCCGTCGGTCGCGATGCCGATGGGCAGCACGTCGTAGCGGTCCCGGTCGATGGCCGACAGCACCAGCCCCGCGCTCGCGCACGACACGGCGTGCTCCGTGCTGCGGCCGCCGAACACCACGGCCACCCGGATCTTGCGCTGCCCCGTCACGCGACCTCCAAAAACCTAGGGTCTGCTGAGGGACTCCAGGGCCACGTACGCGTCGGAGATCAGGTCCTCGGGGTCCTCCAGGCCAATGGAGAAGCGTACCGCTCCCGGATCGATGCCGCCGGCCGCGAGCGCGCGATCATCCAGCTGCCGGTGCGTGGTGGAGGCCACGTGGCTCACCACCGTGTGCGTCCCGCCCAGCGACGTCGCCACCTCCGATAGCCGCAGCTTGTCCGCGAAGGCCATGCCCGCGTCGCGGCCGCCGTGCGGGGTCACGGTGACGATCGCGCCGAACCGCACCCCCTCCGGGCCCGCGTCGAACATCCGCCGGGCCACCTGGTGCCCGGGATGCTCGGGCAGCCCCGGGTAGTCGATGCGAACCACGGTCGGGTGCCGGGACAGCGCGGCGGCGAACACCGACGCGGTCGAGCACGCCCGCCGGACCCGCAGCGGCAGCGTCTCCAGGCCGCGGCGCAGCAGGAACGCCTCATCGGGCGCGAGCGAGCCGCCGGTGTCGATCCGGACGCCGCGGATGTTGCTGATCAGCTCGATGCGCCCGGTGACCACGCCGCCGGTGACGTCGGAGTGACCGCCGATGTACTTGGTCGCGGAGTGGATGACCAGATCGGCGCCGTGCTCCAGCGGACGGCAGATCACCGGCGGGGCCAGGGTGGAGTCGACCACCAGCAGCGCCCCGCCGTCGTGCGCGATCTCGGACAGCTTGCGCAGGTCGGCCACGGCCGTGGTCGGGTTGGCGATGGTCTCCGTGTAGATGATCCTGGTCGCCGGGCGGACCGCCGCCTGGACCTGGTCCAGGTCGGTGATGTCCACGAAGTCCGTCTCCACCCCGAACCGGGACGCCACGTTGCGCAGGAACGAGTAGGTGCCGCCGTACAGCGCGGAGGACGCGACGACGTGCGCCCCGGCCCGGGCAAAGGTCCAGAATACCCCGCTGATCGCGGCCATCCCCGAGGCGAACGCCTGGGCCGCGGGCCACCGCGGCAGGTTGACCCCCTCCAGCGCGGCGACCGCCCGGGCGAACGCGTCGACCGTCGGGTTGTCGATCCGGCTGTAGGTGTAGCCCGGCATCTCGTCGTTCAGGACGGCGCGGTATTCCTCCGAGTTGCCGAACGAGAACGCCGCGGTGCGGTACACCGGCGTGCCGAGCGGTTGCTGGGCAGGCGTCGGCGGGGCCGGAAGGTGCACCGCCCGCGTGTTCTCCCCGGCCTGCTTGCGCACTATGTCCACGATCCGCTCCTCACGGCCCGTACTCCTTAGGCTTCGCTGACCGTGACGCTAGCATCGGGGCGGGCGTGCCAGGGGCCGGAGTGCCATCGTCCGGGGCCCGAGCACCACCGTCCGTTCGGTCCGAGGAAGGGGGCAGGGGAGGTGGGTGGGGGCCGCCTGCGGCGGGATCCCAGGGCACGGCGGGCGGCGTCTCCTGCCTGATCTTGGCCAGCAGGGCGGTGATGCCGGCCATGATGTCCGCGGTCGCGGCCTGCAGCGTCGAGGCGTCCAGCGGCTGCCCGGCGTAGGCCGACAGGTCCACCGGCGGCCCGGCCATCATCTTGACCGTCTTGCGCGGGAACAGGTGCAGCTTCTTGGTGCCGTAGGGGAGGATGTCCTGCGCGCCCCAGTGCGCGATCGGGATCACCGGCGCCCCGGTGGCCAGGGCCAGCCGGGCGGCGCCGGTCTTGCCCGCCATCGGCCACAGGTCCGGGTCGCGGGTGGCAGTCCCCTCCGGGTAGACGATCACGGAGTCGCCCTTCCGGAGCGCCCGCTCGGCCTGCTCGAGCACCAGGCCGGCGTCGCCGCGGCCGCGGTAGACCGGCAGCTGCCCGAACTTGTACATCAGCGACCCGATCACCTTGACCTCGAAGATGCCCGACTTGATCATGAACACCGGGTACCGGTGCGCGTAGCCGTCGCTGAACAGGGCGATCGTGGGCCAGTCGGCGTAGGACAGGTGGTTCGGGGCCAGGATGATGCCGCCGGTCTTCGGGATGTTCTCCTGGCCCGCCCACTTGAACCTGATCAGCAGCCGCAGCCCCGGGTGCAGGATGATCCGCGAGAACCGCCGCCAGCCTCGCGAGTAACCCCACTCGCGGCGGGCCGTAGGCTGGTCCGGACTAGGCGCGCTGCTCTGGGTCAATTCTTCCGCTCGCCTTCGGCTCGCTCATAAAGTCAGTCTCCTGGTTCAGGTGGTGTGGTGTCGAGGCAGGATCAAGCAGATGACCGATAGTGCGCCGGCCACCTGGTCGGTGCTGATGCCCGTCAAGGTACTGGCCCAGGCTAAGTCCCGGCTGGCCGAGCTCACCGGGCCGCGCCGGGAGGAGCTGGCCCTGGCCGTGGCCTGTGACACGGTGACCGCGGTGCTCGGCTGCGACCAGGCCGCCCGCGCGCTGGTGATCAGCGACGACCCGGTGGCGGCCGCCGCCTTGACCCGGCTGGGCGCGCAGGTGATACCCGATGAGCCGCGGGACGGCCTCAACGCGGCGCTGCGGCATGGCGCCGCCGTGGCCGCGGCGCGCTGGCCCGGGTCCGGCCTGGCCGCGCTGTCGGCCGACCTGCCCGCCCTGCGCCCGGCCGAGCTCGCGCGGGCGCTGAACGCCGCCGCGGCCTGGCCGAACGCCTTCGTGGCCGACGCGGCCGGTGACGGCACCACGCTGTATACGGCGGTGCCGGGCGCGGCGTTCCGGCCCGCCTTCGGGCTCGCGTCCCGGGCCCGGCACGCGGCGGGCGGCGCCGCCGAGCTCGGGGTGCCCGACATACCCGGCCTGCGCCAGGACGTCGACACGCCCGCCGACCTGCGCGGCGCCGCCGAACTCGGGCTCGGCCCGCGCACGGCGCCGCTCGCGACCGAACTGCTCAGATGTGCACCACGGGGCAGGTGAGCGTCCTGGTAATCCCGGGCACGGCCTGGATCTGCGTCGTCACCAGCCGGCCCAGGTCGTCCACGTTGTCCGACTGCGCGCGCACGATGACGTCGTAGGGGCCGGTGACGTCTTCGGCCTGCGTGACGCCGGTGATCTTGGCGATATGCGAGGCCACGTCGGCGGCCTTGCCGACTTCGGTCTGGACGAGGATGTACGCCTCTACCATGAGGTCCTCCCGGGGCCTTTGAGGGACAGGTGACCCTGATGGATCACGCTACCGTAGTGGTGCAGACCAGTGACACATACGGGAGGCACCATCGCCGCTGAGCAGCAGACCGTGGCCGCGCTGGGGGAGTTCGGCCTGATTGCGGCGCTGTCCGGGTGGCTGCGCTATATATCTCCGGCCGATCCGCGCACGCTGGTCGGGATCGGCGACGACGCGGCGGTCCTCGCGGCTCCCGACGGCCGGGTGGTGGCCAGCACGGACTTTCTCCTGGAGGGCCGGCACTTCCGCCGGGACTGGTCCAGCGGGCAGGACGTCGGGCGCAAGGCCGCGGCCCGGAGCCTGATCGACGTCGCGGCCATGGGCGCGGTGCCCACCGGCCTGCTCGTCGCCCTGGCCGCCCCGCCCGACCTGCCGGTCACCTGGGCTCGCGACCTGACCGAAGGCCTGGGGGCCGAATGCGCCCGGGCCGGCGCGACCGTGGTCGGCGGGGACACGGCCCGCGCCGAATCCGTCCTGCTCGCCACCACCGTCCTGGGTGACCTGGCCGGCCGTGCCCCGGTGCTCCGCTCCGGCGCCGCCCCCGGCGACCTGGTCGCGGTGGCGGGCCCGCTCGGCCGCGCCGCCGCCGGCCTGGCCCTGCTGCAAGCCGGCCTCGCCGAGGATCCCCTGACCGCCGCGCAGCGCCGCCCCGCCCCGCCCTACGACGCGGGTCCGCAGGCGGCCGACCTGGGCGCCACCGCCATGATCGACATCAGCGACGGCCTGCTCGCCGACCTCGGTCACATCGCCTCGGCCAGCGGCGTGCTCATCGACCTCTCATCGGCCCGGCTGAGCCCCGGTGAAGACCTGCAGGCCGCTGCACGCTCTTTTTCGGGCCGAACGGAGCGTGGTTCCACCCCCGCGCACCCTCAGGCGCTGGCCTGGGTACTGACCGGCGGCGAGGATCACGCCCTGGCCGCCACGTTCCCGCCGGGCGCGGCGCTGCCACCGCGCTGGACCATCATCGGAACGGTGCACAAAGGCCAGGGCGTCCTGGTCGACGGCCAGGCCTGGGCCGGCTCAGCCGGCTGGGACCACTTCAGGCCCTAGCGGGTGACCCGGCCTGCCTTGATACAGGATGTGCACACGTACAGGCGCTTGGGCGTGCCGCCCACCATGGCGCGTACGCGCTGGACGTTCGGATTCCAGCGGCGGCGGGTGCGGCGATGCGAGTGCGAAACGTTGTTGCCGAAGCCCGGCCCCTTGCCGCAGAGGTCGCAGACAGAAGCCACGGTTTGCTCCAGAGGAAGTAGGTACGGGATCCGCTCTCCGGCGGATCAGGCAGCCGTCGAAGCCTACCCGATGCCCGGGCCCGAGCGCGAACCAACCATGTTGTCAGCCCGCCCTTCTATGCTGCCAGGTGTGAGCACGCTCCGCGAACCGCTGACCCGGGCGCTGGGTCCCAAGACCGGCAAGGTGCTCGAGAACGCCTTCGGCATGGCCACGGTCGGCGACCTGCTGCGGCACTACCCGCGGCGGTACTACTCCCGCGGCGAGCTGACCGACCTGTCCAGCCTGCGCGAGGGCGACCACGTCACCGTGCTGGCCCGCGTCGCGCATGTCAGCGTGCACCCGATGCCCAACCGCAACTTCCGCGCGCGGGGCGAGGTGATCATCACCGACGACCGCGCCAAGCTGATGCTGACCTTCTTCTTCCGGACCACCCGGGCCGAATACGGCTTCCGGAAGAATCTCGTGACCGGCATGGTGGGAATGTTCGCGGGCACCGTGTCCAGCTTCCGCGGCCGGCTCCAGCTGGTCCACCCGGAGTACGAGCTGCTGCCCGGGGCGCCGCCCAACGCCGACCTGACCCCGGAGCTGGCCACCGAGTTCGCCGCCGAGCTGATCCCGGTCTACCCGGCCAGCGCCAAGGCGAGCTCCTGGCTCATCGCCCGGTCGGTCAAGACGGTCCTCGACCCGCTCGACGCGGGGGAGGACCCGCTGCCCGCGCAGCTGCGGGAACGGCACGGGCTGTACGGGCGGGCCGAGGCCATCCGGGCCATCCACCGCCCGCTCGACTGGGCCGACCGGGACCGGGCCCGCCAGCGGCTCAAGTGGGACGAGGCCTTCATGCTGCAGGCCGCGCTGGCGCAGCGGCGGATGGCGGCCGCGGCCCTGCCGGCCATGCCCCGCCCGCACGTCGACGATGGCATCGCCGACGAGTTCGACGCCCGGCTGCCCTTCACCCTCACCGCGGGGCAGGTCGCGGTGGGCGAGACCATCGCCAACGATCTGGCCTGCGCCTACCCGATGCACCGGCTGCTGCAGGGCGAGGTCGGCTCGGGCAAGACGGTGATCGCGATCCGGGCCATGCTCCAGGTGGTCGACGCGGGCGGCCAGGCCGCGCTGCTGGCCCCGACCGAAGTCCTGGCCCAGCAGCACTACCGGTCGGTCACCGCGATGCTCGGCCCGCTGGCCCAGCGCGGCCAGCTGGGCGGCGCGGACCACGCCACCGGGGTGGCCCTGCTCACCGGGTCGGTCAGCGCGGGCGCGCGGCGCTCGGCCCTGTCCGACGTGTTCACCGGCGACGCCGGGATCGTGATCGGCACGCACGCCCTGCTGGAGGAGCAGGTCCAGTTCGCCGACCTGGGCCTGGTCGTCATCGACGAGCAGCACCGGTTCGGCGTGGAGCAGCGCGACGCGCTGCGGGCCAAGGCGGCCGACAACCGGCCGCACGTGCTGGTCATGACGGCTACGCCCATCCCCAGGACGGTGGCCATGACCGTCTACGGGGACCTGGAGACCTCGACGCTGACCGAGCTGCCCGCCGGGCGGTCGGCGATCGCCACGCACGTGGTGCCCGCGGCCGACAAGCCGCACTTCCTGGAGCGGGCCTGGGCCCGGGTCAAGGAGGAAGTCGAACGCGGTGGGCAGGCCTACGTCGTCTGCCCGCGCATCGGCGACGGCCCCGATCCCGACGAGGACGACTACGCCGGCGAGGACGACTACGCCGGCGAGGACGACTTCGCCGCCATGGAGCCGACCACCGTCGACCTGAGCGGCGGCGTTCCGCGCAGCATCACCAACGTCGGTCGGCGCCAGCCGCTGTCGGTGCTCGACGTGGCCGCGACGCTGGACGCGGGCCCGCTGGCCGGGCTGCGGCTGGGCATCCTGCACGGCAGGCTGCACCCCGAGGAGAAGGACCGGGTCATGCGCGCGTTCTCCGCGGGCGAGATCGACGTCCTGGTGGCAACGACCGTGATCGAGGTCGGGGTCGACGTCCCGAACGCGACCGTGATGGTCATCATGGACGCCGAGCGGTTCGGCGTGTCCCAGCTGCACCAGCTGCGCGGCCGGGTCGGCCGCGGCGCCACGCCGGGGCTGTGCCTGCTGGTCAGCGAGGCGCCGCCCGCCATGCCCCGCCGGGGGGGTCAGGGGGGGTCGTCCCCCCAGGCCAGCACAGCCCGGGAGCGGCTCGACGCGGTGGCCGCCACCCTGGACGGGTTCCAGCTGTCCCGCCTCGACCTCGAGCAGCGCCGGGAGGGCGACGTGCTCGGCGCCGCCCAGGCCGGACGCCGGTCCAGCCTGCGGCTGCTCCAGCTGCTCGCCGACGAGGACCTGATCGGGCAGGCCCGGGACGAGGCCACCGCGGTCGTCTCGCCCGACCCGGACCTGGCCCGCCACCCTGCGCTGCGCGAAGCCATCGAGGAACTGCTCGGCGTCCAGGCCGAGTACCTGGACAAGACCTGACGGGGCTTCGCCCCAGCCCGGTGAGCCGGGCCCGATAGGCTCTGGCGTGTCACCCGGATTGGAGCTCGCGTGCCCGACTTTGACACCAGCGTCCCCCACATAGCCCGCGTCTATGACTACTGGCTGGGCGGGAAGGACAACTTCGCCGCCGACCGGGAACTCGGCGAGCGGACCCTGCAGGCGTACCCGAACCTGGTGTTCTCGGTCCGCGCCAACCGCGCCTTCCTGGCCCGGACGGTTCGTTTCCTGGCCGCCGAGGCGGGGATCAGGCAGTTCCTCGACATCGGCACCGGGATCCCGACCAACAGTAACACGCACCAGGTCGCGCAGGGCGTGGCGCCCGAGGCCCGGATCGTCTACGTCGACAACGACCCCATCGTGCTCTCGCACGCCCGGGCGCTGCTGACCAGCAAGCCGGAAGGTGCGTGCGCCTACATCGACGCCGACCTGCACGACCCGGACAAGATCCTGGCCAGCGCGGCGGACACCTTGGACTTCGGTCAGCCGGTCGCGCTCATGCTGGTCGCGGTCATGCACTTCATCGGTGATGATTCCGAAGCCAGCGAGATCGTGAACCGGCTGATGGACGCGTGCGCACCGGGCAGCTTCGTGACGATCTCCCACGCGGCCAGCGATATCGACGCCGAGCAGCAGACGGAGATGGTCCGGCGCCTTAACGAATCCGTCGCGGAGAAGGCGACGCTGCGCGATCATGCGCGCGTGACGCGCCTGTTCGACGGGCTCGAGCTGGTCGAGCCCGGCGTGGTCCGGGTCACCGAGTGGCGGCCCGACAGCCAGCTCGAAGCGGCCAGCCCCACGGGGCTGTGGGGAGGCGTCGCCCGCAAGCCCTGACGGCTCCGCCCCAGCCCCGGCGGGTGGTCTCCCCGGGGCCACACTGCACACTTAGGGGATGGCACGCGTCATCGCAGGCGAGGCGGGGGGGCGGCGGCTGGCCGTCCCGGTCGGCCGGAGCACCCGGCCGACGAGCGACCGCGCCCGGGAAGGGCTGTTCGCCACGATCGTCTCGATGACGGGCTCGCTGGGCGGGGCGCGCGTGCTCGACCTGTACGCGGGATCCGGCGCGGTCGGCCTGGAGGCCCTGTCCCGCGGCGCCGGGCACGTGCTGCTGGTGGAATCGGGCTCCCGGGCCGCCCGCGTCATCCGGGACAACATCGAGGCGATCGGCCTGCCCGGTGCCGAGGTGGTCACCGACCGGGTGGAACGGCTCCTGGCCCGCGGCCCGGCCCTGCAAGGAGAGGGCCGTGGCCGCTACAACATCGTCTTCGCCGACCCGCCCTACGCGCTGGCCGGCGACGAGGTATCGGCCATGCTCCAATCAGTAAGCGACCACGGCTGGCTGGCGCCGGAGGCGCTGGTGATCGTGGAGCGCGCCACCCGGTCCGGGCCGGTCAGCTGGCCGGCGGGCTTCGTGCCGGACCGGGCCCGCCGATACGGGGAGGCGACCTTCTGGTACGGTCGCGCCCCTGTATAACCTGCTCGCTGAACCGTGAAAGGGGTTGCATCGCGTGCACCGCGTCGTCTGTCCGGGTTCCTTTGATCCCGTCACCAACGGCCACCTCGACATCATCAGCCGCGCGTCCGGGCTGTACGACGAGGTGATCGTGGCCGTGCTGATCAACGTGACCAAGCGCAGCCTGTTCACGGTCGACGAGCGGGTCGAGATGCTCAGCGAGGTGACCGCCCACTACGGCAACGTCATCATCGACCGGTTCCACGGCCTGCTGGTGGACTTCTGCGCGGCCAACGGGATCACCGCCGTGATCAAGGGCCTGCGGGCGGTCACCGACTTCGAGTACGAGATGCAGATGGCCCAGATGAACTACCGCATGGCCAAGGTCGAGACACTGTTCATGACCACCAACCCGCTGTATTCCTTCCTCAGCTCCAGTCTGGTCAAGGAGATCGCGAGGTACGGCGGGGACGTCGGCGGGCTGGTCCCCGACCCGGTCCTGGCCCGGCTGCGGGCTCGCCTGGCCGAGGAGCAAGCCGGGGATTGAGGGGCCCTGGGAATCGGACGGGGCGCGGTCAAGTTGGGATTACCGGGCGCCGCCGGTAGGCTGGGCGCTCGGTTCCGCAATCGCTACCACACGAGTACACTGTCATGCCCAACACACGCACGAACGCGCCTCGCGGTGCGCTTGTCTTTGACATGCGCACGCTCGGCCGCCAGGCCGGTTCCGCGCGGACTCAGCAGCTGACCGTGCCAGCTCCGGATAACCTGCATCTGGAGCTCGCCAGGGTACCGGTCGGCGCCGATATGCACCTGGACGTCAGGTTCGAGGCCGTGACCGAAGGCGTGCTGGTCACCGGGTCGGCGACCGCACCGCTGGCTGGCGAATGCGCCCGCTGCCTGGCGCCGCTGGCCGCCTCGGTGACGGCCAGTTTCACCGAGCTCTACCTGTACGCCGACGACCACCCGCGCGACGGCCGCCGGCCGCACGACAAGAACGACAAGCACGACCGGCACGACAAGCACAACCGGCGTGCCAGCCGCGAATGGTTTGACGAGGACACCGAGCAGGACGACGAGGAGCGCTACCTCGCCGGCGACCTGCTCGACCTGGAGCCGGTCCTGCGGGACGCGGTGGTGCTCGCGCTGCCGATGTCACCGCTGTGCCGGGAGGACTGCCCGGGGCTGTGCGTCGAGTGCGGCGTACCGCTGGCCGAAGCGGGCCCGGAGCACGGGCACGACGAGGCACCGGACCCGCGCTGGGCCGCCCTCAAGCAGCTCGGTGACCAACCAACACGGCGCAGCGGCGCCATCGACCTACAGGAGGGCTGACGTGGCGGTTCCCAAGCGGAGAATGTCCCGCAGCAACACCCGATCGCGACGCTCGAACTGGAAGACCACTGCGCCGACCCTGGTCAGCTGCCCGCAGTGCCACGAGCCCAAGCTGCCGCACGTGGCTTGCCCGACCTGCGGCACGTACCGGCGCCGTCAGGTCCTCAACCCGTCCTGAGCAGGGCGCGGTAGGCATGGTGAGCCAGGCCTGGGACGGCGAGAACGCCGGACGGGATCCCGCCGAACTCCGGCATGCCCTCGGCGTGCCCATCATGCCCAAGTCGCTGGAGCGCGCGCTGACGCACCGCTCCTTCGCCTACGAGAACGCCAACCCGCCGACCAACGAGCGGCTGGAGTTCCTCGGCGACTCGGTCCTCGGACTGGTCGTCACCGACACGCTGTTCCGCGGCTACCCCAACCTGCCCGAGGGACAGCTGGCCAAGCTGCGCGCGGCCGTGGTCCAGATGCGCGCCCTGGCCGAAGTGGCGCGGGAGCTGAACCTGGGCTCCTACGTCAAGCTCGGCCGTGGCGAAGAGGTGACCGGCGGCCGGAACAAGTCCTCGATCCTGGCCGACACGCTGGAGGCGATCATCGGGGCGGTCTACATCGACTGCGGCCTGGCCGAGGCCAGCGGCCTGGTCCACCGCCTGTTCGACCCGGTCATCGTCAAGTCGGCGGGGCTGGGCGCCGGGCTGGACTGGAAGACCTCGCTGCAGGAGCTGACCGCGGCGCGCATGCTCGGGGTACCCGACTACCAGGTCGAGGAGAGCGGGCCGGACCACCAGAAGTCGTTCCGGGCGGAGGTCCGGGTCGGCCGGCGGGTGCTCGGCTCCGGCCAGGGCCGGACCAAGAAGGAGGCCGAGCAGCACGCGGCCGAGGCGGCCTGGAACGCGATCAGCGCGGAGTCCGGCTCGCCGCCGGACGACGGCCCCGACGGCGACGCAGCGGCGCCCGGTCCCGCGGGGGACCGGTAGCCCGGTGCCCGAGCTACCCGAAGTCGAGACCGTCCGCCGCGGCCTGGAACACCATGTCACCGGGCGGGCCATCGACACCGTCCGGGTCCTTCACCCGCGTGCCGTGCGCCGCCACCTGGCGGGCGCGGCCGACTTCGAGGCCGCGCTGGCCGGGCGCAGCCTGGATACGGCCAAGCGCCGCGGCAAGTACCTGTGGCTGTCGGCGGGTGAGGACGCCCTGCTCGCGCACCTGGGCATGAGCGGGCAACTGCTGGTCGGCGAGCCGGACCGGCCGCCGTCCTCGCACGTGCGGATCTGGTTTACCTTCAAGGACTCCGGTCCCGACCTGCGCTTCACCGACCAGCGGACGTTCGGGCACATGTGCTTCGTGCCCGACGGCGCCGAACTTCCCGGGCCGATCGCCCACATCGCTCCCGACCCGTTCGAGCCGTCCTTCGACCCCGGCGCCCTGGCCGAGCGGCTGCGCCAGCGTCACACCGGGGTCAAGCGCGCCCTGCTCGATCAGTCGCTGATCAGCGGCATCGGCAACATCTACGCCGACGAGGCGCTGTGGCGGGCGGGCCTGCACTGGGCCCGGCCCACCGAGACCCTGAACGGCCCGGAGGTCAGCAGGCTCCTGGCCGCGGTCCGCGAGGTCCTGGGCGAGGCCCTGACCGCGGGCGGGACGAGCTTTGACAGCCTGTACGTCAACGTCAACGGGGAGAGCGGCTACTTCGACCGCTCGCTGGCGGTTTACGGGCGCGAGGGCCTGCCGTGCCGCAAGTGCGGCACCCCGGTCCGGCGCGACCCGTTCATGAACCGGTCGGCCTACAGCTGCCCGCAGTGCCAGCCGCGGCCCCGCCGCGCGCACTGGTGAGCCGCGCAAATTCCCTTGTTGTGGGTGATAAGGTATTTAACCGGGCCGGGAACGGCCCTCAACTTGACCAGCAAACGCCTGGGTGGGAAACTAGAAGTCGTTGATTGCGCGCGCGAGTCCGCGTGTGTTGAGTATGTGCCCACTCTGGTCACTCAGCGTGGAGGACCTTTAACAATGGCGAAGGCTCTATTTGGCCACGTCGGCGGTCCCGACCCCCGCATCGTTTCCGAGATGCGCCGCCTCCAGCAGCGAGTACGGGACCTGGAAGCCGAGCTTGTCCGGCTCCAGGAAGAGAACGAGTCGCTCGCGGTAGAGGCGGCCCGCCCGGACATGCTGGTGCCGGACCGCGAACCTGCGCTCGCCTGAGCGCCGGCCGGCGAGGAAAACGACAAAGACGAATCAGGGGCGCCTGTGGCGGCGCCCCTCTTCGTTCTTTATTTCCTCGTGATATGCCATTAACCCGATAGGCAATGGGGTGTCCGGCATGACCGCAGACCAACCCCACTGGCCCCGTTAGTCACGGTGTTGTCCCCGGGAGACGGCCCCTTCGGCCGGGTTCCGCGTTTGGCGTGCCCCGGGACGGTAAGGTGCGGGGAGCCTATCGATTGGCGGGGAGGAGGGGTTCGTGTACCTGAAGAGCCTCACTCTGCGCGGCTTCAAGTCGTTCGCCTCCGCCACCACGCTGCGCCTCGAGCCCGGCATCACCTGCGTGGTCGGCCCGAACGGCTCGGGCAAGTCCAACATCGTCGACGCCTTGTCCTGGGTCATGGGCGAGCAGGGCGTCAAGTCCCTGCGCGGCGGCAAGATGGAGGACGTCGTCTTCGCCGGTACCACCTCCCGCCCGCCGCTGGGCCGGGCCGAGGTGACGCTGACCATTGACAACAGCGACGGCGCCCTGCCCATCGACTACGCCGAAGTCACCATCAGCCGCCTGATGTTCCGGTCCGGGCAGAGCGAGTACGCCATCAACGGCGACCACTGCCGCCTGCTCGATGTCCAGGAACTGCTGTCCGACTCGGGCATGGGCCGCGAGATGCACGTGATCGTCGGCCAGGGCCAGCTCGACGACATCCTGCACGCGGGCCCCGAGGCCCGGCGCGCGCTGATCGAGGAAGCGGCCGGCGTGCTGAAGCACCGCAGGCGCAAGGAGAAGGCGCTGCGCAAGCTGGAGGCGATGCAGGCCAACCTGACCCGGCTGGTCGACCTCACCGCCGAGCTGGGCCGGCGGCTCAAGCCGCTCGGCCGGCAGGCCGAGATGGCCAGGAAGGCGGCCGGCATCCAGGCCGAGCTGCGCGACGCGCGGCTGCGACTGCTGGCCGACGACTACGTGACGCTGGCCGCCGAACTGCAGCGCGACGAGGCCGACGAGGCGGCCGCGGTGGCCCGGCGCACCGCCCTGGAGCAGGAGCTGGCCCGGGCCCGGCGCACCGAAACCGACCTGGACCAGGCCGCCCAGCACGCCTCGGCCACCCTGGCCCGCGCCCAGGAGACCTGGTTCGCGTTGTCCTCGCTGGCCGAACGGCTGCGCGGGACGCAGAACCTGGCCGCCCAGCGGCACGCCCTGCTGACCGAGCAGGCCGACCCCGAGCGCCCCGGCCGCGACCCTGGCGAGCTGGACCAGCAGGCCGCCGAGCTGCGGGACGAGGAAGAGCTGCTGACCGAGCGGCTGGAGGCGGGCCGCAAGGTCTTGTCCGCCGCCGCCGCCGAGCGCACCGCGGCCGAGGCCGAGCTCACCGCGGCCGAACGCCGGATCGCCGAGGGCGCCAGGGCCGCGGCGGCCCGGGCCGGCCAGCTGGCCCGGCTGCGCGAGCAGGTCGGCGCGGCCGCCAGCCGCAGCGCCGCCGCCCAGGAGGAGCTCGACCGCCTGGCCGTCTCCGCCGAGCAGGCCCGCGAACGGGCCGCGCTCGCCCAGCAAGAGTACGACCAGGTACGCGAGGCGGGCGGCGGTGGCGACGACCGTAGCGAGCTGGCCGCCGCTCACGAGCAGGCCGACCGCGCCCTTGGCGAATATGCCGAACGGACCGTGGCTCTGCGCATCGCGGAACGTGAATCGGCCCGCGAGCTGGCCGCCCTGAAGGCGCGAGCCGAAGCGCTGGCCGAAGCCGCGCGCCGGGGCGCCGACGCCTCCGCGGCCCTGCTCGCCGACCCGGTCCGCTTCGCCGGCGTACTCGGCCCGTTCGCCGAGCGGCTGCAGGTGGCCGAGGGCTTCGAGGTGGCCATCGCCGCCGCCCTGGGCGCCGCCGCCGACGCGGTCGCGGTGGCCGGCCTGGACGCCGCCGCCGAGATCCTGGCCGCCCTCCGCCGCGATGACGCCGGCCGCGCCGGCCTGGTCATCGCCGCCGCCGATCCTTCCGCTCCCGCCGCTCCCTCCGTCGCCGCTGACCCCGACGACCTCACCGCCCTCCTCTCCGCCGTCACCTCCGCCCCGTCCGATCCAGCCCCGGCCCGCGAGGGCCCGGTCCGCGCCGTCAGTCTGGTCCGCGCGCCCGGCGGGCTGGCTCAGGCCGCGGCCGACCTGCTGCGCGGGGTGGTGGTCACCGAGGACCTGGCCGAGGCCCGACGGATCGTCCGGGAAAATCCCGACCTGAAGGCCGTGACCCGCGCCGGTGACCTGCTCGGGTCCCGCTGGGCGCACGGCGGCAGCGCGCGGCCGCAGAGCCTGCTCGAGCTGCGGGCGGCGGCCGACGAGGCGGCCGCCGGGCTAGCCGGCGCACAGCACCGGTGCGAGCAGGCCGCCCGGCAGCTGGCCGAGGCGGTCCAGGCCGAGGAGGCCGCCCGGCAGTCGGTGACCCAGATGCTCGCGCGCCGACGGGAGGCCGACGCGACGGCCGCGGAGGTCTCCGGGCGGCTCGGCCAGCTGGCCGGCGCGGCGCGCGCCGCGCGCGACGAGGCCGACCGGCTGGACGGCGCGATCGAGGCGGCCCGCCTGGGCGCCGAGCAGGGCCTGGCCAAGCTGACCCGGCTCCGCCAGGACCTCGCGGCCGCGGAGGACGCGGCCGACGAGCCCGCCGAGCCGGACGACGATCCAAACGAGTCGGGCTGGCTACGCGAGGACCTGGCCGAGCGGTGCGCCGCGGCCCGGGACGCCGAGATGGAGGCCCGGCTCGAGGTCCGCACCGCCGAGGAGCGGCTGCGCGCGATCAGCGGCCGGGCCGACTCGCTGGCCGCGGCCGCCGCCGCGGAGCGGCAGGCCCGCGAGCGGGCCGCGCAACGCCGCGCCCGGCGCGCCGGACAAGCCGCCGTGGCCCGCGCCGTCGCCCTGGGCGCCCGCTACGCGGTCGAGGCGGCCGAGCGGTCGGTAGCCGAGGCCCAGGCCCGCCGGGCCGAGGCGCAGGCGGCCAGCGCGGGCGGCGCCGGCGAGCTCAAGGCCGTCCGGGCCCGGGTCCGCGACCTGGCCGCCGACCTGGACACGGTGGTGAACACGGCGCACGGTACCGAGATCGCCCGGGCCGAGCACCGGCTGCGGCTGGTTCAGCTGTCCGAGCACGCGCTGGAGGAGTTCGGTGTCGAGACCGGGGCCCTGGTCGCCGAGTACGGCCCGGAGGTCCCGGTGCCGGTGCCCGGGGACGAGGCCGCCCCGTCGATCACTGGGCCCTCCCGCTACGACCGGGCCGGGATCGAGCGCCGGGCCGCCGACGCCCAGCGCCAGCTCGACCGGCTGGGCAAGGTCAACCCGCTGGCCCTGGAGGAGTACGCCGCGCTGACCGAACGCCACCAGTTCCTCGCCACCCAGCTGGATGACCTGCGCAAGACCCGCCGTGACCTGCTCACCGTGGTCAAGGAGGTCGACGACCGGGTCCAGGAGGTATTCGCCTCCGCCTACGCCGACACCGCGCGGGAGTTCGAGCAGCTGTTCTCCCGGCTGTTCCCCGGCGGCCAGGGCAACCTGGTCCTCACCGAGCCGGACGACATGCTGGCCACCGGGATCGAAATCGAGGCCCGGCCGCCGGGCAAGAAGGTCAAGCGGCTGTCGCTGCTGTCCGGCGGGGAGCGGTCGCTGACCGCCATCGCCTACCTGTTCGCGATCTTCATGGCCCGACCCTCCCCGTTCTACGTGCTGGACGAGATCGAGGCGGCCCTGGACGACACCAACCTGCAGCGCCTGCTCGAAGTCTTCGATGAGCTGCACGAGAGTTCCCAGCTCATCGTCATCACCCACCAGCGCCGCACCATGGAAGCCGCCGACGCCCTGTACGGCATCACCATGCGCGGCGACGGCGTCTCCACCGTCATCAGCCAGCAGCTAGCTGCCCGCCAGCCCGCCTAGCGGGCGCTTGGCGGTCAGGAGTGCCCGGCGGGCAGGGTCGCCGACGATCTCCAGGTGCTCTGGCTGACGAGCCCGAGTGCGGCCATGCGACCGGAATGCCCGTCGGTGAGCTTGGCGAACTTCTTTCCGAGCTGAGACGGGTCACCGCCGGCCAGCAGCCGAGCGAGTGGTTCACGCTCGGCGGCTACGCGCTGGGCCTGGCCAAGCGCCTCGCCTACGATGCGCCGAGCCCACAACGCCAGCCGCCCGGCGACCGGAGGATCGGCCACTATCGCTTCACGCACCCTGGCCACGACGAAGTCGGATCGATCCGTGTCCGCCAGCACCTCGTAGACCAGGGCCTGGGTCCGCGGATCGAGGAGATCCGCGATCGTGCGGTAGAAATCGGCCGAGATACCGTCACTCACATAGGCCTTGACCAGTCCCTCGATCCAGTCGGCGGGACGGGTGCGGGCGTGGAAGGCGTCCAGCGCGTGCATGAACGGCTGCATGGCGGCGTCCGCGTCGGCGTCCAGTTCCTCGAGCCGCCGTAGCACCTGCCGGAAGTGGCCGTGCTCGGCGACGGCCATCTCAGCCAGCGCCACCCGGTCGGGCAGGGCAGCGGCGAGAGCCGCGTCATCGGACAGCCGGAAGAAGCCCGTCAGGGTCGCGTAGGCCAGCATCCCGAGCAGGTCGACCACGCCGTCGGCGTGCTCAGAACCGTGCTGCAGTTTGGTTTCGGTCACCGCGAACCGGGGCGTGAGGTCCGTGCCAGACCTGCTGCCCCGCCCTCCTCCAGCCATCACATCCGGTTGTTGCGTCAATGATTCAGTCATCATCGCAGCATGTTCCTGAGCCGGTCAATGGCGCCCCATCGGTGCCGGGTTCAGGCTCATACCGCGCGCCGTGGCCGCCGAGCCAGTTCGGGTACTGTCGTCCTCGCGGACACCCCGCAACCGGGCAGGTCAGCCCCGATAATATTGGTTCAGGCAAAGGAGACCGATGGCCGAGAGTCGCCGTACCATGTATGGTTCCCCGGTCTTTTGGCTGTTCCTGAAGTTCGTGCTGCTCGGCCCGTGGCTGCGGCTGATGTTCCGGCCCAAGGTCACCGGCCTGGAGCACGTGCCCCGCGAGGGCGGCGCCATCATCGCGTCCAATCACGTGTCTTTCCTGGATGGCCTGCTGCTGCCGCTGGTGGTCCCGCACCGCCGGGTCATGTTCTTGACCAAGGTCAAGTACATCGACAAGCCGTTTCTGCGCTGGTTCCTGGCCGGCGCCGGCGTCATACCGGTGGCCACGGACGATCCGCGTACGGTCAAAGACGCCATCACCGCCGCGGTCCAGGTCGTACTGTCCGGACGGCTCATCGGGATCTTTCCCGAAGGGACGAGGTCGCCGGATGGCCGACTGCAACGGGGGAAGACCGGGGTGGCCAGGGTCGCGCTGGAATCGGGCGTTCCGGTCATCCCGGCCGGGATAATCGGAACCGATCTCGCCTTTCCGCGTGGCGCCAAGCTACCCCGGCCGCACAGCGTGCGCATCGCGTTCGGGCCTCCCATCCGGTTTGCCTCCTCCGGCGACCAGGTGCGGGGCCACGTGCTGACCCGGACCGCCACCGACCAGGTGATGGCGGCCATCGGCGCGCTGTCGGGCCAGGAAGCCGCCGCCGAGATCAATCCCGCGGCCTAGCACGATCCCCCGCGGACGCGGCCTGCCCGCGGCCTAACGGCTTCTCACCAGGGGACCTTCGGCCCTGTCGCCCGCGGCGCCGCAAAGTCATCATCGTAAACGTTCGGGGTCGGTCGGGTTCGAGAGCCTGCGGAGCGGACGATGAGGTCACAGGCGCACGTGGTGGTCATCGGTGGCGGGGCCACCGGGGCGGGCGTCGCCCATGACCTGGCCCTGCGCGGCCTGCGCGTCACCCTGCTCGAACGCGGCGAGCTCACCTCCGGCACCACCGGCCGGCATCACGGGCTGCTGCACAGCGGCGGGCGCTACGCGGTCGGCGACCAGGAGTCGGCGATCGAGTGCATCAAGGAGAACCAGATCCTCCGCCGGATCGCACCCGGCTCGTTCGAGGAGAACGGGGGCCTGTTCGTCGCGCTGACCGACGAGGACATGGACCACCTGAACCCGTTCCTCGATGCCTGCGAGGCCTGCGGCATCCCGGCCACCGTGCACCAGGCCGAGGCCGCGCGCCGGATGGAGCCCGGCCTTAACCCGGACGTCAAGGTGGCCGTGGAGGTGCCGGACGCGACGGTCGACCCGATGCGGCTGGTCCTGAGGTTCTTCGCCACCGCCCGGCGCAACGGCGCCGACCTGCGGACCTTCACCGAGGTCACCGGCCTGGCCTGCACCGCCCGCACGGTGTCCGGCGTGCTGGCCCGTGACCTGGTGACCGAACGGGAGTATGAGCTCGCGGCGGACCTCGTGGTCAACGCGGCCGGCCCCTGGTCGGGGCAGATCGGCCAGATGGCCGGCGTCACCGTGCCGATGCAGTTGTCTCCCGGCGTGCTGCTGGCCGTCCGGGGGCGGTTCTGCGGCCGGGTCCTGAACCGGCTGCACAAGTCCGCCGACGGCGACATCATCGTCCCGCAGCGCGGGCTGTCGGTCGTGGGGACCACCTCGTGGGTGGTGGACGATCCGGATGTCCCGCCGGTGCCGGCCGATCACGTGGCGAAGATGTACGCCGAGGGATCCAAGCTCGTCCCCGCCCTCGCTGCGGCGGAGCGCCGGTCGGCTTGGTCGGCCGTGCGCCCGCTGGTCGGCGGCGGCGCGGCGAGCACCGGCCGGGAGCTGTCCCGGACGTTCCAGTGCTTCGACCACAAGCAGGCCGAAGGCGTGGAAGGCCTGGTGACGATCACCGGGGGCAAGGCCACCACGCTGCGCGCGATGGCCGAGACGGCCGCCGACGTGGTCTGCGCGAAGCTGGGCATCGACGCCGCCTGCCGGACAGCGCAGACGGTGCTGGCGCTGCACGGGGCCTACTACACCGAACGAGGCGAGCGCTATGACCGAGACTGAGATTCTGCGGGGTGCGGGCCAGGTGCGCAGGTTCCGGATATCCCGGCGGCGGCACGGCGCCGCGCGGTCGCGGGTCGAGGAGTTCGAGGTGGCGGTGGCACCGGACGCCAGCTTGCTCGAAGCGCTGCGTGAGATCCGCAGCCACCAGGACCGGTCACTGACCCTGCGGTACTCGTGCTGCCACGGGTCCTGCGGCACCTGCGGCATGCGGGCCAACGGGCGCGAGGTTCTCGCCTGCGTCACGCCCCTGGCCAGCCTCGGCACCGGGCCCGTCACGGTCGAACCGCTGGCCAACGCCCGGGTCGAGCACGACCTCGTCGTCGACATGCGCGACCTGTACGAGAGCCTCGAGCCGGCCGGGCGGCCGCTGATCAGGCAGGACGATCAGCTGGCCGGCCAGGAGGCGCCCGGCCCCGCGTTCGTCCGGTACGAGGACTGCATCGAGTGCGGCCTGTGCGTGTCGGCGTGCCCGATCGCCGCGTCGGATCCGCTGTACCTCGGGCCGGCGGCGCTGGCCGCCGCCTGGCGTACGGTGCAGGAGCCTCGTGGCGCCGACCCGTCGAACGTGCTCGCCTGGGTGGACGACGAGCAGGGCTGCTGGCGCTGCCACGCCAGCTTCGAGTGCACCGAGGCCTGCCCGTCCGGCGTCGATCCGGCCGGCGCCACGATGGCGCTGCGGCGCGAGCTGACGCGGCGCAAGCTCGGCCAGATCACGCGGCGAGGCAGGCACCGGCCATGAGCACGATATCGAGAACCGGGCGGTCGACTCGGAACCCGCTGCGTGGCGCGGCGGGCTGGGCCAGGGTCAGGGGACGTCATCTCGGCTCGGCGGCCTTCCTCACCAACCGCGTCACCGGGCTGCTGCTGATCGCCTACCTGTACCTCCATCTCGGCGTGCTCTACCTGCTCACCGAGGGCCCGGGGTCATGGGCGAGCGTGCTCAGGCTGTTCAAGAACCACTGGTTCCTGGGGCTGGAGTCGCTGCTGATCCTGTTCATCCTGGTCCACGGGCTGAACGGGCTCCGCCTCGCCCTGGTGGGGACCGGCGTCGGCGTGCGCCACCAAAGGGCCTGGTTCACGGGCGTGATCTGCGTGAGCGCCGCGCTCTACCTGGTGGTGGTGCTAGCGATGTTTGGGGTGATCTGAGATGGCGGCAGACGTGCGCGAAACAGCCCGGCGGCCGTCCGAGACGCAACCTGGCCGTGGCGGTTCGCTGGCCTGGATCTCCCAGGTCATCTCCGGTGTGCTGCTCGTCTTCCTGCTCGGCGTGCATATCGTCGCGCAGCATTTTGTCGTCAAGGGCGGGCTGCGTGACTACGCGCAGGTCATGAGCTATCTCGCCAACCCGGTCGTGCTGGCCATAGAGATCCTGTTCGTGATCGTGCTGATCTGGCACGCCATGCTCGGGCTGCGGGCAGTGCTGTTCGACTTCGGGTTCGGCCGCCGCGGCCAGGCGCTGATCACCCGTGGCGTCGTCGTGCTCGGCGCCGTCACCGCAGGCTACAGCTTCTGGCTCATTGCCACGCTGGCGGCCAAGGGCTGACGGATATGGCTATGGACGTGGTACGTCCGGCCCGCCCACGATCGGCGTAATTTCTCACTCGGCTTTATCCAGCCAAAGGTGCGTTCGACCGCCCTGCGCCAGTTGTCGTATTCGGTCTCGCGGCGCTCGGCGTTCATGCTCGGCAGCCACTGCGCCGCGCGGTGCCAGTTGCGGCGCAGCACCTCCAGGTCGGGCCAGTACCCGACGGCCAGCCCGGCGGCGTACGCGGCTCCGAGCGAGACGGTCTCGATGGCCATCGGCCGCATGACGGGGATGTTGAGGACGTCAGCGATGAACTGCATGAGGAGGTTGTCGGCGGTCATGCCGCCGTCCACCTTGAGCGCCTTCAGCGCGAGCCCGGTGTCTGCGTTCATCGCGTCCACGACCTCCCGGGTCTGCCAGCCGGTCGCCTCGAGGACCGCGCGGGCCATGTGACCCTTGGTGACATATGAGGTCAAGCCCACGATGACGCCACGGGCCTCGTTGCGCCAGTGCGGCGCGAACAAGCCGGAAAACGCCGGGACGATGTAGCAGCCGCCGTTGTCATCGACCGAACGCGCGAGCGTCTCGATCTCTGCCGCCGTGCTGATCAGTCCGAGCCCGTCGCGGAACCACTGCACGAGCGCGCCGGTAATGGCGATCGAGCCTTCCAGGGCGTACACGGCGGGCTCGTTGCCGATCTTGTAGCCGACGGTGGTGAGCAGGCCGTGCGTCGAGCGGATCAGCTCGTGGCCGGTGTTGAGGAGCAGGAAGCTGCCCGTGCCATACGTGCACTTGGCCTCCCCCTGGGCGAAGCAGGTCTGCCCGAACAGCGCGGCTTGCTGGTCGCCCAGCGCGGCCGAGATACGCACGCCGGGCAGAACCCGCCGGGCCAGGCCGAATGTCTCGGCCGACGGGCGAATCTCCGGGAGCATCTGGCGTGGCACGCCGAAGATCGCCAGCAGCTCGTCGTGCCAGTTCAGGGTCGTGAGGTCCATCAGGAGAGTGCGGCTGGCGTTCGTGACGTCGGTGATATGCAGGCCGCCGTCAGGGCCGCCGGTAAGGTTCCAGATCAGCCAGCTCTCCATGGTTCCGAACAGCACGTCGCCGCGCTCGGCGCGCTGGCGCAGGCCCGGGGTGTGGTCGAGTAGCCAGCGCACCTTCGGGGCGGAGAAGTACGTTGCCGGCGGCAAGCCGCAGAGCTTACGCACGGTCTGTCCGTCGGGGCTGCGGGACAGCTCGTCGACGAGGGCGTCGGTGCGGGTGTCCTGCCACACGACGGCTCGGCCAGGCCGGCCGGTATGGCGGTCCCACAGCACGGTGGTTTCCCGCTGGTTGGCGATGCCAAGCGCCACGACCTGGTCGGGGGTGGCTCCGGCTTGGGCCAGGGCCTCGGGCGCGATGCGTTCGAGGTTGTGCCAGATCTCGACCGGGTCATGCTCGACCCAGCCCGGCTTGGGAAAGTGCTGCTTGTGCTCACGCTGCGTGACCGCCACCAGGCGCCCGCCATGGTCGAACAGGATGCACCGGGTCGAGCTGGTGCCCTGGTCCACGGCCATCACATAGCGCTCCACCACCCTGTCCCCACCTCCTTGTGCGGAAGGCGGACGTCACCAGCGGGAGACGCCAAGGTCCCGAGAGACCGCGCGCGCCGCGTCGCGCACGTAGGTGACGAGCGTCGACTTCGGCTGTCCCTTGCCGTCGCAGACCCGCTCGACGGCCCCGGATATCCCTATAGCGCCGACCACGAGTCCGCCGTGACCGCGAATCGGCCACGCCACGCTCGCCTCACCGACGGTCATTTCCTCCACCTCGGCAGCCCAGCCGACCTCACGAACCTCGGCCAGCGCGCGGGCGAGCGCCCTGCCTGAGGCAAGTGTACGCCGGGTGTACGGCTCCAGCAGGTCCTGACTGAGCGCGGCCGCGGGGTTGGGGTTGTAAGCCAGCAGTACCTTGCCCAGCGCGCTGGCGTGCAGCGGCAGCAGCGCGCCGACGTCGAGCGTCTGCAGCGTGTCATCGGGCCGGAAGACATGGTGGACGACGAGCACCTTGCCCTCGAGCAGGGTGCCGAGCCGCACCGCCTCGCCGCTGCGCGCTGCGAGCGCGTCCGCCCAGTTGATCGCCCGCGATCGCAACTCGTTGACGTCAAGGTAACTGGTGCCCAGGTGAAGCAGTCGTGCTCCGAGCTGGTACTTGCCGGTCGCGTGGTCCTGCTCGACAAAGCCGACGCCCTGGAGCGTCCGCAAGATGCCGTGTGCGGTGCCGCGGGCCAGGCCCAGTGAATCGGCGATCTCGCTGACTCCCAGCCGCCTCGAGCCGTCGGCCAGCAGCCGGAGGATCGCCGCCGCGCGCTCGATTGACTGAATCGGGCCGGGCATGCGTGGAACCCTACCAGCTTCGCCGCGCCGTTTCGTGATTCGGCAATGTCGGCACTTGTTTGTTGACGCCGCCTGCCTGGCGGCTTAGCGTCCTAGGAGCGGTGACTCAGGTCCCACGTCCCCCGTGTGACCATCCATGCGCGGTGTCCGCACCCTGCCGGGCTATCGCCAACGAGGGAGCCATGATGGACGCTGAAGTCTTTCGGGCCTGGATAACGTCTGCCGCCGAGGTCATCCAGGCCAACCGCGACCACCTGACCCAGCTGGACGCCGCGATCGGAGATGCCGATCACGGCATCAACCTCGACCGCGGCTTCACGGCGGTGCTCCGCGCGCTGAACACCAGCAACGGGGCCGCGGCGCACCGGACGCCCGGACGGATCCTGGCCGTTACGGGCAGCACCATCATCTCCGAGGTGGGTGGCGCGGCCGGGCCGCTGTACGGCATGGCCTTCCGCCGGGCTGGGCAGGCGCTGGGCGACGCCGCCGACGTGGACCTGCCTGCGCTGTCGGCCGCGCTGGACGCGGCGCTCGAGGGCGTCCAGAAGCTGGGTGCCGCCCGCGAGGGCGACAAGACCATGGTCGACGTGCTCCAGGCGGCGACCAGGGCCTTCAGCAAGGCGATCGCGGAGGGGGCATCGCAGGACGATGCCCTGTCCGTGCTCGCGGAGGCGGCCTCGGCCGCCGCGGTCGCCACCGTTCCCATGCAGGCGCTGAAGGGCCGCGCGAGCTATCTGGGCCCGCGCAGCGTCGGTCACGAGGACCCCGGCGCCGCCTCGACCGCGCTCATCCTCGGCGCCCTGCGCGATGCCGTGCGGACCGGGCCTAGCCTGCGTACCGTCAGCTGAGCGCGGACAGCACCATTCCGCCGCGGCCCGCGCCCAGGTCCCGCGATACCGCCCGGGCCGCCTCCAGCACCAGGCGCACGAGCTCGTCGCGGGTGCCGGGGGCCAGCAGCCGGTCGGCCGCGCCGACCACCCCGATCGCGCCGGCCACCACGCCGTCCCGGGCCAGGATGGGTGCCGCCAGGCCGGCGTCGCCCACGGTCGCCTCCTGGTCCTCCACCGCGTAGCCGCGCTGGCGGACCTGGGCCAGCGCCCGGGTCAGCGCGGCCCGGGTGGTCTTGGTCTGGCCGGTCAGCGGGGTCAGGTCGGCCGCCAGCGCCCGGGTGCGCTGCGCGGCGGGCAGGTGCGCCACGATGGCGTGGCCGGGCGCGCAGGCGTGCCACGGGATCGCCGCGCCGACCTCCAGGATCTGCACCATATTGTCCGGCCGGAACACATGGTGCAGCACGATCACCCGGGACCCGGACAAGGTGGCGACCCAGACCGCCTCGGCGGCCCGCTGGGCCAGCGACTCCGCCCAGCGCAGTGACCTGGCCCGCAGCTCAGATCCGTCCAGGTAGGCGTTGCCGAGCTGCAGCACGCCGGGCCCCAGGCTGTACTTGCCCGTGTCGGGATCCTGCGCGACCAGGTCGTGCGCCTCGAGCGTGCGCAGCAGGCCGTGCACCGTAGGCTTGGCCAGGCCGACCCGCTCGGCGATCTCGGTCACGCCCAGGCGCGGCGTCCCCGAGCCGAGCACCCCGAGGATCTGCGCTGCGCGCTGTACCGACTGGATCATGTCGCCCTTTCAGCGGATGCGAATAACGTTCAGGATATGGCACGCGGCGGCCGCCACGCTCAGTATCGTCCTGGTCCCGCGCAGCAGCCAGGGCGCCCGCACCCCCGCCTACCTGCCTTAGGCCTCGCCCCCGCCGCTCGCGATTCATGATCAAGAAGGCGGGCCCGCCCTCTTGACGGCGCCGTCTAGCAGACTTATGTTTCATGAAACACCGTTCGGCGATGTTGAACATGTTAACGGATTACCGTCTCGCGGCGGAGGTGGGAGGCCTCCGGATGCGCGGGGTGGCCTGGGACGAAACGCATGGCCGCGCCTTGGCGATGCCGGGCTTCTCGGCGACGGTCGGCCAGCTCGCTGGCGCGCCAGGACCAAGCCCCCGCATAGGAGAGGTGGGGATGCCGGTCGCCCTTACCTGGTTTCCGCTTCACGTCACACATAACAACAGCTGCTGGACGCGGCCAGGTCGGTCCTGGCCGCGTGATTGCGATGCATGCCGGGCCTAATCCGCGCATGCGCAGGAAGGGTTAGGAGGGAAGTAGTGGCTGATATAACGCCTTTGCGCGGAGAAGGCCGTACGGTCGGGCGGATCGCCGGCACGTGGGGCGAGTGCTTGGCGGAATTCTTCGGCACGTTCGTCCTGATCGTCCTCGGGGACGGCGTGGTGGCCATGGCGGTGGCCGCCCTGCCTGGCTCGGGGCGCACAGCGGGTCCCACGGTCATCTTCGACGCGGCCGGCGACTGGCTGCTGATCACGTTCGGATGGGCGTTCGCCGTCGTCATGGGGGTCTATGTGGCCGGCGGCGTGAGCGGCGCTCACATCAACCCGGCCGTCACCATCGCACTGGCCGTCCGGCGCAAGTTCCCGTGGGCCAAGGTCGGTCCCTACGTCATCGCGCAGGTGGTGGGCGCGTTCGTCGCGGCCGCTCTGCTCTACCTCATCTACCACCAGGCCATCGGCGCGTTCAACCTGGCGAACAAGACCCCGAAGAGCTCGGGGCAGGCGCTGGCGACGTACTCGATCTTCGCCACGTTCCCGGCTAAGTACTACGCCGGATCAACCATCTGGCCGCTAGTCGACGAAATAGTCGCCACGGCCTTCCTGCTCATCTTCATCGTGGCCATCACGGACGACAGGAATTCGCTGCCCGGTTCGAACCTGGCCCCGCTGATCGTCGGCTTCGCGGTATTCGCGGTCGGCACCTCCCTCGGCGCCAACACCGGATATGCCATCAACCCGGCCCGTGACTTCGGGCCCCGACTATTCGCCTTCTTCGCGGGGTTTGGAAAGGTGGCCCTTCCCGGGACCTTCAATGCGCCCGGGTTCCACTTCAGTAATTACTTCTGGATACCGATCGTCGGTCCGATCATCGGCGGCATCATCGGTGTGCTCCTCTACGACTTCTTCATCGGCGACATCCTGCACGCGAGGCTGAAGGCCCAGGCCGCCGGCGAGGTGGAAGAGGTCCCCGTCGGCCGGGCGGCCCCGGAGCACCCGACCGGCGAGGTCCAGTAACCGCGAGTCTGGACGGGCCACCGGCGGCGCGCCGGTCCGGTGGCCCGTCCCCCTCGGAGAACTAGCCGAAGCTAAGCAGGGCACAGGAGGCCTGGAAGATGAAGAAGCTCATTAACGATCCGGCCGACGTGGTCAAGGAGGCGCTGCAGGGCGTGGCCGAGGCGCACGGGGACCGGTTGAGGGTCCTGACCGAGCCCTACGTCGTGGTCCGGGCGGACGCGCCGGTTCCGGGCAAGGTCGGCTTGGTGTCCGGCGGCGGGTCGGGGCACGAGCCCATGCACGGCGGCTTCGTCGGCCCGGGCATGCTGGACGCGGCCTGTCCCGGCGAGGTGTTCACCTCGCCCACCCCGGACCAGATGCAGGTCGCCACCAAGGCGGTCAACGGCGGCGCCGGAGTGCTGCACATCGTGAAGAACTACACCGGCGACATACTCAACTTCGAGATGGCGGCGGACCTGGCCCGCGAGGATGGCATCGAGGTCGAGTCGGTCGTCATCGACGACGACGTGGCCGTCCAGGACAGCCTGTACACCGCGGGCCGGCGCGGCGTCGGGGCGACCGTGCTCGCCGAGAAGATCTGCGGCGCCGCGGCCGAGCAGCGCCGGTCGCTGGCCGAGGTGGCGGACCTGTGCCGCAAGGTGAACGCCAACGCGCGCAGCATGGGCATGGCGCTCACCTCGTGCATCGTGCCCGCGGCGGGCAAGCCCACCTTCGAGCTCGGGCCGACGGAGATGGAGATCGGCATCGGCATCCACGGCGAGCCGGGCCGCCAGCGCAGGACGGTCGCGCCCGCCCGCGAGGTGGTGGAACTGCTCGCCACCCCGATCGTGGAAGACCTGCCGTTCAGCTCGGGTGACCGGGTCCTCGCCTTCGTCAACAGCATGGGCGGGACGCCGTTGATCGAGCTGTACGTCGTGTACAACGACCTGTACCACTTCCTGGCCGACCGCGGGATCGAGATCAGCCGTAACCTCATCGGCCCCTACATCACCTCGCTGGAGATGCAGGGCGCCTCGATCACCCTGCTGAAACTCGACGACGAGCTGACCGCGCTCTGGGATGCTCCGGTCAACACCCCCGGCCTGCGGTGGGGAGC
Source organism: uncultured Actinomycetes bacterium (assembly GCA_963834685.1). Taxonomy (GTDB): domain Bacteria; phylum Actinomycetota; class Actinomycetes; order Streptosporangiales; family Streptosporangiaceae; genus Palsa-504. The sequence continues at coordinate 148,486 of CAWICW010000008.1, read as the reverse complement.
CTAGGTGCCGGTTTCCTACGGTCAGGTTTCCGACTGGATCAGGGCCTTCGCCGCGACGATCGCGGAGAACAAGGATTACCTGACCGAGCTGGACTCGGCCATCGGCGACGCGGATCACGGGATCAACATGAACCGCGGCATGCAGGCCGTGGTCGGGAAGCTGGACGCAGGTGAGGCGGCCGATGTCGGCGCTCTGCTGAAGACCGTCGGGATGACCCTGGTCTCCACGGTCGGGGGTGCGAGCGGCCCGCTGTACGGCACCTTGTTCCTCCAGATGGGCACGTCGGCCGCGGGCAAGTCGGAACTGTCGGACGAGGACTGGGCGGACGCCCTGGCGGCTGGGGTGGCCGGCGTGCAGCGGCGGGGTAAGGCCGAGCTCGGTGACAAGACCATGGTCGATGCCCTGGTGCCCGCGGTGGAGGCGGTCAGGTCCGCGCTGACCGGCGGCGCCACCCTGGACAAGGCGCTGCGCCGGTCGGCGGATGCGGCGCAGGCGGCCATGACCGCGACCATCCCGCTGGTGGCCCGCAAGGGGCGGGCCAGCTACCTGGGTGAGCGCAGCGCGAATCATCAAGACCCTGGTGCGACGTCGTCCTGGCTGCTCCTGCGGACAGCAGCCGAGACGCTCGCCACCCAGGACAGCTAGTAGCAGTGTGGGACGTCTCGAAGGAGAGAACAGATGGCTGATTACGTAGGAGCGCTCGACCAGGGCACGACCTCGACCCGTTTCATGATCTTTGACCACGCGGGCCAGGTCGCGGGGATTGACCAGAAGGAACACGAGCAGATCTTCCCGAGACCAGGCTGGGTGGAGCACGACGCCAACGAGATCTGGACGCGCTCCCAGGAGGTCATCCAGGGAGCGCTGAGTAAGACCGGCCTGTCGGCCTCGGACCTGGCCGCGGTCGGCATCACCAACCAGCGCGAGACCACGGTGGTCTGGGACCGCAACACCGGCCAGCCGGTGCACAACGCGATCGTCTGGCAGGACACCCGGACCGACCAGATCTGCAACGAACTGGCGGCAAACGGCGGCCAGGACCGGTTCCGGGCCAAGGTCGGCCTGCCCATCGCCACCTACTTCTCCGGCCCGAAGGTCAAGTGGATCCTGGACAACGTCCCAGGAGCCCGGGCCCGGGCGGACGCCGGCGACCTGGTCTTCGGCAACATCGACACCTGGTGCATCTGGAACCTGACCGGCGGGACCAGCGGCGGCGTCCACGTCACCGACGTGACCAACGCCAGCCGCACCATGCTGATGGACCTGGCCACCCTGGCGTGGGATGACGAGATCCTGGCCATCATGGGCATCCCGAGGAGCATGCTCCCGGAGATCCGGTCCTCCAGCCAGGTCTACGGCGATGCGATCGGCGCCGTGGCCGGCATCCCGGTGGCGGGCGACCTGGGCGACCAGCAGGCCGCGCTGTTCGGCCAGACCTGCTTCTCGGTCGGCGAGGCCAAGAACACCTACGGCACGGGCAACTTCCTGCTGCTCAACACCGGGACCACGCCCGTCCCGTCGAACAGCGGCCTGATCACCGGGGTCGGCTACAAGATCGGCGACGCCCCGGCCGCCTACATGCTGGAGGGGTCGATCGCCATCACCGGGGCCCTGGTCCAGTGGCTCCGCGACAACCTGCACCTGATCTCCAGCGCCCCGGAGGTGGAGACGCTGGCCCGGACCGTCGAGGACAACGGCGGCGTGTACTTCGTGCCGGCCTTCTCCGGGCTGTTCGCGCCGTACTGGCGCAGCGACGCGCGCGGCGTGATCGCCGGGCTCACCCGGTACGTCAACGCCGGCCATATCGCCCGCGCCACTCTCGAGGCCACGGCCTGGCAGACCAAGGAAGTCGTCGACGCGATGAACGCCGACTCCGGCGTCGCGCTGACCTCCCTGAAGGTCGACGGCGGCATGGTCCATAATGATCTCCTGATGCAGTTCCAGGCGGACGTCCTCGACGTGCCGGTGATCCGGCCCAAGGTGGCGGAGACCACAGCGCTGGGCGCTGCCTACGCGGCGGGCCTGGCGGTAGGTTTCTGGGCCGAAGTAGAGGATCTGCGGGCAAACTGGGGTAAGGACAAGCAGTGGGATCCGCACTTGGATTCCGCGACGCGAGACCGGGAGTATGCCCTGTGGAAGAAGGCCGTGACCCGCACGTTCGACTGGGTGGAGTAGCGGATACGGCGTCAGCCGCCGCCGAGTGCGAGGTTCTCGTCATCGGCGGCGGCACCACCGGGGTCGGCGTGGCCAGGGACGCCGCCATGCGCGGCTTCTCCACCATCCTGGTGGAACGCGGTGACCTGGCCACCGGTACCACGGGCCGGTTCCACGGCCTGCTGCACTCCGGTGGCCGGTACGCCGTCAAGGATCCGCAAGCGGCGCGGGAATGCATCGGTGAGAACATCATCCTGCGCCGCATCGCGGCCGACTGCATCGAGGACACCGGTGGCCTGTTCGTCACCACGCCCATCGATGATCCCGACTACACCGATCGCTTCATCGCCGGATGCCAGGACACCGGCGTCCCGGTCGAGGAGATCCCGGTGGCGGAGGCGCTGCGGCGCGAACCCCGGCTGAACCCGCGGATCACCCGCGCCCTGGTCGTGCCGGACGCCACCATCGACGCCTGGAAGACGGTGTGGACCTGCGCCCGGTCGGCAACCGAGCACGGCGCCCAGATCCTGCCGTACCACGAGGTCACCGCCGTGACCAGGGACGGTGATCGGGTCACCGGCATCGTCGCGCGCGGTCAGGACGGCGGGCAGGTGCAGATCCGGGCCCAGGTCACGGTGAACGCGGCCGGAGCCTGGGGCGGCCGCATCGCGGCCATGGCCGGCTGCCAGGTCCAGATCAGCCCGGGCAAGGGGATCATGGTGGCCGCCAATCATCGGCTGGTGCAGACCGTGGTGAACCGGTGCGAGATGCCGGCCGACGGCGACATCCTGGTGCCGATCAGGACGGTGAGCGTCATCGGCACCACCGACATCCCGACCGAGGATCCCGACCACTGGGAGATCACCCGCGCCGAGATAAACCAGATGCTCGAGGCGGGCGAGAACCTCGTGCCCGGGTTCGCCGCGGGCCGGATGATGCGGGTCTGGGGCGGCGTCCGGCCGCTGTTCCAGGACCACGCGCCCCCCGAGACCAGGAACGTCACCCGGGCCCACGCCGTGCTCGATCACCGCAAGCGAGACGGCGTGGCCGGGTTCCTGACCATCACCGGGGGCAAGCTCTGTACCTTCCGGCTGATGGCGCAGGACGTCGTCGACGCGGTCTGCACCGTGCTCGGCACCACCCGGCCCTCCCGGACCGCGGACGAGCCGCTGCCTGACTCGCAGGAGCGGCGCTTCTACCAGCTCGGCTCGCGGCTGGCCGAGCGGGAGCAAACCCTGCTGGACGAGCAGCTGATCTGCGAATGCGAGCTGGTCCGCCGGGGCCGGCTCGAGGACGAGATGGCCCGCCGGCCGACGCCGAGCCTGGATGACCTGCGCCGGGCCGTGCGCCTGGGCATGGGACCCTGCCAGGGCGGGTACTGCATGTTCCGGGCGGCCGGGATCCTGCACCACATGAAGCACCTGTCGGCGGCCGAAGCCGACCAGGCGCTGCTGGCCTTCCTGCAGGAGCGGTGGAAGGGCGTGTATCCGCTGCTGCACGGCGACCAGCTGCGGCAGGCCTGGCTGGACAACTGGATCTTCCAGGGCGTGCTGGACGTGGAGCACCTCCCGGCGGCCGTACCGGCCCAGCCGCAGCAAGCAGGGCCGCAGCAAGCAGGGCCGCAGCAAGCAGGGCCGCGAGAAGCGGGGCCGCAGCAAGCAGGGCTGCGAGAAGCGGGGCCGCGGGAGACGGCGACTGGACGCGCGACGTGAGCGACCAGCTCAGCGCGTCGGCGGCCGACGTCCTCGTCCTCGGGGCCGGGATGGCCGGCCTGGTCGCCGCCGTCCGGCTGGCCGAGGCCGGGCTCCGCGTGGTCACGGTGGCCAAGGGATACGGCTCGCTGCGGCTGGCTCCGGCCACCATCGACATCCTCGGGTACCAGCCCGACCCGGTGGACAACCCGGCGCGGGCCCTGCCCGGCTTCGCGTCCGCGCATCCGGAGCACCCCTACACGCAGGTCAGCCCGGACGCGCTGGCGATGAGCGTGCAGTGGCTCAAGGAGCACGTCGACACCTACGCCTACGTCGGCGAACCCGACGCGAACATGCTGCTGCCCACCGCGCTCGGCGTGCCGCGGCCGAGCGCGGTGGTGCCGGAGACCATGGCCGCCGGTGACCTGCGCAGCGCCGGGCCGCTGGTCATCGCCGGGTTCGGCGTGCTCAAGGACTTCCACCCCTCGCTGGTGGCGGAGAACCTTGAGGCGGCTACGGCCGCCCGGGGCCGGGCGGTGCGGGCCAGGCCGGTGCTGCTGAACCCGCCGGTTGACGGCGGCGCCGACGTGGGCGCCCTGGCCCTGGCCCGGCGGTTCGAGGACGCGGCGTTCCGCGGCGCGGTGGCGGCGGAACTGCGTACGACCGTGACCGGGGAGGAGGCGATCGGGCTGCCGGCCGTGCTAGGGCTGGACCAGGCCCGGTCGGTCTGGACCGAGCTTCAGCAGGCCACCGGGCGGCCGGTGTTCGAGATACCCACCCCGGTCCCGCCGTCGGTGCCCGGTCTGCGGCTGGCCCGGGCGCTGCAGGACCGGCTGCGCCGGGCCGGCGGACGGTTCGTGCTCGGCGCGGAGGCCGCCGGACCCGAGCTCCGCAACTCCGAACTGGTCGGCGTGCGGATCCGCGCGGCCGCCCGGGTGACGCCCCGGACCTGCCGGTGGGTGGTGCTGGCCACCGGCGGGCTGTCGGCCGGCGGGATCCAGGCCGACACCGCGGGTGCGCTCAGCGAGCCGGCCCTCGGGCTGCCCGTGCACGGGCCCGGCCCGGGCGAAACGGGCTTCCTGCCCGGCTACCTCGATGATCACCCGATGGAGACGGCGGGCCTGCGGGTCGACGGCAGGCTGCGCCCGGTCGGACCGGACGGCGAGCCGGTCTACCCGAACGTGTACGCGGCCGGCGCGGTGATCGGCGGGGCCAGGCCGTGGCGGGAGAAGTCCGGGGACGGCATCAGCCTGTCCACCGGCTACCTGGCCGCCGATGAGATCCTGAAGGAGGCCGGATGACGGCGGAGCGCGAATTCGACATCATCCGCGACTCGCTCGATCACTGCGTCAAGTGCACGATCTGCGAGTCGGCCTGCCCGGTCGCGGCCGTCACCCCGCTGTTCCCGGGACCGAAGTACGTCGGCCCGCAGGCCGAGCGGTTCCGCGGCGCCGGGCCGTCGGTCGACGCCTCCCTGGACTACTGCTCCTCCTGCGGCATCTGCACCCTGGCCTGCCCGCAGGGTGTCCACGTGGCCGAGATCAACTCCCGGGCCCGGGAGGTCATGAAGGCGCAGAAGGGCATGCCGCTGCGCGATCACATCCTCTCCCGGCCCGAAATCCAGGGCAAACTCGGCACCCCGGTCGCCCCGCTGGCCAACTTCGCGCTGTCCAACCGGCTCGGGCGGCTGCTGGTCGAGAAGATCGTCGGCATCCACCGCAACGCCGCGACGCCCAAGTTCGCCGGCCATACCTTCGAGCGCTGGGCGCGCCGCCACACCGCGCCGGCGGCCGCGACGAAGCAGGTCGTGTACTTCCACGGCTGCAGCACGAACTACTTCGAGCCCGGGCTGGGCCGCATGACGGTCGCGGTGCTCGAGCACAACGGCTTCCGCGTGATCGTGCCGCCGCAGGGCTGCTGCGGCCTGCCGCTGCAGTCCAACGGGATCTTCGACGCCGGGCGCGGCTACGTCCGGCGGCTGGTGGCGCACCTGGTCCCCTACGCCAAGCGGGGCGACGTGATCGTCGCCACGTCCACCAGCTGCGGACTGATGCTCAAGCGCGAGGCCATCGAGATCCTCGGGGTACAGGACGAGGACCTGCGGACGGTGAGCACCCAGACGTACGACATCTGCGAATTCCTGGCCGACCTTCTCGCGGCCGGTGAGCTGAACACCGACTTCCAGCCCGTCCCGATCACCGTCACCTACCATGCCCCCTGCCAGCAGCAGGGGCACAATATGGGCAAGCCCGCGCTGGACCTGCTCGCGCTGATCCCCGAGCTCCAGGTGATCGAGCTGGACCGGGCCTGCTGCGGCATCGCCGGCACCTACGGGCTCAAGCGGGAGAAATACGACATCGCCATGCAGGTCGGCAGCGGGCTGTTCGGTGATATCCGGGCCGCCCAGCCCGACCTGGCCGTCTGCGACAGCGAGACCTGCCGGTGGCAGATCGTCCATGGCACCGGCGGCCAGACCTCGGTCCATCCCGTGGAGGTCTTGTACCGCGCCTACGGGCTGGGGTGAGGTGGGGGCGCGATGGTCGGAATCGTGATCGTCTCGCACAGCGCCCGGCTCGCCGACGGTGTCGTCGAACTGGCCAGGGAAATGGCCGGGCCGGACGTCGCCATGGTCGCCGCGGGCGGCCTGGACCTGCCGGACCGGCCCCTGGGCACCGACGCCGCGCTCATCGAGCGGGCCATCGACGAGGCCTGGTCCGACGACGGGGTGCTCGTGCTCATGGACCTCGGCAGCGCGGTGCTGTCCGCCGAGATGGCGGCCGAGATGCTGCCGGACGAGCGGCGGTCCAGGGTGCTGCTGTGCGAGGCGCCCCTGGTCGAGGGAGCGGTCGCCGCCGCCGTCGCGGCCCGGCTCGGCGATCCGCTGGACCAGGTGGCGGCCGAGGCGCGCGGCGGGCTGGCGGGCAAGGTCGCCCACCTGGCGGACGGTCCCGACGGCGAGCCGGCCCCGCCCGCCCCGGAGCCGGACGGCGTACCCGCCCTCGAGCTGCGCATCACGGTCGCCGGCCGGCTCGGCCTGCACGCTCGCCCGGCGGCCAGGTTCGTGCAGACGGCCGGCCAGTTCGACGCCCGCGTGACGGCCGAGAACATCACGGCGCCGGCCGGCCCGGTCAGCGCGCGGAGCCTGAACGGCGTCGCCACCCTCGGCGTCCAGCAGGGTCACGAAGTGCTGATCAAGGCTTCCGGCCCGCAGGCGGCGCAGGTGCTCGCGGCGCTCCGTGACCTGGCCGAGCGGAATTTCGACGAACCCGGGGAGCCTGGCCCCGCCGCGCCCGGGGCGAGCGGCCCCGAGGTCGTCACTACCGGTCCTCCGGCGCTGGAGGCCGTGGTGGCCGCCGGCGTCCGGCCCGCCGACGGGACCATCCTGCGCGGCATCCCCGGCTCACCCGGCCTGGCCGTCGGCGGCGCGGTCCATCTGCGGCGCTCGACGGCGCAGGTGCCGCGCGAGCCGGCCGCCGACCCCGGCGCCGAGCTGGCCCGGCTGGACGCCGCCCTGGAGGCCACCCGACGTGAGGTCCAGGCGGCCAGGGAATCGGTAGCCGCCCGGACCGGCGAACAGTACGAAGCGGGCATCTTCGACGCGCACCTGCTGTTCCTCGCCGACGAGGCCCTGCTCGATCCGGCCCGGCGCGGTATCTACGAGGGCAGGAATGCGGCCGACGCGTGGGACCGCGCGTTGGCCGACGTCGAACGGGGCTGGCAGCGGCTGACCGACAGCTACCAGCGCGAACGCGTTCGCGACCTGGACAGCCTCAGGATCGACGTACTCGGGCACCTGCTCGGCACCCGGCGCGGCGAGCTGGGCGGGCCCGGGATCGTCGTGGCGGGCGAGCTCACCCCGGCCGACACCGCGGGATTCGATCCCGCGGTGGTCCGGGGCATCGCGACGGCGGCCGGCGGGCCGACCTCACACGCCGCGATCCTGGCCCGGGCCCTCGGCATCCCCGCGGTCCTCGGCCTCGGTCCCGACCTGCTGGCCGTGCCCGAGGGTACGCAGATCCTGCTCGATGGTGATCAGGGGTCGGTTCAGGTGGCCCCCAGCCAGGCCGATCTGGCCGCCGCCGGCCAGGCCGCGGAGCAGCGGCGGCAGGCCGGCCAGCGAGCCAGGCAGCGGGCTGGGGAGCCGGCCGTAACCGCCGACGGCACGGTGATCGAGGTCGCGGCCAACGCCGGATCACCCGAGGACGTCAGGCATGCGGTGCAGGAGGGCGCGGACGGCATCGGGCTGCTGCGGACCGAGTTCCTGTTCCTCAGCGCGTCGAGCATGCCCACCGAAGCCGAGCAGGCCGCGGTGTACGCCGACCTGGCCGGTATCCTGGCCGGGCGCCCGATGATCGTCAGGACGCTGGATGTCGGAGCCGACAAGCCGCTGCCCTACCTGCCGCGAGAGGCCGAACCCAACCCGGCGCTCGGCCAGCGGGGCATCCGGCTCAGCCTGGCCAGGACCGACATGCTGCTCGCGCAGCTGCGGGCCGTGCTGCGCGTGGCCGTCGGCCATCCGCTGAAGATCATGTTCCCGATGGTCGCCACCGAGGACGAGGTGCGCGCCGCGCTCGAGCTGGTCGGGCAGGCGCGCCGCGCGCTGGCCACCGAGGGCGTGGCCGTGCCGGCCGAGGGAGCGGTGGAAGTCGGCATCATGATCGAGGTCCCGGCCGCGGCCCTGACCGCCGCCCGGCTGGCGCCCGCCGTGGACTTCTTCTCGGTCGGCACCAACGACCTGACCCAGTACACGATGGCCGCGGACCGCGAGGTGTCCGCGGTGGCCAGCCTGAATGACGCCCTGCATCCCGCCGTCCTCACCCTGATCGGCCGCGCGGCCGCGGCCGCCCGGGCCGCGGGCCGCTGGACCGGCGTGTGCGGCGAGCTCGGCGCCGATCCGCTCGCGGTTCCGCTGCTGCTGGGCCTCGGCGTGCGCGAGCTGTCGGTCAGCCCGGCGGCGGTCGCCACGGTGAAGGAGACGGTCCGGGCCACCGACCTGACCGCCGCGGCCGAGCTGGCCCGGCAGGCCCTTGACCTGGCTTCGGCCGATGCCGTCCGGGATCTCGTGCGGAGCCGGGCAGGCCCCAGTATGACATGCTAAAGCCTGTGACACGCGAGGTCGTCCCAGGCGGGGCCGTGCGCGGGCCAGTGAGCCGACGGCACGCGGCGAACGTCCTGAACGGCCTCAGCCTGGCGCGGATCGTCCTGGGCGTGCCGGTCATCGCGCTCATCCTGCTCGGCCCCACCACCAGGTACTGCTTCGCGGCCGCGGCGGCGGTGTTCACGGTGGCCGCGGCGACCGATTTCCTGGACGGCTACCTGGCGCGACGCTGGCACCGCACCAGTGACCTCGGCGTGTTCCTGGATACCACCGCGGACAAGATGCTGGTGTGCGGGGCGCTGATCGCACTGGTGGCGGTCGGGCATGCCTCACCCTGGGCGGCGGCCGTGATCGTCTGGCGGGAACTGGCCGTCCTCGGCCTCAAGGCCGCGGCCGCCACCAGCGGCACGGTCATCTACCCGTCATTCTGGGGCAAGCTAAAGTTCAACGTGCAGTTCGTCGCGATCATTCTCGCCCTGTTCAGATACCACCACCGGATCGGACCTATGTACCTGGATCAATGGGCCATGGCGGTGGCGGCGGTGGTCACCGTGCTGTCGGCCTGGAGCTACCTCAAGAACCTTCCGACACTGCTCAAGGACACCCGGCCATGACCGCCGCGGAGCAGGCTCCCGTACTGGTCACCGGCGGGAGCGGATTCATCGGCGGCGCCCTGGTCGACGCGCTGGCGGCCGCCGGCCGGCCCGTGCGGGCGCTGGCCAGATCCGCCGGCGCGGCGCAGGCCCTGCGGGACCGGGGCGCGGAGCCGGTCACCGGAGACGTGCTGGATGCCGACAGCCTGATCCGCGCCAGCCAGGGCTGCTCAGTCGTGTACCACGCTGCGGGCGTGAACACGTTCTGCCTGGCCGACCCCACGCCCATGGAACGGGTCAACGTCGACGGCTCCGCCAACGTGATCGCCGCGGCCGCCGCCGCCGGCGTCGGCAAGGTCGTCTACACCTCGTCCGCCGCCGCGCTCGGCGAGGCACACGGCACCGTCGGCAACGAGAACTCAGCCCACCGCGGCTCGTTCCTGTCCGAATACGAGCGGACGAAGTACCTGGCCGAGCGGCGGGTCCTGCACGACGCCGCCGAGCGCGGCGTGGATGTCGTATGCGTCAGCCCGTCGTCGGTGCAGGGCCCCGGGCGGCTGCACGGCACCGCTCGGCTGCTCCTGCAGTACCTCAACGGCACCATGAAGTTCCTGGTGAACACCCGGATAAGCTTCCTGGACATCGCTGACTGCACGACGGGTCACCTGCTCGCCGAGCAGCACGGCAAGCCCGGCGAACGGTACATCCTGAACGGGGCCACCCTCACCACCCGTGAGATGATCGCCCTCGTGGCCAGCACCACCGGGATCACGCGGCGGGTCAGGTGGCTGCCCGGCCAGGCGGCGATGGCGGCCGCGGTCGTGGTGGAGGCGGGTGCGCGGGCCGCACGGCGCAAGCCGCCGATCTGCCGGGAAATGATAAGAACCGTGCTCAACGGGCACACTTACGACGGATCTCGCGCCGAGCGCGAACTCGGGCTGCACTACACGCCGGTTGAGGAAACCATCGCCCGGACCCTCCGCTGGTACTCGGAGAACGGCTATCTCACCGCCGACCGGCCCTAGGCCGGGGACTGACATGAGCATCCGCACGCGCCGTCTGCGCCGGGAGGGGTTATGGCCCGTAAGGGCGATCGGCTGCTGCCGCAGAAGTTCGGAGCCGGGCTCGCGCGGGGTTTCTTCGTGGGCGGCGGACTCCGCCCGGTCATCAACCACTACGTGCATCCCGAGGTCACCGGCCTGGAGAACCTGGCCGACCTGGACCCGCCACTGATCCTGGCGGCGAACCACTCCAGCCACATGGACACCCCGCTGATCCTGAACAGCCTGCCCAAGGAACTGCGTCACCGGACCCTGGTCGCCGCCGCATCTGACTACTTCTTCACCAGCCGCGCGCTCGGGTTGTTCGTCTCGCTCGCGATGGGCGCGGTGCCGATGGACCGGCGCGCCACGAGCAGGCAGACCATGGACAAGGTCGATAACCTCCTGGAGCAGAAATGGTGCCTGGTCATCTACCCGGAGGGCAGCCGGACGCTGGACGGGCGGCTGTACCGGGGCAAGACCGGGATCGCGCGGCTGGCCCTGTCGGCCCGGGCCCCCGTCGTGCCGGTCGGGATTGTCGGAACGTACAACGCCATGCCGGCCGGCCGTTCCTGGCCCGTTCGCCATCGGGTGAAGGTGCACTTCGGCAAGCCGCTGACGTTTGACCGCTACCGGCTCGGCGTGGCCGACCAGCTCGTGCTGCGGGCGATCACCGACCAGGTCATGTACGAGATCATGATGCTCACCGGACAGACCTACGTGGATGAGTACGTGAGCAGGGCGAAGGCCAGGCAGTCGAAGGCCGGCTCGGACGCCGAGGAGAAGCCGGACGAGACCGCGGACGCGGATCTGCCCGACGATGCGGACGACGAGGCCGGCGACGAGTCCGAGGCCTGATCACGGCCCGGCCGTCCGGGGCGGCCGCGGGCCCCGATGGCCGCGGCACCCGGAGGGGTCTGCGAGACTGTAGGCCTCATGGCATACCTGATTATCATCATCGTCCTCGCCGTGCTGCTGATCGTGGCCGGCGGCGGATATCTGCTGTTCCTGCGGCCCGGCGGGCGGCACTCGCGTACTCTGCCTGACCAGCCTGCGGCCCCCGCGCCCCCGGGTGGCGGCGCGGAATCAGGCGCCGAGGCGGCCGCGGCCGGGACCGGGACGCCGCAGGCCACCGCGGGGGTGCTCGAGGTCGAGCGGCCGCCGCCCTCGGCGGGGCGGATGGTGCGGCTGCGGGCCCGGCTGGCCCGCTCGCAGAGCTCGGTGGGCTCGGCGCTGCTGAACCTGCTGTCCCGGGACAAGCTCGACGACGAGACCTGGGACGAGATAGAAGAGGTGCTCATCACCGCCGACGTGGGCGTGGTGCCCGCGCGGCTGATGGTGGACGACCTGAAGACCAAGGTGAAGGTGCTCGGGGTGCGCGGGCCCGCCGAGGTCCGCGAGCTGCTCCGGACCGAGCTGCTCACCCAGCTCGGCGATGAGGACCGGACGCTGCGCACCTCGCCGCACAACGGCACGCCCGCGGTGGTCCTCATGGTCGGCGTGAACGGCACCGGCAAGACCACGACCTGCGGCAAGCTGGCCCGGGCGCTGATCGGGGACGGGGAGACCGTGCTGCTGGGCGCGGCCGACACGTTCCGCGCGGCCGCCGCCGACCAGCTGCAGACCTGGGGCGAGCGGGTCGGGGCCAAGACGGTGCGGGCCGACCGGGAGGGCGCCGATCCGGCCAGCGTGGCGTTCGAGGCGGTCAGCGAGGGCATCGAGACCGGCGTCGACGCGGTCATCATCGATACCGCCGGGCGGCTGCACACCAAGGTCGGGCTGATGGACGAGCTCGGCAAGGTCAAGCGCGTGGTCGAGAAGAAGGCACCGGTGGACGAGGTGCTGCTGGTGCTCGATGCCACCACCGGGCAGAACGGGCTGCGGCAGGCGCGGGTGTTCGCCGAGGTGGTCGACGTCACCGGCATCGTGCTGACCAAGCTCGACGGGACGGCCAGGGGCGGGATCGTCATCGCCGTGCAGCGTGAGCTGGGCGTTCCGGTCAAGCTGGTCGGCCTCGGCGAGGGGCCCGACGACCTGGCCCCGTTCGACCCGGCCGCCTTCGTCGACGCCATCCTGGGCTAGCCCCGGCGTAATTCCCCGGCGAAACACGCTTGTAACACGCCAACGGGGTCTTTCACCTCGCCGACACACGCCGACAGGTCCGGCGAAACGTCCGCGGCGGATGGTCAGGTAGGGACTGGCGAAGGGACACCTGACGATGAAGCTCATCACCGCTGTCATCAAGCCGTTCAAGCTGGACGACGTCAAGGCCGCCTTGCAGGCGTTCGGCGTCCACGGCCTGACCATCACCGAAGCGAGCGGATACGGCAGGCAGCGGGGGCACACCGAGGTGTACCGCGGCGCTGAATACCAGGTCGACCTGGTGCCGAAGGTGCGCGTCGAGGTCCTGTGCGAGGACGAGGACGCCGACGACCTGATCGGGGTGGTGGTCAAGGCGGCGCAGACCGGCCGGATCGGCGACGGGAAGGTCTGGTCGGTGCCGGTGGAGACCGTGGTCCGGGTCCGGACGGGTGAGCGCGGGCCGGACGCGATCTGAGCCTTTCTTTTCCCCGGAATCCCACCCACCCTATGAGCGGTCCGGGGGACTCATGGAGACCATGACTTCGTTCGCCGTGGATCGGGCCCGCCGCACGGCTCAGGTCGACCGGTGGCTGGCCGGACTCCTGGGCGCCGAGCCCGGCGTGGCCCTGGTGGCCGTCGGCGGATACGGGCGCCGGGAACTGCTGCCCCGAAGCGACCTGGACGTGGTGCTCCTGCACGCCGGCCGCGACGACATCGCCGGCATCGCGGACCGGATCTGGTATCCGGTCTGGGATTCCGGCTCGGAACTCGACCACGCGGTCCGCACCGTGCCGCAGGCCCGGCGGGTGGCCCGCACCGACCTGAAGGTGGCGCTCGGGCTGCTGTCCGCCCGGCACGTGGCCGGCGATCCCGACCTCACCGAACGCCTGCGCGCGGGCGCGCTGGAGGACTGGCGTGCGGCCGCGCCGGCCCGGCTGGCCGAGCTGCACGCCGCCCACGACGAACGCACCAGGATCAGCGGCGAGCTCGCCTTCCTGCTCGAACCGGACCTGAAGGAGGCCCGGGGCGGGCTGCGGGACGTGCACGCGATCCAGGCGGTGGCGGCCGCGTGGGTGGCGCCCGCGCCCGGGCCCAAGGTGCGCGCCGCCTACGAGCAGATCCTCGACGCCCGGCATGCGCTGCACGAGATCACCGGGCGCCGCCTGGACCGGCTCGTGCTCGAGGAGCAGGACGAGGTGGCCCGGGCCCTCGGCCTGCTCGACGGGGACGTGCTGCTGCGCATGCTGGCCGGCGCCGCGCGGACCGTCGCCTACGCCGTCGATCACACGTTCCGCCAGACCGACCGGCTGCGCTCGCGCCGGCTCCGCCGTCGCCCGGCCGACCGGCGCCCGCTCGCCGACGGGGTGGTCGAGCAGGACGGCGAGGTCGTCCTGGCCCGGGCGGCCGACCCGGTCACCGACCCGGTCCTGGTCCTGCGGGCCGCGGCGGCCGCCGCGCAGGCCGGGCTGCCGCTGGCGCCGCGGGCCCTGGACCGGCTGACCGAATGCCCGCCACTGCCCGTCCCGTGGCCCGCTGCGGCCCGCGACGCCCTGCTGGCCCTGCTCGGGGCCGGCCCGGCCGCGGTCAGCGTCTGGGAGGCGCTGGATGCCGCCGGGAGTGAACAGGGCTTGATCACCTCGCTGATCCCGGACTGGGAACGGGTCCGGAACCGGCCGCAGCGCAACCCGCTGCACAAGTTCACCGTGGACCGGCACCTGGTCGAGGCGGCCGCCCACGCGGCCGCGCTGACCCGCGAGGTCGCCCGGCCCGACCTGCTGCTGCTGGCCGCCCTGCTGCACGACATCGGCAAGGGCTGGCCCGGTGACCACAGCGTCACCGGCGAGGTGATGGCCCGGGACGTGGTCCGCCGGATGGGCCTGCCCGAGCCCGATGTGGAAGTGGTCGCCTCGGCCGTCCGGCACCACCTGCTGCTGCCCATGGTCGCGACCCGGCGGGACCTCGATGACCCGGTGACCGTCAAGCAGGTGGCGGCGCTGGTGCCCAGCCGGACGCTGCTCGAGCTGCTGCACGCCCTGGCCATCTCCGATGGCCTGGCCACCGGGCCCGCCGCGTGGAACGACTGGAAGGCCACGCTGGTCGCCGACCTGGTCCGGCGGGTGACGGCCGTGCTGGCCGGCCAGCCGATGCCCGGACCCGCTCCGCTGCGCACCGATCAGCTGGCGCTGGCCGCCGGCGGCGGCCCGGCCGCGACCGTGCGCGGATCGGAGGTGACGGTGGTCGCGCCCGACCGGCCGGGCCTGCTGTGGCGTTCGGCCGGCGTGCTGGCCTCGCACCGGCTGGCGGTCCGCAGCGCCAACGCGACGTCGGTGCAGGGCACGGCGGTCACCGTGTTCGACGTGGAGCCCGAGTTCGGAGAGCCGCCCGACCCGACCCTGGTGGCCGGGGACCTGCGCCGGATGCTGCTCGGGCGGCTGGACGTGGAGGACCGGCTGGAACGCCGGGCCCGGGCCGTCCCGCCGCGCGGCGCCGTGATCCCCGCGCCCAGGGTCACCCTGGTCGACGAGGCCTCGGAAACCGCGACCGTGGTGGAGGTCCGCGCGCACGACGCGCCCGGGCTGCTGTGGCGGGTGGGCCGGGCCCTGGGGGAATGCGGCCTCAACGTGCGGGCGGCCCGGGTGGAGACGCTGGGTGCCGAGGTGGTCGACGTGTTCTACGTGACCGACCAGGACGGCGAGCCGCTGACCGACCGGGAGCGGCGCGGGGCTACCGTGCATTCCGTCCTCGCGGCACTGACCGGTTGAGCGCCGAGTTACCGGTAGCCTGGACAACGTGTTTGAGACCCTATCTGACCGGTTGACGCAGGTCTTTTCGGCGCTGCGCGGCAAGGGACGACTGTCCGCCGCCGATATCGACGCGACCACGCGGGAGATCCGCATCGCCCTGCTCGAGGCGGACGTCGCGCTCCCGGTCGTCAGGCAGTTCATCGCCCGGGTCAAGGAGCGGGCCAACGGCGAGGAAGTCTCCGCCGCGCTCAACCCCGCGCAGCAGGTCATCAAGATCGTGCACGAGGAACTGATCGGCATCCTGGGCGGCGAGGCCCGGCGGCTGCGGTTCGCCAAGGTGCCGCCGACCGTCATCATGATGGCCGGCCTGCAGGGTTCCGGTAAGACCACGCTGGCGGCCAAGCTCGCGCTGTGGCTCAAGGGGCAGGGCAACACGCCGCTGCTGGTCGCCGCCGACCTGCAGCGGCCCAACGCCGTGCAGCAGCTCCAGGTACTCGGCGAGCGCGCCGGGGTCGCGGTGTTCGCCCCGGAGCCGGGCAACGGCGTGGGGGACCCGGTGGCCGTCGCGCGGCAGTCGCTGGACGAGGCCCGGCACCGCCAGTACAACATGGTCATCATCGACACCGCCGGCCGGCTAGGCCTCGATGAGGCGATGATGGCCCAGGCCCGGGCGATCCGGGATGCCACCGAGCCGGACGAGATCTTGTTCGTGGTCGACGCGATGATCGGCCAGGACGCGGTGGCCACCGCGCAGGCCTTCCTGGACGGGGTCGGCTACGACGCCGTCGTGCTGACCAAGCTCGACGGCGACGCCCGAGGCGGCGCCGCGCTGTCCATCGTGCAGCTGACCGGCCGGCCGATCATGTTCGCCTCCTCGGGGGAGAAGCTCGAGGACTTCGACCTGTTCCACCCGGACCGGATGGCGTCGCGGATCCTTGACCTCGGCGACATCCTGACCCTGATCGAGCAGGCCGAGAAGGCCTTCGACGCCGATCAGACCGCGTCGCTGGCCGGGCGGCTCGCCTCGGGCGAGGGCTTCACGCTGGAGGACTTCGTCGAGCAGCTGTCCATGGTCCGCAAGCTCGGGCCGATCGGCAACCTGCTCGGCATGCTGCCCGGCGCGGCCAAGAACCGGGAACTGCTGTCTCAGGTCAACGACAAGGACCTGGACCGGGCCGAGGCCATCGTCCGGTCCATGACGCCCGAGGAGCGGCGCAACCCCAAGATCATCAACGGCTCGCGCCGGGCGCGCATCGCCAAGGGCGCCGGCGTCGCCATCGGCGAGGTCTCGCAGCTGGTCACGAACTTCTTCGAGGGCCAGAAGCAGATGCGGGCCATGTTCAGCGGCGGCATCCCGGGCATGCCGCCCGCCATGGGCGCGATGGCTCGCCGCACGGCCGCCAAGTCCGCCCGCGGCAAGAAGGGCAAGAAGAGGCCGGCCCGCAGCGGCGATCCGCGGCGGGCGGCCGAAATCGCTCGCGGCGCCGGCGCTCAGGGACCAGCCGACCAGGTTGACGGCGCGCCCGGCGGCCTGGGGGCCGGGGGCCTCGGCGGGCTGGGCGGCCTGCCCGAGGGCTTCGGCGACAGCATCGCCGACAGCCTGGCCAGCCTGCCTCCCGGCCTGAACTTCCCGCCCCCCGCGCAGGGCAACATCCCCGCCGCCTTCCGCGGCGGCACCAAGCGCCGCGACAAGAAGAAGTAGCGCGCCGGCCTGCTAGCTCCGGCGCAGCACCGCGGCCTGTTTCTCCAGCGGGAGGATCTCGGAGCCGAAATCCGGATACGCGTCTAGCCAGAGCCGCAGTACCTTCTGCATGTCCGGCACGACGAGGTCGTCCAGGACGGCGGTGGCCACCGGGCTCAGCAACCCGCTCAGCAACGGCAGCGCCGGATAGCGCGCCTGGTGACCGGTGGTCGCGGGCGGCCCGTCGACGAAGAGAAGATCGATCCCCTTCAGGTCCTCCCAGGCCCGCCTCGCGTACCACGAGTAGGTCTCGCCATCAAGGCTGAAGCTCTCCAGCGGGGCGTCCCGTACCTCGGCCAGATCGCCGACGTCATGCCTGGCCAGGAGGTCGCGGGTCTTGGCGCCGAACACCGGGTCATGATCGAGCGCGACGATCCGGCCGTCGATCCCGAACCGCCGCATCGCTAGCGCGAGCCACAGCGTGGACGCGCCGCTGCCGCACTCCACGACCAGCGACGGCCGTTCGGTGATCACCAGGTCGACCAGCACCATGAGCAGGTCTGGCGACGCTGCCCAGCCCCGGGTGGCGGGCAGCACGTCGTTGGCCGGCAGCACGGCGCTCAGGTTCTGCAACGCCTCCAGCTGGCGGAAGGTCAGCTTGATCTCTTGCTTGACCTCTTTCTCGACGCGCGCTCCGAGGCGCCGCACGGTGTCGAGCGTCCGCTCGGATTGGCTGGCCAGGTTGCCGATCCGGCCGGCCAGGTCGAGGCTGTGCCTGATCAGCAGGAGCAGGCCGCCCAGCAGCAGCCCCAGCGCCATCAGGGCCGCCGTCGGCACCGCACCCGCGCCGGTGGCCAGCCCCAGCCCCAGCGCGCCCGCCAGCCACGCGGCGACCAGCACGGCTACCGTCTGGACGCGCACGAGCTGAAGGATCAGTCGGCGGATGGCGGACTCCTTTATCCTGCGGCGTTCACGCGGCCTGCCAGCCTGCTGCGAACTGCCCTTACCTTACTGTGATCCGCCCCTACTCCGGGGACCCTACTCCCGGGGACCCTATTCCGGGGACCCTACTCCCGGGGACCCTATTCCCGGGGACAGCGCGCGGACCATGTCGATGGTGTCGGCCTCGGCGGCGGACTTGTCCTCGCGGTAGCGCAGCACGCGGGCGAAGCGCAGCGCCAGGCCGCCCGGGTAGCGGGGGCTGCGCTGCACGCCGTCGAAGGCGATCTCCACCACCAGCTCCGGCCGGACGTACACGGTGTAGGCATCCCGGCGGTCCTCCAGGGCCAGCAGTCGCTCGGTCTGCCAGGTCAGCAGCTCGTCGGTGAGGCCCTTGAACGTCTTGCCCAGCATGACGAAACCGCCCGTGGCCGGGTCGCGCGCGCCCAGGTGCAGGTTGGACAGCCAGCCGCGGCGCCGGCCGTGGCCCCACTCGACGGCCAGCACCACCAGGTCCAGCGTGTGCCGCGGCTTGACCTTGATCCACCCGGCGCCGCGGCGGCCCGCCGCGTACGGCGTGTCCAGCGACTTGACCACCACGCCCTCGTGGCCGCGGGCCACCGCGTCGCGGAAGAACTCCGACGCCTGCGCAGCCGAATCGGTGACCAGGCGGGGCATGAGCAGCTCGGCCGGCACCGCCCAGGCCAGCTCGGCGTGCCGCTTCCAGTCCGGCAGGTCGATCAGGTCCGCGCCCTCCAGGTGCAGCGCGTCGAACAGGAACACCGACAGCGGCACCGCGGGCGCCGCGTCCTGGCTGGCGGCGCGGGATGAGGTGTCCTGGAAGGGCAGCGGCCGCCCGTCCGAGCGCAGCGCGATAAGCTCGCCGTCCAGGACCGCCGCCCGGACCTGCAGCTTGGCCAGCGTCGCCACCACCTCGGGCAGCCGGCCGGTGATGTCATCCAGGGTGCGGGTGAACAGGCGGACCTCGCCGCCGGCCAGGTGGGCCTGGATCCGGATCCCGTCCAGCTTCCACTCCACCGCGGCCTGGACCCCAGAACCCGATCCGATCTTGGCCAGGGCTTCCTCGATGCTCGTCGCGCTGGCCGCGAGCATCGGGCGGACCGGCCGCCCGACCTCCAGGCCGAAGGCGTGCAGCGCCGCGCTGCCGCCGGCCAGCGCCGCGGCCGCCACCGCGCCCAGCGAGCCGCGCAGCATCATCGCCCGGCGGACCTCCGCGACCGGCACCGACGCGGCCCGGGCGACGGCGTCGGTCATCACCCCCTCCAGCGCGCCCTGCCGCAGCTCCCCGGACAGCAGCCCGAACAAGAACCGCTGCTCGCCCTCGGTGGCCCGGCCGAACAGCTCACCGACCAGCGCCTTGCGCGCGGCGGCCGAACCCTTCCCGGCCACCGCGCCGATCGCCGAAAACCCCGCGTCCACGTCGCTGAGCGTGAGCGTGGGGACGGCCGCGGCCGCGAACCCCCCTCGTAGCGCCGCCCAGCCGACCCCGATCTGCCGCTGCGGCAGCTCCCCGGACAGGTACGCGACCGCGATCGGCACCTCCAGCGGCCCGGCCGCGCGCAGCGCGGCGGCCAGCATGTCGATCTTCGCCAGCCGGCCGCTGGTCGTGGCCACGGCCTGCGACACCTCGGCGATCTCAGCGAGCAGCACGGAACTATTCTCTCGCCGCGCCGGCCAAGGTAAACGCCTAACTGTGCCGGCCGCCCCGGCGTCGGCCAAGCCCGAGACGGGAACCCCTCGAGCGGCCGTTGCTGGCCGGATCCCACAGCCAGTACCCGACCGGGAACAGCCGGACGTGCAGGTGCTCGTCGACCAGCCCCCACAGCCCGCGGCGCGCGAAGATCGCGATGACCATCGCGACCAGCCCCAAGATGATCAGGTACCAGGCGTTGTAGGACTGCAGCGTCTGCTGCAGGACCATGTACACGATGGTGCCGAGAATCGGCCCCTCGATCGTGCCGAGCCCGCCGATGATCACCGCGAACGCCATCTCGGCCGTCCACTGCACGCTGAACACCGCGCTGGGCTGCACGATGAGCTGGCTGACGGCCAGCAGCGCGCCGGCCGCCCCGCATCCGGCCCCGGCCACCACGAAGACCAGCATCCGGGCCAGGCCCACTCGCGCGCCCGAGCTGCGGGCGGCCACCTCGTCGTCGCGGACGGCGGTGAGCACCAGCCCCAGCCTGCTGCGCAGCAGCAGGTACACGACGAGCAGCGCGAGCACCGTGACGGCCAGCCCGATCCAGTACGTGTACGCCTCCAGCACCGCCGAACCGAGGTTGGGCGTGTGCGGCAGCGACATGCCGGTCCCGCCGCCGATGGAGGGGAACTTCTCGATGATCAGCAGGATGGTCGTGGCCAGTACCCACGTCGCGATCGCGAAGTACCCGCTGCGCAGCCGGGAGACCAGCCACCACATCGGCAGGGCGGCGACGCCGCAGCCGATGGCCGCGACCGGGAGCGCGGTGAACATCGAGAGGTTGTGGATGTTCAGGATCAGCACGAAGTACGCGCCGAGCCCCACGAACGCCTGCTGGCCCACCGACACCAGGCCCGCGTAGCCGGCCAGCAGGTTCCACATGCTGGCCAGGGTCAAGATGATGAACGCCTGCACCAGGATGGTCTCGGTGCCGGCGCCCACGATGTAGGGGAACAGCGCGAGCACCACCACGACCACCAGGGCGCCGAGCCCGGTCCAGGCCACGTTCCTACGTGACCGGGTCACCCGGTATTTTTCGGCCGAACGGGCCGTGGTTTCAGCGGCTCTACCTTCCCCCTCGCCTCCGGGCGCTCTTGACGCGCCGTCTTCCCTCCTCGCTCCTTCGTCGCTCGTCAGTCCAGACGGCGCCGCGCCCTTTGGCTCGGCGGGGAGTCCAGGCGACGCCGGCGCCTTTGGCTCGCGGGTGGGGGACTCGCTCACGAGGTGCTCCTCCGGGCGATGAGGCCCTGCGGGCGGAGGACCAGCACGGCCAGGAACACGATGTACCCGGCCAGGAACTCGTCCGACCCGCTGATCTGGGCGCCGATCGCCTGGGAGACCCCGAGCACCACGCCGCCGACCAGGGTGCCCCACAGCGAGCCGAGTCCGCCGATGACCACCGCGGCGAACGCGAACAGCAGGATCGTGTCTGTTCCCGTGGTCGGCGAGAACTGGGAGTACATGCCGTACGCGATGCCGGCCAGCGCCACGGTGGCGAACGCGATGGCCGCCGCGATGCCGAACACGTGCCGGTAGTCGATCCCGGATAGCTGGGCCGCCTCCCGGTCGTCGGCCACGGCCCGGATCATCCGCCCGTACCTCGACCGGGACAGGAAGTACTGCAGGGCGGTCAGGACCACCACGGCCACGACGAAGATCAGCAGCAGCAGGTAGGCGATGCTGATCTGCGAGCCGATCGAGAACGAACTGGTGATGATGGCGTCGTTGACCCCGAGCGAGTGGCTGTTGGCGTTGACGAACTCCAGCAGCGCGTTCTCGATCACCACCGACAGTCCGAACGTGACCAGCAGCGTGGTCAGGATGCTGCGGTCCAGCGCGGCCTGGATCACGGTCCGCTGCAGCACGTAGCCCAGCACGGCCATCAGCGGCACCACGATCACGAAGGACCACAGCACCGGGATGTGGGTGACCGCGATGACGCCGACCGCGATGTAGCCGCCGATGATCGCCAGGTCGCCGTGCGCCAGGTTGACCACCTTCATGACCCCGAACATCAGCGAGAGCCCGCAGGCGAACAGCGCGTACAGGCCGCCAATCAAGATCCCCTGGATGATGTCGTTGACCCAGACCATTACGGCTCCTCGCTTCCCTCGCCGGCCGGTACGGTCCTCAGGCCGAAGTAGGCGATCTCCACCTGTTCCGGGGTGACCTCCGACGGCGTGCCCTCCAGCGTGGTCCGGCCCTCGAGCAGGCACTGCAGGTGCGAGGCCACCAGCAGCGCCTGGCTGACGTCCTGCTCGACCAGCAGCACGGTCAGCCCGGTGGCCAGGATCTGCGGCAGCATGCCGTAGATGCGCTGCACCACGACCGGGGCCAGGCCCAGGGACAGCTCGTCGAGCATCAGCACCCGCGGGTTGGCCACCAGCGCCCGGCCGATGGCCACCGCCTGCTGCTCACCGCCGGACAGCTGCTCGGTGCGCTGGGCCCGCCGGTCCTTCATCCAGGAGAACAGCTCGTAGACCCGCTCGATCGTCCATGGTCCCTTCCGCGCGTAGGTCGCGCCGACCTGCAGGTTCTCCTCGACCGTGAGCGATCCGAACAGCCGCCGGCCCTCTGGCACCATGACGATCCCGCTGATGGCCCGGCGTTCGGGCCGGATCCTGGTCACGTCCTGGCCGTCGTACCGGATCGAGCCCTCGGTGGGCTGGTGCAGGCCGGCGATCGTGCGCAGCAGTGTCGACTTGCCCGCCCCGTTGGCGCCGATGATCGCGTACACCTCGCCCGGGAACACCCGCAGCGAGACGTGATCCAGGGCCCGCAGCTGCCCGTGGTGCACGGTCAGTTCCCGGACCTCCAACAGCGGCGCTCTGTTTTCCCGCTCGCCTCCGGGCGCTCTTGACGCGCCGTCTTCCCTCCTCGCTCCTTCGTCGCTCGTCAGTCCAGACGGCGCCGCGCCCTTTGGCTCGCGGGGGGGTGGCTCGGTCACTGGGGGTCCTCGCTCAGGGTGCCGCCGCCGAGGGAGGCGGTGACCTCGGTACCGAGGAAGACCTCGCGGACCGCTGGGTCGGCCAGCACCTCGGCCGGGTCGCCGTCGCCGACGAACTTCCCGCCGGCCAGGCAGATCAGCCTGGTCACCACCGGCACCAGGGCGCGCACCACGTGCTCGATCCAGATCACCGTGATGCCCTCGGCGTTCACCCCGCGGACGATCTCCACCAGCTGCGCGACTTCCGGGTCGGTCAGGCCGCCGGCCACCTCGTCGAGCAGCAGCAGCTTCGGCCGCGACGCGAGCGCGCGGGCGAGCTCCAGCCGCTTGCGCTGGAGCAGGCCGAGCCGCTCCGCGGGCAGGTTCGCCTCGCCGGTCATGCCGGTCCGCTCGAGCGCCTCGGCCGCCGCCGCGTAGCTGGCCCGGCGCCTCAGCCCCGCGCCCTGCTGGGCGGCGACCAGCACGTTCTCGAACACGGTCATGTCCGTGAAGGGCCGCGGTACCTGGTAGGTGCGGCCGATGCCCAGCCTGCACCGGGCCGCCGCGTCCAGTCTGGTGACCGGGCGCCCGGCGAAGGAGACGGTCCCGTCGCCCGGGGACAGGTCGCCGGAGATGAGGCCGAACAGGCTGGTCTTGCCGGCTCCGTTCGGCCCCACGATCCCGACCGTGTCCCCGGGCCCGACCGTGAACGACAGGTCCTCGGCGATGACGACCCGGCCGAACCGTTTCGTCACGTGGTCCAGTTCGAGCAGTGGATCGGTCATCCGGTCATTTGTTGGTCGGCTCAAGCGTCGAGGTGAGGGCTACCTGTGGCATCAGCGTATTGTCGACGACCTCCATTGACCAGCCGTACTTCGAATTCGGCTTCCACTGCACGCCGACGCAGGGTGTGTCGACGACCCCTGGCGCGGGGTTCTTGCTCGAGGTCCAGTTGAGCTGCCCGGCGACGCCCTCGATGTTCACGTTGAACAGGGCCGCCGCGACCTCGGCCTTGTCGTGCGGGTTGTTCACCGAGGTCATGGCCGCGTACGCGACCTCGAACAGGCTGTAGTTGCTCAGCGACTGTACCCATTGCGATCCGGTGGCGGCGGTGAACGCGGCGGCGATCTCCGCGCAGGTCTGCCCGGTGAGCGAGGACTTCCACGGCATGTTCGGCGTCCACCAGGCGTCCGTGGCGACGTTGTTGACCAGCGAGCCGAGCGCGGCCACGTCGCCCGGGAACAGCAGCACCTTGGCCACCGTGGCCAGCTTCGGCTTGTAGCCCTGCTGCGCGGCCTGCTTCCAGAACACGTTGAAGTCGGGCGGCAGCTGCACGTTGGTGAAGAACTCGCAGTTCTTCGACTTGAACAGGCTGATGAACGAGGTGTAGTCGGTCAGCCCGTCGGTGTACGCGGGCGGGTCGACCAGCGTGTAGCCGGCCGGGCCGGCGAACAGCGGCCACGCGGCGCGGAAGGCATTGCCGTCCGAGTCGTTGGGGAACAGGCAGGCGACGACCTTGTCCGTGCTCAGCTGGGCGTGGATCCTGTTCCACATCGGGATGAAGGAGTTGCACAGGTCGTTGACGCCGAGGAAGTACATCGTCACCCAGGTGGGCTTGAACGTCGACTTGCCCGGGGTCGGGTTGCCGCCCAGGTTGGCGTACCAGGCCTGCCACGGGACGTTACCGCAGATCGTCGGGGTGCCCAGCTTCTCGGCCACGGTCGCGACCGGGTTGACCGTCTCCGGCGTGGAGGAGGTGAGGATCAGGTCCACCTTGTCGGTGAGGATCGCCTGGCTGGCCAGCTGGCCCGCCTTGGTGGGGTCGGACTGGGTGTCGTAGGACTTGATCGTGACCGGGTATGTCTTCCCGCCGACCTTGAACCCGTTCTTGTACTGCGGCGTGGCCTGGATGGTGCTGACGATCCAGTTGTCCGAGGTGCCGAAGTCGGCCAGGTCACCGGTGAGCGGGTGGATGAAGCCGATCACGATGTCCTGGGTGCTGGTGCCCGTGGTGGACGAGGACGTTGAAGAGGACGAGGCGCCCTTGATGCTGGAGCTGCATGCCTCGAGCAGTCCGCCGCCCCCCACGACGGCCGCACTGGCGCCGGCCGCGCGCAGCAGGCCGCGTCGGCTGAGGCCGCCGACGGTGCTGGCCAGGGGTGACGCCCCCCCCATACCCCCCCGCGAGGGTATCGTGCTGTCGGTTTGCGCAGTCTGGTCACTCATGTGCAATCGATCTCCCTGTGAGGTCGCGCCGAGGCGCGGGACCGCTTATGAAGTGACACCGTGACCCCGGCTCGGGACCTCGGATGCCTGATGTGCGGGCTCCTAATCGCTATCTGGAGTGCGTTTCGCGCGGTGGCTGCGCGCCCGGGTCGCGGCACGGCAGGCTCCGTGCGCTATGCGAACGGGCGTACATATATAGAACAGTATGGCAACGCTAGGATGCTGGTTTGCGGATAGTCAACGCACGTTATGTAACTGTTTCAATCCGTGAAACAGCCGAGGTCGAGGCCTCTAGCTAGTGTGAATGCTCTACTATCCCGGCTCGCCTCCGGGCGCTCTTGACCCGCCGCCTTCCCTCGTCGCTCGTTCCTCGCTCCTCAGTCCAGGCGGCGGCGCGCCCTTTGGCTCGCGGGGGCCCCACCCCCCCCATCCCCCATCCCCCCATCCGTCTCATGAGCCCCGCAGGACTTAGTGTTCCCACTGGAGGCGACGATTACTAGCCGGCGACGGTTGTCTGGCACAATGTGATGCTGACCGTCAGGCCATGCGACGCCCTCTTCTCGTTCGCCCGGCCTGGCTCATCTGAGCGGTCCCGTCGGCTGGTCCCCGGCCGGCACGGGTCCGCCGCTTCGCATCTATCGCTGGGAGAAGACCACAGCCGTGGCTGTCAAGATCAAGCTGAAGCGCCTGGGCAAGATCCGGGAGCCCTACTACCGGATCGTCGTCGCCGATTCGCGCACCAAGCGCGACGGGCGCGCCATTGAGGAGATCGGCAAGTACCACCCGAAGGCCGACCCCTCCCTCATCGAAGTGAACTCCGAGCGGGTTCAGCACTGGCTGTCGGTGGGCGCCCAGCCCACGGACCCGGTCCGCGTCCTGCTCAAGGTCACCGGGGACTGGCAGAAGTTCACCGGAGAGCCGGGGAGCGAAGGCACCCTCCGCACCGCCGCGCCGCGCGCGGACAAGAAGGACGCCTTCGCGGCCGCCGCGAAGGCCAGCCAGGCCAGCAAGGAAAAGGACGACAAGGCGTCCGGCTCGGCCAAGGCCGGCCCGAGGGCCGCTAAGCCCGCCCGGGAGGGCGGCGCCCAGGGCAGCCGGGCCAAGGCCGCCCCGAAGGCCGAGAGCGCGCCCACCAAGGCCGAGAGCGCCCCCGCCGAGGCGGCGCCCGCCGAGGCGGCGCCCGCTGCGCAGGCCGCCGAGGCCGTAAGCGCCGAAGCGCCGGCCGGCAGTGCCGCCGAAGCCAGTGCCGCCGAAGCCAGTGCCGCCGAAGCCAGTGCCGCCGCCGGAAGCGCTGCTGAAGACGGTGCCGCTGCCGACAGTGCCGCTGAAGACGGTGCCGCTGCCGACAGTGCCGCTGCCGACAGTGCCGCCGCCGAGGCCCCGGCGGCCGCATCAGGGACTGAGGCCTGACGTGCTTGAGGAGGCCCTCGAGCACCTGGTGCGGGGCATCGTCCAGTACCCGGATGACGTCCGCATCCGCAGCAGGGCGCTGCGCCGGGGCAACGTTCTCGAGGTTCGGGTGCATCCCGACGACCTCGGCAAGGTCATCGGCCGGGGCGGTCGCACCGCCCGGGCCCTGCGCACGGTGATCGGCGCCCTGGCGTCGGGCCGTTACGTGCGCATCGACCTGCTGGACGCGACTGAGGTCCGCTTACCCCGTGCGGGTCATCGTCGGCCGCATCGGCCGCCCGCACGGGATCCGCGGCGAGGTCGTGATCGGGGTCAGGACCGACGAGCCTGACCTCCGCTTTGCCGTGGGCGCGAGCCTGGACGCCGGGCCCACGGCCGAGGGCGATACCCCGGCGGACCAGATCCTGCGGGTCGCCTCGAAGCGGTGGCACTCCGGGCAGCTCCTGATCGGGTTCGCCGGGATCACCGACCGGACGGCGGCCGGGGAGCTGACCGGCAGCTGGCTGAGCATGGATTCGAGCCAGCTGCCCCCGACCCCCGACCCGGACGAGTTCCGCGACCACGAGCTGATCGGGCTGTCGGTACGAACGTCGGCCGGCCAGGCGGTCGGCGTCGTCACCGACGTGTTGCACCACGGCCAGGACCTGCTCGTGGTCCGGCGCGCGGCCGGCGACGGCGAGGAGCACCTGGTCCCGTTCGTCAAGGCGATCGTGCCGGAGGTGGACGTGGCCGCCGGCGTCCTCGTCATCGATCCGCCGCCCGGCCTGCTCGACCCCGCGCAGGCCCAGTAGAACCACGGCCCGTTCTGAAAAGAAAGAAGGAGAGGGCGTGGGCCGGAAACAAGCACTGCGCATCGACATCGTGACGATCTTTCCCGAGTACTTCGACAGCCCGCTGAAGGTCTCGCTGATCGGGAAGGCGGCGGCGCGCGGCGACATCGAGTTCGGCGTGCACGACCTGCGGTCCTGGTCCGCCGACGTCCACCACAGCGTCGATGACGTGCCGTTCGGCGGCGGGCCGGGCATGGTCATGAAGCCGGACGTCTGGGGCGACGCGCTGGATGAGATCCTGGCCGGCCCGTCCCGGGCCCGGCTGGTGGTGCCGACGCCCAGCGGGGTGCCGTTCACCCAGGACCTGGCCGCCCGGTACGCGGCCGAGCCGTGGCTGGTGTTCGCCTGCGGGCGGTACGAGGGCATCGACGGGCGGCTCGTCGATGCCATGCGGACCCGCCTGCCGGTGGAGGAGGTGAGCATCGGCGACTACGTGCTGGCGGGCGGCGAGGCCGCGGCCCTGGTCATGGTGGAGGCCATCGGGCGCCTGCTGCCCGGCGTACTCGGCAATGCGTCCTCCGCCACGGACGACTCGTTCGGGACAGCCGCGGACCCCGCCATGCGCGGGCTCCTGGAAGGGCCCGTCTACACCAGGCCGCGCGAATGGCGGGGGCTCGAGGTGCCGGAGGTCCTGCTCTCGGGCCACCACGCCGCGATCGCGCGCTGGCGCCGCGACATGGCCCTGCGGCGGACCGCGGCGCACCGTCCTGACCTCATCGCGGCGCTGCGGGACCTGGACCGCCGCGACCGGCAGGTTCTGGCCGAGGCCGGATTCCCGGCCGAGGAGGACCCTGCGGCCGGCGGTTGAATCTTCGCGCTGCTCTGTTGTCCCGCTCGCCTCCGGGCGCCTCTTAAGGCGCCTGCTTCCCTCGGCGCTCCTCCGTCGCTCCTCGGTCCAGTCGGCGCCGGCGCCCTTTGGCTCGCGGGGGAGCCCAGGCAGCGTCGCGCGCCTTTGGCTCGCGGGAGGGCTCGCGTTCGGCTTAGCCGCGAAGATATGGCACACTGAAGTCCGCTGTCTGTTGAAGGCTGCGGCTGGGGGCCCCAGGTGCCCTGGCGCGAGCCGGCTGCCGCCGGGTCCCCGAAAACGACCACCATCGAGGAAATCGCTGTCATGCATACCGCCATCGCCGAAATCGAGCAGGCCCAGACCCGGTTCTGACATCCCGGACTTCCGGCCCGGGGACACGCTGAAGGTCCACGTCCGGGTCACGGAGGGTAACCGCTCGCGGATCCAGGTGTTTCAGGGCGTGGTGATCCGGCGTCAAGGCAGCGGAGCTCGCGAGACCTTCACCGTCCGCAAGATCAGCTACGGCGTCGGCGTAGAGCGAACCTTCCCCGTGCACAGCCCGTCGATCGACCATATCGAGCCGGTCAGCCGGGGCCGCGTCCGCCGGGCCAAGCTGTACTACCTGAGGGATCTGCGCGGCAAGGCAGCGCGAATCAAGGAGCGTCGCGACCAGACCGGTAGCTGACCAGTGGGGCGGTCTGGGGAGCAAGGTCAAGGTACGGACGATCCGTACGATCAGGACACCTTCACCCGGCCTCGCACCCAGCCCGTCCAGCCGCTGAGACGACCCGGCCCCGCCGGCCCGTACAACTCCGGGTCGGCCGGCGAAGAGCCCCAGGACTCCGGCTGGCCGGCGCCGCCATCCCAGCCGGGCCCTCTGCCCGAGGACCAGGATGCGCCGGATGAACTCCCGAGCGCCCCGGCGGGCAAGAAGCGCAAGCACTTCTGGCGCGAGCTGCTGGTCATCGTGGTGGTCGCCGCCGCCCTCACCCTGCTGGTGAAGGCCTTCGTCGCGCAGGTGTACCGGATACCGACCGGGTCGATGGAGAACACGCTCCAGGTCGGCGACCGGGTCCTGGTGAACAAGCTCGTCTACCACTTCCGCGGCATCGCCCGCGGGGACATCGTCGTGTTCAGCGGGCAGGACTCGTGGGGGCCCGACGCGCCGCCCCCCTCCAGCAACGGGATCGTGCGGCTCTGGGACGACGTGCTGTCCGACATCGGCCTGCAGAGCAGCCAGACCTACTACATCAAACGGGTCATCGGGCTACCCGGAGACCGGGTGGCGTGCTGCACCGACGGGAAGGTGACGGTCAACGGCGTGCCGCTGACCGAGACCTCCTACCTGTACCCGGGTGACGCGCCGTCGTTCCCGTTCAAGGCGGTCACCGTTCCGGCCGGTCACCTGTGGGTCATGGGCGACCACCGCGGAGACTCCGATGACTCCCGCTACCACACCGGCGACCCGGGCGGCGGAGCCATTCCCGAGAACGAGGTCGTGGGCCGGGCGTTCCTGATCATCTGGCCGCCGTCGCAGCTCCGCGATCTGCCGATCCCCTCCACCTTCAACCAGTCCGCGCTGCACGCGGGCCCCGCGGGAGCCGCCCTGATCGGTGCCGCGGACGTCGGCGGGACCGCGCTGAGCGCGGTGGCCGCCGTCCCGGTGGCCGGGGCCGCCGCGGGCGCCGGCCTGCTCGGCGCACCCTGGCTCCTGCTGCGCCGCCGCCCGTTACAGGCCGCTAAATAACGCCGACCATGCATAGACTCGCGAATTGCGCGCTTATCGGCGTCTTATCGCGGGCCTGACCGGATCGGCCCGCCCGCGTTCGGCCGGTCCTGCCGTCAGGTAATGGCGCTAAGCTCACTGGGTGACGGTGAGGGTCGACGAGGGGTGTGGGTCTAGGTGAGCGGTCCGCAGGACAGCGCCGCGTCGGAAGCAGGGGACTCCGGATCTGGGGTCAGATCGGATGCAGACTCGCAGGCAGCAGCCGGCGAGGCCGCCGCGAACGCGCAGGCTGACGGGCATGACGAGGCCGATGGCACGGCCGCGGCATCGCCCGGTGAGGAGAGTTCAGGCTCGGCTGGGGGTCCCGGCGCGCCGCGGACTGGTCACCGGCGCAAGCGCAAGAAGCGGTCGTTCTGGCGTGAGTTTCCGATCCTGGTCGCGATCGCGCTCCTGCTCGCGGTCGTGATCAAGACCTATGCGATTCAGGCCTTTTGGATTCCGTCGGGGTCGATGGAGAATACCCTCGAGATCAATGACCGGGTTCTGGTCAATAAGATCGTTTATCACATCCGCGACATTCACCGCGGCGATATCGTGGTCTTCAATGGCGACGGCTCCTGGGACCCGGGCACCGTCCCGGTGAGTGGCAATATCTTCCAGCAGTTCGGCAGCGGCTTTGCCAGCATGTTCGGCTTCGGGCACCCGGGAGACATCCTCATCAAGCGGGTCATCGGGATACCCGGCGACCATGTGGCCTGCTGCGACGCGCAGGGCCGGGTCACCGTCAACGGCGTTCCGCTGAACGAGCAGTCCTACCTGTACCCGGGCTCCGCTCCCTCGCTGTCCCGGTTCAACATCGTGGTGCCGTCCGGACGGCTGTGGGTCATGGGCGACAACCGGTTCTATTCCGATGACTCCCGGGACCATACGGGCGATCCCGGCGGGGGGACGATCCCGGAGAGCGCGGTGGTCGGCCGGGCCTTCATTATCATCTGGCCGCTTAGCCGCTGGCGGATCCTGCCCATTCCGGCCACCTTCGAGCAGCCGGCCCTGAACGGCTCCCACGCGGCGGGCCAGGCCGCCGTCGGCGCTGATCCCGCCGCCGGCCCTGGCTTCCTGTCCGCGCGCGCCGAGCCCACCGGCCAGGGCATCCCGCTCGCCCTCGGATTCGCCGGCGCCCTCCCCCTCACCTGGCTGCAGCGCCGGGTCCGGATGCGGGTCGCCCGGCGCCGCCGGCGAGGCCCGCCCCGCGGTTAGCCCGGGCCCGCGGCGTTGGCCGCGTCACCGTGCCAACTGGCGTACGCTGCGAACTGTCATGACGCGCGATCCCGGGGCGCTGACCGCCAGCGACCCACACCCCCCCGCCGCTCCTGCCCGGTACGTCGGCTATACGCCCCGGCGCGACGGGGGACTCGGCGCCTATGAGACCGTGCTCGCGAAGGCCGGGTTCGCGCCGGTGGCGGGCATCGACGAGGCGGGCCGGGGCGCCTGCGCGGGGCCGCTGGTGGTGGCGGCCGTGGTCCTGGACCCGGCTTGTATCAAGCGCATCCGCGGCCTGGCCGACTCCAAGCTGCTGACCGCCGCGGCCCGGGAGGACGCCTACGCCGAGGTGCTCCGCTGGGCGCTGGACTGGCACGTGGTGGTCATCGGCAACGACCAGATCGACGCGCTGGGCTTGCACGTGTGCAACGTGGCCGGCATGCGCCGCGCGTTCGCCGGACTGCGCTGCCGGCCGGGGTATGTGCTGACCGACGGGTTCCCCGTCCGCGGCCTGGGCGCGCCCGCCCTGGCCGTCTGGAAGGGCGACCAGGTCACCGCGTCGGTGGCCGCCGCCTCGGTCGTGGCCAAGGTCAGCCGGGACCGGATGATGCGGGACCTGCACGAACGTTATCCCTTGTATGGTTTCGACCGGCACAAGGGGTACAACACCGATGAGCACGAACAGGCGCTGACCGAGCACGGGCCGTGTCCGGTCCACCGGTATTCGTTCGTGAACGTCAACCGGGTGGCGGTCCAGGCGGACCGCGACCCCTTGGCCCCGGTAGACCCCGTGGACCGGATGGAACTCATGGCCGCCGTAGATCCGGCGGACGCCATGGACCTGCTCCGGACTAGAGCCTGACGGGTGCATTCGGGGAGAACGAGAGGAGAATGAGCGCATGAGCGCGGAGGACCTTGAGAAGTACGAGGCCGAGATGGAGCTTCAGCTTTATCGCGAGTACCGCGACGTGGTCGGGTTGTTCACCCACGTGGTCGAGACCGAGCGCCGTTTCTATCTCACCAATGACGTTGAGCTGAACGTACGGTCAAGCGACAACGGCGAGGTCTTCTTCGAGGTTACGATGCGAGACGCGTGGGTGTGGGATATGTACCGCCCCGCCAGGTTCGTCAAGAATGTACGCGTGGTTACCTTCAAGGACGTCAACATCGAGGAACTGGCCAAGGCGGACCTGGAGGTCCCAGCGGACAAGCCGGACTTCCCGGCATAACTTTCGGCGGAGGGGCGGATGTTCGGGCTTCCTGATGGGGTTTCGGCGTGCCTGTTTGACATGGATGGCGTCGTAACCCAAACCGCGACGCTACACGCGGCGGCGTGGAAGCAGATGTTCGATGAGTTCCTCCGCCAGCGCGCCCAGAGCACCGGGACCGAGTTCGTCCCCTTTGATCCGCACCACGAGTATGACGCCTACGTCGACGGCAAGCCACGCCTGGACGGGACCCGGTCGTTCCTGGAGTCCCGCGGCATCGACCTCCCCGAGGGCACCCCGGACGACCCGCCTGGGACGCCCACCCTGTACGGGCTGAGCAACCGCAAGAACGACCTGGTCCTGGCCAAGATTGCCGCCGGCGGGGTCCAGGTGTACGAGGGCAGCATCTTCTATATCAAGGCGGTGCGGCAAGGGGGCATCGCCACCGCGATCGTCTCGGCCAGCGCCAATACCCAGCAGGTTCTGCGCTCCGCGGGCATCGAGGACCTGTTCGACGCCAGGATCGACGGTGTGATAGCCAAGGAGCGCGGCCTGCGCGGCAAGCCGGCGCCGGACACGTTCCTGGCCGCCGCCGAGGCGCTCGGCGTCCCCGCCGCGCACGCGGTGGTCTTCGAGGACGCCCAGGCCGGGGTGGCCGCGGGCCACGCGGGTCATTTCGCCCTGGTGGTCGGCGTGGACCGGGTCGGCCAGGCGGCCGAGCTCAAGGCGCACGGTGCCGACATCGTGGTCAAGGACCTGTCGGAGCTTCTCGAGGAAAACAAATGATCAAGCAGGCCGCGTACGGGACCGAGCCCTGGCGGCTGGTCGAGAAGCAACTGGACCTGGACCTGCTGGCCCAGAGCGAGTCGATCTTCGCGCTGTCCAACGGGCACATCGGCCTGCGCGGCAACCTGGACGAGGGGGACCCGCACGGGCTCCCCGGCACCTACCTCAACTCCATGTACGAGGTCCGGCCGCTGCCCTACGCGGAGGCCGGCTACGGGTATCCCGACAGCGGGCAGACCGTCATCAACGTCACCAACGGCAAGGTGATCCGGCTGCTGGTCGACGACGAGCCGTTCGACATCAGGTACGGCACCCTGCACTCCCACGAGCGCGTCCTGGACCTGCGGGCCGGCACGCTGACCCGGACCGTGGACTGGTCCTCCCCGGCCGGGGCCAGGATCAAGGTGACCTCGGTGCGCATGGTGTCGCTGACCCAGCGCGCGATCGCGGCCATCAGCTACACGGTCCAGCCGGTGGACCAGAAGCTGCGCGTCGTGCTGCAGTCCGAGCTGGTCACCAACGAGGAGATGCCCAAGCGGGGCAACGACCCCCGGCTGGCCGCCATCCTGGAAGCGCCGCTGGTCAGCGAGGAACACCAGACCTACGACGGCATCCCGTCCCGGGTCGTGCTGGTCCACCGGACGCGGGAAAGCAAGCTGCGGATGGCGGCCGGGATGTCGCACGTGATCACCGGCCCGGAGAAATTGGCCGGCCGGACCGAATCGTATCCGGACCTGGGCCGGACCACGGCCGCGACCGAGCTGGCCCCCGGTGAGCAGCTGCAGATCGTGAAGTACATCAGCTACGGCTGGTCGAGCCAGCGGTCCCGGCCCGCACTGATCGACCAGATCATCGGCGCGCTGTCCGCCGCCCACCTGACCGGCTGGGAGGGCCTGCTGGACGAGCAGCAGGCCTACTTGGACGAGTTCTGGGACGGCGCCGACGTCGAGGTCGACGGCGACGCCGAGATCCAGCAGGCGGTGCGCTTCGGCCTGTTCCACATCCTGCAGGCCGGCGCGCGGGCCGAGTACCGGCCGATCGCGGCCAAGGGCCTGACCGGCAGCGGCTACGACGGGCACACGTTCTGGGACACCGAGTCGTACGTGCTCCCCGTGCTCACCTACACCCAGCCGTCCGCCGCGGCCGACGCGCTGCGCTGGCGGCACCTGGTCCTCGGCGAGGCCAAGCAGCACGCGACCGACCTGGGCCTGGCCGGGGCGGCGTTCCCGTGGCGGACGATCCGCGGCCAGGAGTGCTCCGGCTACTGGCCGGCCGGGACCGCCGCGTTCCACATCAACGCCGACATCGCCGACGCGGTCAGCCGCTACCTGGACGCCACGCAGGACGCCAAGTTCGAGACCGAGGTCGGCCTGGAGCTGCTGGTGGAGACCGCGCGGCTGTGGCGCTCGCTCGGCCAGCACGACGCGATGGGCCACTTCCGGATTGAGGGCGTGACCGGCCCGGACGAGTACAGCGCGATCAAGGACAACAACGTCTACACCAACCTGATGGCGCAGCGGAACCTGGCCTGCGCCGCGGACGCGGCCGCCCGGCTGCCAGGCGAGGCCGAGGCGCTCGGCGTAAGCACCGAAGAGGCGGCGTCCTGGCGCGACGCGGCGAACGCGATGTACATCCCGTTCGACGAGCGCCTGGGTGTGCACCCGCAGCACGAGGGGTTTACCGACTACGCGCGGTGGGACTTCAAGAACACCTCCGAGGACGAGTACCCGCTGCTGCTGCACTTCCCGTATTTCCAGCTGTACCGCAAGCAGGTCGTCAAGCAGGCGGACCTGGTGCTGGCCATGTACCTGCGCTCGGAGGCGTTCACCGCCGAGCAGAAGGCGGCCAACTTCGCCTACTACGAACCGCTCACCGTGCGCGACTCCTCGCTGTCGGCGTGCACCCAGGCCGTGATGGCGGCCGAGGTCGGCCAGCTGGATCTCGCCCATGACTACTTGGCCGAGGCCGCGCTCATGGACCTGCGGGACGTGGAGCACAACACCTCCGACGGCGTCCACATGGCTTCGCTGGCCGGGGCGTGGATGGCGCTGGTGGCGGGCTTCGGCGGGATGCGCGCGGGCACCGGCCCGCTGGCCTTCAGCCCCCGGCTGCCCGACGGCATCTCCCGGCTGACGTTCCGGATGCGCTACCGGGACCGCAAGCTGAGCGTCACCATCGAGGGCAACCGGGCCCGGTATCAGCTGTTGGAAGGCGACCCGCTGCCGATCACCCACCACGGCCAAGAGCTCGAGCTCGGGCGCAAGGCCGTGGACCGCAAGGTACCGCCGGTCAAGGCCGGGCCGCGCCCGGAGCAACCCTTCGGGCGCCCTCCCTACAGCCGCGGCTCCGGCACCTGATCCGGCCCAGCCCCGTCCGCCGACCCGGAGTCCCCCACAAATCCAAGCATCCGGTACTGACATTTCCGGGTTCGTTATCCACATCTAGAGCCCTGTCCGTCTGGTTTTCCACAGCCACCAGACCGTCCTGCGGGCCACCGCCGGCCACGGCGATCGTCGAAGCCGGAGGTGATGGCCATGCGGGCCAAGGACGTGCTGGGCAAGTCCGGTGAGCAGGAAGCGGCGAAGTACCTGGAGTCGCACGGACTGCGGATCCTGGACCGGAACTGGCGCAGCGCGGACGGCGAGATCGACATCGTGGCGGTCGAGCGTCAGGTGCTGGTCGTGTGCGAGGTGAAGTCCCGGACGTCGGTGCGCTACGGCAGCCCGCTTGAGGCCGTCAGCCGGGCCAAGCGCGCCCGCCTGCGCCGGCTGGCGGTGCAGTGGCTGAACGCCCATGGCGTTCGCTTTGATCAGGTCCGGATCGACGTGGTCGGCCTGGTCTACGAGGGCACGGGCGGATTCACCATCGAGCACATCAGGGGAGTGGGCTAGCCGTGCCGCTGGCCCGCGCACACTCGGTGGCGCTGATCGGGGTGACTGGCCATGTGGTCGAGATCGAGGTTGACATCGCCAACGGCCTGGTCGGGATGATCCTGGTCGGCCTGCCCGATACCGCGCTCCGGGAGGCGCGGGACCGGATCCGCGCCGCGATCGTCAACAGCGGCGAACAGTGGCCGCAGCGCAAGATCACGGTCGGGCTTTCCCCGGCCAGCCTGCCCAAACGCGGCAGCTGGTTCGATCTGGCCATCGCGGTCGGACTGCTCACCGCGGCGGGCACGGTGCCGCGGGCGGCGTCGGACGGGGTGATGTTCTTCGGCGAGCTCGGCCTCGACGGACGGCTGCGGCCGGTCTGTGGCGTGCTGCCCGCCGTGGCCGCGGCCGCGGCCGACGGCCGGTTCGGCACGGTCATGGTGGCCGAGCAGAACGCACCCGAGGCCGCCCTGGTACCCGGGGTGCGCGTCATCGCGGCCGCCAGCCTGACCGCGGCCACGGACTGGCTGCGAGGCGCCCCGGGCCTGCGCAGCGACCCGCCCGCCGCCGAGTTCCGCCCTTCCGATGACGGTAGTAGTCCCGCTCCCGGCCCGGGCGCCGCGCTGACGCCCGACCTGGCCGAAATGCTCGGCCAGGCGATGGCCAGGCGAGCCGCCGAGGTGTGCGCGGCGGGCGGGCATCACCTGTCGCTGCTCGGCCCGCCCGGGGCCGGCAAGACCATGCTGGCCGAACGCATCCCGACCATCCTGCCGCGCCTGGACCCCGAGGCCGCGCTCGAGGTCACGGCGATCCACTCGGTAGCCGGAGCCTTGCCCGCGCAGGTTCCGCTGCTCACCGACCCGCCGTTTCTCGCTCCGCACCACACCGCGACCAAGGCGGCGATCGTGGGCGGCGGCAGCGGCGTCATCCGCCCGGGCTCGGCGTCGCTGGCCCACCGGGGGGTGCTGTTCCTCGACGAAGCGCCGGAGTTCGGCCGGGACGTGCTGGACGCGCTCCGTCAGCCGCTCGAAGCGGGCGAGGTCATAGTGGCCCGGTCCGGGGTCACCAGCCGGTTCCCGGCCCGGTTCACCCTGGTGCTGGCCGCGAACCCGTGTCCATGCGCCCGCGCCGCTGGGGCGGCCGAAGGCTGCAGTTGCAGCCCGGCCACCCGCCGGCGGTACCTGGGCCGGATCTCGGGCCCGCTGCTCGACCGGGTCGACGTGAAGATCGAGCTCGAGCCGGTGGGCCGCAAGGAACTGCTGAACGACCGCAACTTCGCCGAGTCCAGCCAGGTCGTGGCGCTACGCGTGGCGCAGGCCAGGGACCGCGCCGCCCGCCGGCTGCGCGGCACGCGCTGGCGCCTGAACGGCGAGGTCCCCGGATCGGAGCTGCGCCGGACCTGGCCACCCGCTCCGGGCTCGCTGGCCGTGATCGAACGCTCCCTGGAACGCGGGCAGATCAGCGCCCGCGGCGTGGTCAAGGTCATCCGCGTGGCCTGGACCATCGCCGACCTGGCCGGCCAGCCGCGCCCGGGCAGGGACGAATGCCACGCCGCGCTGAGCCTCTGGCTCGGAGTCCGGCGATGAGCCCGGACCGCCAGGCCCTGGCCCGGGCTGCGCTCACCTACCTGGCCGAGCCCGGCGATCCCGCGCTCGGCGCCCTGCTGGAGGTCTGCGAGCCCGCCGAGGTGCTGGCCGCGATCAGGGCGGGCGCGCTGCCTGAGACCGGGCCCGGATGCGAGGACAGCCCGGCTCGCAGGCGCGCGCTAGAGGCCGCGCTCGGCCGCTGGCGGATCCGCCTGCCCTGGCTGCCCGACGACGCGGGCCTCACGGACGCCCGCCGCGACGGCATCCGGCTGGTCTGCCCCGCCGATCCGCAATGGCCTGGCAGGCTGGACGAGCTCGGCTCGGCCCGCCCGTACGCGCTGTGGCTTCGAGGCCAGGCCGACCTGCGCGAGGCCTGCCAGCGCTCGGTCTCGATGGTGGGGTCACGCGCCGCCACCGGGTACGGCGCGCACGTGGCCGGCGAGATCGCCGCCGACCTCGGCGAGCGAGGCTGGGCGGTCGTCTCGGGCGGCGCGTACGGCATCGACGCCGCCGCCCACCGCGGCGCGCTGGCCACCGGGGCGGTCACCATCGCGGTCCTGGCCTGCGGCGTCGATTACCCCTACCCGGCAGGCCACGCGAACCTGTTCGCGGACATCGCCGCACAGGGTCTGGTGATCAGCGAATGGCCGCCGGGCCGCCAGCCCGCCCGGCTGCGGTTCCTGGTCCGCAACCGGACCATCGCCGCGCTGACCCGAGGCACCGTGATCGTCGAGGCGGGCGAGCGCAGCGGCGCGCTGAACACCGCCCGCCACGCGGCCCAGCTGGGCAAGCCGCTGATGGCCGTCCCCGGCCCGGTGACCTCGGCCCAGTCCGCCGGATCCCACCGGATCATCCGGGAGTGGGGCGCCACCTGCGTCACCCGCGCCGACGACATCATCGAGATGCTCTCCCCGCTGGGCACACCCGAGACGCTTCCCGTTGACACCGCGCCGCCGGCCCGCAAGCCGACAGGCGCCGGCACGGCGCCCTGCCGAGACGAGCTCGACACCGACAGCGCCCGGGTCCTGGACGCGCTGCCCGCCCGCGGCGCCGCCGGCACCTCGACGATCGCCGCCGAGGCGGGCGTGGACCTGGACACGGTGCTGCGCTGCCTCGGGCTGCTGGCCGGCTCCGGTTTCATCGAGCGTTGTGACCGCGGCTGGCGCCTGCGCAAGCCGTAAAAAGCCGAAACCCGCCGTACCCCGTGACCGTGCCTGTTAGCGTTCCTCGTCGGGCCAGTCCTCCTACGAAGGCGCGTGTGATGCGGGGCTATGACCTGGCTGACTGGGAGCCGTTCTTCAGCGCGATCATGACCGCCGCCGCGGCGCTGACCGGCCTGCTCTTCGTCGCTGTCTCCATCAACCTGGACCGGATCCTCAAGGGCAACAAGTTCCTCCCGGCCCGTGCCGCCGAGACCCTGGCCACCTTGCTGCTCGTGGTGGCCAGCTCGGCGCTCACCCTCGTCCCGCAGAGCACCAGGCTCGTCGGTGTCGAGATCCTGATCATCGTCGTGCCGATGCTGGTAATCACGGTCCGGGACCAGCTCCGTCAGCGGCGCCGGAACCGGGACGATCCCGTGCTGTGGACCATCTCCCGGATGGTAAGCACCGCGCTGGCCACCGTTCCCTGCGCCATCGCCGGGGTCTCGCTGGCCGCCGAGTGGGGCGGCGGGCTCTACTGGCTGGCGCTGACCGCCCTGCTGGGGATCATCGGCGCCGTCTATAACGCCTGGGTCCTCCTGGTCGAGATCGTCCGCTGACCGGAGCCCTAACCCGCCGCGATCGCGCTCCGCTCCTCCTGCTCGTCCTCGAGGTCGAACTCGAGCTCCGCGGTGCGGTCCCGGACGGACTGCCCCAGGCCGTAACGCTCGACGTGGTCCGGGTCGGCGATGCTGATCGTTCGCAGGCCCTGGGTGGCGAGTCGCTGGTTGATCTCGTCGAGATGGTCGCGGACCAGTTGCTTCTCGGTGTCGGTGACCTTGCCCTTGTGCGGCTTGCCGGCGTGCTCCAGGGTGGCGTAATCGAGCCGGTCCCCGCGGGAGACGCCGCTCACCGATGTTTTCGGGCTGCGCCGGATCGGCCGGGCGGCGATCAGGAGCTGGTCCATCGGGTTCTCCGTGGCCAGCTTGTCGAAGGCGTCGGCCTCCAAGACGATGCGGCGCGGCTCCAGGTCGTCGGGCAGGTACAGGTCGATGACCGCGACCCGCAGGGCGGAGTGCTCGATGGCCTCGGCCTCGTCGGTCAGTGCCTCGATCTCGACCGGGCCGTCGACCAGCTCGGGGTGTTCGTGGACCACGATGCGTGCCAGTGCGTCGTCATGCGTGATGAGCTGGCCGCTCAGGTCGCTGAACCGGACAGTCTTCTGACCCATGCTCGATCCCTCTCTAGGCGCTACTTCGAGCGCGTTCCGCGGTCTCGTCCGAGTGAACGCATGGATCACCCTGCCGCACGGCCCATCCCTTGTCAAACTTCAGTTCGATCGGCGTGTCGGCATACGAAATTAGTCGCGACCGCCGTGTCACCTGGCCCGTTTCGGCTTGCGCGACGGTCAAGGGTGCACACTGGCCCCATGACCGTCGAGGAGAAAGCCGAGGAGCGCGCGGCGCGGGAAACGCTGCCGCCCGAGATGGCCGCCGCCCTCGCCGCCTTCGAGCGTCATCTGCGGGCCGAACGCTCCCTGTCTCCGCACACGGTCCGGGCCTACCTCGGCGACGTGAGCTCGCTGCTCGACCACGCGCACCGCGCCGGCGTCCAGGTGCCCGGTGATCTGGCCGCGGCCCACCTGCGCGGCTGGCTGGCCAGCCAGCACGCCTCCGGCGCGGCGCGCACCACCCTGGCCCGGCGCGGCGCCGCGGCACGCACGTTCACCGCCTTCGCGCACCGCCGCGGCTGGCTGACCATCGACCCCGGGCTGCGGCTCGGCACCCTGAAGACCCGCCGCGCTCTGCCCCACGTGCTGCGCCAGGACGAGATGCGGACCGTCCTGGACACGGCCAACCGCAACGCGCAGGCCACGGCGCCGGCAGCCGCTGGACCGGCAGCCGCCGCACCGGTACCGGCGGCCGAGGCCGCGGTCGCACTGCGCGACGTCGCGGTCCTCGAGCTGCTCTACGCGACCGGCATCCGGGTCAGCGAACTGTGTGCGCTGACCCCGGACAGCTTCGATCACGCCAGAAGGACCGTCCGGGTCCGGGGCAAGGGCGATAAGGAACGCACCGTCCCGGTCGGCGTGCCCGCCCTCCGTGCGGTCACCGCCTGGCTCGACCAGGGCCGGCCCGCCCTTGCTACCGCAAGCAGCGGACCGGCCCTGTTCCTCGGTGTGCGCGGCGGCCGCCTGGACCCGCGCACCGCCCGCCGGATCGTCCACCAGCTCCTGCGCGAAGGAGGCGCGACCCGCGATACGGGTCCGCACGGCCTGCGCCACAGCGCGGCCACCCACCTGCTCGAGGGCGGCGCCGACCTGCGCAGCGTCCAGGAGATCCTCGGCCATTCCTCGCCCGCGACCACCCAGATCTACACCCACGTGTCCATCGAGCGTCTCAAATCCAGCTACCGCCAGGCTCATCCCCGCGCCTAGCGACCCTCTGGGCCGGGGCCCGCCAGAAACGGGATGAAACCGAGCCTTCTCTGCGTTGTGGTGCGGTGAATCAGGGTTCCATTGCGTTCCCCTCGGCCTCGCATCGCCCGAGCCCCATCCCGGTCCGCGTCGATCAGGGCCAGCCCTCGCGCCGCCCGGGAGTGCCCAGATGACCGGCACAGATGCCCGGCAGGGCGCGGGCGACCGGGAACGTCAAGTATCCTTGGTAACGGTCGCCGTAGCCGCGCTGGATAGGCGTGTGCTCTGCGGCTAAATCGCGTGCCCGCTTGCTCACCGGGGCGAACAGCTCCCGGCGGGACGCGCCGCTCGGTCCGCCGGCCACCAGGCCGGCCGCAGGCGCGTCAGGTCACGGGCACCAGGAAGCAACCGAGCAGCGCCGTACGCCCGCAGGGCAAGCGGCGCACGAAGGAAAGGACCGTGCCAGTGGCTCAGGTCGTCAGCATGAAGCAGCTCCTGGAGAGCGGCGTCCATTTCGGGCACCAGACCAGGCGCTGGAACCCGAAGATGAAGCGCTACATCTTCACCGAACGTAACGGCATCTACATCATCGATCTCCAGCAGTCGCTGGACTACATCGACCGCGCGTACGAGTTCATCAAGGAGACCGTCGCTCACGGCGGCACGATCTTGTACGTCGGGACCAAGAAGCAGGCCCAGGAGGCGATCGCCGAGCAGGCCCGCCGGGTCGGGATGCCGTTCGTGAACCAGCGCTGGCTGGGCGGGATGCTGACCAACTTCTCCACCGTCTACAAGCGGCTGCAGCGGCTCAAGGAGCTTGAGGAGATCGACTTCGGCGACGTGGCCGGCTCCGGCATGACCAAGAAGGAGCTCCTGCACCTGCGGCGCGAGCACGACAAGCTGGACCGCACGCTCGGCGGGATCAGGGACATGGCCCGGGTGCCGAGCGCGATCTGGGTAGTCGACACCAAGAAGGAACACATCGCGGTCAACGAGGCACGCAAGCTCGGCATCCCCGTGGTGGCCATCCTGGACACCAACTGCGACCCGGACGAGGTCAATTACCCGATCCCCGGGAACGACGACGCGATCCGCAGCGTCGCCCTGCTGACCCGGGTGGTAGCCGACGCCGTCGCGGAAGGCCTGATCGCGCGGGCCGGCGCGTCCGGCGCGGATGAGAAGCCGGCCGGCAACCAGCTGGGCACCGAAGAGCCGCTCGCCGAGTGGGAGCGTGAGCTCCTCCAAGGCACACCAACCCCAGTGCAAAACCAGGTCACTCCGCCTGACGCGCCGCTCGTGGCCGCGGCCGAAGTCGAGGGGCCCGAAGATCTGGCGATCACCGCCGAATCGGCACCGAGCAGCGACGCCGATGCCGCGGCCGACGAGGCCGACGACCTCGAGGGCCTGGCCGAAGCCGCCGACGAGACCAAAGGCGACGCCGAGGCCGCAGCAGCCGCCGAGACCGCAGCAGCCGCCGAGGCCGCAGCGACCGCCGCGACCGCCGAGACCGCAGCAGCCGCCGAGGCCGCAGCGACCGCAGCGACCGCCGAGACCGCGGCAGGCGAGAACGAGTAGAGACGTACAGACGTAAAGACGAGAGACGAGGACATGGCGAACTTCACTTCCGCTGACGTCAAGCGGCTCCGCGACCAGACCGGCGCCGGCATGATGGACTGCAAGAACGCGCTCGCGGACGCCGATGGCGACTTCGAGAGCGCGGTCGAACTGCTCCGCGTCAAGGGTGTCAAGGACGCGGGCAAGCGGGCCACCCGCACCGCGGCCAACGGCCTGGTCACCGCGGAACTCGACGGTACCGACGCGGGCGTGCTGGTCGAGCTGAACTGCGAGACCGACTTCGTGGCCAAGACCCCCCTGTTCCAGGAGACGGCTGCCCAGATCGCGAAGGCCGCCATCAACAGCAAGGCGGCCGACCGCCTCACCCTGCTGAGCGCCGAGGCCAAGCCCGGCGCCACCGTCGAGCAGCTCATCGAGGAGACGGGCGCGAGCCTGAAGGAGAAGCTCGAGCTCGGCCGCTTCGCCCGCTTCGAGGGCGGCTACATCAAGGCCTACCTGCACCGCAGTGACGCCGCCCTGCCGCCGACCCTGGGCGTGCTGGTCCAGCTCGACCAGGAGAACAGCCAGGTCGCCACGGACCTGGCCCAGCAGGTCGCCGCCATGCGCCCCCTGTACACCACCCGCGAGGACGTCCCCGCCGACGTGGTGGAGAAGGAGCGCCGGATCGCCGAGCAGATCACCCGCGACGAGGGCAAGCCCGAGCAGGCCATCCCGAAGATCGTGGAAGGCCGGCTGAACTCCTACTTCAAGGACGCCGTGCTCACCGAGCAGGTATTCGTAAAGGACAACAAGACCACGATCAAGCAGCTCCTAGCCCAGAACAACCTCACCGTCACCGGCTTCGCCCGGTTCCAGGTCGGCCAGGCCTAGGACCAAAAAGCCGAGGAGCCGAAGGGAACCGGAAAGCCAGAAGATGACGGGAACCGCGGGGGTGCTGCATCCGAGCTGGCACCGGGTGGTGCTGAAGCTGTCCGGCGGGCTGTTCGCGGGCTCCGAGCCCCTGGGCATCTCGCCGGACGTGGTCGCCCATCTGGCCACCGAGATCATCGCCGCGGTGAAGGAGGGCGTGCAGGTCGCCGCCGTGGTCGGCGGCGGCAACATGTTCCGCGGCGCGGCCCTGGCCGAACGAGGCATCGACCGGGCCCGCGCCGACTACATGGGCATGCTCAGCACGGTCATCAACTGCCTGGCCCTGCAGGACGTGCTGGAGAAGAACGGCGTCGACACCCGGGTGCAGACCGCCATCACCATGGGCCAGGTCGCCGAGCCCTACATCCCGCGCCGGGCCATCCGGCACCTGGAAAAGGGCCGGGTGGTGATCTTCGGGGCCGGGCTCGGCGCGCCGTACTTCTCCACCGACACCGCCGCCGCGCAGCGGGCCCTGGAGATCGGCGCCGACGCCGTGCTCAAGGGCACCAAGGTGGACGGCGTGTACGACGCCGACCCGCACACCACGCCGGATGCGATGCGCTTCGACCGGCTGGACTACACCGAGTACCTGAGCCGCGGGCTGAAGGTCATGGATACCACGGCGGTCACCCTGTGCATGGACAACGGGCTGCCGATCGTAGTGTTCGCCCTCATGGGCGAGGGGAACGTGGTCCGGGCCATCCGCGGCGAGAAGGTCGGCACGCTGATCAGCCGCACCGCTGCGCGAGAGGACCCGGAAGACCCGCTAGGACCGTAAGGACAGCTAAGCTCCATAGGCACTGGGAGTAAACGGAGCCGAACATGATCGATGACACGCTCCTCGAAGCCGAGGAGAAGATGGACAAGGCCGTCACGGTGGCCAAGGAGGAGTTCGCCGTCATCCGTACCGGTCGCGCCCACCCGTCTATGTTCAGCAAGGTCACGGCCGACTACTACGGGACGCAGACCCCGTTGAACCAGCTC
The DNA here is from genome assembly GCA_963834685.1 of uncultured Actinomycetes bacterium. GTDB lineage: Bacteria > Actinomycetota > Actinomycetes > Streptosporangiales > Streptosporangiaceae > Palsa-504. The sequence goes on along the minus strand of CAWICW010000008.1, from coordinate 104,105 downwards.
GCCTCGTTCCACGTCCCGGAGCCGAGGATGGTGATCATCCAGCCGTTCGACAAGAACTCGCTGGCGGCCATCGAGCGGGCGATCAGGAACAGCGACCTGAGCGTGAACCCCAACAACGACGGAACCATCATCAGGATCGTCCTGCCGGAACTCACCGAAGAGCGTCGGCGCGAGTACATCAAGACCGCGCGGCACAAGGCCGAGGACGGCCGCGTCGCGATCCGGAACATCAGGCGGCACGCCAAGGACACCCTGAACAAGATGATCAAGAGCGGGGACGCGGGCGAGGACGACGTGCACCGGGCCGAGCGTGAACTCGACGACCTCACCCATACCTACGAGGCGCAGGTCGACGAGCTGCTCAAGCACAAGGAAGCCGAGCTCCTCGAGGTCTAGGTGGCTAGCGGCCCAAAGACCCCAGAGCAAGCCAAGGCGCCCGAGAAACCCAAGGGACGCGCCGGGCGCAACCTGCCCGCCGCCGTCGGCGTCGGCGTGGGCCTCGGCGGCCTGGCGGTGCTCACGCTGTTCACCGTCAAGGCCACGTTCCTGCTGTACATGGGGATCGCGCTGGCCGTCGCGCTGGCCGAGCTGACCACCGCCCTGGCCAAGCGCGACATCAACCTCCCGGTCATCCCGGTAGCGGCCGGCGGCGCGGCCGTCATAACCTGCGCCTACTGGCTCGGGCCACTGTACGCGCTGGCGGCACTCGGGCTGACCGTGATCGCCATCTTGGCCTGGCGGCTGTTCGGCGGGGCCTCCGGCTACGTCAAGGACACCACAGCGGGCATCTTCGCCACCGCCTACCTCCCGCTCATGGGCTCGTTCGTGGCCGCGATGCTGGTCCCGGCGGACGGCCCGCGCCGGGTGCTGAGCTTTGTCATCTTGACCATCTGCAGCGACATTGGCGGCTACTTCGCCGGGATCACCGCCGGCCGTCACCCCATGGCCCCGGCGATCAGCCCGAAGAAGACCTGGGAAGGCTTCGCCGGCTCGGTCGCCGCCTGCCTGATCGCGGGCTGGCTCTGCGTGACGCTGCTGCTGCACGGCCACCCCTGGCAGGGCGTGCTCACCGGGGCGGCGGTGGTGCTGGCCGCGACGCTCGGCGACCTGGTCGAATCCATGATCAAGCGCGACCTGGACATCAAGGACATGGGCACCCTGCTGCCCGGTCACGGCGGCATCCTGGAGCGGCTCGATTCCCTGCTGGTCGCCGCGCCCGTGGTCTGGTTCCTGCTTTACCTTTTCATCCCGGCGCGTTAGTTTTATCGCCCCCTTTGAGGGGAGTTGACGGGCGGATCCTGGATCGGTTTTGGAGAGGAGCCGAGAAGGCGATGACCGTCCGCTTCAGAAGTCTCGCGGTTCTCATTTACGTGATCATCGGAATCGTGATCGCGTGGGATCACGGCTACATCTTCCTAGCCTGGCTGAAGACCACAGCCAGCATCCTGCTCGCCATCTTCTTGTGGTGGCTCGTCCTGCTCGGCGTCAACGTCCACGTCCATTAACTCTCCCGGGGCGACGGCCCCTCCGCAAAGCCCTAGGCACCGACGATCCAGCTTTTATGCTGGGCCGCCAGCCGGCTGACCAGGCTGGACGAGCCGCGGTCCTTGGCCAGTTGCCGGTCCCGTTCGGAGATCGGGATGATCCACAGCCAGCGCACTGGATCCCCGCCGAACGCGAACCCCGACAGGTCCGGTGGCTCCGGCCCGTCCAGCGCGGCGGGAGAGTCGAGCAGCAGCACCGCCTCCGACCCCGAGGCCCCGCCACCGAGCGGGAACGTCGAAGGCTCGTGGTACCAGCGGACGCTGTGGCCCGGCCCGAACCACGTCACGGCGTGCCACGGGTAGGTCGCCAGCCACAGGAACACCCGGGCCACCTGCGCGCTCGGCAGCGTGGTCGCCACGGCCAGCTCGATCCGGGCGTAGCCGCTCGGGTCGTCCAGCACCTGTTCCACCACCGGCATCCGCTGGGCGCTCATGCCCACCGTGGACAGCACCGTATACGGACGCTGTGCCTCCGGCGGCCGTTCGGTGACCCCTACCAGCGGCTGCTTGCCCGCCGAGGCGTCCCAGTAATGCCCGCCCGGGCCGAGCCGGGGCTGCAGGTGACCGAGCAGCGCCTGCTGGAACTGGCTCCACCCGGACTGGCGCCACCGCCAGTAGGCCCGGGACCGCTCCAGCCGGGGCGAGAGCCCCTCCATGGCGTCGTCCAGTGACCAGCCGAACGGCGTCTGGCCGATCACGTCGGCGCTGTAGCCGGGCATGCCGCGGTCCATGTCGGACCAGCCGGCGATCACCGCGAGGGGCCGCCCGCTCTCCAGGATCGCCACCCCGTCGCCTTCCTCGAACCACAGCGCTTCGAGCGTGTCGGCCCGCAGCGGCGGCCGGCCGGCCGGATGCTTGGTCCGCGCGGCGGGCATCAGCGGCGCGCGCCCGGCGTCCAGCCGCGCCTGGTCGGTGGCCTGCGGCGCCGGCCGGTGGTTGGCGATCCAGGTCGCGGAGATCGCCGCGGTGTCATCGTGCAGGTAGGCGGCCGTGACCAGACCGTCGTACTCGACGGTGACCTTGCGGCTGCCGTACGGGCTGGAGCTCTCCAGCAGCGTGACCGGGACCTGCGTCGTGCCCATGAACGAAATGTACTGACTTAATCGCGGAGCTCAAACCCGGACCCGCGCCGGCGGGCGCCGCAGGCAGTCCTCCGTCCTATCCTGGTGAAAACCCCTTTTCTACCGAACGGAGCTCGGTGTCACCCGCCCGTCCCCCGTCCCGCGATGCCGTGGCCCTGCCCCCCGTCCCGCTCATGCTGGCCGGGCCCCGTCCCGAAGTGCCCCGCGGCAAGCCGCCGCGCCATCTGGCCGACCTGGACCTGGCCGGCCGCCGCGCCGCCGTTGTCGGCCTGGGTGAGCCGTCGTTCCGCGCCGTCCAGCTGTCCCGGCACTTCTTCGGCCGCTACACCGAACACCCTGACGACATGACCGACCTGCCGCTCACGTCCCGGGCGGCGCTGGCCGGCGCCCTGCTGCCCTCGCTGCTGACCGCCGAGCGCGAGCTGTCCTGCGACGACGGGACCACGCGCAAGACGCTGTGGCGGGCGTTCGACGGGGCGCTGGTGGAGTCGGTGCTGATGCGCTACCCGGACCGGGTCACGATGTGCGTGTCCTCGCAGGCGGGCTGCGGGATGGCCTGCCCGTTCTGCGCCACCGGGCAGGCGGGCCTGACCCGCAACCTGTCCACGGCCGAGATCGTGGCCCAGGTCGTGGCCGGCGCGCGCGTGCTGGCCGGCGGCCAGGTCCCCGGCGGACCGGGCCGGGTCTCTGCTGGTTCCGGGAGGGACGACCCCCCCGCGCCCCCCCGAGACCGAGTTTCCAACGTGGTGTTCATGGGCATGGGGGAGCCGCTGGCCAATTATGCCAGCGTCGTAACTGCGGTCCGCAGGCTGACCGATCCGGTGCCCGAAGGCATGGGCATCTCCCAGCGCTCGGTCACCGTCTCCACCGTCGGCCTGGTCCCGGCCATCGCCCGCCTGGCCGCCGAACGCCTCTCGGTCACCCTGGCCGTCTCCCTGCACGCCCCCGACGACGAGCTGCGCGACACCCTGGTCCCGGTCAACCGGCGATGGAAGGTCGACGAGGTGCTCGGCGCCGCGTGGGACTACGCGGCCGTCACCGGCCGCCGTGTCTCGATCGAGTACGCCCTGATCAAGGACATCAACGACCAGGCCTGGCGGGCCGACCTGCTGGGCGCGCTGCTGGCCGGGCGGCTGGTGCACGTCAACCTGATCCCGCTCAACCCGACGCCCGGCTCGAAGTGGACTGCGTCCCGCCCGAGCGCACAGCGCGAGTTTGTCCGCCGCGTGGAGTCCCACGGCGTGCCGGTCACCGTGCGGGACACCCGCGGCCGGGAGATCGACGGCGCCTGCGGCCAGCTGGCCGCCTCGGCCCGCCCCTCGGCCTCGCCTCCCGCCTCGGCCCTGCCCTCGTGACCCAGATCCTGGCCCGCCTGCGCTGGCAGGTGGTCCACCGGGCCTGGGACGCCGCCCAGCGCGCCGGGGTAATCACCGCCGATACCCCGGCTGGACGGCGGTTCGCCGCGTTCGGCCCCGGTTCGATGGCGGCCTTCCCTTCCGGCTCGATGTTCGGCGAGCACTGGATCGCCGTCGGCGCGGACACGCTGATCGGCGCGCTGGTGTCCCTGTCGGCCGGGATGGTGCCCGGCCAGGATCTCGGCCCGGTCCCGGTGCTGCGCATCGGGGACCGCTGCGTGATCGGCCGGGGCAGTCACATCGTCGCCCACCAGTCGCTGAGCATCGGGGACGACGTGTTCACCGGCCCCTACGTCTACATCACCGACCAGAACCACAGCTACGCCGACCCCCACGAGCCCATCGGCCGGCAGATGCCGTGCAACGCGGCCGTGCAGATCGGCTCCGGCAGCTGGCTGGGCGCCGGGGCGGTCGTGCTGCCCGGTGCCTGCATCGGCCGCAACGTCGTGGTCGCGGCCGGCTCGGTGGTCCGCGGCTCGGTCCCCGACCGCTGCGTAGTGGCGGGCGTCCCGGCCCGGGTGGTCCGGCAGTACCTGCCGGGCGACGGCTGGACCCGGTCCGTGCTGGACCCCCCCATGCCCCCCGGCTAGCCGGCCCCGCTCGCGAACGTCTCCAGGGCGTCGCGCAGGCGCCCGACGCGCCCGGCTAGCTGGGCCGCCGTCTCCTGGGCCTCGGCGTCGCGCAGCACCGCGGGCAGCTTGCGCAGCAGGGCCAGCGTCTCCTCCACCGCGCCCAGCCCCGCCGACAGGTGGTTCATGACCGACTCGCTGCACTTGAGGTACAGGTCGACCAGCACCGACACCTTGGCCTTCAGCACCCAGGGATCGAACGGCTTGGCCAGGTAGTCGACCGCGCCGGCCGCGTAGCCGCGGAACGCCTGCTCGGGCTGCATGGTCGCCGCGGTCAGGAAGATGATCGGCACGTCGCGGCTCCTGGCGTGCCGCTTGATCTGGGTGGCGGTCTCGAAGCCGTCCATCCCCGGCATCATGATGTCCAGCAGCACGACCGCGTACTCGTCGGCCAGCACGGCCTGCACGGCCTGCTCGCCGGACCCCACGGACACCAGGATCTGGTTTAGCGAAGACAGGATCGCCTCGAGCGCGACCAGGTTCTCCGGCCGGTCGTCAACCAGAAGGATCCGGGCCTGCCGTGACACTGGACCACTTCCTTTTCGCTGCCCCAGGTCTGCAGCCGCCCCCGGCTAACTTGGGACCATAATCTCACGATGTGATCCCCGCGCTGCTACCGGTCCACCCACTTAGCTCACCGGTCTTGTACAGCCAACCGCCCAGCCCGGTCTCCTGCTTACCCGGCAGCTTCCCTACCTGGTCCCTCGCTTGTCCTGCATCTTCGGCGAGAAGACCTCCCCGCGCAGCGCCCGCTCGACCAGCCCGACCGCGCGCGCGGTAGCGGCCAGCCGGGCCCCCTCCTTGCGGTAGGCGGCCAGCACGGTATCGATCGCGTGCGGCGGCAGCGCCCCGGCGAGTTCGGTCCGCGCCGTGCGGTAACCCTCCCGCGCACCCTCCACGGACGCCTTGGCGTGGTACCTGGCCATCGCGGCCAGCGCCACCGGGTACCGGCGCAGCACCCCGTGCAGCCGGTAGTCGGGCGGCACCACGTCCAGCAGCCAGGTGACCGCGGTGGATTCGAACTCCTCGCTGTCCGGAGGGTGCACCCCGGCCGGCCATCCTGGCGGTGTATACCCGGTCATCTTGACAGCATAGCCGATAATCGAACTCCTATTCTAGCACGAGACCGCCCTTGTGTCACGCTGGCGGCCCGGGCTGGTCGCGGCCACGACGTGCTTACCGCATCGTCCTCACGCGCCCCACGGGTTACCCGCGGCCGGGTCCTTCCCGAACACCTGCCGCTGCAGCGCCGACGCCGACACCGACGAGCCGCACACCGCCGCGGGCAGCTTGTCGCTGGCCGCCGTCCACTGGGTCCACCCGCCGAGCGTCTTGCCCGCCACGCTGATCCCGTCATTGATCCGGTACCAGGCGTTGAACTTCGCCGCCGTGGCTGCCGTGATGACGATGTTCCCGTTGCGCAGCCAGCTCGGCGGGCCAGCGAAGATAGAGTCGGACCGCCCCAGCGTCCCCTGGGTGAGCATGCACTGGACCAGCAGCGCCGGAGCATCCGAACTCCGGAACTGTCCCGCCTGGCTACTGGTCGGCGACGGAATCGGCGGCGGCCCCGACGAGCACGCCGTCACCGCGCAGCCCAGAAGAATGACGGCTGCCGCCCAGATGCCGGGCTGCCTTCGCTGCCGCACGTACGGCTCCCTGAAGTGTGATCGGCTCTACTACCGTGACGGCCGACGGCGCGATCCGGTTCGAGGCGAAAGACGCGGTAAGTCTAGCCACCGTCGCCGCGCGAGGAAGACTTCCGCGCTCGACATCTGTCATCTCGGCGTGGTGTTCCCGGAAATGTCGTAGTCATAAGCTAGAGTCGAACTAGAAGTCGATAAAGATCGGGGGGAGGTGAGGACCCGGTGAGCACCCCCGCTCCCGCCACCACCGCCGAGGCGGTAGACCTGGTCCTGGCCGGGCTGAGCTACCTGGCCGCCGCCGATCCCGCCGCCGACCCCACCGCGCTGGCCGCGCAGACCCAGGCCGATTGCCTGCAGGCCCTGGAGCAGGCCGACTCGATCGCCACCGCCGCCCGGGCCCGGATCCTCTGCGCGTTCACCACCGGCCAGGGCTACTGCGCCGACGCGGACTACAGTCCGGCCTCCTGGCTGATCCACCGGACCAAGGTGACCAAGGGCGCGGCCCGCGGTCACCTGGGCTGGGCCCGCCGCGCCGTCACCCACCCGCAGGTCCTGGCCGCGCTGGCCGAGGGGACCGTGCTGAGCGAGTCGATGGCCCGGACCATCTGCCAGTGGACCGATAAGCTCCCCGCCGAGTGCCGCAGTCCGGCCGATGAGATCCTGATCGCCGCCGCCCGGGCCGGGGCCCGCAAAGAAGACCTGGCCGGCCTGGCCGCGGAGATCTACGCCCGGTCCCTTCCGGACTCCGAGGACGACCCGGAGCCGCGGTTCGAGGACCGCCAGGTCCGGGTCGAGACGACCTTCGCCGGGGCCGGGGTCCTGACCGGGGACCTGACCCCCGACTGCGCCGCCGTCGTCACCGCCGTCCTGGAGTCTCTGTCCGCCCCCATGGGCGCCGAGGACACCCGGACCCGGGAGCAGCGTTACCACGACGCCCTGCAGGAAGCGATGCGCCGCCTGGCCGCCAGCGGCCTGCTGCCCGAGCGCGCCGGGCAGCCGGTCAAGGTGTGGGCGCACATCTCGCTGGCCGAGCTGCGCGCCATGGATGACGGGTCGCTGCTGGAAACCCAGTGGATCGGCGAGATGCGGATCCGGTGGGCCGCCCGCCGCGCCGAGGCTTCCGACGGCAGCGGCGGCGACGGCGGCGCATGGCTGGACGGCGACGCCGCCCGCGCGGCGGCCTGCGACGCAGCCATCACCCCCATCGTCACCGGCGACGTAAATCCCGGCGTGCTGGATGACCTGGTCGCACTGTGCCTGCGATTCGCCGGGCACGGCGCCCGCTGCGCGCCGCAGCCCGCCCCGGACCCGGCACGCCCCGATGGCGACCCGGCCGACGAGCCCGGCCCGGCCAGCTCCCCCGCCAGCGCGCCAGTCCAGCCCCCCGCCGACCCGCCGGCCGGCCTGGCCCTGCTGTCGGGGATGTCCCGGGAGGCGATCGCCCAGGCCATCATCGGCAAGGCCGCCGATCTCCTGTCCGGCCCCGGTGGCCTGGCGTCGTTCTTGCGGACCCGCCAGCTGGGCGCCCGGCTGGCCGGCCCCAGCCTGCCCTTGGACATCGGGTACGCCACGACCATCCCGCCCGGGATCCGCAACGCCGTCATCCTGCGGGACAAGCGGTGCCGCTGGCCCGGCGGCTGCCACCAGCGCGCCTCAGCCTGTGAAGTCCACCATGTCAAGCACAAGGCCAACGGCGGCCACACCAGCACCAAAGACTGCGTGCTTCTGTGCTTCTACCACCACCAGGTCGTCATCCACCGGCAGGGCTGGACCCTGGTCCTGAACCCCGACGGCACCACCACCGCCTGGAACCCCGACCGCACCAAGATCCTGCACAGCCACAGCCCCCCAGCCCGCGCCGGGTGAACTCCCGGCTAGCCCGGCAACGCCGGCGCCCGGGAGCAGACCAGCTTACGTAGTCTTGGGTGTCATGCTGGATCGGCTCACGCTGCCGGCGCTGCCCGTACTGCGGGGGAAGCGCGTCATTCTGCGGGGATCCCGGGAATCGGATATTGATGACCGGCTGCGCCATCCCATCGACCCCGAGGAAGAGGACGGCTATGGCTCGTCGTGGCGGCGTGAGTGGGACGGCCGGCGCTATCACACCCGCGAGTATCTGACTGCTGCCCGCCCGCCGGCCGATAGCAGTGCTTACACGTGGGCGGTCGAGTACGACGGTCACTGCATCGGCAGCGCAGGCCTGCGCGTGGACGCCGATCAGCACTGCGCGACCTACACGGTGGGCCTGTTCGTCGCCGCCCTGCGCGGCCAGGGGCTGGGCCGCGAGGTAACCCGCCTCGTCGTGTCCTGGGGCTTTGACGTGCTGGGCCTTCATCGCCTCCAGCTGGAGGTGCTGGCCGGCAACAGCCGCGCCATCAGCTGCTACCTGGCCTGCGGCTTCCGCCGCGAAGGGGTCCGCCGCGAAGCCGAGCTATACCCAGACGGCTGGAAAGACTTCATCCTCATGGGACTGCTCCAGCCGGAATACGCCGCCGGGGTGAAGACGGCCAGTAGTTGACCTGCCGATATCGAGGACCTGCCGGATCCTGGCCTCGGATGCCTGGTCGGGTTCGCATTGATCCTGGACCGGGGACGCCACGAAGCCGGTTGCCGGACCGCCGGGGCCCGAAGGCCCGATAATGGCGCCATGCGGGGCGAACCGACGCGCGGCAAGCTGATCGCGATACTGGCCATGAGCGCCGTCGCGTTCGGCGCGGCGGCGTGGCTGCTGCTCGGGCCGGTGTGGACGATCGCCGGGGTGCTCGTCGGCCCGCTCATCACCGTCGTCGTGGTGGTCGGCATGCGCGCGTTCACTGCGCCCGACGCGGCCACCCTGCTCGACAACGACAACCCGGAGGATGCCATCGCGCTGCTCCGCACCGAGATGGCGAGCTGGCGGACCCTGGCCCGGATCTGGCCCAGCCAGTTCCGTGATGCACTGGCCAACCGGCTGATCGTCCAGTCGGGCGCGCTGCAGGCCATGAACCGGGACGAGGAGGCGCTCCGGACCGCCGACGAGGCGGTCGCGATCTACCAGGACCTGGCCGCCGAACGCCCCGGCAAGTACGGCCCGGACCTGGCCGACGCGCTGCACCACCAGTCGCGCCTGCTGGCTGCCGACGACCGCCTGGCCGAGGCGCTGGCCGCCATGCAGGTGGCGGTGCGGTTGTACCGCAACCTCGCCTCCGCCGAACCCGCGCGGTACCTGCCGCCGCTCGCCGAGTGCCTGACCTGCGAGGCGGGCTGGCTGGCCGAGATCGACCTGTCTGGCGAAGCGCTGGCCGCCGTCCACGAGGCCACCGACATCTGCCAGGACAAGCTGCCCTGGCAGCAGCTTCCGTCCTGCGCGGCCCCGGCCATGCTGCTGGAGGGCGAACTCCTGTGCGGGCAGGCCCGCTACCGCGAGGCGGCCCGCCTGCTGGCCAAGGGCTGGCGCATGGCCGCCGATCAGCAGCTGCAGGACCTGCTGCGGGACGCGACGCCCGCGATCAGGGCCGCCTACCGCGCCGACCCGGACCACTTCGCCGCCGTGTGGCACGCCCAAACCGGCGCCGAACCCCCGGACTGGCTCAGGTAGGCCCGGTACGGGGTGTTCGCGTACCCGTCGTGCCCGGCGTTGACGATCAGGTTGCGACCGCGCGCGTAGTAGGTCAGCCCCATGTGGTCGTCGTGGCCGTGGACCTGCCGGCCGGGACCGAACCGCAGTCCCCGATCTGGGCCAGTTTGCCGTCGGGCTGGGTGGCCATGGCCCAGGATCCCCGGCGGGACCGGGGATCCTGGGCCATAGGCTCAGCGGATGTACAGCTCGCCGGTCTGGTACTCGGTGAACTCGCTGTCGGCCGGCACGTCGGTCATCCCGAGCTCCTGGAACACGGGGAAGAGCTGCTCGGCCGCCCACCGTTCCTGGTGTGCCCGGGACTGCCACACGGTCACCACGTGCAGGCCGTCCTCGTTCGAGCCGGCCGCCCAGGCGAGCAGGCCGTCGATGTCCTGGGGCGGGCTGTGCTTGGCTGAGACCGCGCGGAAGTCCTCGATGCCGCGGCCCTTCGACTTGCTGATGTGAACGTACGCCATGACTGTCCTGCCTTTCGATATCTGCGCATGTGCGCTGGCAGGAATGACGCTAAGGAAAATCCCGGAGCCGGCCATTCGGGGGAAGTACTCAGCTGAGTACTCATTCACGGTCGGCAGCGGACCACGCGGCGATCTGGCTACGGTTGCTGAACCCGAGCTTGACCAGGATGTGCTGGACGTGGTTCTCCGCCGTCCGCTCCGAGACGAACAACCTCTCGCCGATCTGCTTGTTGGTCAGCCCCTGCGCCACCAGCCGGGCCACCTCGAGCTCGCGTGGACTCAGAACCGGGTGAGCGGCCCCAGCGCCGCCTTCCGCCGTCAACGCAGCCCGCAGCTGCTCGATCCGCGTAACGAACGGCGCCATGCCGAGCCGCGACGCCTCGCCCGCGGCACGATCCAGCACCGCCCGTGCCTGGGCAGGATCACCGCGGCGGACCAGCACCGCGGCCAGCTCGACCCGGGCCTGTACGGCGTAGCCGCAGGCGCCGTTGGCGTCGCAGATCGAGACCGCCGCGGCCAGATCCGAAGCCGCCGCGTCGGGACGGCCCAGCGCCGCGGCCGCCAGGCCGAGCTGCAGCTCGACCGGGCCCATGTAGACCCCGGCGCCGGCGCCGTTCGCGGCGTGCTGACCCCGGAACGGCTCGAACCGCGACGCCAGGAACTCGATATCCTCCGTGCGGCCCAGCCCGATGGCCACCGCGAGCGCGGCTCCCCAGGCCGACATGCGCATGGCCGGCGAAGGCGTCCAGGACCGGATCGGCCCGGCCAGCGCGTAGGCCGCTTCGGCGCCGGCCCGGTCGCCCTGCTGGACGCGGATCAGGGTAAGGGTGAGCGCGGGGAAGATGGTGGCGGTCCCCTGGGTGGTGTCCACGGCCTCCGGGCGCAGGTGGGCGGGGATGAGGTCGAACGCGTCGGCCAGGCCGGACCGGTCCAGCCCGATGTGCAGGCTTGACTGGGACAAGATCACGGCCAGAGAGCCGATCGCGGCCGGGTGTCCCATGTCACTGAACACCTTGAACCCCTCCCGGGCCAGCCGCGCCGCCTCGGCGAAGCGCCCGGTGGCCAGCGCGAGCGTGGCCGCGATGTTCAGCTGATGCCATCGCCCGATCGGACCGCTCAGCCGGTCCAGGCAGGAACCGAGGTCGGTGAGCTCACGCCGGATAGCCCGCAGCTGACCAGTCTCGAACAGGGTGTCGATCCGCCACAGCCGCCCCCACATCTCGACCCAGGCGCTGCCGAGGGTGTCGGCGGTCTCGAGCATTCGGGCCGCCAGCACGATCCGCTCGGCCAGGCCCTCGGGAGCGCAGCAGGCCAGCTGGCGGGCCCGGAGCGCGTCGACCAGCGCAACCGGATCGGCGGCCGACTCGGCGGTGGCCAGCGCGTCCCGGCTGACCGACCCCGCCCGGTCGTACTCGCCGCGGTACACCAGCGCCTGCGCGTACCGGGCCGACACCCGGGCCCGCAGGTCGTCGGGCAGGTCGTCCCCGGCCCTGGAAATGGACAGGGCCTGCTCGCAGACGCGGCTGATCTCACCGTCCCATTCCGGAACGCCCGTAGCCTCCATCACCAGCGCCGCGCGGGCCAGGCCGAGCCGGTCGCGCCGCCGCTCGGCCCGCCGGGCGGCCCGGGCGGCGGCCTCCTGTGATCCGGGCAGGTCGCCGCTGCGGTGCAGGGCCGCGGCCAGCCCGAGCTCGAGCCGGGACCGGTGGTCCTCGCCGATCTCTGTATCGCCGACCGCCAGCGCCTGCCGGTACAGGCGCACCGCCTCCTCGAACGCCAGGGCATCCCAGGCCACGGAGGCAGCCGCCTGGCACGCGGCCACCGCCCGGGCCCGGTCGCCGGGCAGCGACGCCTCAACCCGGTGCCGGGCCACCTCCGCCAGGTGCAGGCGTACCTGCCCTTCGTACAGCGCCTCGATCGCGTCCGCCGCCGCGGTGTGCAGCCGCCGTTGCTCTTCGGCGCTCAGCCGGGCGGCCACCGCCGAACTGACCAGCGCGTGCGAGAAGCGGTAGTCGCCGGGATGGTCTCCGGCCACCAGGAAACCAGCATCCCGGCCCTCGTCCAGCGGGCCGAGCAGGCTGAGCACCGGCCGGTCCAGCATCTTGGCCACCACGCCGACCGGGAAACTGTTGCCGGTCACCGCGGCCGCCTGCAGCACCTCCCGGGTCTGGTCCGAAAGCTGGGTGAGCCGGTAGGCCGTCGCCTCCAAGACCCGACCCGGCACGGACGACCCGGACGGCGGCCCGGCCAGCGCCTGGGCCAGCTCCCGGACCAGGAACGGATTGCCTCCCGTCTCGTCGTGCACCCGGCGCGCCTGTTCCGGCGATGCATCCAGCCCGGCGGCGAGCAATAGGTCCCCGACCGCCTCGGCGGGCAGGCCGTGCAGGTCCACCCGCTCGGTGTTAGCCTCCGCCGACAGCCGCGGCAAGACCCCGTCCGGTGCGTCCCGGTAGGTCACGAAGGCCAGGATGCGCGTCCCGCGGAGCTGGCGGACGACCTCGACGAGCAGCACCGCCGACGCCTCGTCCGCCCACTGCAGGTCGTCGAGGACCAGCAGCAGCCCGGTGCGCTCGGCGGCCTGCGCCAGCCGCCCGCGGACCTCGGCGAACAGCGCGAACCGCCGCGCGACGCTGGACTCGGCGCCCAGGTCGGCGGCGCCGAACGCAGCCGGCCACAGATCCGCCCCGGACCCGGCCTCCGCCCGGACCGCGGACTGATCCAGTACCAGCCGCCACAGGCCGTACGGCGGCGAGCTGCCCCGGTCGGCCGCCCGCGCCCACGCCACCGGAACGCCCCTGGCCCCCGCCGCCGCGGCCAGCTCTTCGGCCAGCCGGGTCTTCCCGATCCCCGCCTCGCCCGTGCACAGCACTAGGCGCGCGCGCCCGGCCAGGGCGTCGTCGAGCAGACCCGTGACCCGCGCCAGTTCGCGGTCACGGCCCACCATCACCTGGGCCGCGTCACCCCCCACGGGGCCACCATAAGGGGCCGCGAACGCACCTGCCTAGAGGGCCGGATCGAGCAGCCGCAGGGCGTGCGCCTTGGCCGCGGCCTCGCCGCGGCTGGCCGAGCCGAGCTTGCCCAAGATGTTGGACACGTGCACGCTGGCCGTCTTGGGCGAGATGAACAGCTCGTTGGCGATGTCCCGGTTGCTGCGCCCGGCCGCGACCAGCCGCAGTACCTCCAGCTCGCGCGAGGTCAGCCCGAAGCCCGCCGCCCCAGCGTCGGACGAGGGGTCCAGCACGATCCGGCCCCGCCGGCCCAGCAGCGTGATCTCTGCGGCCAGCGGCTCCGCGCCCAGGCCGACGGCCAGCACGGCCGCCTCCCGCAGCCGGCCGGCCGCGCCGTCGCGGTCCCCGCCCGCCAGCGCCGCCTCGGCCGCGTGCAGCAGCGCCTGCGCCCGCGGGTACGGCTCGCTGACCGCGGCCCACGCCGCCGCGGCCTGGTCCCAGGCATCCAGCAGCTCAGGAACCCCCGCCACCTGGGCATCGGCCGCGGCGAAGGTCAGCCGCGCGGCCTGCTGGGCCGGGCCGAACGTCTCCAGCTTCTCCGCGATCGTGCGCAGCCGTCCCGCCAGGGCGGCAACGTCGGACCGGAGCCGCTCGTCCCGGGCCGCCAGCACGGACAGGCTGGCCGTGCCCGCCACCAGCGGCCAGGCGTACCGCGGGCTGCCGCCGGACAGCTCGTAGCCCTCGACGACCTGGGAGGCGGCCTCCAGCGCGGCAGCCGTCCCGGCCGTGGCCAGCCGCAGCCCGGTCTCCAGCAGGCCGAGCGGAAGCTGCCGCTGGTCCTCGTACGGCGAGCCGCGCAGCAGCTCCGAAGCGGTCGCGCTCGCCTCGGCGGCGGCGGCCAGGTCGCCCCGGGCCAGCGCGATGCGCCCGGTGTACACGGCCAGCATGGACCGGTGCAGCGGCAGCGAGGTGAACACGTAGTCCCGCGCGCCCTCGGCCACCGCCAGGGCCTCGTCCCACCGGCCCAGCGCGAACAGCGATTCCACCCGGTTGATGATCAGCAGGCTGCGCGAGGTGCGGGCCAGGTAGCGCTCGTCCTGGTCCGCGAGACCCCGGCGGGCCGCCTCGGCGGCCAGCTCGTGCTGGCCCGCCCCCTCCAGCAGGTGCGAGGCGTTGATCGCGGCCATGGCCACCAGGCCGTGTGCCCCGGTCCGCTCGGCCATGGCGCGGGCCTGCGCGAGCAGTTCCATGGGGTCGCTGCCGACGTCGGCCTGCTGCCCGGTTCCCGCGCGGAACATGGCCAGCGTGAGGAGCGCGTCCGCCTCGCTGGCCTCGTCGCCCAGCTGCCGGGCCAGGGCCAGGGCCTCCTCGGCATGGGAGCGCTCCACGGCTACCACCGGTACGCAGCGGGCCGCGGCGAGCAGGATCGGGATCCGGGCGGCGGGCGCGTCCGCCGGGGCGATCTGCAGTGCCGAGGCGAAGTCGTCGACGAATTCCTTGCGGCCCAGGTTCTTCCTGAAGTGGCCGCGGCTTTCCAGCAACTGCGCGACCCGGACCGGCGAAGCCGAAGGGTCCAGTTCCTTGAGCGCCGAGCTGGCCAGCGCGATGCCCCGCTCGAACTCCCCGGCCTCCCGCGCCGCGCACGTGGCTTCCTCCAGGACGCGGACGTGATCGGCGCCGATCCGCTCCGCCGCGTCCGGCACCTGGTCCCACAGCTCGAGTACCCGGGCCAGCAGCGACAGCCGCTCGGCGGGGGCCACGGCCCGGCCCGCCTGCGCCGCGGCCTGCCACGCGCCGATCAGGGCCCAGACCGAGTCGTGCGCCGCGTGCCAGTGGTGGGCCATCTCGATCGCGGCCCGGCCCGGCGGCACCAGCGCCGGGTCGGCGTCGATGGCCTCGGCGAAGCGGCTGTGCAGCCGGCCGTGCTCGCCGGGCAACAGGTCCTCGTGCACCGCCTCGCGGATCAGCTCGTGCCGGAACGTGTAGCCGCCGGCGTGCGCGCGCAGCACGTTGGCGGTCACCGCCGGGCGCAGCGCGCTGGTCAGCGCGGCGTCATCCAGGCCGGTGACCGCCGCGAGCAGCGCGTGCCCGGTGGTCTCGCCGCCCGCGCTGGCCACCCGGAGCACCTCCTGGGTGTCCTCCGGCAGCCGGCGCATGCCGTCCAGCAGCAGGTCGCGCAGCGACTCGGGCAGCTCGCAGTTCAGCTCGCCGTCGCAGCCCAGCAGCGTCTCCACGAACAGCGGATTGCCCTCGCTGCGCCGGTACAGCGCGTCGGCCAGGTCCGCCGCGAGCTGGCGGCCGAGGATTCCCGCGGCCAGCTCGGCGGTGTCGTGGCCGGTCAGCCTGGGCAGCTCGATCCGCTCGACCCAGGCGATCCGGTCCAGCGCGGCCAGCATCGGGCGCAGCGGGTGGGTCCGGTGCAACTCGTCGGAGCGGAACGTGACGATGATCAGCAGCCCGCTGATGGCCCGCTGGTTGCCGATCAGGAAGGTCAGCAGGTCCCGGCTCGACCGGTCGGCCCAGTGCGCGTCCTCGATGACCAGCACCACCGGCGAGTGCCGGGCCAGGTGGTCGAGCGCGCTGAGCACCTCCTCGAACAGCCGGGCCCGGGCCTCGCCCGGATCGCCGCTGGTGTCCGGCTCGCCGAGCTCGGGCAGCAGCCGGGCCAGCCCGCGCGTGGTCCGGCCGGGCAGCATCGAGGCCACCGCGTCCGCGCCCAGCTCGTGGACCAGGTCGCGGAGCACCGCGGTGAACGGCGCGAAGGGCAGCCCGTCGGTGCCCAGCTCCAGGCAACCTCCGGTCAGCACCCGCGCCCCGGCCGCCGTCGCGGCCTGGCCGAACTCGCTGACCAGCCGGGACTTGCCCACCCCGGCCTCACCGCCCAGCAGCACAGCCGTCGGGCCGCCCTGGCGCACGCTGGCGAACGCGGCGTCCAGGGCGGCCATCTGCTCGTCCCGCCCGACCAGCACGGGACTGGCTGCTCGCCCGCTCATCTCCGCTGTCAGCATGCCATGTGCTTGCGACATTCCGAGGGCGGGCGCTGGGACGGTCACGGTCGCCTCAGGCCGCGCGGCGGGCGGCAGGCACCTGGCTGGCCACCTGGTCCGCGGCGGTCCGGAACGAGCCGTCCACGTAGTCGGGGATGGCGGGGGCGACGAACGCGTCGGCCTCGTCCAGGTGGCGGGCGTGGCGCCGGATGCCCCGCCGGTCCCGGCTCACGGTCCGGGCCAGGTGCGCCCGGTGCGCCCGTTCCCGCAGGTCACGGCCGCGCTGCGCGGTCAGTTCACGCAGAATCTCGGGATGCATGGTTCCTCCTTGACCCCCGTGGGAACCTCTTCTGGTTCCCCACATCCTCAAGGTTCGTCGTAAGGCCCCACCCCCGGCATCGGACGAATGCCTTATCTTCCGGGCCCGGGAAAGCCTTAGGCCGGGCGTCTTACCCCAACCTGCGTCTAAGCCGGTCTCAGGCCAGGTCAAAGGCATTATTCCGAACGGAGCAAGGTGCCCGCGCCCGCGATCCGGTTACCTCCGGCGCCGCGCGGCCCACGCTGCGCTCTGGCGGCGATGAAGACCCATTCGCGGCCGGGCCGGTCCGGAGCGTCGCGCACGCCGGCCAGCGTGTCGCCGGCCGCCGGGGCGAAGGGCCGCCATGGCCAGGTAGGGTTCGAGATCGTTGCGCTCGCCTTCCAGGAGGTCGTAGATCTGGGCGAGCCGCGGCACGGCGAAGATGGCGTCTGGTCGGCTTGGCATGTTCACTAAACTAAACTGAGTCGCCCCTTCGGGCGGCAGCTCCCGACGCCTAACGAACGAGACTCACGCATGCCCGTACCGCATCACCCCGCGATCCCGCGGGACGTCCTGGCCACCCGCGATGACCTGCGCAACGTCGCCATCGTCGCGCACGTCGACCACGGCAAGACCACGCTGGTCGACGCGATGCTGTGGCAGTCGGGCGCGTTCCGGGCCAACGCGAACATCGCCGATCGGGTACTCGACTCCGGCGACCTGGAGCGGGAGAAGGGCATCACGATCCTGGCCAAGAACACCGCGGTGCGCCACGGCGGGCTGACCATCAACATCGTGGACACGCCGGGGCACGCGGACTTCGGCGGCGAGGTGGAGCGCGGCCTGTCCATGGTCGACGGGGTGCTGCTGCTGGTCGACGCCAGCGAGGGGCCGCTGCCGCAGACCAGGTTCGTGCTGCGCAAGACGCTGGCCGCCGGGCTGCCGGTGATCCTGGTCATCAACAAGGTGGACCGGCCCGACGCGCGGATCGCCGAGGTCGTGGACGCCTGTTACGAGCTGTTCATCGACCTGGACGCCACCGAAGAGCAGATCGAGTTCCCCATCGTGTACGCCTCCGCGCGGGCCGGGCGGGCCTCGCTGCGCAGGCCCGCTGACGGCGAGATGCCCGACTCGCCGGACCTCGAGCCGCTGTTCGAGACGCTGAAGGCCACCGTCCCGGCGCCCCTCTACGAGGTCGGCGCGCCGCTGCAGGCCCATGTGGCCAACCTGGACGCCAGCTCCTACCTGGGCCGCATCGCGCTGTGCCGGATCCGCAACGGCACCATATCGCGCGGCCAGCAGGCCGCCTGGTGCCGGCGGGACGGCTCCATCGAGCGGGTCAAGATCTCCGAGCTGTACCTGACCGACGCGCTGGAGCGGGTGCAGGCCGACTCGGCCGGCCCCGGGGACATCGTGGCCATCGCCGGCATCCCGGACATCATGATCGGCGAGACCCTGGCCGACGTGGACGACCCGCGCCCGCTGCCGCTGATCACCGTCGACGAGCCGGCCATCTCGATGACGATCGGGGTGAACACCTCGCCGTTGGCCGGGCAGACCGCGGGAGCCAAGGTCACCGCCCGGCTGGTCCGGGACCGGCTGGACCGCGAGCTGGTCGGCAACGTATCGCTGGCGGTGCTGCCCACCGAGCGGCCGGACACCTGGGAGGTCCGCGGGCGCGGCGAGCTCGCGCTGGCCGTGCTGGTGGAGACCATGCGGCGGGAGGGGTACGAGCTGACCGTGGGCCGGCCCGCCGCCGTGACCAGGGACATCGACGGCACCGTGTTCGAGCCGGTCGAGCGGCTGAGCGTGGACGTGCCCGAGGAGTACCTGGGCACGGTCACCTCGCTGATCGCGGTCCGGCGCGGCCGGATGGAATCGATGACCAACCACGGCACCGGCTGGGTCCGGATCGAGTTCGTCGTGCCCGCGCGCGGGCTGATCGGCTTCCGCACCCAGTTCCTCACCGAGACCCGCGGCACCGGCATCATGCACCACGTCTTCGAGGGCTACGAGCCCTGGTCGGGCCCCATGCGCGGCCGGGCCACCGGATCGCTGGTCGCCGACCGGGCCGGCAGCGCCTCCGCGTACGCCATGTTCAACCTGCAAGAACGCGGCTCGCTGTTCGTCACCCCGGGCACCGAGGTCTACGAGGGGATGATCGTCGGGGAGAATTCCCGGCCCGACGACATGGACGTCAACATCACCCGCGAGCGCAAGGTCACCAACGTCCGCCAGTCGACCGGGGAGGAGCTCGAACGGCTCGTGCCGCCGCGGCTGCTCAGCCTGGAGCAGGCGCTGGAGTTCTGCGCCGACGACGAGTGCGTGGAGGTCACCGTGCCCGCGGTCCGGCTGCGCAAGACCGTCCTGGACGCGCGCGGGCGCTTCCGCGAGCGGGCCCGCGCCTCCCGGGGCTGACTGCTCCCGGGCGTGGGCACACCTACGCCCGGGAGCGCTTCCAGCGTCGACCCGGGGCGGCCGGGACGGTGCTCGGCCCGCCCCGGCCGCCCAGTGGCCTCATCCCGCAAGATACGGTGCCGGCCTGCCCGGCGCGGCATGCCGTGCGACGAGCGCCGTGATCGGCGCGAGGAACGGTTGCCGGGCGGCGAGGAACGGCGCGGCCCGGCCGGCCAGCGGTCCGGGCGCTCCGCGGTATTCCCGCACGGTGCCCGGCGGCGGGCTATAGTGCGGCGATGGTCGCGCTCACGATCATGCTGGCCTCCGTCGCCGCCGCGCTGTCGGCCGCTGTCCTGTTCTGGAAGCGGACCTCGCGGCGCGTCGGCACGCCGCCGCAGCGGGCCACCTACGAGGCCCTGCACACCGCCAGCGAGGCGGTCGCCGCGCTGCGCGACGGGCTGACGCCGGCCACCGCGGTCAAGGCGGCGCCGGCCTTGCGGCGGCTGCTCGGCACGCCCGCCGTCGCCATCGCAGACCGGACGGACCTCATCGCCTGTGAAGGCTCCGAACGGCACGCCGTGGCTCTCGGCCGCCGCCTGCACGAGGTGGTGGCGTCGGGCCGCCCGCAGCTGCTGAGCGCGTCCGATCTCGGCTGCGGCCACGGCGGCGACTGCCCGATGCGGCAAGGCGTCGTCGTGCCCATCGCCGTCGACGGCGCGCTCGTCGGGGCCCTGGCGGCGCTAGGCCCGTCGGCCGACGCGGCGCTGATGCGGACCGCGGGCGAGGTCGCCCGGTTCGTGTCCACGCAGCTGGCCCTGGCCGAGCTCGACGCGTCCAGGACCCGTACCGTGCAGGCGCAGCTGAACTTCCTGCGCGCCCAGATCAGCCCGCATTTCATCTACAACGCCCTCACCGCGATCGAGTCCTACGTCCGGTCTGACCCGGAGCGGGCCCGGGACCTGCTCGTCGGCTTCGCCGAGTTCATCCGCTGGACCTTCCGCGAGCACACTCAGTACGCCACCCTGGCCGAGGAGCTGCGCTTCGTCGATATCTACCTGGAGCTCGAGCGCGCGCGCTTCGGCGACCGCCTGATGGTCAGCCTGCGGGTCGCCCCGGAGGTCCTGCCCGTCCGGGTCCCGTCGCTGGTGCTGCAGCCGCTGGTCGAGAACGCCGTCCGGCATGGCCTGGAGCGGGTCAGCGGGACCGCCCGGCTGAAGATCTCGGCGGAGGACGCGGGCCATGAGGCGGTCGTCACGGTCGAGGACCACGGCGTCGGCGTGGATCCGGGGCAGCTCGCCGACGTGCTCTCCGGGCGGTGGGGCGGTGAATCTGTCGGACTCCGCAACGTGGACGAGCGCCTCCGCGCTACCTTCGGAAACGACCACGGACTGACGATCGAGACCGGAGTCGGGGCCGGCACGAAGGTGACCATGCGCCTACCGAAGTTCTGCCCGGCGATGAGCGCGCCATGATCCAGGCACGGGTCAGGGCGGCACCGCCGGCGGATGAGCGCGCCGGCCAGTGGGTCGGGATCCCCGCGGCGTCCGCGCTGGTCGTCGACGACGAAACGCCGGCCCTGGACGAACTGAGCTACCTGCTCCGCACGAACTTCCCGATCGCGCCGGTGCATGGCGCGCAGAATGCGAGCGACGCGCTCCGGTACCTTCAGGAGCGCCGCTACGACGTCGTCTTCCTCGACGTCAGGATGCCCGAGCTCAACGGCATCGAGCTGGGGAACGTGCTGCGGCGGTTCGCCGCACCGCCCGCCATCGTCTACGTCACCGCCTACGAGGAGTACGCGGTGCGCGCCTTCGACATCGGCGCGTGCGACTACCTGCTCAAGCCCGTCTCCCGGGCGCGGCTGCGCACCGCGCTGGAACGTGCGCTCGGCCCGCTGGCGGCGGGCCGCCCCCAAGAGCCCGGCCCGTCGCCCGCCGGCGATCCGTCCGACCTGATCCCGGTCGAGACGGCCGGACGGACCAGGTTCATCTCCCGTGAGCAGGTGCACTGGGTGGAAGCCGAGGGAGACTACGTACGGCTGCACACCGCGGACGGCGCCGCCCACCTGGTGCGGATCCCGATCTCGCATCTGGAAGAACGGTGGTCGGCCCACGGTTTCATCCGGATTCACCGCGGCTACCTCGTGTCGTTCCGGCACATCACCGAGTTCTCCGTGACCGGAAACGTGCACACGGTGATGGTGGGCGGCTGCTCGCTGCCGGTCAGCCGCCGCCATGTGCGGGAGGTCCGCGACCGGATCCTCCGGGTCGGCCGGCGGAACTGACCATGGAGGAGACCCGGCCGGCCCAGTCCCAGCTAACACAGTCCCAGCTAACACAGTCCCAGCTAACACAGTCCCAGCTAACACAGTCCCAGCTAGCAGAGCCCCTGCTAGCACCGCTCCAGCCAGCACAGCGCCAGCTTGTCGTCTGGCGCGGCGACCAGGTGCCGGTTCAGCACGGCATCCCTGGGCCCGGGGACCTGCGAGACGACACGAACACCGGCCGGCTGCTCATCGGCTCGCTGGTGCGGGCGCAGCTCGGCCTGTCCCTGATGTGCCTCATGCTCGCCCTGACCGTGACCGTCTCGTTCCCGCTCGTCGCCGCGCTGGTCCCCGCGATCGGCCGGACGAGGGTGGCCGGCCTGCCGGTCACGCTGATCGTGCTCGGCTTCGCGTTCTACCCCGTGTTCCTCGCGATCGGCTGGTTCTACCATCGTCAGGCCCGCCAGCTCGAGGCCAGGTTCACCGACCTGGTCGATCCCCCCGACGACTGACCCGGATGAGCAACCGCGCGGGCCGGAGGCCCGATGACTAGCACCGCGGGCCGGAGGCCCGATGACTAGCACCGCCGTCGGCGCGATCGCGTTCGTCACGCTGCTGACGATCGTGGTCGGCGCCCGCGGCATCCGGGTCGCCCGGACACCAGACGACTTCATGGTCGCCGCGCGGCAGGTCCCGCCCGGGATCAACGCCGCCGCCATCTCCGGTGAGTACCTCTCGGCCGCGTCCTTCCTGGGCATCGCGGGCCTGATCGTGTCGCAGGGCCTCGGCTCGCTGTGGTACTCGGTCGGCTATACCGCCGGGTACCTGGTCCTGCTGCTGCTGGTGGCGGCGCCGCTGCGGCGCTTCGGCGCGTACACGATCCCCGACTTCGCCGACGGCCGGCTGGGATCCAAGGGCCTGCGCCAGGCGGCCACCGCACTCGTCCTGGTCATCGGGTGGTTCTACCTGCTGCCGCAGATGAAGGGTGCGGGCATCACGCTGCAGTGGGTGCTCGGCACGCCCTACTGGGTCGGCGTGGTCGCGCTCGGGGTCGTCGTAAGCGGCAACATCGCGATGGGCGGGATGAAGGGCATCACGTTCGTGCAGTGCTTCCAGTACTGGCTGAAGCTCTGCGCGATCGGCATTCCCGCGCTGGTGCTGCTGATCGCGACCGGGCACGACTCCGCCCGCAACCTCCAGCCCGACCGCGCCCCGGTCTTCACCCGCGCTACCGTCGTTCAGGTGGCCCAGACCACGGACTTCACCCTGGGCCGGCCGACCAGGGCCACGGTCAGCGGCCTGATGGACCAGCGGCGTTACCGCCACCAGATGGTGCCGCTGTGCGCGTGCCGCCACGTCGCGGGCGCAGGCGCGCGGATCGGTTTCGCCGCGGGCGCCCCGGTCCCCACCAGCCTGGCCATGGCGCCATCTCCCGGGGTCTCGTGGGACTCCCCGCTCTCGGCCGCGGGTACGGACGGCGCCCACCCTCTCGCGGCGACCTACGGCATCATCATCGCCACGTTCTTCGGCGCGGTCGGACTGCCGCACATTCTCGTGCGCTTCTACACCAACCCCGACGGCGAGGCGGCCCGGCGGACGACGCTGATCGTGGTGCTGCTGCTGAGCACGTTCTACATGTTCCCGGCGGTGCTGGCCGTCCTGACCAGACTGCACGCGCCGCAGCTGTACCTGGCCGGGGACTCCGATAACGTCCTCCTCGCCCTGCCGTCGCTGCTGCTGCCCGGGCTGCCGGGCGCGCTGCTGGCGGCGCTGGTCGCGGCGGGGGCCTTCGCCGCCTTCCTGTCCACCTCGTCCGGCCTGCTGGTCAGCGTGGCCGGCGCGCTGTCGCACGACTTCATGAACCGCGGCGTGACCTCGTTCCGCTGGTGCGCGATCGCCGCGGGCGCGGTGGCGACGGCCACCTCCCTGCTGATCGGCCGCTTCTCGCTGGCGCTGCTCGTCGGGTGGGCCTTCGCCATCGCGGCGTCGTCGTTCTGCCCGCTGCTGGTGCTGGGGATCTGGTGGCGTCAGCTCACCCGGGCGGGCGCCGCCGCGGGCATCGTGGTGGGCGGCGGCGCCTGCCTGGCCGCGATCCTGGCCACGATGTCCGGCGCGGCCACCCGCGGCTGGAGCGCCGTGCTGCTGGGACAGCCGGCCATCTGGACGGTGCCGCTCGCGTTCGGCGTGATGATCGTGACCTCACTGCTTACCCAGCGGACCCTGCCCGGCAACGTCGGGCAGGTGATGCTGCGCATGCACCTGCCCGAGGCGCTGAGCCGGCCGGACCACCGGTCCTTCCCGCTGGAGCGCGCCCGGCGCCCGGCCGGCCGGTGACCGATCCCGTTCGTCCCGCCCGGATGACCGATGGCCGGCGCCCGGAACCGCTAGTCGCCGGTACACCACGGCTGACGTGCGCGCTACTTGTCGCGGTCCCGGCGCAGCTGGTCCAGGACCTGGTCGGGATGGTCCGCGGTGACCCGGATCATGGCCCGCACCGCGTCGGCCAGCGACACCCGCGGCACGCCGAGCGTGATCGCGGCCTCATCGGCCCACACGTTGAGCTCCCGGTACAGCTCAGGGCTCAGGTCCAGGGTGATCCGGACCGGCTTGGACCGGATCGCGGTCCGGCCCGCCGGGCCGGCGTCGGGCTCGGCCCGCCGGGCCGCCGCGGCCGCCATCTGCGCCTTGCGCAGCTCCCTGTCTTTCTGCGCGGTCATGACCGGACGCCGCAGAGCGGGGCGCAGCGTTCGATGAGGTCGCGGGCCACCTGGCGCCACACGTCGCAGCCGGCCTGCTTGATCGGCACGCCGAAGCTCTGGGCGTAGATCTCGCGCCGGGGCACCACGGTGGTCAGCACGTCGTAGCCGAGATCGGCCAGCGCCTCACGGGCGTCGGTGGTCGAGTGCGCCCGCGCCACGCAGCGGTTCAGCAGGACGGCCGACCGCGCCGGCGTGTCGCGGAGCTCCCGGACCTCGCTGATCTCGTCCCGGACCGGGGTGGTCCGGTTGATCTCGATCGGGCTGGGCGCGCACGGGATCAAGATCTCGTCGGCGTACCGCAGCGCCGACCGGGCGATGCCGGCGTGGTCCTCGATCTGCGGCGTGTCGATGATCACCACGTCGTCGTGCTTGGCGATCTCGGGCAGGCGGCGGTGCAGCTCGCGCGAGGGCAGCGCCACGATCCGGAACGGGAACGCCGCCTGCTCCGGCGCGAGCCCGGGATACATGGCGGCCAGGTCGGACCATTCCAGCGCGCTGCCCGACGGGTCGGCGTCCACCAGGAGCACGCTGTTACCGGCCAGTGCGAACACATGGGCCAGCCAGACCGCGGATGTGGTCTTGCCCGTGCCCGGCTTCAGGTTGGCCAGGGCGAGGCGCAGCCCTGTCATCCAGGCATTATCGCAGCGTCCGCGAGGTTACGGTAGCCCGTCGGCGGCATGCCTGCCTGCGACTTTTCTCTCACTCCCGCCGACCAGCGTTTTCCGTATTGCAGTATCAACTGCAATACTGCAATCTTGGTGCCGGCCGGCTTCTGTCATGAGCAACGCCCGAGGTCAGCTGATCGTGGCCCGGCTCGCGGCGAAGCGCCTATGGCGCGTGTGGTCCTGCTGGCCGAGGAAGGCCCGGAACGGCCCCAGCCGGTAGGCCGGGCCGTCGCGGCCCTCGGCCATCTCGAGCTCGAAGTCACCGCTGAGGTGGCGCAGGTGCTCCAGCACCAGCGCCGGGCTCAGCCGGGTCCGGGCCGCCGCGCCACCATCAGCCGACCTGGCCAGGTCGGCGATCTGCCGGGCGGTCAGGAAGTCATCCCTGGCCCGCAGCACGCGGAACACCGGGTCATGCACGTGCGCGGTGACCCTGTCCATCTCCGGAGCCGCCTCCGGCGGGCCCGCGTGCTCCAGGGCGCGGCGGACGGCCGTCCCGACCGCCTCGGCGACCGGCGGCGGGAACGCATTGCCGATCTGCCGGTAGCGGGCGGTCTTGCGGCCGCTGAAGCGCCAGCCCCACTCGTCCTGCCAGCCTTGCAGCCTGGTCACCATGTCGCAGGTCAACCGGGGGATCAACGCCGGGTCCGCGTCCGGTCCCGGCGCGGCATCCGCGACCCCGATGCCGTCCACGCCGAGCTCGGCCCAGGCGCGCTTGGCCCGGGTCGGGCCCAGGTCGGCGCCGCCGTGCTTCTTGGAGCCGCCGACGATCGTGGGCGCGATCCGGTCGGCCCGGCGCGCCCAGGCGGCCGCGCCGCGCCAGCCCCGCGTGGCCATCAGGTCGCCCAGGGTCTCGCCCACGGTGGCCGGCGGCCGGGGCGACGGCACGGGCCAGCGGAACCACGGCGCGTCGGCCGGCTGCAGCGCGACCAGGACGGTCCGCGGCCGCAGCTGCGGCACGCCGTAATCCGACGCGTTCAGCAGCCGCCAGCCCGGCACGTACCCCAGGTCGCGGAGGCGGTCCAGGACGTGCTGCCGGTACGCGCTGAACCGCCTGGTACTCAGGCCCCGGACGTTCTCCAGCAGCAGGGCCCGGGGCTGGATGATCCCGCACAGCTCCACGGCCCAGGCGAACAGGTCGCGCTCGTCGGTCGCGCCGAGCTGCCGGCCCGCCACGGTGAACGGCGGGCACGGTACCCCGCCCGCCAGCAGGGCCACGCCCCGGTAGTCGCTCGGGCGCCACAGCGCGGGATCGGCCACGTCGCCTTCGGCGACCTTCCAGCCCGGCCGGTTGGCGCGCAGCGTGCCGCACGCCGCCGTATCGAGCTCGATCGCCAGGGCGTGCTCGAAGCCGGCTCGCTCCAGCCCGAGGGCCTGCCCGCCCGCCCCGGCACAGATCTCGACCACCTCAAGATCCGCCACCCCGGCCCTCCTTCGTCGATCCGGCCAGCTCCCATCCGAAGAACCCGAAACGACCTCGCCGACCTAGTTTCCCGCAGCCCGGACGCATCGCGCCGGAGGACGAAGCCGTGTCGCAGGACTCTAGCGGGATCCGCCGACATTACTGCCGCGGGGGGAGCGATCCCCTCCAGACCCCCCCTGCTCTTGGGGGGATGCCATCCCCCCCAACCCCCCTGGCCCCCCTGGGGCACGGGCGTGCCTCGGGGAGCGGCCGCGCTTGCGGGGCGTGAGCTGCTTGCGGGCCAGTTCCTCGGGCAGCGGCAGCAGCGGGTTGGACGTGCTGTCCACCACCGCCCCGGCGATCTCGGTGACCTTCTGGCCGCGGGACCTGGCCACGTTCCTGAGCAGGTCGAACGCCTGCCGCGGGCGGAGCCGGTGCCGCTCGGCGAGCACGCCGATGGCCTGCTCGACCCGGACCCGGGCGACCAGCGCGTGCTCGAGCTGGGTCACGGTCACGGCCAGCCGCGCCGCCTCGTCGGACTCGTCCCCTTGGGCCCGTCGACTCACCGCGGGCGGCCCGGCCGGGGACGTCACGAGCGGCCCGGCCGGCGACCCGAGGTCGGCGGCCAGCAGGTCGGCGAGCACCATGGCGCTGGTCAGGTCGGCGGTCTCCTCCGGCCCGACCTGCCAGCCCTGCCCGGACCGGCGCACAAGCACCGGTTCCGGGCGCCCGCGCTGCGTCATCTCCCCGTCCATGTCCGTCCTGTCCCGCGGCGTGCACCACGCTTCGTTCGGCAGAATTCTCTACCCCGTGCTGACCGCGGCCAATCGTTCGCGGACCTGTGCCGCCGACGGGTTGACCATGACCGTGCCGTCCGGGAATACCACGGTCGGTACCGTCTGGTTGCCCCCGTTGACCGACATCACGAACTCGCACGCCGCCGGGTCCCGCTCGATGTCGACCTCGGCCATCTCGATACCCTCGCGGGCGAGCTGCTTCTTCAGGTTCCGGCAGAAGCCGCACCATGGAGTGGTGTACATAATCAGCTGGCCGGACACCCGCCCGCCTCCTCGAGGTTGGTGAAATTACCGGATCATGTAACACCGGCAAGGCTGGTTGCGTTCCCGAGGGGAGAAATGGCCATAGGAGGTGCAGTGCCCGAGGTCGCGGCCGACGCGCTGCTGGCCGGGCTGGATCCCGAGCAGCGCGAGGTGGCCCTGGCCACCCGTGGCGCGGTCTGCGTGCTGGCCGGCGCGGGCACCGGCAAGACGCGCGCGATCACGCACCGGATCGCGTACGCGGCCGCCATCGGGGTGATGAACCCGGCGCACGTGCTGGCCTTGACCTTCACCGTGCGGGCGGCGGGGGAG
This sequence comes from uncultured Actinomycetes bacterium, assembly GCA_963834685.1. GTDB lineage: Bacteria > Actinomycetota > Actinomycetes > Streptosporangiales > Streptosporangiaceae > Palsa-504. The sequence goes on along the minus strand of CAWICW010000008.1, from coordinate 76,632 downwards.
ATGCGCGGCCGGCTGCGCCAGCTCGGCGCCGCGCAGGTGCGCGCGTCCACCTTCCACGCGGCCGCGCTGCGCCAGCTTAACTACTTCTGGCCGCGGCTGATCGGCGGCCGGCCGCCGCGGCTGATCGACGCCAAGGCCGCCCTGGTCCGCGAGGCCGCCAAGCAGGCCCGGGTCCGGCTGGACGGCCCCGGGCTGGCCGACGCGGCCAGCGAGATCGAGTGGGCCAAGACGACCCAGATCCGCCCGGAGTCCTACGCCCGCGCCGCGGCCGCCGCGGGCCGCTCGCCCGGGGCCGGGACGGAGGCCATGGCGTTCGTGTACGACGGCTATGAGCGGCTGCGGCGCGAGCGGCACCTGATCGACTTCGAGTCGGTCCTGGAGCTGACCGCCGCCATCGTGCTCGAGCACGGCGGCGCGGCGGACCAGGTGCGCGACACGTTCCGGTACTTCGTGGTCGACGAGTACCAGGACGTGAACCCGCTGCAGAAGCTGCTGCTCGACGCCTGGCTCGGCGACCGCGACGAGCTGTGCGTGGTGGGAGACCCGCATCAGGTGATCTACTCCTTCACCGGCGCCACGCCGGACTACCTGACCGGCTTCACCGCCGAGTTCCCCGGCGCCGCGCTCGTCCGGCTGGTCCGCGACTACCGGTCGACGCCGCAGGTGGTCGCGGTGGCCAACCAGCTGATGCGGTCCGGCCCGGCGCTGATCGCGCAGCGGCCGCCCGGGCCGCAGCCGGTGCTCACGAAGTACCCCGACGACGCCAGCGAGGCGGCCGGGGTGGCGGTGCAGATCCGGTCGCTGATCGCGGCGGGCGTTCCGGCCGGCCAGATCGCGGTGCTGGTCCGGATCAACGCGGACACCGAACGGTTCGAGCGGGTGCTGACCCAGGCCGCGGTGCCCTACGTGGTGCGCGGCACCGAGCGGTTCTACGAGCGGCCGGTGGTCCGGCAGGCGCTGGTGCTGTTCCGCGGCGCCGCCCGCGGCGAGGCGGCCAGCCCGGCGGACCCGGACCCGCTGCCGGCCGCGGTCCGGCACGTGCTGACCGGCATCGGTTTCACCGGCAGCCCGCCCGCGGGCGGTTCGGCGGCCCGCGAGCGCTGGGAGTCGCTGGCCGCCATCGCCGAGCTGGCCGACGACATGCACGCCGCGCGGCCGCAAGCCAGCCTGAGCGACTTCGCCGCCGAGCTGACCCAGCGGGCCGAGCTGGGCCACGCGCCCGCGGTCCAGGGCGTGACGCTGGCCTCGATGCACGCCGCCAAGGGACTGGAGTGGGACGCGGTGCTGCTGCCGGGCCTGGTCGAGGGGCTGATGCCGATCGTGCACGCCAAGACGCCCGACGCGATCGAGGAGGAAAGACGGCTACTGTATGTGGCGGTGACCAGGGCGCGCCAGCACCTGTACCTTTCCTGGTCCCCGGCCCGGGCGCCGGCCGGCCCCGGAGATGGACACGGCCGCGTCGCGGCGCGGCAACGGTCGCGGTTCCTCGATGACGTCCGCCTGGGCCGGCGGTGAAGAGGGCTGGGGAGGTGGGCGGGAAGTGAGTAAGGCGCTGGACGGCCTGCTCGAGCTGCTCGACCTGGAGCAGATCGAGCTGGACATCTTCCGCGGCCGCAGCCCCGACGAGCAGCGGCAGCGGGTGTTCGGCGGGCAGGTGGCCGGCCAGGCGCTGGTCGCCGCCGGGCGGACCGTCCCGCCGGACCGCCCGGTGCACTCCCTGCACGCCTACTTCATCCGGCCGGGCGACACCGCGGTGCCGCTGGTGTACACGGTCGACCGGACCCGCGACGGGCGGTCGTTCACCACCCGCCGGGTGTCCGCGATCCAGCACGGCCGGACGATCTTCACCTTGTCCGCGTCCTTCCACCACGCCGAGCCCGGGCCCGAGCACGCCGACCCGATGCCCGAGGTGCCGCCGCCCGGCCAGGTCGAGCCGAACTCCGAGCGGTGGGCCCGGGTCCTGGGCCAGGACCATCCCAGGCTCTTCGAGAGCCCCTTCGACCTGCGCTCGGTCGGCCCGATCTCGGTGGAGGCCGAGCACGACCCGTCGCTGCGGACCTCCAGGAACCTGGTCTGGCTGCGGGTGGACGGGGACCTGCCCGACGACCCGCTGCTGCACGTATGCCTGATGACCTACGTCTCGGACATGACGCTGCTCGATACGGTGCTGCTGGCGCACGGCCTGTCCTGGGCGGACGGCCGCACGACGGGCGCGAGCCTGGACCACGCGATGTGGTTCCACCGGCCGTTCCGGGCCGACCGCTGGCTGCTGTACGCGCAGGATTCACCGGTGGCCTTCGGCGGCCGGGGCCTGGCCCACGGTCAGGTGTTCACCGCCGAGGGCAAGCTCGTGGTGTCGGTCATGCAAGAGGGCCTGATCCGCACCGCCCCGCGCTTAGCTGGACCGGCCCGGAGGAATCCCCGGAACCTCCCGGCCCGCCGTAGCTCACTTCGCCTTTGTTGAAAACCGCAGCTTAAAAAAGTGTTGCCCCCTTTAGGGGGCATTACGTAGGCTGCCTACATGTCCGTGGGCTAGTTATCGACGCTCCTGGAAGGAGGTGCCCATCGTGACCAACATCCACTCTGACGTCCTGGCGGCAGGCGTTCTGACGGCAGAGCCGTGGCGTGCGCGGCTGGGTGCCTTCTGCCCGCGTTCGACCTTCCCGGGGACGAGTGTGCCTGGTGCCGGCGGCGGCACTGGGCTGGCCGTTGTCGTGCAGTCGGTTCCGCGCGTCCGGGACAAGGCCGTCCTGGCCATCCCGGCCCCGCAGTCCGCCCTCATGGCGCAGCCCGGGCAGATGAATAACTACAACCACATGACCAGCGTTTACGCCGTCGGCGAAGGCGCATCGGGTCCGCCTCCATATAGGGAACCGGCCTAGAAAGGCCGGCCAGAAGTCCCCTTGAGGCCGCGGATCCACACAGGGTCCGCGGCCTTAGCTATCAAGGGCCTAGGTCCCACGAACGGGCGAGAAATCGCATGGGCGACAACTAGGACCGGTAAGCGAGAGGGGATGGCACCGATGCAGTGGCGCGCTGCCACCGTCGGAGGCGAGGACACGACGGGGTTCGAGGCGTTCGGCTCTCAGATACGGCAGGAGTCGGACGTCAGGCAGGTCCAGGTCGGCAACATCGGCCAGACCAGCGAGGTCAGTGTGGCAAGTCAGTTCATGGTGGCAGGCCCGGATGTGGGCCCGGATGTGGGCCCGGATGTGGGCAGAGCCACCGCATTCCCGGCAGGCCTGGATCTCCCGTGCACGGAGGACCCAGAGCTGTTCTTCGCCGAGTCTCCGCAGGACGTGGAGCAGGCGAAGGCCATGTGCCGGGATTGCCGGGCCCGGATCGCCTGCCTGACGGGGGCGCTCGAGCGCCGGGAGCCCTGGGGCGTCTGGGGCGGAGAGCTGCTCATGCGGGGCGCGATCGTGCCTCGCAAGCGGCCTCGCGGACGTCCGCGCAAGACCGAAGTGGCCGCGTAGGCGGTCACCAGAAGGAGGGTGGCCGCGTGAGCGGTCACTGATCTACGGGGAAGGGCCGCGCGGCCCGACCAGGGCCGCGCGGCCGACAGGGCACACGATGCACACAACGGAGTGATCAGCATGTATCTGGTAGAAGAGCTGGCGAACGAGGAAAGTCGCAGCAAAATAGAGCGGGCCCAGCAGCTGCGCCCGTCGCGCCGGCTGCTCACCCTGCGCCGGGCGCGCCGGATGGAGCACAAGGCCGAGCACCGGATGATCGAGGCGTGGCGCCGGGCCGCGGAGCTCCGCGCCAGGCTCGAGTAAGCGGACTGCTGTACGCCATACGCCGAGGCCGAGGCGGCCGGGTCACTCCGGACGCCCCGGCCTCGGCGTTGCGGTCGGCCTGCGGAAGATCCTGGGGCTAGCCGATACCATCGCACACGACGCGGCTGCCCCTCACCCATCCCAGGTGAATCGCGGACTCGGCGGCACGCACGTGCACTCTTCTAGCCCGGCTCGCGTTCCCTTCCACCCGGCCGGCTGCTTGGCATATCGAGCAAAAGCTTGACAAGTCAAGCTAGATGCATACTATAGTAAGCATAAGAGCCGCTGGAGGAGGAACAACAATGATCGACATCAGCACCGCCGGGCGCGATCTCCAGGACGAGATCCTGAGGCTGATCCGCACGTCCCAGGACACCGTGGTGGACGCCCTGCAGGCGTGGACGGCGACCGTTCAGTCCGTCACCCCGTCCTTTCCCAAGGTGAACCTGCCCAACGCCGACCGACTGCCGAAGCCGGAGACGCTGGTCAACGGCGCGTACGACTTCGCCGAGCAGTTGCTGGCCACGCAGCGCAAGTTCGCGAACGACGTCCTTCAGGTCGCCGCGCCGCTGACCGGCCAGGGCGACGGGGCCTGACCCCAGGTGCTCTGACCGAGCCCGCCTGGCCAGCTCTGGTCAGTTCGGCCCGGCAGCCGGCCGGTCAGGCAGGATTGCGCGGCAGGTCCACCAGGACCGGCCGCGCAATCGCTTTGATTGACATAGTTAGCAACAGGTTGCTCATGGCCCCGGCCTGCAGACCGAAGGCGCCGCGGTCACCATGCCGCGACCATCTGACTGGGGTCAGCGCGCCTTCCAGGTACGCGACCAACAGCGTCACTGTCCAGTCCTGGACTGGAACCCGGTAGTCGGCTCTTCCGTGATCTGCGGATCCTGCATCGTCCTGTGCACGGGTATCCTCAAGGTCAACCGTGACTACCCGGGAGCGGATCCATGGCCGATGATCAGTATGAGCCGAACCGGGTCCTGGGCTTCCCGTGGCGGCCGGGTCGGCAGGGCGGGCAGGGCGGGCAGGCCAAAGAATCGCAGCGGGTAATGGGTTTTCCCGTGGACTGGTTCGGCACCACTGACCGCGACGGGCTTCTGCCACTGACGCATCCCATCCGGGGATACAAGCGATGGTTGCGGCGCCGGCGCCTGGGCCCGTACGCGGTCGACGAAGACGAACCTTAGGCGAAGGCGCTGACGTGGGCCCCTACCAGGGGGGTCCACGCTGCGTAACCGTTTCCGATCTCACCGCAGGGCTAGAGTCGTCCTGGGCTACCGGGGTGCGAGGTCGAGCGCTTCGGGGTGGGCCCGGCGGTAGTGCCCGGTCAGGACCTCGGTGAGGGTGCCGGGCCGGTACGCGACGGTGCGGTGGCAGATCTGGCAGCGGGTGACCGGTAGCTGGGTGACGGTCACAGGGAAGCGGCGGGAAGATGACTTGCTCATTTGCTTCTATGATGCCAGGCCCACCGGAGTGATATTGCACGGTGCTCACGCCGTACGTCCACCACACGGCACCTGGTCAGGGTTGAAGGGGCGAAGGGTGCCGGGGTTCGTAGATGGGCAGTTCTCCGCCGTCCGGGAGGCGGACCGCGGCCAGGAGCCCCCAGCCCTGATCGGATACGTCTCGTGCCACTTCGACTCCCTTGTCCCGCAGTTCGGCGAGCGTGGCGTGGATGTCGTCACACATCAGGTAAAGCTCATGGTGGCCGTCACCGTCGACCGGATGAACGGCAAGCTCGGCCGGGGCAAGGCGAAGATGAGCCAGCCTCCGCCCGCGTCGGCCGACGCCAGGCCCAATACGTCCGCGAAGAACGCACGCACCTTCTCGGCGGCCGGGGAGAACACGATCGCATGAATGCCGGTAATCACGCGGCGATCCTAGCCGCCGCCAGCCGCAACGATCAGGGGTACAGCGGACCGAGCGGAATGCGAGGTTGTGCGGGCGGTGAACTCTGTGCGGGCGAGCGGAGCGTCCGCGCCCCGGTTACTTGGCGCTGATGAGGCCCAAGGCGCTGGCCCGGCTGACCGCCTCGTCCCGGCTGTGGACGCCGAGCCTGTTATACAGGCGTGCCGCTCGCTCCTTGGCTGCTGACCGGGAGATGCCCAGCTTGTCGGCGATAACGGAGAAGGGGAGCGGTGTGGGGAGGTACCGGAGGACCTGGGCCTCTGCCGTGGTGATCGACGCCGCCCTGACTCGTGCCTCAGCTTGGCTGGTCGCTTCGTCGGCTATCTCGTCGGCGGCGGCAATGGTGATGAGGGACTCCGCCACGGACTCGGCGGTCACCTCGTCGGCGGCTTCTATGGTGGCGACGTCTTCGGCTACGGCGTCAGCGGCGGCCTGATCGGCAGCAGCCACGATGAGGCCGGCCTCGGTCAGCGCCGTGACCGCCTCGTGGGCGGCCGCCTCCTCCACCAGCCCGGCGGTGATCAGCGCCCGGACGGCGTCGGCGGCAGCGGCAGACTGGATCCGCTGGGACTCGGCCACCGCCTCGGCCGCCTCTGCTTGGGCCGCGGCCATCGCGAGCACGGCACTGGCCTCCTCGGCCTGGGCCAGGGCGATCACCTCAGCTGCCTCCTCCATGGCGGCGACCTCGGCTCCCACCACCAGCCCGGCCTCGGAGGTCAGGAAACCCTCGCCGATCAGCGTGCCGCCCGTCTCGGCGATGGCGTCAAAAAGCGGCGCGGCCCAGTAGTGCTCGACGAGCAGGAAGGCCAGGGCGGTCCCTGGATCGAGAGAATCGGCCAGAGCCCGCGCATCGGCGCGGTCAAAGGCTGCGAGACCGTCGGCTGCCGCCGGCACAGCCGGATCGCCGTTCGCAACAGGAACGACTGCCGCCAGCAGCGAGCCGAAGTCCTCGTCATCACCGATGGTCAGCCGTTCGATGGTGCCGTCCTGGCTCTTGGCCACGAAGAGCATGTCAAGCAGGCGAAGAACTCCCCGGCCGCGGAGACGGTCGACCTCGGCCAGGATCCTGGCCTCGGAACCGGCGTCGCGGCTGAAGCTCAAGGCGATCACCTGGAGCGGTGCGGTCATCATTGCCCTCCTTGTCCTGGCCCGTAACGTCGCCGACGGTACCACTAAGCGGCGTCACCGCCAGCTGGTACATCCCCGCCTCGCCGGCCGGGTCAGCGGGTCGGCCGCCCGAGCAACTTATCGATACGCCGGCGCTCGCGCTTGGTCGGACGGCCCGTGCCGCGGTCGCGGGCAGCGACCGCGACAGTCTCCTCGCGGGGCGGCGGGGGAGGGCTGTTGTCGATATAGCACTCGGCGGCAACAAGTGCGCCGACACGCTTGGTGATGACCTTCTGGACGACCACGACGCGTTCGCGTCCTTCGTAGCGCACCCGCACCTCATCACCGGCCCGTACGGCATGCGCGGGCTTGACCCGTACCCCGTTGACCCTGACGTGCCCGGCCCGGCAGGCACCGGACGCGGCCGAGCGGGTCCTGGCCAGCCGCACCGACCAGATCCAGCTGTCCACCCGCCCAGTCTGATCACCTGCCACTCAGCAAACTGTAATTGAATGTATGGCGCAGTCCTGCGTATCCTCGCGCGTAGCAGGCACCCGCCGCCAACGTTAGGCGCTTTTGATGGTGAACGAACGTGGCCGCGATGGGCCTCATGGCGAGAACGGCCCGGTCACGATCTTCGGCCCGGACTTCCCGTTCCCGTTCGACGACTGGATTACGCATCCGGCCGGCCTGGGGTCGATCCCGGCCGAACGTCACGGCGAAGAGGTTGCTGTCGTCGGCGCTGGCATCTCCGGACTGGTCGCTGCGTACGAGCTGATGAGGCTCGGCCTCAAGCCAGTGGTCTACGAGGCCTCCCGGATGGGCGGCCGGCTGCGTTCGCAGGCCTTCGAGGGAGCCGACGGCGTGGTCGCGGAGCTGGGCGGGATGCGGTTCCCGGTGTCGTCGACGTCGTTCTACCACTACGTCGACATGCTGGGCTTGCAGACCCGGCCGTTCCCCAACCCGCTGACCGAGGCGGCCGGGAGCACGGTCATCGACCTTGAGGGCGTCACGTACTATGCGCGCACGCTGGCCGACCTTCCCCCGCTGTTCACCGAGGTGGCTGAGGCCTGGGCGCAGGCCCTGGAGGAAGTGCGCTTCACCGCCATCCAGGACGCGATCCGGGCGCGCGACGTCAGGACCCTGAAGTCTTTGTGGAACGATCTCGTGCCCCGCTGGGACGACCGCACGTTCTATGACTTCGTGGCGAGCGCGAAGGCGTTCTCCTCGCTGTCGTTTCATCATCGCGAGGTCTTCGGCCAGGTGGGGTTCGGCACCGGCGGGTGGGACTCGGACTACCCGAACTCCATGCTGGAGATCTTCCGGGTCGTGATGACCAACTGCGACCAGGATCAGCGCCTGGTGGTCGGCGGTGCCGAGCAGATCCCCCGCGGGCTCTGGCGCCACCGGTCGCCCCGGCTCACCCACTGGCCCGCCGGTACCTCGCTGGCCTCGCTGCACTCCGGCGCGCCCAGGGCCGGTGTCGCGAGGATCGCGCGCGAGTCCGATGACCGGCTCGCGGTCACTGACGCCTGGGGAGATACGCGCCGTTACGCTGCGGTGCTGGTGACCTGCCAGAGCTGGCTGCTCACCACGCAGATCGAATGCGAGGAGTCCCTGTTCTCCCACAAGATATGGGCGGCCCTGGACCGCACCCGCTACATGCAGTCCTCCAAGACCTTCGTGATGGTCGACCGGCCGTTCTGGAAGGACACCGACCCGCACACGGGCCGTGACGTCATGAGCATGACGCTGACCGACCGGCTGACCCGCGGCACCTACCTGTTCGACAACGGCGACAACCAGCCCGGCGTGATCTGCCTGACGTACTCCTGGATGAGCGACGCGCTGAAGATGCTGCCCGAGCCGGTCGACCGCCGGGTCCGGCTCGCGCTCAACGCGCTGAGCAAGATCTATCCGGATGTCGACATCGCGAGCCATATCGTCGGTGACCCGATCACCGTGTCCTGGGAGGCCGACCGGCACTTCCTGGGGGCGTTCAAGGGAGCGCTGCCCGGGCACTACCGGTATAACCAGCGCATGTACGCCCATTTCAGGCAAGATCGCATGCCGCCGGAACAGCGGGGCATCTTCATCGCCGGAGACGACGTCTCCTGGACACCCGCGTGGGCGGAGGGCGCGGTCCAGACCTCGCTGAACGCGGTCTGGGGCATCATGCATCACCTAGGCGGCCGAACCCACCCTGACAACCCCGGACCCGGGGACGTCTTCGCCGACATCGGGCCGATCGAATTGCCCGGCTGAGCCGCAGCGCGCGGGTTGCAGGCTGTCCGGGAGCTCAGGTTCCTGCGCTGGCGGCAACTGGACGGCTGATCTCACGCCAGGCGGGCCAGGTTGTCGACGGCGGGCTTCATGCTGGCGAGGAGCCGGTGGAGAGAGGCTTGCATCCGGGGATCGGCAGCGTGATCGCCGATACCGCGGGCAGCGTTCAGCCGGGACCGGTCCAGCCAGCCGGAGATGTCTGGGGTTGACCATGCGGCCTGTGCTTGCTGGGAGATCAACGTGGTGCGTATCCAGTCTTCGGCGGCACTGGGCCACGGGTTGGCGGGGCACAGGACGTTGCGTTCGGTGTCGTGGGTGCGTGCCGGCTCGACGAACGCGGCGAGCGCGGCGCTGAAGACCGGCTGGTGCGCCCGGATCAGCTGGAGTGTGATGCGCCCTGGTTCGAAGATCGGACGGGGCGGCGGGGCCGGCAGGCCCGCGGCTGAGCAGTCGACGTGGATCTGGCGGCGGTCCGTGGGTATCGAACCGCCGGCCAGGGTGATGGTGCCGGTACCGAGTCGCCGCACCCGGCCGAGCCGGACGACATGCTCGATGCTTCGCAGTGCGCCGAGTTCGGTGTCGCTCACGGTCGCGGACCGGAACATGGTGGGCGTGATGCGAGGGTCGAGGCGCACCAGCTGGCCGCAGGCCTCCAGCCGCCGGAACAGGTCGGGACGGCTCTCGGCCTCGGCGGCGGCCTCAAGGTAGAGCGACACCCCCTCGATCAGCGCTGGCAGCAGCTTCAGGGGCTGCTGGAACTTGCGGTCGAGCAGCCAGGCGTCCCGCGGGCGGATCCAGCGGATCGCGCCGGGATCGACGCCCTGCTCGAGCAGCCAGACGCACGCGTCCATGGCCGTCTTGCCGGCGCCGACGATCGTGAAGCCCGACCCCGAGTCGGCCAGGTTGACCAGGTCGTTGACGGGGATGAGCCGCACCTGAGGGTCGACCTCGAACGAGGGCGTGTGAGTCGCCGGGACGGAGGGCTCCAGGAACCGGGCATCGACGAGCTTGCGCCGGACGACCACGTCGGCCGGGCGTCCGGTCAGCCGCGAGACGACATGGTGCTCGGTGCGCATGTCGCCCCTGTAGTCGGTCATCGCGAGAAACCGGACCCGTCCTGATGGCAGCAGGTGCTCGTCCAGGACGCGGCTGAAGTACTCGCAGATCGCCGGGGCGGTCGCCCGCTCGTACAGTCCCGCGTTGGGGCCCTCGGAATCGATGGCGTCCGAGCCGAGGACCATCGAGTTCACGCCGTAGAAGGCCGATGGCTGGTGGAGCCGCACGAAGGGGTAGGCGCTGTTCCAGTGTCCGCCCGGGCGGTGACGCCGGTCCACGATCACGACGTCGGCCTCGCATTCCGCGATCAGCGAGTCGGCGAAGGCCATCCCCGCCGCGCCGCCGCCTACTACCAGGTAATCCGTCTCGATGGTTGCCACGATGTGCTCCTTGCTGGACAGTCACCTCCGGCGTGACCGGGAGGTGACGGCTCGATCATTTTCAGGAGGCGGGCATGAGCTTGGGCGCTCCAGTTTTAGACGAACGATCGTCCAATTTCTCTTTTACACGATCGTTCGTCTAAGATCAAGGGGCAACCTGACGGGAGACGAGCACCCCCAGTGTCCGATCAGCACGATCTGCCGGCCAGACGGACCCGGGCGCCCGGCGACCGGGCCCGGGCCCGCATCGCCGGGCAAGCCGCGGAGCTCGCCACGGTCGAAGGACTCGACGGCCTGTCCATCGGACGGCTCGCCGAGGTCACGGGCGTGCCTAAGAGCAGTGTCCACGCCCTGTTCGGGTCGAAGGAAGAACTGCAGCTGGCGACCGTCGGCGCGGCCCGGGAGAGCTTTATCCGCGAAGTCGTCGGGCCTGCGCTAGCCGCGGCCGAGCCGGGCCGCGACCGCCTGCTGGCGCTCTGCGACGGCTATTTCTCCTACGTCCAGCAGCGGATCTTCCCCGGGGGATGCTTCTTCGTGGCCGCCTCCGCCGAGGTCGGAGCCCGGGCCGGACGCGTCCATGACGAGGTGGCCCGGGTGCAACAGCAATGGCGTGACCTGCTGGTCCAGGAGGCTCGTGCGGCCGCCGACAAGGGCCAGCTAGCAAAGGACACTGACCCCGCACAACTCGCCTTCGAGCTCGGTGTCATCCTCGCGGGAACCAACATCGTGAGCGTCCTTCACGACGACACCGCCGCGATCGCGCGCGGCCGGGCAGCCGTCCGGAGCCGGCTGTCCAGCTTGAGACCGCCCCGTGCCGCCGACAGCGACCCGGACAGCTAGCGAGATGGTGGACGCTGTCCACTTTTCATATCCGGGCGGCCGCTGCCAGCGACATCACAGGTATACGGGCGTAACCACAGGCATACGTGCATAACCACAGGAAACCTGCAGCTCCCTCGGCAGACGGGCACAGAAACCCATCAGTAGATGTGCCCAGATTGAGGATAGGAGCCGCGAGCATGGCGGCGTCGGCATGGAGAAAGGAACACTGCATGCGAACATCAACAAGGGTCCGGAACGCGCTCATCGGGGTCCTGGGCGCCGCGGCGCTCACCGGAGGGGCACTGGCCGTCACGGCGGCACCGGCATCGGCCGCGACGGCATCGGCCGCGACGGCATCGGCCCCGACGTGGCACGGATGCTACGGGTACGGCTGCATCGGCAAGTATCCCCAGCCCCAGGGCTGCAGCAGCGACGCTTCCACGGTCTACGCGCTGTCGATCTACGACGGCGTCCGCAAGACACGCGTCACGCTGCGGCTGCGGTACAGCCCCGGCTGCCAGTCGGAGTGGGCCACGGTCACCGACACCGGCCGCCCCGACGGCGCGATCTTCTGGATCTATGACCGGGGTACCCACGCGCTCGAGATCGCGACGACCGAGCGCGCGACGTTCACCAGGCAATGGCAGACGACCAGGATGGTCGGCGTGGCCAAGACCAAGGCGCAGGCGTGCATCGAGGTGCGCAATCGGCACGGGATGAGCGCGCCGCTCTGCACACCATTCATCGGTCACTAGGGCGGAACCACAGAAATAAAGGACGAAGCCCGGCGCGGCGGGAAAGTCGCGCCGGGCCAACCTGACCTGCCAACGGCACTAAGCCAGCCCCCGCACCGCGTACGCAGGCGGGACATCACCGCGGATCGCCGAGACCATGCTCAGCACCCGCCGGGTCTCACCCACCCGCCGGACACCGAACACCCGTGCCCCCAGCCACCCGAACACCGCCGCCCGGGCCAGCTCCCGGGCCGGATCCTCGTCCAAGAGCGAAACCAGCACCGGCCACCCCGTAGCCACCAGATCCGGCACCTGCCCGGAGCCCTCGATGATGACCCGCTCCGGCTCGACGCCCGCCTCCACCGCACGCGCCGCCAGGGCCAGCGAGCAGACCACGCCCGTACCAAGCTCGGCCGCCACGGCCAGCAGCCGCCCGCTCAAGACGTCGCTGAGCAGGTCGGCTCCCGCCGCGCAGGCCTCCCGCGCCACCTCGTCCCGCCCGGTGCTCACGCTGATGACCAGCTCCGGATACGTGTCTCGTACCGTCGCGATAAACGGAACAACCCGCCTGATCTCCTCCCGTGAGCCGGCCTCGCCGCCCGGCCCGCCAGACACCCTGACGATGTCCGCGCCCTCGGCCACCGTCTCGTGCACCCGCGCCATGGCCATCGCCGGGTCGCGGGCCATCCCGGGCATGACGGCCATGACCAGGAGCTGCTCCGGTTCGAAGCGACCCCGCCCCAGCCGCAACCCGCCCGCGGGCCGAACGTCCATCTCAGCCGCGGCCGTACACGGGAATGGCCGCCCCGGAGATGAGGACCGCGTCGTCGGAGACGAGGAAGGAAAGCACGGCGGCGAGCTCGGACGGCTTAGGCCACCGCTGGTGCATCGCGTTGGGCAGCGCCGCCCGGTTGGCGGGCGTGTCGATGATGCTGGGCAAGATGCAGTTGACCCGCACTCCGTCATCGCGGCCCTCCGCCGCGGCCGCCTCGACCAGGCGCACCACGCCGAGCTTGCTCACGCTGTAGGAGAAGCCGTTCTCCCACTTCTCCACCGCGACCCGGCTCGAGACGTGCACGATCGCGCCGCCGCCCTGCGCGGCCAGCACGGGCATCGCGTACTTGGTGACGATCGCCGCGGTCACCAGGTTGACCTCGAACTGCTGGCGGAGCACGCCGATGTCGAGCATGGACAGGGCCTGCGGCGGGGCGTACCCGCCGATCAGGTTGACCACCGCCGCGGCCGGGGCCTGCGCGAACGCCGCCGAGACGCTGGTCTCGTCCAGGGCGTCCACCGCCACGTACTCCACCCGGTCCTGCCGGTCTCCGGCGGCCGGGATCCTGGCGTCGAACGCCAGCACCGACGCGCCGTCGTCCCGGAACCGCTCGGTGACCGCCCGGCCGAGGCCCCCGGTCGCGCCCAGCACCACGATCGTCCGGCCGGCCAATGCCCGTTCCGTCATCGTCGCCTCCTTGACCGCTCATTGTGCCGGACCGCCCCGGTGGGTCTGGTCACGGGCCGGCTCGCGTCCGATCATGGATCGGTCCTTTTTTATGCCGAACGGGCCAAACGGTTTGCGCCCTGGAAAGCCCGGCTAACCCGAGCGCGAGTTGCCGGGCTGCCAGCACCATGTCAGCATGAGGCCATGGCTGAGCGGTGGCCTTGGGTCGATGACTGGAAGCGGAGCCTGGGTGAAGTTCTCTCGCTGTCCTCCGCCGCGGCCGCCTCGCTCGGCCTGCCGCAGCCGGGTCTGCTGGTCGGCGACCCGTTCACGGCGGTCATGGACACCGCCCGGAACTGGGTGATCGGCAAGAAGCGGACCTTCGCCTTCGCCGGTCACGACCTGACCATGGTCCTGGAAGACCTGTCGGCCGAAGGGTCGGATCTGGCCCGGGCGATGGGCCAGTACGGCCAGCTCCGCATCCTCGCGCGGGACGTCGAATGGGGCGACTACCGGCTCGCTCGGCTCGAGATACAGGCCAGGAACATGCACCTGCGGCCCGGCACCAAGCCGGTGCTGGTGGCCGCGCCCGTCCGCTGCGAGGCGTTCCTCTCAGCCCAAGCCGCGACCCGCTGGCTGGCCTCGGTGTCCCCGCGGCTGGAACTGGCCATGCACGAGGGCGTCCCGCAGGTCGGCCTGACCGGGGCGCCGTGGCTGCGGCTGGAGGTCGAGCCGGGCGCGGGAGGGCAGTCGATCCGTGTCGTGCCTCGCGCGCTGCACCTGCTCGACCGGCGCCTGTCGCTGCGGGTCCCGGCCTTTCACGTGCCGCTGCCCGAGCTGCCCTTCGACGTCATCCTCACCTCCGTCGAGCCCGCGCCGGGCGGCTTCGTCATGCGCGGCGTGCTCCCCGAGTGGCAGCGGCCGCTGGCCCGGGCCGACATCGACCGCCTGCTGGCCGCCATGCGCGCCGGCCGCGATCAGCCGGAGACCTAACCGGGGCCCCATCCGGATCGCGCCGTCCAGCCGGATCGTCTCCCCGTTGAGCATCGGGTTCTCCACGATGTGGGCCACCAGCGCGGCGTACTCCCGCGGATCGCCGAGCCGCGCCGGATGGGGTACCTGCTCGCCCAGTGACTTGATCGCCTCGTCGGGCAGGTTGCCGAGCAGCGGCGTATTGAACAGGCCGGGCGCGATCGTCATCACCCGGATCTTCAGCCGGGCCAGGTCGCGGGCGATCGGCAGCGTCATGCCGACGATGCCGCCCTTGGACGCGGAGTAGGCCGCCTGGCCGATCTGCCCGTCGAACGCCGCGACCGACGCGGTGTTGACGATCACGCCCCGCTCGCCCTCTTCCTCGCCGGCCTGGCTCATCCGGTACGCGGCCAGCCGGATCACGTTGAACGTCCCGATGAGGTTGACCTGGATCACCCGGGTGAAGGATTCCAGCGGGAACGGGCCGTCCCTGCCCGTGGTCCGGGCCGCGGCGCCGATGCCCGCGCAGTTGACCACGACCCGGGGCACGCCGCCCGCCAGGGCGCCCGCGGCGTCCAGCGCGGCGTCCACGTCCGCCGGGCTGGTCACGTCGCCGGGCGAGAACGCGACCCGGGGTCCCAGGTCACGGGCGACCACCAGGCCGTTCGAGCCGGGCAGGTCGAGGATGACCACCGACGCCCCCGCGGCGTGCAGCGTGCGGGTCGTGGCCAGGCCGAGGCCCGACGCCCCGCCGGTGACCAGGGCGATGCTTCCCGAGATGTTCATGGGCACCTACGGTACTCACATGAGCGCATCAGCAGGAGATCGCCGCGGGCCGCTCGCGGGCGTCCGCGTGGTCGAGCTCGCGGGCATCGGGCCCGGGCCGTTCTGCGCCATGATGCTCGCCGACTCCGGCGCGAGCGTGCTCCGTATAGATCGACCGGGCATCGACCGGCCTGACGCCGGCCAGGCCCGGCCCGAGCGGGAGTTCCTGAACCGGGGCCGGCAGTCCGTCGTGCTCGACCTCAAGCACCCGCGCGCGGTGGACGCGCTGCTGCGGCTCGTCGAGGTCGCCGACGTGCTGCTCGAGGGCTTCCGGCCGGGGGTGACCGAGCGGATGGGCGTCGGCCCGGAGGCCTGCCTGCGCCGCAATCCGCGGCTGGTGTACGCCCGGATGACCGGCTGGGGGCAGCAGGGCCCGCTGGCCGCTTCGGTCGGCCACGACATCGGCTACCTCGCCCGCGCCGGCGCCCTGCACGCCCTGGGTCGCGCGGGCGGCCGGCCGGAGTTTCCCGCGAACCTGCTCGGCGACTTCGGCGGCGGCGGGATGGTCATGGCCTACGGCATCTGCGCGGCCCTGGTCGAGCGGGCCACGTCCGGGCGCGGCCAGGTCGTCGACACCGCCATCGTGGACGGCGTGGCCTCGCTGCTGGCCATGCCGCTGATGCTGATGGCCCAGGGCCGGTGGCGGGACGAGCGCGGGGTGAACCTGCTCGACGGCGGCGTACCCTGGTACGACGTGTACGAGACGGCGGACGGGCAGTGGATGGCGGTCGGGGCCCTGGAGCCGCGGTTCTACGCCGCGCTCCTGGACGGTCTCGGCCTCGCCGGCGCGCCCGACCGGGCCGACCCGCGGAACTGGCCGGAGCTGCGCGAGCTTCTGGCCGCGCGGTTCAGGGACCGGACCCGGGAGGAGTGGACGGCGACCTTCGCCGGGACCGACGCGTGCGTCGAACCGGTGCTGTCGCTGACCGAGGCCGCCGCCGACCCGCACCTGGCCGCCCGGGAAACCTACGTCACCGGCGACGGCGTCATCCAGCCGTCGCCGGCGCCGCGCTTCTCCCGCACCCCGGGACAGTTGTCCGATCCGGCGCCGGTCCCCGGGCAGCACACGGTCCAGGCGCTCACCGCCTGGGGCCTGGCCGACGCCGAGGACCTGGTCGCCTGCGGGGCGGCCGTCCAGGCCCGGCCGTGAAGAGCCTCAAGGCCCGGCCGGGTGGGCGCCGGCGTCCCTGTTGTAGCGCCGGATGGCCAGGTCCTCGATCCGGTCGATCCGCCGCAGCAGGTCGCGCAGCTCGGTGAGGAAGGCGGTCCGCCGCTTGGCCAGGTCCTCGCCCGGGTCGAACAGTCCCCGGTTCCGGGCCAGCTGGAGGGCGGTCTGGAAGAGCAGTACCGAGACCGACTCCGGATTGCGCAGCCGGCGCTGGGCCACGTACTGGTGACCGAGCCCGAGCGCGCGCCGGGTCACCTCCGCGTCGTCGGCCAGCGTGTCCACGTCGGCCGTCACGTCCTCGGTGGCCAGGACGTCGGCGACCAGCCGGTAGGCCTCGACGAACGGCCGCACGATGACCTGCGACACCAGCGGTCGCATCTGCTCCAGCAGGGCGTCCGCGGCGTCGGGGCCGGACCTGAGCCGTTCTTCCCAGGCCGGATCGTGCCGCTCCATTTCCGCTTGCACCTGGCGGCGGTGCTCCTCGCGTTCCCGGAAGTAGAACTCGAACTTCAGCAGGTCGCGCAGCCAGGCGATCTCGGCCCAGAACGCCCCCACCGGGTCGGTACTGTCGTCCCGCGCCCGGAGCACGCCCAGCTCGCACAGCGCGGTATCCAGCAGGAAGTGGACCGCCGAGTTCCGGTAGAAGGTGGCGGCGAGCTGGTGTTCCGGGTCGATCAGCCAGACCGGCTCACGTCCGTCCGTCACGGCGGTGACCAGGCCGCCCTGACGCAGCGCGTCCAGCGTGGCCCGCACCGGCTCGGCCGCGGACAGCGCCTGGGCGCTCGCGGTCCGCGGTATGGCCCGGCTGTCCAGGTAGTCCAGCGCGTCGGCCAGGGCCAGCCGGATCTCATCGAAGGTCAGCCCGGTCCCGTGCATCGCCAGCAAGATCGTGGTGATGATCGCCGTGGCCGTGACCGGCATGTCCTGGTTGATCCGCCAGGCCACCTCGAACGCGGTCTTCTGCAGGGCCAGCCGCCGCGCCGCCGGATCGGTGGCGGTCTCGCCGTCCGGCGGGCCGAGGAAGGCGCTCAGCGAGACCGGCTCGCCGAAGCGGACGTAGAGCTTGCCGTAGTGGCGGGCGCCCTGGGCCTTGACGAAGCCGTACAGCCAGCCGAAACCCTCCGGCTTCTTCTGCCCGCCGCGGGCGTAGCGGGCGTACTCGGTGATCTCGTGCAGCTGG
This sequence comes from uncultured Actinomycetes bacterium, assembly GCA_963834685.1. Taxonomy (GTDB): domain Bacteria; phylum Actinomycetota; class Actinomycetes; order Streptosporangiales; family Streptosporangiaceae; genus Palsa-504. The sequence goes on along the minus strand of CAWICW010000008.1, from coordinate 58,974 downwards.
TCGAAGGTGATGGAGACCGGCAGCAGCAAGATGTCGTCGACGCGTCCTTGCAGGTAGGCGTCGGCGGCGTAGGACAGCAGGCCGAGCCGGGGCGGCAGCATCTTTCCGGTCCGCGAACGGGTGCCCTCGATCGACCAGCTGAGGTTGAACCGCTTCTCCAGGATGTAGCCCACGTACTCGCGCAGCACGTACCGGTACAGCGGGTTGTCGCCCGCGGAGCGGCGGATGAAGATCACCCCGGCGCGCCGCAGGACCGCTCCCATCGGCCCGAACGACAGGCCGATGTCGGCGAACACGTGCGCCGGCGGCAGGCCCTGCTCCTGCATGACCGCGGTCAGCACCAGGTTGTCCAGGTACGACCGGTGCGACCACAACATGATGCTCGGGTGGCGCTGCAGCGCGACGCGCAGCCGCTCGACCTGGGCCTCGTCGTAGTCGATCTGCGGGTCGAAGCCTCGCTGGAAGATCAGCCGCCCGACGGTCGGCAAGACGTCGATGAGCCGCCGGCTCCAGCCCGCGGCGAGCTCGTCGAGGATCTCGCCCGCCTCGTCCAGTGACGGCGGGTCCTCGTCCTCCCCGCGGCGCACGCCGCGCAGGCCGGCCCGGAACCGGCGTGAGGCGAGGATCTCCTCCTTCACCAAGCTGGGCGTCTTGTACCGGGGACCGCGCAGCCGGTACTCGGCCCGGTCCAGCGCGAGCGTGGCCCGGCGCGCCACGTAGGCGCCGAAGTCGTCCGGGTCGTCCCCGCCGGTGGCCTCGGCCCAGCGCTGGCGCAGTGAGCCGATCGTGGCGGGCTCGCCGACCAGGATCCGGACCCGGCCGGGCTGGCGGGTCCGGATCCGCTGCTGCTGGCGTTCGCTGGGCCGGTACGGGTCGCGACCGGGCATCATGTCGGCCAGCCGGGCCGGCCGCGGGCCCGAATGCTCCTCGGGCAGCCAGGCCACCCGGACCGGCACTAGGGCGGTGTCGTCGTCGCGGCCCAGGATCTCGGCGGGCAGCTCCGCTTCTGGGTCGCCCGGCGGTCCGAGGCTGACCAGGGTGTGCTCAGCGCCGCCGGCCGCGGCGATCCGCTCCCGGATCAGCCGCATCTCGGTCGGCGTGCTCGCCTGGATCAGGAGCACCGGCCCTTCCGGACCGGAGGCCAGCAACGAGGCCAGGTCGGGTTGCTCGCTCACGGCGTCCTCCCGTACCGGCCGTCCAGGGCGGCGGGCCAGTCGGCCAGCAGCTCCAGGTAGTTTCCGCGGATCTGCTCCATCTTGTCCCGCAGGTTGGCCACCGTCCAGTCCGCGACGCTGACCGGGGGCAGCACCGCGATGTCGACCGTGCCCGGGTGGAGCGTGGTGGCGTTGCGCCCCGCCACCGAGTCGGAGTTGCGGATCACGATCGGGACCACCGGCAGGCCGGTGGCCATGGCGATCCGGAACGCCCCCTTCTTGAACGGGCCCACCCCCAACGGCCCCGAACCCCCCGCGCCCTCGAGCCGGGTACCCTCCGGGGCGACCAGGATCGACAGCCCCTTGCGCGCCGCCTCCTCGACCGGCTTGAGGGCGGCCACGGCCGCCGTGGTGTCGTCCCGGTCGATGAACGCGGCATCCAGCAGCCTGCCCAGCGTGCCGACCAGCGGGTTGCTGGCCAGCTCCTTCTTGGCCACGCCGGTCCAGTTGTCCTTGACCAGCGCGGCGACCATGAACACGTCGAAGTTGTTGCGGTGGTTGAACAGGAAGACGGCCGGCCGCCGCGCGGTCAGGTTCTCCGCCCCGAGCACGTTCAGCTTCACCCCGCTCAGCGCGAGCACGGTCTCCGGCCAGAACCTGGTCAGGAAGTTGACTCCGGCGCGCTTGCTCCGGGTCAGGACGCCTATGCCCAGCGCGCCGGCCGCGACCGGCCACAGCGAGCCGAGCGCGGCCAGGTTCCGGACCCGGCCCAGCGGCCCGCCGCTGCCGCGGCTGCGGAACCGCAGGATGGGCCAGCCGCGGCGTTCGGCCACCCGGGTCAGGGCCGGCCCGGGGTTGGTCGGCCGCGGGTTCCCGACCAGGTACATGAGGGCGAGGTCCTCGTCGCCGTCGGCGTAGAAGTAGCTCGACCGCAGGTCGATGTCGTGAGCGGCGGCGAACTCCTGCACGCTGGTGGCCTTGGTCGGGCCCCAGATGACCGGCTGCTCGATGGCGCCGGTCACGATGCCGTGCTCGTCGACCACGAACCGGTTGCACACCACGTGGTCGATGCCGAGGTAATGGGCCACCGGGTCGGCCTGCATGGTCAGCGCGGACGAGCTGAGCACCACGGTGTGCCCGCGGCGCTGGTGGGCGCGGACCAGGTCGCGCATCTCCGGGTAGATCTGGTCCGCCACGTAATGCTGGAAGATCCGCTCGCCCATCTCCTCGACGTCCTCGGCCAGTCGGCCCCGGGCCATGCCCGCCCCGCTTTCGATCAGCGTCTCGATCTCCTGCCGTCCGAGCTTGTACTCCACCGCGAGCTGGGTCATGCGCAGGAAGTCGCCCGGGCCCACGTCCCGGCGGAGCAGCCGGTCCCTGGTGTGCGCCGCGGCCGTGAACCCGGCCACCAGCGTCCCGTCCAGGTCGAAGAACGCGCCGATTCCCGGGCCTTCGGGGCTGGCGTCGACCGCGGCCGCCGACCCGGGCAGGCGTAGCTGCCGGGCCGGGCCGTCCGGCGCGGCCGTGGTCATGAGGTCCTCCGCGGCCGTCCCGGGCGCCCCAGGTCGAGCACCTCGTCGAAGCCGAGCTGCAGGCTCTTCTCGAGCTGATCGGGGGCGATGAACGAGGCGGTGTCGTAACGGAAGGTCACCGTGCAGGTGCCCGCCCGCGAGATCAGCACCGCCATCATGGCCACCCGGGGCAGCGGCCCCATCCCGTACTGCCGCTCCACCTTGGCCCCGGCCAGGAACGTCTCCTGCTGGTAGCCGGGCACGTTGCTGGCCTGGATGTCCGGCGGGGTGAGCCGCGCGATGACCGTCTCCAGCGCCGCATCCGGTAGCAGGCTCAGCACCGGCGCGATCCGGTCCAGGACGTCCAGGCCCGGCTCGCCGCGGCGGGCGATGACCTGCTCGCGGACCAGCTGGATCCGCTCGACGGGATCGGGTTCGCCGACCGGCGCGGCGATGGTGATGCCGGTGATCCGGTTGCTCGCGGCCGGGTCGTCGGCGGTGCGCAGGCTGACCGGCAGGGCCAGCGGCAGCTCGTCCACCGGCACGCCGAGCGCCTCGTGGTAGCGGCCGAGACCGCCGCTCAGCGCGGCCAGGTACGCGTCGTTGACCGAACCGCCCGCCGCCTTGGCCGCCGCGCGCAGGTCAGCGAGCGGCACCTCGAGCACGTGGGTGCGGCTGACCAGGCTGCGCCGGCGCAGCAGGGGCGACGGCGCGGTCGGCGGCGGGCCGAGCACCCGCCGCGCCGAGCTCGCGAAGCCGACCGCCTCCGCCACGGTGGGGCCCGGCCGGCTGACCAGGCGGACGACGGTGCCCGCGGTGCGGGCCAGCAGCCTCACCCCGGCCGACAGGGTCGTCTCGGGCAGCCGGTGCAGGCTGGCGCGCACCAGGTCGGTGCCGGTCACGTCGCGGGGGATGGGCAGCGGCGGCATGGGCCGCGGAGCGGGGTCCCGCTCGGTGTCGTAGACCTGCTCGAACAGGGCGATGCCACCGAGCCCGTCGGTGATCGCGTGGCTGAACTTGCTCAGCAGCGCCGCCCGGGCCCCGGAACCGCCTTCCAGGCCCTCCACGTACACCGCCTCCCACAGGGCGCGCGAGGTGTCCAGCGGCGACTGCAGCGTGACCTCGGCCAGGTCGAGCAGCTGGCGCAGCGTGCCCGGGGCGGGCAGCGCGACCCGGCGCAGGTGATAGTCCAGGTCGAAGTCGGGATCGACGACCCACTGCGGCGGCGTGGTCGGGATCGGCGGGACCACGACCTTTTGCCGCATCCTGATGACCACCCGGCTGGCCCGGTCCATCGCCTCGCGCAGCCGGCCCCAGTCGGCCGGGGTATCCAGGAGCTCGACGCCGAGGAACGCGGACCGGGTGGCCGGGTGCGCCTCACCCCGGTGCATCAGGTAATCCACCGGACTGAGCTCATCGGGCTGTCCGGGCGGCGGTGGCGAATCGGTCACCCCGTCATTATGGTCTTCTCATGGAACGACAGCAGCGGCGCGGCCGGGTGATCGCGATGAGCGCCGCGGAGCTGTCCTCGTTCCTGGGCGATCAGCGGACCTGCAGGCTCGCCACCACCGGCCCGGACGGTCCGCACGTTGCGCCCGTCTGGTTCGTCTGGGACGGGCAGGCGATGTGGGTCTACTCGCTCACCCGCAGCCAGCGGTGGGCCAACGTATCCCGCGACCCCCGGGTCGCGGTGGTGGTCGACGACGGCCACCATTATCACGAGCTGCACGGCGTCGAGATGGAGGGCCAGGCCACCGTGATCGGCCCGGTGCCACGCACCGGCGACGAAGACTCTCCGGAACTCGCCGAGCCCGAGCGCCTGATGGCGGCCAAGTACTTCGGCCCGTCCGATATGACCCACGACGGGCGGCACGCCTGGCTGCGCATCACCCCGCTGAAGCTGGTCAGCTGGGACTTCCGCAAGCTGGAGCTGGGATGAGCGACGAGGTACTGGTCGAACGGCACGGCGCGGTGCAGGTCATCGTGATCAACCGGCCGGAGGCCCGCAACGCCCTGAACGGGGCGGTGGCGGCGGGCATCCGCGACGCGGTCGACGAACTGGATGCGACGGCCGAACTGCGGGCCGCGGTGCTCACCGGGGCGGGCGGCACGTTCTCCTCCGGCATGGACCTCAAGGCGTTCCTGAAGGGGGAGGTGCCTTCCTTCCCCGGCCGCGGCCTGTGCGGCATCACCCAGACCCCGCCGCGCAAGCCGCTGGTGGGCGCGGCCGAGGGCTGGGCCCTGGCCGGGGGCTTCGAGCTCCTGCTGGCCTGCGACCTGGTGGTGGCGGGCGCGTCGGCCCGGTTCGGCGTGCCCGAGGTCAAGCGCGGGCTGCTGGCCGGGGCCGGAGGGGCGATGCTGCTGGCCCAGCGGATCCCCCGCGCCCTGGCCCTGGAGATGCTGCTGACCGGCGACCCGGTCGACGCCGCCCGGGCCGCCGAGATCGGGCTGGTCAACCACGTGGTCGACGACGGCCAGGCACGCGGCAAAGCGATCGAATTGGCCGAACGGATCGCGGCCAACGGGCCCCTGGCGCTGATCGCCACCAAGCAGATCGCCGTCGGCGGCGGCGACTGGCCCGCCGACCAGCGCTGGGACCAGATGGCCGCGCTCATGGTCCCGGTCTTCGCCTCCGAGGACGCCAAAGAGGGAGCCCGCGCCTTCGCCGAGAAGCGCCCCCCGACCTGGCGGGGCCGCTAGCCCGCTACCGCCGCGGCGGCATCCGGGTCGGCGTCGAAGTAGCCCGGCATCCACGGCAGCACCTCGGCCCGGAAGTCACCTTCGCACTCCAGCTGGCACAGCACGCCGATGCCGGCCGTGGACATGCGGTGGATGAGCACGTAGGACGGGGGCAGGTTGAGCTGGCGCGCGATGTTGCTGGTGCGCATGTCGGTGACGCGGGCCGCCTCGCCGCGCAGCCACTCGCGGTTGAACTTGAACGAGTCCGTCCTGGACGGCTCGGCCATCGGGGTGAGGAAGGCGTACAGCGCGTCCAGGTCGACCTCGACGCCGGGCCGCAGGAACCCGTGGTCGCGCAGTTCCCGTTCGACCGCGGAGACGTCCGCCTCGTCGTCGTGCATGATTCGCAGCAGTCGGCCGAAGAACGGCGGCAGCCCGTCCGGCAGGTGGTCGACCGCGCCGAAGTCCAGCACGCCCAGCCGGCCGTCTTCCAGCAGCCGGAAGTTGCCCGGGTGCGGGTCCGCGTGCAGCAGCCCGGCCCGCCCCGGGCCGGAGAACAGGAACCGGGTGAGCAGGATGCCGGCCCGGTCGCATTCTTCCTTGCTGCCGTCGCTGATGATCCGGGACAGCGGGGTGCCGTCCATCCACTCGGTGACCAGCACCTGGCCGGTGGCCATGATGACCCCGGGCACGTAGATGTCGGGGTCGCCGGCGTACGCCGTGACGAAGGCGCGCTGCGATTCGGCCTCGAGATCGTAGTCGAGTTCCTCGGCGACCCGGTCCCGCAGCTCGTCCAGCAACGGCTTGACGTCCAGCCCCGGCATCAGCAGTCCGAACAGCCGCCCGGCCCGGCTGAGCTGGGTAAAGTCGCTGATCAGCGCGCGCCCGGCACCCGGGTACTGGACCTTCACCGCGACCCGCCGGCCGTCATGCCAGACCGCCTGGTGCACCTGCCCGATGGAGGCCGCGGCCGCGGGCACGTCGTTGAACTCGGTGAAGCTGTCCCGCCAGTCCTCGCCCAGCTCCCTGGCCAGGACCTGGTGCACGGTCCGGGCGGGCAGCGGGGGCGCGGACTCCTGCAGCCGGGTCAGCGTGGCCCGGTACGGCCCGGCGATCTCCGGCGGCAGCGCCGCCTCGAAGATGGACAGCGCCTGGCCCAGCTTCATGGCGCCGCCCTTGAGCTCGCCCAGCACCCGGAAGATCTGCTCCGCCGTCCGCCGCTGGATCTCCTCGGCCACGATCTCCGCGGATCGCCCGCCGAGCCGCTTCCCGAAGCCCAGTGCCGTCCGGCCCGCCAGGCCGATCGGCAGCCCTGCTAGCTTGGCGGCCCGGGTCACCGGGCTACGCGGCACATCGTTCACGTAGGCATTGTCCCGCACCCCGCGTAGCGCATAGAACCTTCGCTCACCGGGCGCCACCTCAAGCTCCGTCATCTCGTGCCTCCTCGCGCCTGTTCTTGCAACACACGCTAGGGAGCGTCCGTTACCGCATCGTTACGGCGCGGCGGCGTAGGTGCAGACCCGTGACGATAATCACCCGCCGCACCGCACGAGCACGCCGGGTGCGGCGGCCAGGTCCGGCGCCGCCACTGCCAGTCCGGCAGGACCACCTCGAGCGTCCCGTTCACCGTGACCGGGCCAGAAGAAACCGGCACGGCCAAGGGCCGGTCGAGGAGCGCGAGCGCCTGCGCGCAGGCCAGCGCGGCCGTCATGGCGGCCAGCACGGTGTCACACGCCTGCGGCCGGACCCGGGCGAAGGTGGCCTGGGCCACGATCTTCGGCCACTGCGGGTCGGCGTCGGCCTTGCGCAGGTCGACGCAGCGCAGGCAGGCCGAACGCCCCGGCCGCACCAGCGGCCCGATCACGCCGATCGCCTCGCCGGCCGACACGGCCAGGTGGGGCACGCGGTCGCGCAGCAGGGCGTCGGTCAGGTCCGGCAGCGTCGGCCGGGTCAGGATGACCAGGTCGGGGACCGTGCCGTCATCGCGGGTGCGGACGTCGGGCGCGGCCCGCTGCGCGGCCCGGGCCGCGCCGTCCTGCCGCGGCGAACCCAGATCGGCCTCGATCAGCCCGGCGGGCGTGAGGTCGGCGGGCTCGGCCGGTTCCGGGTCGGCGCACGCGACGTGCCCCACGCCCGAGGCGGCCAGGAAGCTGGCCAGGCACGCGCCGGTCCGGCCCGCCCCGTGGACCCGGACGAAGGCGGCCCGGCGGCGGGCCAGGGTGCGCGCCCCGCCGTCCCCGTCCGCGTAGGCCAGCGCCGCCGTGGCCAGTTCCGGGGCCAGCCGGGCCCGCACCCGGTCGGGGAGGCAGGCCTGCAGGCCTATCGGGAAGTCGTCCAGTACGCCCGCGTCGGCCAGCAGCACCAGCACCCGGCTCACCGCGTCGGCCGCGATGCCGTACGCCTGCGCCGTGGCGATCAGGCCGTCCCGGTCCCGGCTCCCGTCCAGCAGGCTGATCACGGCCGCCGCCGGCCCGAGCCCGCCGAGCGCGACCGCCCGCCGCGGATCCACGCCGAACTGCAGCGTGTCCCGGTCCCGCCACAGCGGCAGCAGTCCCGCCCTCAGCGCTGGTCTCACGCTCACATGCTGACACCACGGTGTGACATTTCGCGTCAGCGGTCGGCAGGACCAGAGGACCGCCTGCCAGGCCAGGTGGCCGCCACGATCGTGGTGACCAGCGCGGCCAGCGGCAGGGCGGGCACCGCGTCGGCCGCGGTCGCCACGAACAGCCCGCACAGGCTGGCCCCGGTCACCAGCCCGATCAGGACCCCTACCCGCCGCCTTGCGTACGGCGTGTCCTGGCCGGGACGGACCAGCGAGGACACCAGCCCGGTCAGCGTCCCGGTCAGGTAGGTGGTCGACACCTGGGCCAGGCCCATGTCGTTGACCGCGGAGGACTGCATGCCCATCGCGGCGGCCAGCGTGGCCAGCAGGCAGAACTGCGCCCACCCGGCCGGGCTGGCCCCGCTGACCTCCCAGCCCACCGCGAACCCGGCCAGCATCGTCAGCTCCGCGAGCAGAACCCACAGGACGTGGCCCGGCAGCACATCCTCCTCGCCCGCCGAGGCCGACGCCGAGGCCGTTCCTTTGACCGCGGGCCCGGCCGTCTCGACCCCGTGCGCGATCCAGGCGCCCCCGGCCACGCCCGCGATGTAGCCCGCGATCGCGACCGCGGTGTGACTGGCCAGGGTCAGCGACCCGCGCGCCGTGGCCAGCCCCCACAACACGATGTTCCCGGTCATGACGCTGGTGAAGACGTTGCCCAGCCGGGTGAAGCTGGCCACGTCCGCCGCCCCCGACCCGAAGGTCAGCGCGATCGCGATCACGGTCAGGTACTGCCGTCTCGGCCTGGTGCTCATCGCCCGGAGCTTAGTCCGGCTCGACCCGGACCGCCCGGGCCCAGGACGGCGCGTCCGGCGCGCCCGGCCCCAGCAGCCCGATCACCACCCGCGTTCCCTTCGGCGCCTGCGACGGCCATGGGGTGTACCCGTCGGTCAGCACGACCGTGACGGCGGGCCGGGGCCGCAGCGCGGCCGCCGCCGCGATACCCGTGCCCATGTTGGTCCCGCCGCCGCCGACCAGCTGGACCTGACGGGCCGAGCTGACCCGCTGGGCCGGGCCGGCCGCGGTGTCGCAGGCCAGCACGCGGACCTGCCGGGCCATGCCGAGAGCCCGCATCAGCCCCTCGACCTCGGCCAGCGCCGCGGCCAGCAGGTCCTCGGTCATGCTGCCCGATGTATCGCAGACCACGGCGACCTCGGGTACCGGCCGCCGTAGCGCCGGGAGCACGACGTTGCCGGTCACGGCGGCCCGCCGGGACGGCCGCCGGTAGGAGTAGTCGACGGCGCCCGAGACCTCGGCCACGGCGCGGCGCAGTTCGGCCGCGAGCACCTTGCGCCAGTTGACCTTCGGGCTGAGGATCTCCTCGGCCCAGCGCAGCAGGCCGCCCGGCACGGTCCCGGCCAGCTTGCTGTGCGCGATGACGTCCTGCGCCACCTGGCGGCGCAGCAGTTCGGCCTGCCAGGCGGGCAGCCCGGGCGGGCCGTCGCCCGGCCGCGGCACCCCGTCGGCGCCGCTTCCGCAGTCAAGCCAGTCGCCCGCCGCCTCCCCTTCTCCCTTTCTTCGGGCCGAACGGTCCGTGGTGCTCGCCTCGAAGTACTGCTCGGCCAGCAGGCCGTCCGGTGCGCCTAGGTCGGCAGGCAGGACCGGCCGGCCGGGCAGGTCCAGCCCGGCCGGGATCAGGTCGTCGTTGATCTCCGCGTCGGCAGCCCGCACCCAGACCGGCGCCTGCTCCCGGCTAACCCCGACCGCCTGGGCCCGCTCCCCGTGGGTGCGCAGCAGGTGGCAGACGTGGTGCACGAGCACGCTGCCCAGCTGGGCGGCGGTCCAGCCCGCGGTCAGGTCCGGGTCGGCCCGCATCCGCCAGTTCTCGTCCACCGACACGGTCCCGCTTCCGGCCGCCGCCACCACCTCCGCGCCGAACAGCCCCGTGGCCAGGTACGGAAACCGGTCGGTAGCCCACAGCCGGGCCGCCGCCAGCCCCTCGATCTCGCGCCCGGTCATCGCGTGTCAGGCACCGGCCTCAGCCCTGCAAGAGGCCCGCGGCCCGCAGTACCGGGGCGAACATGCGGACCTCCTCGGGCAGCGCCGCCCCGTCCGGACGGCACCGGGCCAGCACCCGCGCCGCGGCCGCCGCCATGTCCAGCGCCGCGTCCGCGGCCAGGCCGAGGACCTGCCAGCCGGCCGTCCAGCGTTCCGGGGTCGGGTTCGCTGCGACCGCCGAGGCGATCGAGGCCAGCGCGGCGTAGGCCCGGTCGCCTCGTTCCGGCAGCCGGAAGGAGGCGGGGTCGGCCAGCACCTGCTCCGGGTCGGGCAGGTCCATCTCCACCAGCCAGGCCAGGAGCTCCACCCCGGCACCGTCGCCCACGGCGCCCCTGATCAGGGCCGAACGTGCCTCGTCGGACGTGCCCGCCGCGCCCGCGGCCGCCATCAGCCGGCCCGCCATCTCCCACGTCCGCGGCGACGGCCAGCCGCGCCCGGCCGAGGCCGCGTCGGTCGGCGGGGCGCAGGCCAGCGCGGGCCGGACGTGCAGGAACGCGGCGACCAGGCCGCGGGACAGGATCTCTTCGGCCTGCCAGCCGTCGGGCAGCAGCGGGATCTCCGGCGCCGCCCAGCCGCCCGCCAGGCCGTCGGCCACCGAGCGCGGATGGGCCAGCCAGGACAGGTGGCACAGCCGGTTGGCCAGCGGCGCGGACAGGTCCCAGCCGTCCGCGGCCTGCTCGGGCGGGTTGGCCGCGGCTACCACCGCGACCTCGTCCGGCAGGGTCAGGTCACCGACGGCCCGTTCCAGTACCACCCGGAGCAGGGCCGCCTGCACCGCGGGCGGCGCGGTGGACAGCTCGTCGAGGAACAGCAGGCCGTGCCCGGCCTCGGCCAGCCGCCGGGCCCAGGCCGGGGGAGCGAACCGGACCACGTCGCCGACCACGATGGGCAGCCCGGCGAAGTCGGAGGGCTCCCTGATCGAGGCGATGACCGTCTCGCAGGGCAGGTCCATGGCGCGGGCCATGGCCCGGATGGCGGAGGTCTTGCCGGTCCCGGGCGCGCCCCACAGCAGTACCGGCACCCGGGCCGCGACCGCGACCCCGAGCGCCTCCGCCGCCGGATTCTCACTCATATACCTCCCAGTGTGGAACATCTCCGGGACCATCCGGGTCGGCGTGCACGTCCAGCGGCTCGGGTTGGGCGCCCGGCGCGCGCAGCCCGAGCACCCGGGCCCGGGGCCAGCCGGGCTGCTCCACCGCGACGACCAGGTGCCGTCCGACTCGGGCCAGCCCGCAGGCCCAGACGCAGGCCAGCCACCCGGCGGGCAGGCTGACCCGCAGCCGGCGGTCCGCCCCGTACCCGGTCAGCTCGGATGATCCCCAGCTGCGTCCGGCGTGCAGGCCGACCACGACCTGATCGGGGTCGATCCCGAGCCATTCCTCGGCCACCGGGGCCAGCCGCCCGGTGATCGCCGCGACCAGCGCGGGGCCCGAGCCGGCCTGCTCCCCGGCGCCCCGTGCGGCATGCGCCGCGGCCACCTGCCCGATCAGCCGGACCTGGAACCCGTACCCCAGCGCGAGCAGCGACAGGACGTCGTTGCGGCGCCGCTGGGCCCTGAGCCGTTCCTCCTGCATCTGCCGCTGCCGCGCGCCCGCCCGGGCCACGGTCGGCCCCGGCTGGCTGGCCAGCCGCATCGGCATGCTCCGCGCCCGCCCGGTCGGCCCGGTCACCGTGCTGCCCGCCTGCTCGGCCGCGTCCACGTCATCCCAGTCGACCGCGATCTGGTCGGCCGGGCCGCGGGGCCCGATGGCCAGCACCGACAGGTCGTCGGCGTGCCGGGTCCAGGCCCCGGCCACCTCGACGCAGCGGGCTTTGTCCCCGCCCAGCGCGGCGAGCACCAGCTCGCCCTCGACGTCGGGATGCGACGGCAGGTCCAGCGATCCGGCCTCCCAGCGCACGGTGTGCCGGCCCGTCCCGCACGGCACCTGCGTCTGGAAGCGAGGCAGGCAGGTGAACCACGCTCCGTTCGGCACAGAATTCATAGTGGGTACCCCCACCTCACCGGCACCGTGGCGCGGACCTCAGCAGACTGCCCGCTGGCCAGCACCTCGATCCAGGCCGAGGACCGGATCAGCGGCGGGGTCAGCCGCAGCGTGAGCGCGGCCTCGCCCTCCTCGTGGTACCAGCCCGCCGGGCGCGCGGCGTGCCAGCGCCCGCCGCCGTCCCGGACCCACACCGACAGCGGGAAGGTCATGTCCAGGCCCAGCGCTCGATGCTGCAGGCCCGGCACCTGGCCCAGCACCAGCGCGTCCATCCAGGTGCCCCCGTCGTAGTTGTGCAGGCCGAGCAGGACCACCCTGATGCCCTCCAGTTCGGGCAGGGCGGCGGCGACGGCGGCGAAGCCGTCTCCGGCCGGCGCCGTCTCGGGTTTCCGGCGATGGTAGTGCGTGAGCATGCTGAGCCACGGTTCGGGCAGGTCCGGCGCGGGCGCCGCGGTGATCCCGTGCCCGCCGATGCCCAGGCTCGCGCACAGCGCGGCGAGCCGGGCCGGCACCGGGCTGCGCGGGGACAAGACCTCGGCCGCCTCGAGCGCGGCGATCGTGGCGCCCAGGCCCGCGGCCAGGTTGGTGACCGGTGGCGCGGTCAGGCGGGCGGCCAGTTGATGGCGCAGGCCCAGCCCGTACTCCGGGGCCAGGGCGAGCAGCCGCTCCGCGATCCGGTTCAGCAGGTGCTCGCCGACGCTGAGGCTGATCTCGCTGACCTGCGGCTCGGGTCGTTCGGCCCGGCGGCCCAGGTCGACGCGGACGGCGTGCTCGCCCGGCGCGGTGATCTCGAGCCAGCCGATGTCGGGCGCCGGGTCGGGGCGCAGGGTCAGGTCGCAGGTCGATTCCGGCCGTCCCCTGGTGGCGAACTCCAGGTCGTAGGGCTGGCCTCGGTCGTCGGTGAGGGTGAACGCGTCGACCGGCGGCACGCCGTGGTGCCGTGCGCCCAGCGGGTCCCGCGTCCGCCAGACGGCGGTGAAGCGGGCGCCGGCCGCGGTGTGCGCGTACGACATGAGGTCGAGCTCACCGCTGATCAGCTCGTCGTGGAACAAGATCATCTGCCCCACCGGGACGTACCGGTCCGGGCCGTCCGGCGGGGCCGGGCCGTCCGGAGGGGCGGGGGCGCAGGCCAGGGCCGGCCCGGACGGCATCAGATGGCTCATCCGGGCCAGCGCCCGGCCGCCGGCGAACCGGCGCGGGCCCAGGCGCGGGCCCGCCGAGATCGGCGCGGCCGCCTCGGGGCGGTGCCGCGCGGCCACGGCCAGCTCCGCGTCGGCCAGGACGGCCTCGGCCGTCTCGAGGTCCAGCGCCCCGACCGCGGTCAGGGCCCACGCCGCCCGGGTCAAGGTGACCGGCGCGGTGACGAACGGAGCGTCGGCCGACCGCGGCGCCGGCGGCGACGGCAGCGCGGGATCGCGCAGCTCGGCCTCGGCCAGCAGCCGCAGGTAGGTCTCCGCGCGCTCGCGGTTCATCCTCTAAGTGTCCGGCATTTCCCGGTCCGTCCCGACCGGTACCACGACCCGGGCCCGGGCGGTCCGTCCCGTCACCACCACCTCGATGCGATCCGGGCGAGCCCGGGGCGGCGGGGTCAGCCAGAGCCGGAACGGCGCCGCCTCGAACCCCATCGCCACTGGGCTGGAGCGCGTGCGGGTCGCTCACCGCGGCCAGGTGCCAGTGCCCGTCCCGTCCCACCAGGACAGGCCGGTGTCCCGGCCGTGTATAAGCGCCTTAACCACGCGGCACGACGGAATCACAAGACAATAACGAACATCTGGCCGCGCCTTTGCCGGCGGCGGGAAAATACCGCTAATCCGGGAATTATGTTAATTCCGCGATGACCTTTTGCCCGGGGCGCGTCAGCAGGGCTCCGGCGTGTTCCGTGAATGTCCGCTCCTGTCCTGATACTGCAACGGCACTTGCTAGATTCAGGGCTAGTCCGCCTCTGCCCATCCGCTCCGGTGCTGTACAAGCGAGGGGGGCTGCCTGGTGACCGAAGTGCGGCAGTGGTCAGAGGTTGCTGAGGAACCGTAGGCTGCGTTGCCAGGCGAGGGCGGCAGCCTGGTCATCGTGGTCGGGCGTGCCGGGATCGGTGAACAGGTGCCCGGCTCCGGGGTACCGGAAGAGCTGCACCGAGGCGCCGACGCCGGTGATGGCCTGTTCCCACGCGGCGATGTCAGCCGGGGACTGGTATTCGTCCGGGTCGGCGATGTGCAGCTGGACGGGCAGGCCGGTGCGGACTGCCGCTTCGTCACTGCCGCCGGTGTTGTGCAGCAGGAGCAGGCCTGCGGTAGCGGGGCGCTCGTCGAGCAGGCTGGCGGCGACTGAGGCGCCCATGGACAGTCCGGCGAGAACCGTCTCGGGCGGCCATCCGGTCAGCGCCTGCCGGGCCCGTCGCATGATGGTCTGCCACCCGATCTGGTCGCATAGGGCGAAACCGGCATCGGCGGTCGGGGCGAGGCGTCCGGCGTACAGGTCGGGCGCGGTCACCGTGTGGCCCGCGGCCCGCAGCCGGTCAGCGGCGGCGGGCACCGCTGGCCGCCGCCCGTACACCGAATGAAACAGCACGACGCAGGTCACATGCTCATCATTCCGCCACGGGGCCTGCCTGACCCGCGCGGAGGATAAATCACCAGGCGCGTCCGCCGGTGAAGACCGGTTCGGTAAGTGCGTAGCCGCGGTGCCGGTAGTGGCACAGGCGGGCCTGGTACTGGCGTCGCCGACGCCAGCGGGACTAGGACCAGACGCCTTCGGGGTCGGGTGAGCAGGCCTGGACCAGGCTGATCAGCAGGCGGCGGATCTCCGGGAGCGTGTAGCCGATCATGCCCGGGTCGCTGGTTCCGATGCCCCTTTTCCCGCCTGGGCCCTGCTGGCCGCGAGCCAGGCCAGGGCGAGCATGGACAAGGTGATATGGGCGTACCAGGCCCGCCAGGAGCGGACCTGGTAGTGATCCAGCCCTGCTTCGTTCTTCGCTTGCTGGAAGCATTCTTCGATATGCCAGCGGCTTCCGGCGATCCAGGCCAGGTCGGCGGTGCTGGACCGGCGGGGCCCGTAGCAGGCGTAATAGGCGATCTCCTCCGGATCGCTCAGCGACCGGCGGGCCAGCAGCCAGTGCCCGCGGCCGGGCTTCCACCCAGTCCGGACCGGGATCCGGACCAAGTGGTACTCCCGCGGCCCGTGCGCTCCGGCCCCGGCCGAGATCTTCTGCCAGGCCCGTGGCGCCATGGCCGCGATCAGCGCGTCGGCCCCCTGCTCACCGGCGGGCGTGGTCAGCGTGTCGCTGCACCGGATGGCCATCACGTAGGACACGTCCTGGTCCTCCAGCCAGGCCTGCAGGTACTTGGCCTGCCCGTAGATCTCATCGGCGGTGAACCAGGCGAACGGCACCCGGGCGGCGATCGCCCGGGCGATCATCGCCTGCGCCTGCCGCGGCTTGGTAGTGAACTCCACCTCCTGCGGGATGCCCGCCGCCCGGCGCTGGCCCGGGTCCCCGGCCCAGGACTGCGGCAGGTACAGCTCCCGGTCGACCAGCGCGTGCCCGTGCCGGGACGCATACGCCAGGAACACCCCGACCTGGCAGTTCTCCGTCCGGCCCGCGGTCCCCGAATACTGCCGTTGCACGCCAGCCGACCGGATGCCCTTCTTGAGGAACCCGGTTTCATCGGCGATCAGCACCCCGTCCGGGTCACCCAGCTGCTCGACCACGTAGCCCCGCACGTCATCCCGGACCCCGTCCACGTCCCAGTCCGCGCGGCGCAGCAGCCGCTGCATGCCATCCGGGCTGACCTCGCCGGCCCATTCCGCCAGCGTCCACCCGTTCTTCCGCTCCAGGCCCGCGACCAGCCCGGACACATACTCCCGCACCCGCGACCGCGGCTCAGCTGCCGCCCGGTACCTGCCGCCAGGGCAGCGCCTTGATCCGGGCGTGCAGGCCGGGCTGGTTGCCCTTGACGACGGCGATGTAGTGGGCTTTCTGGTCTTCTACCAGCCAGTTCAGGTTCGCCCGGACCGTGTGGAGGGCGTCCACGGCAACCGCCCGCCGCCGGCCCGGGGCCGGGACAGTACGCTGCTGGGCCCAGCCGCCGGCTGCCGCATCCAGGGCATCAGCATCCCGGGCCCGCAGGGTCCGCCGGAACGTGGACTCACACGGCACCACGCCGGTGACGCCGAGCGCCTGCCGGGTGCCCTGGTCTGCGTCGGCGGCCCATTCGGCGATCGCGGTGAAAGACCGGGCGCCGGCCAGCACCGCGCACAGCGCCAGGCCCAGGATCACCGCCAGCCGGTGCCGCACCCCGCGGAGCGCCCGGGGATCAGGGACCGCAGCCAGCACCGGCAGCAGCCGCGCCGGTTCCCGGTCCAGGGACTGCGCCGCGGCCACCAACTGGCCAATAGCAGGGTCGATCAGGGATGATGACGCAGCGGGCATGGCCCCTCAGCAGCGATCCGGCAGGTGTAGGAACCGCCATGATCACTTCCCGGGCCGTGCCCGCGCCGCTACCAGCTCACATCGGCGTGTCGCAGAACAGCTGAATCACCGCCCAGCCGGGACTTTGCCGACACCCTGGGCCGCCCACAGGCTGCATCTGGGCGCAGATGTTCCAGTTCTGGCGTCACTACTACTACGCAGATGACGTATCCTCAAGTTGGCCCGACTGTGCTGGCCTAGATTTATTTTTTATAAGCAAAATGACAGCGGCAATTCCTAGTATCGCGACACCTGCTGCGAAAATAATCCATCCATCATAACCCGGAATGTTTAGGAAGGAAATCGGCAGTATAGCGACGCCGATGGCAAGCGCATAAACAGACATGTGCAAATAGCCACTTCTGTCTCTTACGCCCCCGTATGTCCACTCGCAGAACTCCTTTAGACGAGCATCGAGAGCGCTCGCGCTGTCACTATCCCTTTGGAAGAAGAGGCCTTTATTAAATGCAAGAAGAGATTGTTCAGGGGGGACGGGGGATTGCTTCAAAAACGCGATGTAGGCTACTGCAAAGGCGATCGCCGTGCCCAAGAAGACGGGCGGTATCAGTGCCGTGGGACGAATCTCTGTTATTTTAGAGCTTGAGCTATAGGTAACCCCCAGAAGCGTGGTGTACGCTGTAACTATTGCTCCAGCCGCCGTCGTTATGTACTGTCCTCTGCTGACTGCACGATCGAGCGACCCCTCTGCTACTTGGATATACGCCGAAACGATAGATCCGATAGTTCCGGACTGCGCAAGGCGATCCGCTGCCTGCGTACTCACCTCGGCGGCAAGGGCGGCTGCGTCTTTATTTACCTGGGCGAGATTGCTGGCGGCGTCTTTATTTACCTGGGCGAGATCGCGGGCGGCGTCTTTATTTACCTCGGCGGCAACGGCGGCGGCGTCTTTATTTACCTCGGCGGCAACGGCGGCGGCGTCTTTATTTACCTGGGCGAGATTGCTGGCGGCGTCCTTATTTACCTCGGCGGCAACGGCGGCGGCGTCTTTATTTACCTCGGCGGCAACGGCGGCGGCGTCTTTATTTACCTGGGCGAGATTGCTGGCGGCGTCCTTATTTACCTCGGCGGCAACGGCGGCGGCGTCTTTATTTACCTGGGCGAGATCGCGGGCTGTTTGCTTTGTCGCTACATCCCTTTTTTCGGACCCCCATTCACTTAGCAATGCAGTTATACGCGCCTTATCCGCTTCAGAAAGAGTGCCGGTTTGATTAGGCCAGATCCACGGATTGGACTCTTCTTCTGACGGATCTTGTATGTTGAGGTTTGTCATGCTCTGTCCTATTTTCCGTCCTAGATGCTCGCCGCCAAACTACTCTCAAGCCTTAGCAATTTCTAGGGGTAACGGCAGGGCCCCGGCAAAGTCGTTAGCACCGCATGATCGTTTCAAGTGGCCTGCCGGGCTGGCGGGCGTGGTGGCGCAGGGCAGCGGCGATGCAGGTATGGCCGGTCAGCCGCAAGATGGCGATGGCCAGGTTGCGCAGGCTGGCCATGACGCGTGGCCCGTTGCCGGTGCGGACCTGGGAGCGGTCCTCGTCGTAGACCACGTCGCGGACCCAGTGCAGCCGGTCCTCGATTCCCCAGTGGCCGCGGATGAAGCGGGCGAGCTGGTCGGGCCGTGCCTGGATGGCGGTCAGCGAGGTGACCGCGTAGACCGTTTCGGTGGACCAGTTCGTGCCGGTCAGCGGTCGGCGGCGGCGGACGATCTGGATGGCCTGGGCGGCGTGCGGGAAGGCCAGCCCGGCCGCGACGGCGGTGAACTTCAAGGTGCGCCGTTCGGCGCGGCCGTGGCCCTTGTCCCGTGTCCGGCAGGCGACGGGGATCTGCCGCCAGGGCAGGCCGGCGAGCTGGGCGTGCGGGCCGGGCTGGTTGCGCTTGACGGTGATCAGGTAATGTGCGCCGCGCTGGGCGGCCATGTACTCGGCGTGGGCGCGCTGGGCGTGCAGCGTCGGGGGTCACCACGGTGCCGTCCAGGTCCAGGGATTCCAGGAGCTCGGTGAAGTGGCTGGTCTCGTTGTGCTTGACGTCCACCTCAAGGTGATCCAGGAGCCGCCCGCCGTGCTCGGCGACGCCGAGGAGGTGGACCCGGGTGCCGTCGGCGCGGCGGGCTCCCCGGGAGGTCTTGCCGTCCGCGGCCACTGCCCTTAACCGGTCCCGGGCCAGCGCTTGTGCCTGCTGGGCAGCGCGGCGGGCACGGTAACCGCGCACGCTGGCCGAAGGCGGCCCGCCCGGGCGCCGGTGCGGACGAGGCCCGAGCAGGGCCCGGGCCAGGGCTCGCGGGTCAAGACGGTCCAGCACGACCCGGATCGTCTTCTCATCTGGTGCCCGGTACCGGTCGGCGAGCGGGTCCCACGGGGCGTGCAGCCGGGCCAGGTCTGCCTGGTCCGCCCGCCTGATCCACTGCCCGACCGCGGTGAACCGGTCGTTCCCGGCGGCGGTGAACGCGCAGACCGCGACCGCGATCAGGCAGGCCAGCGGGTAGATCCGCCCTTGCCGGGAGCGCGGGTCAGTCAGCGCTTCCAGCCGCTGCCACGTACTGGCGGCCAGATTCTCCCCGCCGGGACCGGACTCGACCACGCGCGCACCCACGCGCGACAATGCCACTGCGGGCACGCCACACCTCGCTCATGTAGACCTCAGAGACCTACATGATCACGTGGCGTGCCCGCGTCTACAAGCTGCGAGTTCACCCAATCAGGCGCTTACCGGACAAAGACTGGTAAGTCAGGAACACGCCGGAGCCCTGGGCGCGTCAGGCCGTGGTGGCGACCGGCTGGGCCGCGTCGGCCGAGGTCCAGCAGCGGACGATGTCGCGCATGGACAGCAGCCCGGCCACGTCGTGGCCCTCGACCACGACCAGGTGCCGGAACCCGCCCCGGACCATGGCCGCGGCGGCGTCTTCCAGGGTCCACTCGGGCGAGGCGTACACCAGGTTCTCGGTCCGGTGCTGCGCCACCAGCTCGGCGTCGGGATCTTCGCCCTTGGCGATCGAGTCCAGCAGGTCGCGTTCGGTCAGGATGCCGATGCCCGCGTGCTCAGAGTCGATCACCACCGCGGCCCCGATCCGGCGCGCGGACATCATGCGCGCCGCCTGCCGCAGCGTGTGCGCAGGCCCGATGGTAAGGACAAGGTGGGACATGCCGTCTCGTACCTTCACGAGGTATCGCACCCCCTGGTTCCGGCGCTTGTGAACTTGTGACGTCCATCAAGCATCGGTGATATCACCTCAGAGAGCAAGACCTCCGTTGCTCAACTGCGCCAGCACATCGTCGTGCAGGTGGCCGTTGGTGCAGACCGCGCTGCCGCCGTCGGGCCTGGCCTCGCCCTCCAGCGAGGTGAACCGCCCGCCGGCCTCGGTGACGATGATCTGCAGCGCGCACAGGTCCCACAGGGACACCTCGGGCTCGGCGGAGATGTCGCACGCGCCCTCGGCGACCAGCATGTGGGACCAGAAGTCCCCGAACGCGCGGGTCCGCCACACCGCCCGGGTCAGCCCGAGGAAGTTGTCCAGCATTCCGCGCTCGGCCCACCCGCCTAGGCCCGAGTAGGACATGGACGCGTCGCCCAGCTTGGTCACCCCGGACACCCGGCAGGGCGAGGCCTTGGTCAGGCTGCGCCCGGTCCACGCCCCGCCGCCCCGCGCGCCCCACCAGCGCCGGCTGAGGGCGGGCGCCGACACCACGCCCACCACCACGTCCGGGCCGTCCATCAGCCCGACCAGGGTGGCCCACACCGGAACGCCGCGGATGTAGTTCTTCGTCCCGTCGATGGGGTCCAGGACCCAGCAGCGCGACCCCACGCCGGACCGCCCGAATTCCTCGCCGAGCACCGCGTCGCGCGGACGGGCCCGGCGCAGCACGTTACGCAGCGACTCTTCGGCCGCCCGGTCGGCATCGGACACGGGCGTAAGGTCGGGCTTGGTCTCGACCCGCAGGTCGAGCGCCCTGAACCGCCTGGTGGTGATGTCGTCGGCGGCGTCTGCGAGGACATGCGCGAAGCGCAGGTCGTCGTCGTAACGGACCACCCGCGAAACGGTACCGCCTGGGACATCTTTCTCGCCAGCGGGCCCTTCCCCGGGCGCGTCATACTGGGGGTGATGGACGACAACGGCGATGCCCACCCACCTCCCCGAGCCCTCCTGGGGACCGACCCGCCGGCTCAGCTGCGGCCCTTCATCCACGACGGCCGGATCACGGCGATGCCGGCCAAGCGCATCCGCCGGCGCCTGCTGCTCGAACAGGTGGCGCAGGCCTTCGAGCCGGGCCGCAGGTACCCCGAGCCGGTCGTCGACGAGATCCTCAAGGCGATCTTCGACGACCACTGCGCCCTGCGCCGGTACCTGGTCGACGAGTCGTTCCTGTCCCGGACCGCGGCCGGCGTCTACTGGCGAACCGGCGGCACGGTCACCTAGCGCGGCCGATCCACGCACAAGGGGGGACCGGGCCCCGAGGTCGAGCACTCGCGGGCCGGGCGCGCGCCCAGCGCCCAGCACACCGCGGCCCGCGCGTAGTCCGGGCGGCGCTCAGCGTATGCGGCCGCCGCCGCGCAGAACGAAAACCGGAGCCGTTCGTCCCGTTCCACGCGGTTACCCTTCCGCGCGGACTTTTAACTACTGCTCCTGCCGCGCAGGTCATCCAGGAAACTCCTGGTGGCGGAGACCGCGTCACTCGTCCGGCGGACCACGTTGGCGGCGGTGCGGATCACGGTTCCGGCCGGGCCCGGCATGACCGCCGTCGTGTCGGTGACCGGGTGACCCGTCTCTTCGACGACGCGGACGCCGGGCGGGATATCCAGGCGGAACTCCGCGGCCGGGACCGGCTCGGTTCCGATGCCGATGCCGCTCAGCTCGTACCACGACTCTGGCCTGTCGCCTGCGAACGAGATCAGCCGGAGCAGGCAGCCGAGCTCGGCGTCAACGATCACGTCGGCGGGGAAGAACAGCACCGGTGCCGCCCACCAGCCATCGCCGCTCTTGGCCACGCGGAGCTGGTAAGCGCGACGGTCGCGGTAGCTGATCTCCGCGCCGCCCGACAGCCGGCAGCCGAGCAGCCAGGACGAGTCGACCACGGTGGCCATGTGGCCACCCATCGGCTTGGCCGGTCCGACCATGGTCCGGTCCGCGAACACCTGCCAGCGATGCTCCCCATCGCAGGCGATCGTCTTTGGGTGGTTCCGGCCCGTCAGGTAGTCGATGCGGTACTTGTCCCGGCCGCCGGCGCGCAGGCGGGAAACCTTGTGGGCTACGGGCTTCCCGCGCGTCATCGCGGGAAACGAATCGATGAGGTAGCCCACGCCGCCGTGGCCCGCGGCACGCAGCGAATCCGGGACCTGCGCCGTCATGGCGGTCAGGTCTTGCCATTCGTCCAGGATGGCCGTGAGGACCGGGATGTCGCCGCTGCGGTACAGCAGGTACAGCAGATCGTCGGAGGGTGGCGGGGCGCCTTCCGGCTCGAGTACGGCCGGCTCGGCGGGTGGCATCGCCTCTTGGAGGTCGGTCTCGCCAAAGTTGTGCCGACCCGGAAGGTGCGGCGCGAACCGGATGCTGGCACCCAGACCGCCCATGGCCAGCCCGAGGACAGTGTTCGCCGCCTCTCGGCCCGGCCCGCGGGACGTCTCCCGCAGGCTGTCCTCTGGATCCTGGCTGATCCGGCTGCCCGCTGGCGGCGCGAACCGGGAAAGGTCCGCCGCTTCCGGCGGGTCTACCACGACGGCCGTCAACTCCGTGAGGCTCAGCCGCTGGCCTTCGAACGTCGCCTCGTAGCGGAGGAGGATGCCGAGCTCGGCATCCACGATCACGTCGAGCTGGTCAGAAAGAGAAGTGCGCAGGCCGGGTCCGGTGTCGGCCCGCGGGGTGGCCTGGACCGCTATCGCGTCGCGGTCGCAGGCGGTCACCGGCCCCCGCACCTCCAGCGTGTACCCGGTGAGCAGCTCGGACGGGCAGAACAGTTGCGGCAACGGCGGCTTATGCGCGATATGCCCCGGCGGCCCCGGCGGCGGCGGATCCTGCGGACGCCATACCCAGCTGCGTTCACCGTCGCTGCCAATGGCCCGCCCGGAAGGCTCATCCTGGTACTCCTGGCGGTAGCGCCCGCCCGGCGCGATCAGCAGCGTCGTGTCCCAGGAGTGATAGCCCACCAGTTCTTCACCGCTCGCCTCTTCCCAGGTCAGCGGGGTGTTCTCCGGGTTTTCCCGGAATCTCCAAGCGCGACCCTCGGGGACCCAGTGCGGCCGTGTCGCGCGCACGCGACTCGTCCACAGGTCCTGGTCGGTTTCGGAGTGCACGTCGGCAGACAGGCTGAGCCGGGTCCAGTCGGCCCGGTGGAGCAGCCCGATCACGCCCTGCAGGTCTGTCATGTCGCTACCGCCGTCGTCACCCCTGGCCAGCCAGTCCCGGAACAGCAGCATATGCGAGAGTGGGGGCCGCACATGCGGACATCTGACGCTGACCCGGGGACATGCTGAACGAGCAGCCGCCCGACGATGGTCACCGGCTGAACATCCTGAGCAGCACCTTCACCCATATCGGGATCGCGGTCTACCGGGACAGCTCGGGCACCGTGTGGATGACCCAGGACTTCTCGAACTAGTCCGGAGCCGTGTCTTCCCGGCTGCGCAGCAGGCGGCGCAGCGAGTCCAGGCGGGCCTCGGCATGGTGCTCACGGGCCCACCCGTCCAGCGCGCAGCCGGTGGAGAGGTGGTCGCATCCCGGCGGGCACGCGGCCGTGCCCTCGGCCAGGTCGCCGAACGCCTCCACCACCCGGTCCAGGCTCACGTGCCCCAGTCCGAAGCCGCGCAGGCCCGGCGTGTCGATCAGCCAGCCGTCGCCCAGCGGCAGCGCCACCACCGACGACGAGGTGTGCCGGCCCCGGCCGGTCACCGGGTTGACCGTGCCCGTGGTCCGGGCTGCCTCCGGGAGCAGGGTGTTCACCAGCGTGGACTTGCCCACCCCGGACTGCCCGATGAGCACGCTGATCCGGCCGCTCAGCGCGTTCCGGACCCGGGACAGCGTGCGCGCCGGCAGCGGCCGCCGCGTGGTCAGCATGGGCAGGTCGAGTGGAGCGTAGAAAGCGCGGATCTTGCGCGGTGAGGCCAGGTCGGCCTTGGTCAGCAGGAGCAGCGGGTCGAGCCCGGCGTCGTACGCGGCGACCAGGCAGCGGTCGACGAAGCGCAGCCGGGGCGGCGGCTGGGCCAGCGCGCAGACGATCACCATCTGGTCGGCGTTGGCCACGATGATCCGTTCGGTCGGGTCGGTGTCGTCGGGGGAGCGCCGCAGCGCGCTGGTGCGCGGCTCCACCCGGACGATCCGGGCCAGTGAGCCGCCGGCGCCGGACGTGTCGCCGATCAGCGCCACCCGGTCGCCGACCACCACCGAACCCTGGCCCAGCTCGCGGGCCTTCATGGCCACGACCAGCCCGTCGTCGGTCATGCAGCCGTACCGGCCGCGGTCCACGCTGGTCACGAAGCCCAGCACGGCGCCGGAGTGCGCGGGCCGCCGCCTGGTACGCGGCCGGGAACCGCGGCCGGGCCGGACCCGGACGTCATCCTCGTCGAGCCGGTCGTAGCGCGAGCTCAGCGTCCCGGTCCTAGCATGTCCGCCCACACGTCGGTGAACTCGGGGAAGGTCTTGGCCACGGTCTGCGCGTTGGCCACCCGCAGGCCCGGTACGGCCAGGCCGAGCACGGCCGCCGCCATCACCATCCGGTGGTCGTCGTAGGTGCCGAACGGCCCGTCCGCCGCCTGCGCCCGCAGGGGACGCGGGCGGACCTGCAAGCCGTCGGGCAGTTCGGTGATGTCGCCGCCGAGCGCGTTGATCTCCTTGGCCAGCGCGGCCAGCCGGTCGGTCTCGTGCCGCCGGGTATGCGCCAGCCCGGTGAACACCGACGGAGTTCCGGCCAGCGCCGCCGCCGCGGTCAGCACCGGCGCCAGCTCGGCGACATCACGCAGGTCGGCGGTGATGCCGCGGACCGTGCCCGGACCCGAGACGGTCAGCCCGTCCGCGCCGATGTCGCACCGCGCTCCCATGCGGGTCAGCACGTCCAGGATCGGCCCGGCCGCCTGCAGGCTGTCCCGTGGCCAGCCGGGCAGGCTGAGCGTCCCGCCGGTCACCAGCGCCGCGGCCAGGAACGGTCCCGCGTTGGACAGGTCAGGCTCCACGATGACGGACCCCAGGTCCAGCCGTCCCGGCCGGACCCGCCAGCCGTCCGGCCGTTCCGCCTGCCCCGATCGCGTCCCGGTCACGTCGGCGCCGGCGGCCTGGAGCATGCGGACGGTCATGGCGATGTGCGGCGCGGAGGGGATAGGCGGGCCCTCGTGCCGGATCTCGATGCCCTGGTCGAACCGGGGGGCCGCCAGCAGCAGCCCGGAGATCAGCTGCGAGGAGCCGGACGCGTCCAGGGTGACGGCGCCACCGCGGACCTGACCCTGCCCGAGCACGGTGAACGGGACCGCGTCCCGGCCGCCGTCCTCGATACGGGCGCCGAGTTCGCTCAGTGCCGCCAGGATCGGGCCCACCGGGCGCTGCCTGATCCGTTCGTCCCCGTCAAAGTGCACCGCCGCGGAGGTCAGCGCGGCGACCGCGGGCAGGAACCGCATGACCGTGCCGGCGTTGCCCACGTCGACGCTTACCTGCGACCCCGCGGGCGGCTGTCCGGCGGTGACCCGCCAGCCGGAAATGGACCCGGACATGGACACCGCCGGGGATCCCGCCGCGTCGTCGGCAACCTCGGTCCCCATGGCCCGCAGCGCGGCCGCGGCCAGCAGGGTGTCCCTGGCCCGCAGCGGGTTCGCGATCCGGGCCGGCCGATCGGACAGGGCGGCCAGGACCAGGGCCCGGTTGGTGATGGACTTGGACGCGGGCAGCCAGATCCGGGCGCTGACCGGACTGGCCGCGACAGGCGCGGCCCAGGTCCCGTCCTGATCGTCATGCATAGCGTCGAGCGTACTGTGCTGGCCGGCGGGTTTGACGAAGGGGGATTCTGGTTATGAAAGGCCAATCCAGGCTTAACGGGACGTGTCGGATTCCACGTGATGAAGGAAAATTTGCATGTGCGGTCGCTTCGTGTCGGCGCGTAAGCGCCTTGAGCTCCTCGAGGAGTTCAGCATCGAGCGGGACCGCGTCCCCGACGGACCCGACTCGGAGCCCGCTCCGGACTACAACGTGGCGCCCACCAAGCGGGTGTACGCGGTCATGGAGCGACGTCCCCGTGACCAGGAGCGCGATCAGGAGCCGGAGCAGCCGCCCGCTCGTGAGCTGCGCGTGGTGCGCTGGGGCCTCGTCCCGTCGTGGGCCAAGGACGCCTCGGGCGGCGGCCGGCTGATCAACGCGCGCGCCGAGACCGTCGCGGTCAAGCCCGCATTCCGGCGTGCCTTCGCCCGGCGCCGCTGCATCCTTCCCGCCGACGGCTACTACGAATGGCAGACCGTAACCGAGCAGGGAAAGCAGCGGAAGCAGCCTTACTACATCTACCGGAAGGACGGTGGTGCGCTAGCCTTCGCCGGGCTCTACGAGCTCTGGCGCGATGAGGCCCTGCCCGATGATCATGAACGCGCCTGGCTGTGGACGGCCGCGATTATCACGACCCAGGCGACCGACGATGTTGGCCAGATCCACGACCGCATGCCCATGGTCATCGCCCATGACCACTGGGCCGACTGGCTTAACCCGGACAACTCCGAGCCTGGCCAGCTACAAGCGACGATGCTGCCCGCGATGGCCGGCGGCCTCACGTCGCATCCCGTTTCAACGGCTGCCAACTCCGTGCGGAACAACGGACCCGAGCTCATCGCGCCGCTGTCCGCCGACCACGAGCGGCCGCCCGGCGAGTTGTTCTGAGTCCGCGGCACGCGGCCGCGGCTCACCCGAGCCCGGGCTGCGCAGCGTACGCGGACGGGAGGCGAGGACACCAGTGGAGATAACCATCGCCCGTAAGCGCCTTGAGGAGATGCGCGCCGACCTGGACCGGTCGATATCCATCTTGCAGGGCGAGCGTCCCGCGCCCCTGGCCGAGGCGGGGTATCCGCAGGACTCGGCCGACGCGGGATCCACCTTGTCCGAGGCCGATCGCACCGAAGCGATCCTGCATTCGGCCCGCCGCCAGCGAGACGAAGTGCTCGCCGCGCTCGCGCGCATCGAGGAGGGCACCTACGGGCGATGCGTCGACTGCGGGGGCGACATTCCCGAGGGCCGGCTCGACGCGCGCCCGGACGCGGCCCGCTGCGTCGGCTGCCAGGCCAAGCACGCCCGACGCCGCTAAAGCGCCGGGCCGGTCAGCCCTTCTTGCTGGCCGAGATCACCAGTTGCGCGCCCAGTGACTCATCCGCCGGGGCCGCCAGTTCGGCGCGGACGAGCTTGGCCAGGCTGCCCGGGTCGCGGCGCAGCACGTGCGTGACCATCGACTCGGAGAACACGGTGCGCGGTCGGACCCAGTTCACCGTCAGGCCCGCCCCGCTGAACAGTTCGCGCGCCTGGTCGGGGCCGTAGCACCGGGTGATGGCGCCGTCCGGCCAGGGCACCAGCACCACCTCGGCGTGCGGCAGGTCGACCAGATGGGCCCAGTGATTCTGGTCGGCGAGCACTGCCATTCCGAGCACGAGTGAGTCGACGCAGGCCAGCACCCGCCCGGCCGGGCGCAGCACGCGCGCGATCTCGGCGATCATCGCCTCGGCGGCCAGGTGAATGGACAGCGCCCGGTCCTCGGCCAGGACGTCATCCGCGCACTCGTCCGGCAAGAAGGACAGCCGCGAGGAGTCGGCCAGTATCTCTACCTGCCCGCTCGCTCCGTTGTCCCGCTTGCCGCCGGGCGTTCTTGACGCACCGCCTTGCTGGTCTGGCCGCCCCTCGCGGCGGGCCCTCCTCGCTCCTTCGTCGCTCGTCAGTCCAGGCGGCGCCGCGCCCTTTGGCTCGCGGGGAAGGCCCAAAGCGGCGTCAATGACTCGCAGCACGTGGTGGCCGGCCATGGCCGCGAGTTCCCCGCCGGGGCATCGCGGTCCCGAGACGTCCACGATCAGGTGCTGCCCGCGCGGCAGCCAGGCCAGCAGCTGCGCCTGCGCTACGGCATCGTGGAATTGCCAGTACGCCGGAAGATGATCAGTATCCGGCGCGGTGATGGCGGTGGCCGCATGGTGCACGGGCCCGGGCTCCTGACTCGGCGCTCCCGCAGCGGAGACGCCTTTCCTCCTTAACCTTCCCGGCCCGGCGCCTTTCTCACCTGCCGGCCGGGACCCATCTCGGAATGACGGGCCGCGCCCTCGTGTTGAACGCGACATGGCAGTCGCCTCGCCACCTCGTGGCATGCTGAACCTCGCTCCGTATCCGGGCGCGGTATCCTCCCCCTCATATGCTCTGCACCCCAGCAGACCGATTCCGTACGATCCCGAGGGGGTGAGTCCCGTTCCGGAGACTCTCGAAGAGCGCGGTGAGCGCTTCGAGCAGGAGGTGCTGCCCTACCTGGACCAGCTGTACTCCGCGGCGCTTCGGATGACTCGCAACCCGGCGGACGCCGAGGACCTGGTCCAGGAGACGTTCGCCAAGGCGTACGCGTCTTTCCATCAGTTCCAGCAGGGCACGAACCTCAAGGCGTGGCTGTTCCGGATCCTGACTAACACCTTTATCAACACCTATCGCAAGCGGCAGCGCGAGCCGCAGCGCTCCGGTGCGGAGGAAGTCGAGGACTGGCAGCTGGCCCGGGCGGCGTCGCATACCTCGGGGGGATTGAAGTCGGCCGAAGCCGAAGCGCTGGAACGGCTGCCCGATTCTGACATTAAGGAGGCGCTCCAGGCGCTCCCCGAGGAATTCAGGATCGCGGTCTACCTGGCCGACGTCGAGGGGTTCGCGTACAAGGAGATCGCCGACATCATGGAAACGCCGATTGGTACCGTGATGTCACGTCTGCACCGCGGTCGGCGGCAGCTGCGGGAACTGCTCCAGGATTACGCGTCGGAGCGCGGATTGGCGCGTACCGGTTCTGACGCTTCCCTGCCCGGGGAGGAAGGGCGATGAGCTGCGGAAAGCCACATGAGACGCCGTGTACCGAGGTGCTGGAGCGGGTCTACGGTTACCTGGACGGCGAGATAGACGACGTGGACTGCGCGAAGATCCGCCAGCACCTAGACGAATGCGGCCCTTGCCTGCGCGAGTACGGCCTCGAGGAGGCGGTTAAGCGGCTCGTGGCCAAGCACTGCGGCTGCGACCCGGCGCCCGCCGACCTGCGCGCGAAGATTCTCGTCCGTATCCGGGAAGTCCGGGCCACGATCGAGTTCGCTGAGTTACCGCGAACCGCCCGATTTGCCAGGAGTGGGGCAATTGCGCAGCATGTGCCACATTTGATTGCCCATTGTGACTACCGCCCTCACGATTTGTTCACGATGAGATTTGGGCCTGCGAGATCCGTTGTGGCCACGTTATCCTTGACCTTGGACGATATCCGGTGAGCTGTAGGTAGTTGCACGTTAGGGAGGTCAGCTCGATGCGTCCATCCGGCGGAATGTCGCGTGCTGCAGGTGAGGTGACGGCGGGCCGGGTCTGTCTGACCGCCCTCTCCGGGAGCACGTGGGGGTAAGGGGTTGGAGCATAGCCCGCGTTCCACGCTCCTGGCTGTGAGGGGGGAGGGTTCGGCTAGGCTCTCGTGGGCCGCACGGCTATACATCGGCGCGGTGGTCTTCGCCGCGGCGGTCGTGCTCATTCGAGGCCCGTTCGGCGATATCCGCTGGTGGCGGAATGTCGCGGTGCTCGGCCTGCTGCTCGTGGTCTTCGAATCGACCGCCACCTTGCTGCGTCCGCGGCAGCTCGCCTGGTCTCCTAACTCCTCCGCCACCCTGGCCGCCGCCGTCCTGCTCGGCCCGGTCGGCGCGGGCCTCGTGGGCGCCTGCACCATCTTCGGGCTGCGGCGCGGTCCCTCGATCGCCCAGCGGGCATTCAACACGGGGATGATGGCCCTGTCCGCGTACCTGGCCGGCCGGGCCTTCGTGGCCATGGGCGGGACCGTCGGGACCCCCAGCGCCGCCTCGTTCCCGAAGGTGATCGGCCCGTTCGCGGTCGCCGCCGTGGTGCACGCGGTGACCAACCACACGCTGCTCGCGGGCGTGCTCTGGCTGACCAGCGACCGCGACTTCGCCGGCCGCCGCGCTCCGCTGGGCATGAGCGTCAAGCTGATCGCCTCGGACCTCGGCTACGGCGCGTTCGGTCTGCTGATCGCCGCGCTGTGGGGCGTGGCCGGGGTGTTCGCCCCGGTGCTCATCTTGATCCCCCTGTTCGTGGCCCGCTGGGCCGTGGCCCAGATCGCCGAGCAGCAGCAGGCCTACGAGGCCACGGTGGGCGCGCTCTGCCAGGCGGTGGAGACCAAGGACTTCTATACCCGCGGGCACAGCGACCGCGTCTCCCGCGGCTCGGTCATGATCGCGCGGGAGATCGGCATGCGCGGCGAGCGGGTCGAGGCCATCAGGTACGCGGGCATGCTGCACGATGTCGGCAAGCTCGGCGTGCCGACCAAGGTCCTGCAGAAGACCGGGAAGCTGACCGAGGAGGAGTACGCGGCGATCCAGCTGCACCCGATGCGCGGCCTGGACATCGTCCGCGAGATCGGGTTCCTCGACGAGGCCCTGGCCGGGATCATGCACCATCACGAGCGGATCGACGGCCGGGGCTACCCGATGGGCCTGGCCGGCGACGAGATCCCCGAGTTCGCCCGGGTGCTGGCGGTCGCCGATGCCTTCGACTCCATGACCTCCACCCGCTCCTACCGCGGCGCGCGCCCGGTCGAGGAGGCGGTCGCGGAGCTGAGGAAGTGGGCGGGCACGCAGTTTGACCCGGCGTTCGTGGATGCCTTCGTGGCCGCGATCAAGCGCGACGGCTGGCAGAGCCCTGAGCCGCCCGTGCTCGCGGCCGACGACCTGACCACCGTCGCCGCCCAGGACCACGACGATCCCAGTGCGCCGCTCCGGGTGATCGACAGCCTCTGAGACCCTATGACCCAACGACGACACGAGCTGCGCCGGTTTCCCTGGCAGGTGAGGGATTCCGGCCTGCTGCTGCTCGTCGTCGCGGCCGGCGTGGTGCTCGTCGCCTCGGTGGCCCAGACCGCCGCGGAGGGCCTGCGGGACCCGCGCATCGCCGTCGCGTTCGGCGTCCTGATCGCGTTCGGCGAGGTGCTGCGGCTCAACCTGCCGGGCGACCGGGAGACGGCCCCCATCGGGATGGCCGGCGCGCTCGCCTACGCCCTGCTCATCCGGGTCGGCGATCACTCGGCTCAGCACACCGCCGAACAGGTGGTCACCGTCACCGCCATCGGCATGATCGTCGGCGCGCTGCCGCACCTGGCCGTGGGCCGGCCGGCCAAGATCGGCGGGATGTCCATCCGCCTGCTCTGCGTGGCCTGCGTGGCCTTCATCTTCCGCCCGCTCGCCGGGAATAGCGCCGTGGACAGGGACTGGGGCCTGGCCTTCTCGCTGATGACGGCCCTGGCCGTGCTCGCGCTGCTGCTCGAGGCGGTGCTCACCGCGCTGATGCGGGTCGACGAGCAGCGCGCCAGGTTCCGGGTCGCGCTGGTCGACGAGATGCGCGTCGAGCTGCCGCTGGGCGCGGCGGTCGGGGCCTCGGGCCTGCTCATCGCGTTCGCCGCCGAGGTCATGGGACTGGCGGCGCTGGCCGTGTTCACCGCCCCGCTGCTGGTCACCCAGGTGGCGTTCCGCCGCTACGCCGGGATCCGGGCCACCTACCTGCAGACCGTCCGGGCGCTGGCCAAGGTCACCGAGATCGGCGGATACGTGGAACCCGGCCACTCCGAGCGGGTGAGCCGGCTGGCCATCGCCGTCGGCCGGGAACTCGGCATTCACGAGCCCCAGCTGCTCGAGCTCGAGTACGCCGCGCTCATGCACGACATCGGCCAGCTCTCGCTGGCCGACCCGATCCCCGGGGGGGCCACGGTCCTGGTCTCCCGCCAGGACCAGCAGCGCATCGCCGAGCTGGGCGCCGACGTGATCCAGCAGGCCCAGGTCCTCGGTTCGGTGGCCGAGATCGTCCGTCGGCAGAACGAGCCCTATCGCGGTGTCGAGGTGGCACACGAGGGCTACCGGGGCCGTCCGGGCCGCCTGGACCGATGGGACGGCGAGCCGTCCCGGCCGCCGCTGAGCAGCCGCATCATCAAGGCCGCCAACGCCTTCGACGACCTGGTGGGCAGCTCGCTGGATCCCGGCCGCGCGGCCGCGGCCGTCCAGCAGCTCCGCCTGGACACGGCCAGCGAGTATGATCCCGAAGCAGTCGAGGCCCTCAGCCGGGTCGTCAACCGCCGTTCCGTAATCCAGCTCTAAAGGGTGCCGCCAATCCCCCGCGAGCCAAAGGGCGCGGCACCGCCTGGACCGACGAGCGAGGAACGAGCGAGGAGGGAAGGCGGTGCGTCAAGAGCACCCGGAGGCGAGCGGGACAAACAGAGCGAGCGGGACAATACCTCTTGATTCGGTGCTTGTCGCCAACCGGGGCGAGATCGCCCGGCGGGTGATCCGGACGGTCCGCCGGATGGGAATCAGGGCCGTCGCGGTGTACTCCGACG
This sequence comes from uncultured Actinomycetes bacterium, assembly GCA_963834685.1. Taxonomy (GTDB): domain Bacteria; phylum Actinomycetota; class Actinomycetes; order Streptosporangiales; family Streptosporangiaceae; genus Palsa-504. The sequence continues at coordinate 27,026 of CAWICW010000008.1, read as the reverse complement.
CCGACGCGGACCTGCCGTACGTCCACGAGGCCGACCAGGCGGTGCGCCTCGGCCCCGGCCCAAATTCCCAGCCCGCCCAGAGCTACCTGGACGCCGCGGCCATCCTCGAGGCGGCGGTTCAGATCGGGGCGGCCGCGGTACATCCGGGTTACGGCTTCCTGGCCGAGAACGCGAAGTTCGCCCGCCAGGTCATGGCGGCCGGACTGACCTGGGTCGGCCCGGACCCGGCCGCGATCGAGCAGATGGGCGACAAGATCCGGGCCCGGAACCTGATGGAGCGCTCTGGCGTGCCCGTGTCCCCGGGCAGCCGCGAGCCGGTCACCAACGTCGCCGCGGCCCTGGCCGAGGCGGACCGGATCGGCTATCCCGTCATGGTCAAGGCCGCGGCCGGCGGCGGCGGGATCGGCATGGGCGTGGCGGCCGGGCCGGCCGACCTGCAGGCCGCGTTCGAGACGGCGCGGTCGCGGGCCGAGCGGTTCTTCGGCTCGCCGGAGATCCTGCTCGAGCGCTACGTCCAGCGTGCCCGGCACGTCGAGGTCCAGATCCTCGGCCTGGCCGACGGGCGGGTCCTCGCGCTCGGCGAGCGCGACTGCTCGGTGCAGCGCCGGCATCAGAAGGTCGCCGAGGAGACCCCGTCGCCGGGCGTCTCCGCCGCCCTGCGCGAGCAGATGCTGGCCGCCGCCGTCCGGGCCGGGGAGACGGTGGGGTACCGCGGCGCGGGGACGGTCGAGTGCCTGGTGGACACCGACGCCGGCTCGTTCGTCTTCCTGGAGATGAACACCCGGCTGCAGGTCGAGCACCCGGTCACCGAGCTCGTCACCGGCATCGACCTGGTCGAGCAGCAGTTGCTCATCGCCGCGGGCCAGCCGCCCTCGTTCGACCCGGCGGCCGTCACCTCCGCCGGGCATGCGCTCGAACTGCGGGTCTATGCCGAGGACCCGGTCCGGTTCCTGCCCGGCCCGGGCACGATCACGCAATGGGACGAACCCTCGGGGGAAGGCATCCGGGTCGACGCGGGTTACCAGGCGGGCAACACCGTGACCCCGTTCTACGACCCGCTGCTGGCCAAGCTGTGCGTGCACGGAGCCGATCGTGGCCAGGCCCTGGAGCGAGCCATCCGGGCGGTGGCCGCCTTCGCCATCGCGGGCCCGAAAACCAACCTGGCGTTTCACGCAGAGCTGCTCACCAGCCCGGAGTTCGTCAGCGGGGACTACGATACGTCCCTGGTAAGCAGGATGCGTCCCCGTTAGGGAACCGACAGACAGGAGCCGCCGTGGCTGAGATCCGCGCGGAGATGGTCGCGAACGTGTGGAAGGTGGTCGCGGCCGAGGGCGATCACGTCGATGACGGTGACACCCTGGTCATCCTGGAGTCCATGAAGATGGAGATCCCGGTCCTGGCCGAGAGCGCGGGCACGGTTACCACCATGCATGTCGCCGAGGGCGACGTGGTCCAGGAAGGCGACCTCATCGCCGAAATCGACTAGGGCCGTTTACATGCTGGCCGTGGACCGCGGGTAGGCGATCTCCGGGTCGGTGACCACGTTGACCAGGTAGGGGACGTTGGCGGCGAAGGCGCGGCGCAGGGCCGGGGCGATCGCGGCGGGGGAGGTGACGAGCTCGCCCGCGCCGCCCAGGGCGCGCACCACCTCGTCGTAGCGGCAGCCGGGCTGCAGGTCGGCCAGCACGTCGTAGCCGTACAGGGCGCGCATGGGATGCTTCTCCAGGCCCCAGGCCCCGTTGTTCCCGCACACGATGACCACCGGCAGCCGGTGCCGGACCAGGGTGTCCGCGTCCATCAGCGAGAAGCCGGCGGCGCCGTCGCCCAGCAGCAGCAGGACCTGCGCCGACGGGCGGGCCAGCCGGGCCGCGATCGCGTAGCCGAGCCCGGTGCCCAGGCAGCCGAACGGACCCGGGTCCAGCCACCCGCCCGGCCGGGCCGGCTCGATGAACTTGCCCGCGAACGAGACGAAGTCGCCGCCGTCCCCGATGACTACCGTGTCGTCATCGAGGACCCGGAGCAGTTCGCCGTAGACGCGGGCCGGGTGCACCGGCTCGGCGTCGCTGGCCAGCAGCGGGCCGTCAACCGCGTGCGCGGCCTGCACGGCCGCGGTGAGCCGCGCGCCCCAGTCCCGATCCCGGGCGCCGCCGGCGGGATCGGCGGCCAGCAGAGCCTCGAAGAACGCGGCCAGGTCGCCGGCCGCCGAGGCGGCCAGCGGCACGTGCCCCGCAATCCCGCCGGGTGCGTCCGCCACGTGCACGACCTGCGCGGGCGCGTCCTGCGGGCCGAACGAGCCGTACCCGAGCCGGAAGTCCAGCGGCGTTCCGGCCACCACGACCAGGTCGGCCTCGCGCAGCGCGACCGACCGGGCCCGAGTGACCAGGAGGTCATGGCCGCGGGGCAGGATCCCGCGCGCCTGCCCGTTGGCCACGACGGGCAGGCGCAGTTCCTCGGCGGCCCGCCGCGCCGCCCCCTCGGCGCCGCCCAGCCACACGTCCGAGCCCAGGATCAGGACCGGCCGCCGGGCCGCCCGCACCAGGTCCGCGATCCCGCTGACGTCGCCCGGATCCGGAGCGAGCTCAGCCGGGGCCGGCCAGGCCTCGGGCAGTTCGGCCTCGGCCTGCCCGTAGATGGCCTCGAGCGAGAGGTCCAGGAACACCGGCCCGCGGTGCGGGCTCAGCGCGATCCGGAAGGCCTCGTCCACCGACCTCGCGACCTGGGCCGCGTCGTGCTCGGTCCAGGCCCGCTTGGTCACCGGCGCGAGCAGCGGCGGATGGTCGATCTCCTGCAGGCTGCCCTGGCCCCAGCGGTAGTCCGGCGCGCGCCCGGCCAGCACCACTACCGGCGCCCCGTTCAGCCATGCGGTGGTCACCGCGCTCACCGCGTTGGTGACCCCCGGCCCGGCGGTCACCGCGGCCAGCCCCGGGGTCCGGGTCAGCCGGGCGGTCGCCTCGGCCGCGAACACGGCGGTCTGCTCGTGCCGCACGTCGATCAGCCGCAGCGGCTGCCCTCCCTTGGCCGCCGCGTCGTAGAGCGGGAAGATGTGCCCGCCGGACAGCGTGAACAGCGCCGACACGCCGTACCGCCGGGCCGCCGCGAGGGCCTGCACGCCGCCATGACCGGATACCCGCACCATGGAAGCGACGTTACCAGCCGGTAGCCCGAGGGTGCCGGCCTGGCGTTACCGGCCGGGGGTGCGCCGCAGCCGGGTGACGAACTTGTACCGGTCGCCGCGGTACCACGACTGAGCCCACTCGACCGGCTCGCCGGTGACGTCGTACGCGTGCCGGGACAGCAGCAGCAAGGGCAGGCCGGGGTCCACGCCGAGCAGCCGCGCGTCGTGCGGGTCGGCGAGCACGGTCTCGATCGTCTCCTCGGCCTCGGCGAGCTGGATGCCGTAGGCCAGGCGCAGCGTCTCGTACAGCGACGGCTGCCGCTCGAGCTGCTTGCGCAGGCCCGGGAACCGCCGGGCGGGCAGGTGCGAGGTGTCGATCGACATCGGCTCGCCGTCGGCCAGCCGCAGCCGGTGGATGCGCAGCGCGCGGCCGCCCGCGCGGATGCCGAGCAGCGTGGCCAGCTGCTCGTCGGCGGTGACGTACCCGATGTCCAGGATCCTGGTCTGCGGATGAAGGCCGTGGGCGCGCATGCCTTCGGTGTAGCTGGCCAGCTCCAGCAGCTGGGCGACCTTGGGCTTGGCCACGAACGTGCCCTTGCCCTGCATGCGCAGCAGCCGGCCCTCGATGACCAGCTCGGCGAGGGCCTGCCTGACCGTGGTCCGCGAGGTCCCGTAGGAGCGCGCGAGCTCTCGCTCCGGCGGGACGGGGCTGCCCGGGTCCAGGGTGGCGGTGAACGCGAGCAGCTGGCGCTTTACCTGGTAGTACTTGGGCAGCTTCGCCGGGGGGCCCGCCGCGGGCTCAGCGACGGCGCCGTCGGTCGGGAGCAGAGAAGCGGTCATCCGGAATCATTGCCTTAATGAAGGGTTAACGTCAACTCTGACATAGCTATGAGCCTCACCTCGCGCCGACGCCACCGGCCGCGCGCTGCCGCCGAGCCTGGGCGCCCCGCCCGGATGCGATGATGATGCTGTGCCCACGCTGAACGACCTGGCCGCGAGCCGTACCAATCTCGGTGAGGCCGACGTCGAGTGGCTGCACGCGCTGGTGTCGGACTGGCAGCTGCTGGCCGACCTGTCCTTCGCCGACCTGATCTTGTGGGCCCCGGTCCGGGACGACGGCGGCTGGCTGGCCCTGGCCCAGATGCGGCCCACGACCGGTCCCACCTCGCTCCAGGACGATCTGGTCGGGACGGTGGCCGGACCGGAGGACCAGCGGCTGCTGAACATCGCGCGGGACGAGCGGCGCATCGGACGGGAGAGCGACCCGGACTGGACGAGCGGCGTCCCGGTGCGCACCGAGGTCATTCCTGTCACGCGCGCGGGCCGGGTGATCGCCGTCATCGAGCGGTGCACCAACCTGAACTCGGCCCGCACCCCCAGCCGGCTCGAGCTCACCTACCTGCAGGGTGGCGACGACCTGGCCAAGATGGTGGCCGAGGGGACGTTCCCGTTCGCGGGCGAGGCGGCCATGCTGGTCCGGTCGCCGCGGGTGGGCGACGGGTTGCTCCGGCTCGGCCGGGCCGGACGGGTCACCTACGCCAGCCCCAACGCGCAGTCGGCCTACCGCCGCCTGGGCCTGGCCGCCGACCTTATCGGCGCGGAGCTGGCCGTGATCACCGCCGGGCTGTGCGCGTCGGACGAGCCGCTGGACGAGTCGCTGATGGTGGTGGCCGCGGGCCGCGTGCCGCGCGCGGCCGAGGTGGACGCGAACGGCTCGGTGGTGCAGCTGCGCGCGATCCCGCTGATCGTCGGCGGGAGCAGGACCGGCGCCCTGATCCTGGTGCGGGACGTCACCGAACTGCGCCGCCGCGAGCGTGAGCTGATGACCAAGGACGCCACGATCAGGGAGATCCACCACCGGGTGAAGAACAACCTGCAGACCGTCGCCGCGCTGCTGCGGCTGCAGGCCCGGCGGCTCCAGGCGCCCGAAGCCCGCGCCGCGCTGGACGAGGCGGTACGCCGGGTCGGGTCGATCGCGGTGGTGCACGAGACGCTGTCCCACGCGCCGGACGAGGTGGTCGACTTCGACGACATCGCGGACCGGGTCGCGATGATGGCGGGGGAGGTATCGGCCCCCGAGGTCCGGGTGATCCCGAAGATCACCGGGACCTTCGGGCTGCTGTCGGCCGCGGTGGCGACGCCGCTGGCCATGGTCCTCACCGAGCTGCTGCAGAACGCGCTGCAGCACGGCTTCCCGGCCCCGGCCAAGGACTCTGGCGCCAAGGACTCTGGCGCCAAGGACGGGGGCCTGCTCGAGGTCATCGCGGTGCGCGAGGCCGAACGGCTCACCGTGACCGTGGCCGACAACGGAGTGGGCCTGCCCGACGGCTTCGACCTTGATTCGACCACCAGCCTCGGCCTGCAGATCGTGCGCACGCTGGTGGTCAGCGAGCTGGGCGGACGGCTGCGGATCGTGCCCCGGCCGGACGGCGGCACCGAGGCGGTCGTCGACCTTCCGGTCCGATACGAGTAGTCCCTAAGCCGGTCACACGTGCGCGCGGGCGCGGAGCCGGATCGTGCGCCGCTTGAGCGCTCGCCGCTCGTCCTCGCTCATCCCGCCCCAGACGCCCGCGTCCTGACCGCTGTCGATGGCCCAGCGCAGGCATTCGTCCATCACCGAGCACCGGCGGCAGACCTGCTTGGCTTCGTCGATCTGGAGTAGCGCGGGACCGGTGTTCCCGATGGGGAAGAACAGCTCGGGGTCCACCTCACGGCAGGCGGCTTCGTGGCGCCAGTCCATGATGTCCACTCCTTCTAGCGGAACGGGTCCGGCCGCCAGCGGATGCGGCCGGTCGAGCGTCTATCTGCAGCTTGTGAAGCTTTTCACGAGCAATTCCGTATTCGTATACGCGGTCCAAGTTTCCCGGAACCGTCATGATGCCGAGCAGAAAAGCACCCCAGGCCGACGGGCGGCCTGAGCGTGCCCCCGAAGGCGACGCTGTGTCATAACCCAAGGCCATCTGGGCTGACGACACGTGCGAGGCGCCCCCGCGCCAGACATCACGACAAGCCTTTCAACATCACCTGACATGCGCAAGAGGGCACAGCGGCCCTTCGGCTTAATTTAATGTCAGATCGATCACATTTTGCTCGCGCCTCTGCAGCGCGATACCGGAGGTCATGCCACGACGCGAAGCGCCTGCGGGACGAACTGGAACTTTACGGCTTCGGTCTCGCCCAGGTAGTCCCCGTCGACCTGGAAGGCGATCGGGCGCACCGAGCGGACGGTCAGTGACTCCAGGCCGGTCACGGTGAGCGCGTGCCGCCCGCGCGGCGAGCGGCCCCGGATCAGCAGCATCTGGCCGAGCGCGCTCAAGATGGTGGTCGCCCCCAGCTTGCGCAGCGCGAACACGTCCAGGCCCGAGTTGAAATCCGGGTTCGGAACGGGCAGTACCGCACGGCCGCGGACGTAGGTCCAGGGCGAGCGGTTGGTGACGGCCGTCATGAACAGCTCCGGGATGGACGGCTGCCCGTCGCGCTCCAGGATCAGCGCCGGGGTCCGCCGGTCGGTGCCCGAGCGGTACCGGCGCACGATCGCCCAGGCGAACAGCGCCGGGCTCTCCCGGTGCCCGCTGGCGCGCAGCCGTTCGACCTCCCGCACCACCTCGGCATCCATGCCCAGGCCCGCGCTGAAGGTGAAGTACCGGTCGCCGGCCAGCCCCAGCCCGATGGTCCGGTACCGGCCCGCCTCGAGGGCCTCCTTGATCTTGGCGATCGCCGCCGCCGTCTCGACCGGCAGCCCGAGCGCCTGGGCGAACACGTTGCCGCCCCCGCCCGGTATGACGGCCAGCAGCGGCGCTCCGGCCGGCCGGGGGCCGTGCTGGTCGGTCCGGGGGCCGTGCTGGCCGGCCCGGGATGCTGCCCCATGATCCCGTTGACCGCCTCGTTGACGGCCCCGTCGCCGCCGAGCACGATGACCAGCTCACCGCGCGCCGCCGCGGCCAGCTCGCGAGCGTGGCCGCGGTACCGGGTATGTTCTACGTCAAGGTCGACCAGTCCGGTGAGCGAACGGAGTGCCAGGTCCGCGGAGTTCCCCGTCGTGGTGGTCGCCTGCGGGTTAACGATCAGGAGGCCTCGCACTCGCTCAGGCTAGCCTCCGCCTAAGCTCGGTACCTAAGGCGGGGAGCCGGTACGGCCCCAGATCTTGAGGGTGGGTGTGCGATATGGCGACGCGAGCCAAGGGACGCCGCGGCCCGGCCAAGTCCAAGGCGCCCAAGGCGCCCAAGGCACCCGAAGTGCGCGAGGCGGCCAAGGCGCCCGAGGCGCCGGTCCCCCCGGCTCCGCCGGACGTCCCGGCCGCGGGCGTCGCGCCCTCAGGCCAGCGCCTGATCGGGCTGCGCCTGGCCGCGGGCGCCCAGATGATCGAGGCCGCGGGCCTGTGCGTGGCGGGAGTCTTCGCCGCCATCTGGACCGCGGACGGGAAGTCGTACCAGGCCGCCAGCGGGGTCGCGCTCACCCTGATCGCCTTCGGCGCGGCCGCCGGGATCGCGGCCATCGCCGCGGCCCTGGCCAGGGCCAGGCCGTGGAGCCGGACCCCGACCGCCATGATCCAGCTGTTCGTGGTCATCGGGGGGATCACCCTGCTGGACGGGCAACGGCCCGAATGGGGAGTGCCCGCGCTGATCCTCGCGGCGGCCTGCCTGGCCGGACTGCTGACCCCCGCCAGCCTGCGGGCCCTCAACCGCCCCGCGGTCAAGAGCCAGTAGCCGCCTGGTTTCAGTCCTCGGTGGTCAGGCCGTCCCTGAGCTGCGCCAGCGTGCGGGCGAGCAGCCGGGACACGTGCATCTGGGAGATGCCGAGTTCGGCCGCGATCTGCGACTGGGTCATGTTGCCGAAGAACCGGAGCAGCAGGATCTTCTTTTCCCGCGGCGGCAGCTGCTCGAGCAGCGGCTTGAGCGACTCCCGGTACTCGACGCCTTCGAGTGCGTCGTCGACCATGCCGAGCGAGTCCGAGACGGCGGGCGCGTCCTCGTCGCCCGAGTCGGGGGCGTCGAGCGACACGGTGGAGTAGGCGTTGGCCGACTCGAGCCCTTCCAGGACGTCTTCCTCGCTCATCTGCAGGTGGGAGGCGAGCTCGCTGACCGTGGGCGCGCGTCCCTCGCGCTGGGCCAGCTCGCCGATGGCCTTGGTCAGCGAGAGCTTGAGCTCCTGCAGGCGGCGCGGGACCCGCACCGCCCACCCCTTGTCGCGGAAGTGCCGCTTGATCTCGCCCACGATGGTGGGCGTGGCGTAGGTGGAGAACTCCACCCCGCGGTCCAGGTCGAACCGGTCGATGGACTTGATCAGCCCGATCGTCGCGACCTGGGTCAGGTCATCGAGCCACTCGCCGCGATTGCGGAACCTGCGGGCCAGGTACTCCACCAGCGGAAGGTGCAGCTCGACCAGGTAACCCCGGATCCTGGCCCGCTCCGGATCGCCGGCGGGCAGCTCCGCGAGCCGTTCGAACAGCTCCCGGGCCCGGGCGCGGTCCGGTGAGGAGTGGTCGACCCGCAGCGCCCCCTCGGCCTGAGCCGCCTCAGCCTGAGCCGCCTCGGCCTGGACTACCTCGAACTCCTCGGTCACCTGGACCTCGAATTCGCTGCTCACTCGGACCTCGACCCCGGGAGGATTTCCCGGCGCTTGCGCAGCACGATGGCGACCTGGTCAGCGGGCCCGAGCCGGGAGTCGACCGTCCCGGCCAGGGCGGACAGCACGGTCCAGGCGAAGGTGTCCCTGGCCGGCCTGCTGGGCTGCGCGGCGACCACCGAGACGGTGATCGTCATCTCCTCGGCGCCCAGGTCGAAGGCGCATTCCAGGTTGGTGCCCGGGATCGCCTGGGGGAGCAGCATCGCGCACGCCTCGTCCACCGCGATACGCAGGTCCTCGATCTCGTCCAGGGTGAAGTCAAGCCTCGCCGCCAGGCCCGCGGTGGCCGTCCGGAGCACCGAAAGGTAGGCGCCCTCGGCGGGCAGGCACACCTTCACGTGATCTTTGGTCTCGCGATCGGCACGCCCCGGGTCCGGTTCCCGCTGGCCCGGCACGGGCCCGAATTCCGTCGTCGCGGCGGTGTCCTCGGTCACGTCTCTCCTCCGGGCGGGTTGTCGGGTCGCCGCCCACCTGCAAGCAACCTACCGCCCCTCGCCCGCGCCGAGAAATACGCCGCGCCGCCCTGTGGTGCCGCCCCGCCGGTCCGCACACGCAATGAAACCCGGGTTGGTAACCCGGGTTTCATGACGCAGCCCTGGCTCAGGCCTGCTTGGTCTCCCAGAAGATCTTGCTGATCTCGTCGATCTTGGCCAGCAGCTGGTCGCCCGTGGCGGGGTTCGAGCTGCCTTTGGTGCCCGCGGCCCCGGCCAGCTTGGTGGCCTCGTTGAATAGCTGGTTTAGCTGAGGGTACTTCTCGAAGTGCGGCGGCTTGAAGTAGTCGGTCCACAGCACCCACAGGTGGTGCTTGACCAGCTCGGAGCGCTGCTCCTTGATGATCAGGCAGCGGGTCCGGAACTCCGGGTCCGTGTTCTGCTGGTACTTCTCCTCGATGGCCTTGACCGATTCCGCCTCGATCCTGGCCTGCGCCGGGTCATAGACTCCGCAGGGCAGGTCGCAGTGGGCATAGGCCACGGTCTTCGGCTCGAACAGGCGTGTGAGCAGCCTCATCGATTCCCTTTCTCCGGCTCGTTAGCTTGCAGACCCGACACTACCCCGCCCGCCTGGCATGACACCGGAGGGATGCGTGCACTTGCCGCTGTTTCGGAAGGCGCAGGTCCGAAGCCCGCTGCTGCGGGTCAAGGTCGCCGAGCGGTCCATGGAGCCTGCCCTGCACCCGGGCGACTGGCTGCTGGTCCGCCGCACCCGCCGGATCCGTCCCGGCCAGATCGTCCTGGCCCGCCACCCCGGCCGGCCGGACATGCTCATCGTCAAGCGCGCCGCCCGCCGCGTCGACGGCGGCTGGTGGCTGGAATCTGACAATCCAGAGGTCGGTGCCGTCGACAGCCGCCGCTTCGGGGCCGTGCCGGTGACCCTGATCGAGGGCCGCCTGCTGGCCCGCTACTGTCGTCCCGCGCCCGCGAGGGTCCGCTCCTGACCACCCCTCCGTGCCCGTTCATTTTCCCGAACGGACCGTGGTGTCACGCCGCCGGCCAGGCCAACGCCGCCGGCCCGTGCCAACGCGGGTGGCCCCGCCGGTCGGCGGGGCCACCCGCGCTAGGGGTGAGCCGGGCTCAGTGGTGCAGCCCGGTGTCCGGCAGTTCCTCCTGCCCGCTCTGCGCGGCGACCAGATCCAGCGTCTCCTCGCGCGTCAGGCCGGTGTACATCGCCCAGTAGTAGATGACCAGGCTGAAGACCGCCACGATCAGCATGTCCCACCAGAACGGGATCTTGAAGGTGTTGAGCGGCGGTGCCCCGCCAGTGCCCTTGAGCGGGTACTGACCCAAGTAGGAGATGATGCCCATGCCGATCAGGTAGGGCAGCAGCCACTGCGCGGACTTAAACTGCAGCGGCGGGCGCTTCGGGTCGAACACCATGCAAATGCCGATCAGGATGTAGCCGATCACCAGGCACACGCCGAGCTTCCACACGACGACAAAGCCCGACCAGTAGATCAGCATGCTGCAGATGATGAAGCCGAGCGGCGAGAAGAACGCGGCCGCCGGCACGCTGTAGGGTCGTGTCGCGTCCGGGAGCTTCCTGCGGAAAGCACCCAGCGACAGCGGCGCGCCCGCGTACATCAGCACGCTCGCGCTGGTGACCAGGCCGACCAGCGACTGCCAGCTCGGGAACGGCAGCAGGAAGAACAGGCCGAACACGAACGCCATGAGCAGGCTGAACCACGGCACGCCGCTGGCGTTGACCGACTGGAAGATCTGCGGGAAGTACCTGTTCCTGGCCAGGCCGTAACCGACCCGCGAGGTGGAGGTCTGGTAGATCAGGCCGGTGCCGAACGGGGACACGAACGCGTCGATGCGCAGGATCGTCGCCCAGAAGCCGAGCCCGCCCAGGGCAGCCACCGCGGCGAACGGCCCATTGAGGATCTCCGTGTTGGTGATCCCGCCGAACCCCTTGGTGAGCTGGTCCGGAGGCATCGCGCCGATGAACACGATCTGGAGCAAGATGTAGATCGCCGTGCCGAGCAGGCACGCGATGATGATCGCGCGCGGCAGGTTGCGCGCCGGGTTCTTGACCTCCCCGGCGAGCTGGTCGGCCTGCTCGAAGCCGAGGTAGGCGAACACGATACCGGCCGAGGGGATCGCGGCGAACACGGCCTTGATTCCGTTCGGCATGAACCCGCCGGGAGGGCTGAAGTTGCCGGAATGGAAATGGAAGAACAAGATGATGATGGTCAGGACCGGGATCGCGACCTTCCACCAGGTGATGGTGCTGTTGACCCGGGCGAACAGCCGGACCCCGAGGAAGTTGATCGCGGTGAAGATGGCCATCAGTACGATCGTCGCGATGAAACCGGTCGTGGTGATGTGGCCCTGCGCGTTGACCAGGCTGTGCCAGTAGTAAGACCCGTACGTCATCACCGCGAAGCACTCGACCGGCGCGACGGTGACCGCCTGCAGCCAGGAGAAGAAGCCGAACGAGATGCCGGCCACGCTGCCGTAGGCCAGGTGCGGGAACCTGGCCGTCCCGCCCGCGATGGGGTACATCGCGCCGAGCTCGGCGTGCAGCAGCGCCAGGACGATGACGCAGGCCCCCCCGATGAGCCAGCCATAGAGGGCCGCAGGCCCGGCCGCCTGCGTGGCGTACAGCGCGCCGAACAGCCATCCCGAGCCGATAATCGAGGTCTCCGATGCCCAGGTGGCACCGATCAGCCCGATTTCTCGCTTCAGGCCGACATCAGTCGGCACGGTCTCGGTTGCAACTTCAGATTCAGACATAAGCGATCTCTTTCCCGATCGTGCCCCGGAGGGCTAGCCACCCCGCGGTGCGAGGTCCCCGCCCCGAACGGGTCAGCGTCTCGTATGCATCGAGTGAGATCATCGTAGAGATCATCGTGATTGCTGAGAAGTGTTCATCCGGAATCGTTTTGATAACGCAGGTCAAGGCCCGGTTCGTGCGCTAAAGGGCGGATCGGACCCGGCCCCGTCATCACGCGGGCACGTCCCGGAAATAACTCGACGTTACCGATTCATGTCTCACATGTGAATCACTTCACGACACGGCGAGCCCACAATATGGTATGGCGCAATATCCTCGGCCAAAGATCATAAGGCCTAGCCCATAACCAGCCCGGCGCCGCGCTGGCTCGACACGGTACTGGCTCTGCAGATGCTAGCTCTATACGGTGGCGCCGGGCGTCTTGGTGTCCGCTTCGTCCTCGCCGCGCTTGCGGGCGCGGAACGCGGACACGTTCGCCCGGTTCATGCAGCGGTCCGAGCAGTAACGCCGGGTATTACTGGCGCTGACGTCGACGAACACGCCCACGCAGCCGGGCGCCTGGCAGACGCCGAACCGGTCGATGCCGAGGTCGGTCAGCCGGACGGCCAGCCCCATCACCGCTCCGGCCGCGTACTTGTCCGCCACCGACCCGCTCTCGGTGTAGTGCACGTGCCACCGCTGCCCGTCGTGCCCGGACAGCTGCGGATGGACCGGGTGCTGGATGAGCAGCGCGTTCAGTTGCGCCGCGGCGTCCTCGCCGTCGCCCGCCGCGCACGCCACGAAGAAGGCGCGGAACTCGCCCCGCAGCGCGCGCAGCGCGTCGAGGTCGTTGCGGGTCACCCCGGTGTTGAGGTGCTCCCGGTCCGCGACCAGGGCGCGCAACCCGTCCAGGTTGACCAGCCGGTCGCCGTCGTCGCTCCCGCCGCCGGCCGTGTTCACGAGCCGTACCGCGAGTTCGGCGTAGGAATTGAGGTCCACTGGAGTTCCCTGGCCGGGTTATCTGGCGTTCCCCAGCTGCGAAGAGATCGATGTGTAATGGCCTGTTGCCGGTACTGAGTATTACACCATCGGTCCGGCGGGCGCCAGCAGCACGCCGCAGCGATTTCCCGGACCAGATCAACAGCTCTCCGGCCTTCCGCGCCGCCCGGACACCGGGGGCGTCGCCCCTCAACTAGGCTGGCCTTCGTGTTCGCCGTGACTGCTGCGCGTTTCGACGCCGATGATCCGCTGGCCGGGATGGACCTGGGGGAGCGGCCGGACCCGGTGGCCCCCGACGAGTGGGTCACGGTGGCGGTCAAAGCCGCGGCGCTCAACCATCACGACGTCTGGACGCTGCGCGGGGTGGGCATCTCGGCCGAACGGCTGCCGATCGTGCTCGGCTGCGACGCGGCAGGCCTGGATCCGGATGGCCACGAGGTCATCGTGCACTCGGTGATCGGCAACCCCGACGCGGGCGGCGGCGACGAGACCCTGGACCCGCGCCGCTCGCTATTGTCCGAACGCCACGACGGCACGTTCGCCGAGCGGGTCGCCGTGCCGCGGCGCAACCTGGTCCCGAAGCCCCCCGCCTTGTCCTTCGAAGAGGCCGCCTGCCTGCCCACGGCCTACCTGACCGCCTACAAGATGCTGTTCGAGAAGTCCGGCGTCCAGCCCGGCGCGACCATCCTGGTCCAGGGCGCGAGCGGCGGGGTGGCCACCGCGCTGATCCTGCTGGGCCGCGCGGCCGGATACCGGATCTGGGCCACCAGCCGCAGCGAGGCCAAGCGCGAGCGTGCCGTCAAGCTCGGCGCCGACCAGGCCTTCGCGGTCGGGGCCCGGCTGCCCGAGCGGGTCGACGTGGTCATGGAGACCGTCGGCGAGGTCACCTGGGCCCACTCGGTCCGGTCCCTGCGGCCCGGCGGCCGGATCGTGATCTGCGGCGCGACCAGCGGCGACGCGCCGCCAGCCGAGCTGACCAGGATCTTCTTCACCCAGCTGTCGGTGACCGGCTCCACCATGGGCACCCGGGACCAGCTGGGCCGCCTGGCCCGCTTCTGCGAGCAGACCGGCGTCCGCCCGGTAATCGACCGGGTGCTGCCGCTGGAAAACGCCCGCGACGGCTTCGCGGCCATGATCGCGGGCGACCTGTTCGGCAAGGTCGTGTTCGTGGTGTTAGCCCGGGGGGACGACCCCCAGGAACCCCCGGTGCGCTTCGCGCCCGGGCTGCGGTCCCCGCCGTAGTATCGCCCGGCCGGAGGGGCCCTGCGGGCCCCTCGCGGGCCGCGCGATGGCGGCGTAGGCCGCGCCATTCGCCGTATCGCGGCCTATTGGGCGGGGGAGTCCTTGCTCGGTTCACCTGGCTGGGCAGGGGCCTCGCCCGGCTCGCCCGCCGGATCCTGGTCCGAACCGAAGATCTCGGTCTTGATGCGCTCCAGCGCCTCTTCCAGGATCGTGCGCAGGTCGGTGATGACGTTCTCGCCGACGGCGCTGGACTGCATGGCCAGCTTCCTCAGGTCGGCGGTGAACTGGACGGCCACTCGCTCCAGGTCCTTCAGCGTCCCGAAGTCCAGCGCCCCGGTCCAGCCGCGCCGCCCGCGCGTCCGGGTCCAGTCCTCCCAGCCGCGCCGGCCGGGCCACTCCGTCCAGCTGGGCCGTCCGGCCCCGCCCGGCGCGGCATCCCAGTCCGGCTCGCCGGAGGTGAACCGCGCGCCCGCCTCCTCGCGGACCCGCTGGGCTTCCTCCCGCAGCCAGCGCGCGTGCTCGCGCACCCGCCGGGCCGCGTCCTGCCCGGCCTCCTCGGCCCGGCCGGCTCCGGCCGGCTCCGCGGGGGACGGCCGGACCGCCTCGTCCGTGGCCTGTTCCCAGGGATCCTCGCGCACCTGCCGGGCCTGCTCCTTGGCTTCCCGGTAGGCCTGCGTGGCCTCGCCGTGCGCCTGCTTGGCCTGCTCCTGCGCCTGCCGGACCTGCTCCTTGGCCTCCTCGCGGGCCTGCCGGGCCTGCTCCTTGGCCTCCTCGCGGGTCTGCCGGGCCTGCGCCCAGGCTTCGTCGCGGGCCTGCCGGGCCTGCTCGCGGACGTCGGCGCCCGTGTCCCGGCCCGCCCGGCGCGACTCGCGGGCGGCCCAGGTCAGCTCCTCGCGCAGGCTGCGCACGGTCTGCCGGACGTCCTCCCGGACCTCGCGGACGATGTCACTGACCGACGCGGACAGCTCCTCCTCGAGCTCGTCCAGCTCGTCGCTGCGGCTGCGCAGCTCCTCGCGCCCGGCCTCGGTAATCCGGTAGACCTTCCGCCCGTCGATCTCATCGTGGGTGACCAGGCCCTCTTCCTCCAGCCGGGCCAGCCGGGGGTAGATCGTGCCCGGTGAGGGTGAGTACACGCCCATGAACCGGTCGCGCAGCAGCCGGATGACCTCATAGCCGTGCCTGGGCTCCTCATCGAGCAGCCTGAGCAGGTACAGCCGGAGGCTGCCGTGGCGGAATACCGGACTCAACTGGCCTCGCCTTCCATCTCATTCCCATTATCAGGCTGCGGCGCACCGGTCCGGGCCCCTTGCGCCGCAGTCCGGCGCTCGGCGCGCCGCAGCAGCATGACCCGCCCGGACATGGTGTTGACCGACACGTGTCCGGAACCGGCGCCCAGGCTACCGCTTACCGTATGAGACGCGGGCCCCGACATCGACCTCAGCTCGGCGAATTCGCTGCGCACCCCGCCGGACATGGAGTGCAGGTGGACCTGGGCGTCGGTCTCGGCCGGGAGCCGCAGCGTCACCTCGCCGGAGACCGTGGTCACGTGCATCCCGCCCAGCGGGTCCAGGTCGACGTCCGCGGTCACGTCACCGCTCACCGTGTTCACGTCCAGCCGCTCCAGCCAGCCGTCGGCCAGCGCCAGGTCACCGGATACGGTGTTGAAGTTCAGCTTGCCGTTGATGCCCTGCGCCTCGAGCGCGCCCGACACCGTGTGGCCGTCCACGTCACCGGTCACGCCGTCCAGCGTGATCTCGCCGGACACGCTCTTGACCGAAGCCCGCGCGCTGATCGCGCTCAGCACCGCCGTCGCGCTGACCACGCCGACCTGCACCGGGCAGTTCCGCGGCACGGTCACCGTTACCTCCGCCGCGGGCCGGTGCGGCCGCAGCCACTTCAGCAGGCCCTCCCAGGTGAGGTTCTCGTGGGTAATGCTCAGCACCCCGTCCTCGTACGTCACGTCGAGCGGGTCGCCGCTGACCTTGGCCACGTCCAGCGAAGGCGTCCCGTCGGTGGCGAGCACGGCCACCGACCCGGCGATGATCCTGACCCGGAGTCCCGTCACGTCATCAAAGTCCAGGCTCGTCGGAGCCTCGATGGTCCAGTGCGCCATCCGCCCGTCCTTCCCGTCTGCTCAGCTGTTACGCCTAACGATATATCGCATCCTCCCAAAGTCAAGACATATCGCGAGAGACCTCGGCCCCCCGGCGCCCGCTGGAGCGCCTCACCCGCCGCACCGCCCCCACCCGCCGCAGCTGGACCCCGCCTAGCTTCCCGGCCGGGGAGCACGAGCCCCGGTCCGTTCGGGCGGCGGTCTTTAGAGGTCTTCCTCGTCGTCCAGGCGAGCGAGCCAGGTGGCCAGGCGGTCCACGGCGGTCTCGAAGCCGGGGTTGAGGTCGACGAAGTCGCGCAGCCGCTCGGCCAGCCAGGCGAGGGTGACCTGCTCGTCGCCCCGCCGGTCCGCCAGTTCCTCGATGCCGCGATCGGTGAAGTACATGCCTGGGCCTACGGGATCGCCTTCTCCAGCAGCGCGGTGTGGGACGCGGCGTGCTGGGCGGCCGAACCCCCCGCGGGCGCGGAACTGGCCGGCAGCGACATCACGCCCACCTCGCGCCCCAGATGCAGCGGGAGCTTGAGCGCGAAGGTCGGCCAGGCGCCCATGTTGGCCGGTTCCTCCTGGACCCAGGTGACCGACTCGATAGCGGGGTAGCGGGCCAGCTCGGCGGACAGCTCGGAGACCGGCAGCGGATAGAGCCGCTCGACCCGCACGATCGCGGTGTCGGTCGCGCCGGCCTGCTGCCGCCGGGCGGCCAGGTCGTAGTACACCTTCCCGGTGCACAGCAGCACCCGCCGGACGTCGGCCGGATCGCCGGTGGCCGAGCCGATCAGCGGCCTGAACGACCCGGTGGTGAACTCGCTGACGGGGGAGGCGGCCGCCTTGAGCCGGAGCATGGACTTGGGGGTGAACACGATCAGCGGCTTGTGCCGGCCAGACAGCCCCTGCCAGCGCAGCAGGTGGAAGTAGTTGCCCGGGGTGGTCGGCATCGCCACCGTCATGTTGTCCTGGGCGCACAGCGACAGGAACCGCTCGATCCGGGCCGAGGAGTGGTCCGGGCCCTGGCCGTCGTAGCCGTGCGGCAGCAGCAGCACGACGCCCGAGCGCTGCCCCCACTTCTGCTCGCCGGAGCTGATGAACTCATCGGTGATGATCTGCGCACCGTTGACGAAGTCGCCGAACTGGGCTTCCCAGCAGACCAGGGCCTCGGGCCGGGCCACCGAGTAGCCGTACTCGAAGCCCATCGCCGCGTACTCAGACAGCAGCGAGTCGTGCACGAAGAACTTGGCCGGGCCGGAGTCGAGCTGCTTGAGCGGCGTGTACTCCCGGCCGGTGTGCCGGTCCACCAGCACCGCGTGCCGCTGACCGAACGTCCCGCGCCGGCTGTCCTGGCCGACCAGCCGCACCGGGCGGCCGTCGAGGACCACCGCGCCGAACGCCAGCAGCTCACCGGTCGCCCAGTCGATGGCGTCCTCGGAGACCATGGCCGCGCGCCGGTCGAGGAGCGGCTTAAGCCGCGGGTGCACGGTGAAGTCGGCGGGCAGGTTGACCTGGGTGTCGATGATCCGCTTGACCACCTCGGCGGATACCGCGGTGGGCACCCCCTCGTGGTTGACCGGCCGGTCCTCCGCTTCCCGCTTGCGCACCGTGCCCGGCTCGGCCGGGCGCTGGGCGGCGTCCCTGGTCTCGGTGAAGGCCCGCTCGAGCTGCTGCTGGTAGTCGCGCAGCGCCGCCTCGGCCTCCTCCATGGTGAGGTCGCCGCGGGCGATCAGCGACTCGGTGTAGACCTTGCGGGTCGACCGCTTGGCCTCGACCAGGTCGTACATGAGCGGCTGGGTGAAGGACGGGTTGTCGGTCTCGTTGTGCCCCCGCTTGCGGTAGCAGATCATGTCGACGACGACGTCCTTCTTGAACGCCTGCCGGTAGGCGAAGGCGAGCCGTGCCGTCCGCACCACGGCCTCGGGGTCGTCCCCGTTGACGTGGAAGATCGGCGCCTGGATCATCCGGGCCACGTCGGTGGCGTACACGCTGGACCGCGAGTACTGCGGGGCGGTGGTGAAGCCGACCTGGTTGTTCACGATGATGTGCACGGTGCCGCCGGTCCGGTACCCCCGCAGCAGCGACAGGTTGAGCGTCTCGGCCACCACGCCCTGCCCGGCGAACGCGGCGTCGCCGTGGATGAGCACCGGCAGCACGGTGAAGCCGGGCTCGCCCTTGTCGATCACGTCCTGCCTGGCGCGGACCACGCCCTCGAGCACCGGGTCGACTGCCTCCAGGTGGCTCGGGTTGGCCACCAGCGAGGTCTTGATCGCCCGGCCGTCGGGCGCCCGGAACGTGCCCTCGGCCCCGAGGTGGTACTTGACGTCGCCGGAGCCCTGCGTGCTGCGCGGGTCTAGGTTGCCCTCGAACTCCTTGAAGATCTGCCCGTAGGACTTGCCGACGATGTTGGCCAGCACGTTCAGCCGGCCGCGGTGCGCCATGCCGATGACGGCCTCGTCCAGGTCCGCCTCGGCCGCCTCGGTCAGCACCGCGTCCACGAGCGGGATGAGCGACTCGGCGCCCTCCAGGGAGAACCGGCGCTGCCCGACGAACTTGGTCTGCAGGAACATCTCGAACGCCTCGGCCACGTTCAGCCGGGACAGGATGCGGATCTGCTCGTCGTGGGCGGCCCGCGGGTGCGGGACCTCGATCCGGGCCTGCAGCCAGCGGCGCTCTTCGGGATCCTGGATGTGCATGTACTCGGTGCCGACCGTGCGGCAGTACGAGTCGCGCAGGACGCCGAGGATGTCCCGCAGCTTCATCCGCGCCTTGCCGCCGAAGCCGCCGGTGGGGAACTCTCGCTCCAGGTCCCACAGGGTCAGCCCGTGCAGGTTGATGTCCAGGTCGGGGTGCTTGCGCTGGGTGACCTCGAGCGGGTTGGTGTCGGCCATCAGGTGGCCGCGCACCCGGTAGGCGTGGATCAGCTCCTGCACCCGGGCCGACCGGGCGACGTCGTCCTCGTGCCCGTACGGGAAGTCCTTGACCCAGCGGACCGGCTCGTACGGGATGCGCAGCGCGGCGAAGATCACGTCGTAGAAGCCGTCCTCGCCCAGCAGCAGCCGGTGGATCTTCTGCAGGAACTCACCCGACTGGGCGCCCTGGATGATCCGGTGGTCGTAGGTCGAGGTGAGCGTGACCGCCTTGCTGATGGCCAGCCGGGCCAGGGTCTCCTCGGACGCGCCCGCGTACTCAGCCGGGTACTCCATCGCGCCCACGCCCACGATGCAGCCCTGGCCGGGCATCAGCCTCGGCACCGAGTGCACGGTGCCGATGGTGCCCGGGTTGGTGATGGTGGCGGTGGTGCCCTGGAAGTCCTCGACCGCGAGCTTGCCCACGCGCGCCCGCCGCACGATGTCCTCGTAGCTGGTCCAGAACAGCCGGAAGTCCATTCCCTCGGCCGCCTTGATGTTCGGCACCAGGAGCTGACGGGCCCCGTCGGCTGTCTGCACGTCGATGGCCAGGCCCAGGTTGACGTGCTCGGGCCTGGCGATGGCGGGCTTGCCGCCTTCCTCGGTGTAGGCGTCGTTCATCTCCGGCAGCGCGTTGAGCGCCTGGATGACCGCGTACCCGATCAGGTGGGTGAACGAGACCTTGCCGCCGCGGCCGCGCTTGAGGTGGTTGTTGATGACGATCCGGTTGTCGACCAGGAGCTTGGCCGGGACCGAGCGGACGCTGGTGGCCGTGGGCACGGACAGGCTGGCCGTCATGTTGGTGACGGTGCGCGCCGCAGCGCCGCGCAGCCTGCTCACCTCGGCGCCGGGCCCGGCCGGCGGTGCGGCGGCCGGCGCGGCCGGGGCCGCGGCCGCGGCCGGGGCCGGAGCCGGAGCCGGGGTCGCCTGCGGGGCCGGGGCGGGCGCCGCAGGCGGGGCGGGAGGACCCTGGGCCGGGGGCGCAACCGGTGCGGCCTGCGGGGGTGCGGCGGCCTGCGCGGGCGGCGCGGCCACCGAGATGACCGGCTGGGGCCCGGTGCCGTTGGCCAGCGCCGGCTGGTAGTCGGCGAAGAAACTCCACCAGGCCCGGTCCACCGAACCCGGATCGGCCAGGTAACGCTGGTAGAGCTCTTCCACCAGCCATTCGTTGGCGCCGAAGTTGGCTGACTGCTGCGGCGACCCGGACTGGTGTGACCCCTCGGGCTCGCGGACCTCCGCGTTACCCTGCGATGACCCAGAAGACACGGCGGACATCGTCCCCCAAGACCCTCTTCCGAAGATGTGAATCGACGTTGGCTTTGCTTATCAGGCTACCCGCGAGTCACCAGGCCTGTGCCGGAAGATCACGCGGCGCCTGGTGGTGACGGTCACGTGGGCTGGACTCTGGCGTCCCGAAGTGCCGGTCACGGCGGGGTGCCGGCCGGTACCATCGGCGGGAATGGCATGTGGGGCCTTCTGGGTCTATCCCCGCCCATCTCTGCAGGCTCGGGACGCAACTCTGGCAGGCTCAGGACACAAGGCGAAGGTGACAAGGGATACGGCAGGCAATCCTGGCGGTGGCGGCGCTCGGGGACCTCGGCGGCCGTCGGACCGTCGGCGCCCGCACGCTGCGACCGAGTACGCCGCGCCGACCACCGGGGAGCCGGCCGACGAGGATACCGGGGCCACCGGATTGACCGGACCCCAGCGGGCCTTCCCCGCCTGGGACGGCGTCCCGGGCTACGAATTCGAGGGCCGGCGGGTCTCGAGACGGCCGTCGGCCGCCCCCGAGGGCGAGGCGCGCCGGTTCAGGTACACCCCGACGGTGAGCCAGCCGATGCCCGGCCCGCCGTCGGCCCGGGACGACCGGCCGCGCCCCGGGTTCGAGCCGGGCCGGGCCCGGCCCCGAGTTCGGCGCCGCGCTCGGCCCCGGCACCCCCGCGGGCCTCGCGCCGAATGGGCCCGGCTGCTCCGCTCGTTCCTGCCCGAGCCGGTCAAGCGCAACTGGTTCGCCGAGTTCCGATCCGCACTCCATTTCCGCGGGGCGGGGGTGCGGGTGGTCATCCCGATCCTGGCCATGATGGTGTTCGGCGTCGCGGTGGCGGTCATCGCCGGCGCGAACGGCAGCGCACGACGGCCCGGCCCCGCCGCCGGCCGCGCTCGGCTTCCCGCCCGCCACCCTGGCCGGCAACGCGTTCTCCGCGGCCGCTAGCGGGCGGGGCATCAGCCAGACGCTCGGCCGGGTGACCAGCGACGGCGCCGAGATCGTGGCCGTGGGCTCGCAGCAGGGCGCGCGGATCGCGCGGGCCCAGTTCTTCGTGTCCACCGACGACGGGCGGACCTGGTCCATGGGCCACGTGCGCACCCCCGACGGCGGGCCGCCGCCCCCGGGGTACGCGGCGCGGTTCGTGGCGGGCGGGCACGGGGCCTGGGTGGCCCTCGGCCCCTCGTCGATCTGGACCAGCCCGGACGGCCGGACCTGGACCCTGGCCTCCACCGCCGGGCTGCCCCTGCGGCCGGGCGATCAGATCAGCGTGGTCAAGCGCACCGCGACGGGCTTCATCGCCGCCGGGTCGGCCGGCGGCACCCCGGTGATCTTCCGGTCGGCCAACGGGATCACCTGGCAGCGGCTCGGTGCCGCCCAGCTCCACCTGGCCGCCAGCCGACCGGCCGCGTCCTGGACATCCGGTACGCCGCGGCCTACGGGAACCAGATCCTGATCGCGGGCGACGTCGCCCCGGCACGCCGGCCATGACCTCCACACCAGCGCCGCCTGGCTGAGCGGCAACGGCGGCACGACCTGGACGCTGGCCGTCCCGCCGGGCGCCCCGGCCGGGCACGGCGCCCAGGCCCAGATCAGCGGCGTGACCGTCACCGCGGACGGGTTCATCCTGCTGCGGCCCGCCACGGTGGCCCGCAGGCCCGCGGTGGACGTGTACCGCTCGGCGAACGGCACCGCCTGGACGTTCGAAGCCACCCTGGGCACGCCGGCCGGCTTCGTCGCCGGCCCAACTGCGCACCCCGGCTCGCCACCCCCCCGGCGGTCAACGGCGCCCCGGACGGCGCCGTGATCACCGGGCAGGCCGGCCAGGCGCTGATCGCCTTCACCTCCGCCGACGGCGCCTCCTGGCGGCAGACCCCGGCGTTCGGCACCGCCGCGGCGCAGGACGTGTCGGGCGTGGCCATCGCCGAGGGCGGCACCGTGGTCACCGCGGGCACCACCACCGACGACCCCGACAGCCGCCAGCCGCTGCTCACCGTGCTCGGGCCGCAGGCCGCCCGCAACACGTCGACATCGCGAACATCCCCGGCGCCACCGATCCCGAACTCGCCGTCAACGACATCGCGGCGGGCAACGGCATGCAGGTCGCGGTGGGCAGCGCCAACGGCTATCCCGCGGCCTGGACCTCGACGAACGGCGGCAGCTCCTGGACCCGGGCCAACGGCCAGACCCCGGCCGTGCTGGACCGGCCCGGCGTCCAGCAGCTGACCAGCGTGACCTTCGGCCCCGACGGCTGGCTGGCGGTGGGCGGCGTCACCGCCGTCGCCGCCCAGCACCCCGTGGTCCTCGGCTCGGGCAACGGCAGCGTCTGGATCGCCGCCGACCGCGAGGCGGCCTTCAGCCAGCCCGGCCTGGTCACCGAGCAGGCGGCCGCGGGACCAGGCGGCTACGTCATCGTCGGCTATCAGGCCGTCGCGGGCCGCACCATCACCGCGGCCTGGTGGTCGGCGGGCCTGACCGGCTGGCACCGCGCGGGCACCCCCTCGGGGACCGGCGAGCAGATGCTGGGCGTCACCGCGGGCCCGCGCGGGTTCGTCGCGGTCGGCGCGGACGGCGACGCGCCCGCGGCCTGGACCTCCACCGACGGCGGCAGCGCCTGGACCCAGCAGAACGTCCCGCTGCCGGTCGGCGCCACCCGGGCCGTGCTCCAGCACGTCGCCAGCAGCGGCCGCACCGTGGTCGCGGTGGGCACCGCGCTCACCACCGCCGGCCAGCAGCTGCCGTTCGCGGCGAGCTCGGCCGACGGCGGCACCACCTGGACCGAGTTCGCCCTGCCGGTTCCGGCCGGGCGCGCGTTCGTCACCGCGCTCACCGCGCTCACCGGGACTGCCGACCGCCGCCGGGGCCGGGCGGCAGTTCCTGGCCACCGGGACGTTCGGCAGCACCCCCGGCCACCAGGACGTGGTGGTGTGGACCTCGGCCAGCGGATCGTCCTGGAAGGCGGTCACGCCGGGCGGTCAGGGCCTGACCGGACCGGGCATCCAGGCCATCACCGGCCTCACCGTCTCCGGCCGCACCCTGTCCGGCGTCGGCTTCACCGCCACGCCCGGCGGCGAGCAGCCCGTCCTCTGGCAGTCACCAGTCCGGTAAGGCCGGACCGGCGCCCCGAACACGTCGTCCCGCCGGTTGGCCAGGCTCGGCACCGTGGCCCGCACCGTCTCGACCAGCCCCGCGTCCACCTCGCCCACCGCCACCCCCGCCGCCGGACCCAGGTCGAGACGGACCACGCCGAGCGGGTCGACCAGCATGCTGCGCCCGACCCCGGTCGCGGCCCGGGTCGGGGGCTCGCCGGGGTCGGGCACCTGCCCGACCGCGGCCACCCACACGGTGTTCTCGATGGCGCGCGCCCGGACCAGGGTGACCCAGTGCTCCTCCTTGAACGGCCCCGCGGCCCACGCCGCGGGCAGCACCAGAAGCAAGGCCCCGGCCACGGCCAGCGCCCGGGACAGCTCGCCGAACCGCACGTCGTAGCAGATCTCCAGCCCGGTACGTACGCCGGCCAAGGTGCACAGCACCGGCACCGACCCCGGCGCGACCTGTTCGGACTCGCGGTGCCCGAACGCGTCGAACAGGTGCAGCTTCCGGTAGGAGGCGACCAGCTCCCCGCGACCGTCGTACGCCACCGCGGTGTTGTACACCCGGCCGTCCGGGGCGGGCTCGAACACCCCGGCCACCAGCGCCACCCCGGTGTCCTTGGCCGCCGCCGCGAGCCCCGAGCAGAACGGCCCGTCCAGCGGCTCGGCCGCGGCCCGCAGGTCCGAGCCGAACCTGACCTGCGTCGCCTCGGGGAACACGGCCAGGTCCGCGCCCTGCTCCGCGGCCGAGCACGCCCCCCGCACGCGCTCGGCGTTCACCGAGGGATGGAACTGACCGGAATCTGGCCCAACGCGACTCGCATACCCCTCTACCGCACCTAGCCACCTGCGGCATCATGGTGCAGAGTGAGCAAAAAACAGGGTGAACACCAGACCACTGCTCAACCGGCGCCTCGAAGGCCTCGGCACCACGATCTTCGCCGAGATGTCCGCCCGCGCGGTCGCGACCGGATCGATCAACCTGGGCCAGGGCTTCCCCGACCAGGACGGCCCGCCCGAGATCGCCCGGGCCGCCGCCGACGCCATCCTGGCCGGCCGCGGCAACCAGTACCCGCCCGGCCCCGGCATCCCCGAACTCCGGCACGCCATCACCGCGCACGCGCAGCGCTTCTACGACCTGGCCTACGACCCGGACACCGAGGTCCTGGTCACCGCCGGGGCCACCGAGGCCGTCGCCGCCACCCTGCTCGCCCTGGTCGAGCCGGGCGACGAGGTGATCGCGTTCGAGCCCTACTACGACTCCTACGCCGCCAACATCGCCATGGCCGGCGGGATCAGGGTCCCGGTCACCCTGCGCCCGCCCGGCTTCCGCCCCGACCTCGACGAACTCCAAGAGGCCATCACCCCCCGCACCCGCCTCATCCTGCTCAACAGCCCGCACAACCCCACCGGCTCGGTGTTCACCCGCGACGAACTGGCCGCCATCGCCGCCCTGGCGGTCAAGAACGACCTGCTCGTGGTCACCGACGAGGTCTACGAGCACCTGGTCTTCGACGGCGAGCACGTCCCGATCGTCACGTTCCCCGGCATGCGCGAGCGGACCGTTACGATCAGCTCGGCGGGCAAGACGTTCTCGTTCACCGGCTGGAAGATCGGCTGGGTCACGGCCACCCCCGAGCTGGTCACCGCGGTCAAGACGGTCAAGCAGTTCCTCACCTACGTCAGCGGCGGCCCGTTCCAGTACGCGATCGCGCAGGCCCTGGCCCTGCCCGACTCCTACTACGCCACGCTGCGGGCCGACCTGCGGGCCCAGCGCGACCTGCTCACCCGCGGCCTGGCCGACATCGGCTTCGAGGTCTACCCGCCGCAGGGCACCTACTTCGTCACCACCGACATCAGGCCCCTGGGCGAGCGGGACGGCCTGGAGTTCTGCCGCACCCTGCCCGAACGCGCCGGCGTCGTCGCCATCCCCTCCGCCCTCTTCTACGACCACCAGGAGCCGGTCCGCACCCAGGTCCGGTTCGCCTTCTGCAAACGCCCGGAGGTCCTGACCCAGGCTCTGGACCGTCTAAAAGCCTTTTTTGCCGAACGGAACGTGGTGCCTGCTCCCCCGCCACGGTAGGCCTAGGCCCATGGTGGACGCGCGCGGCGGCGGTCACGATGGGACCATGCTCTTCGATATCGTGCTGCTGCTGACGATCGGATGTATCGCGTTCATCCTGGTGCGGGAGAACAAACCGGTCCCGCGCCCGGCTGGCCCGCGGGGGTGGATCCGGGCCCGCGGCTGGGGTCTGCTGCTGCTGCCCGTCGCGATGGCGGCCGCCGAGATGGCCGGCGGGGCTCACGGGCTCATCCCGGCCGAGCTCGGCATCGCGGTCCTGGCCATCGTCTTCGCCCCGAAGCTGGCGGCCAAGCTGGTGCCCTTCGGCGTGCTCGGGCTCGCCGTCTTCGGGCTCCAGCTGGCCAAGAAGTACCGCGACGGGTACACCAACCGGTCCATTACCTATTCGTCCACGCGGCTCCCGGCGCCTGGTCCCGGCACTGGACGGCGCTGATCGAGGCCGGGGTCCTGTTCGTGGTCGGCCTGTGGCTGCTGCTACGGCTGGACGCGCCGAGCTGGTCGGGTCGCTGGCGGCCCGGTGGCTCGACCGCCGTCGCGGCGGGATCTCCGCCGCCCAGGGGCTGCTCCTGATCCCGGTCGTGGGGCTGGCCATGCTGCTGCTCGGGCCCGGCGACTGGTTCGGCTTCGGTCGACGGGCTCGACGTGGCCCTCATCGACCTGACCGTGGCCACGGCCGCGCTGGTGCTGATCTTCCGGTCGCGGGCCTGGGCGGCGACGCTGGCCGAGGCGGGTCTGCTGGTCCTCGGCGCCGACGGCTGGGTGATCGCGGTGTTCTGGCCCGCGGTGCCCGGGTTCGCGTACGGCTTCTCCGACCTGCACAACAACTCGACGCCCTCCCCGCTCTGGACCGACGCCCTGGAAGGCTCCCTCCTGCTGGCCCTGGGCCTGTGGCTGGCGCCGCGGTGATGCGCGGACAGCTGGTCGGTTCGGCCGACCTGGACGCTCGCGGCCCGGGCCCGGGCAAGGCCGGACGCCAGGCGGGTCCAGATGCTGACCCAGACCCGCTACGACGCGGTGGACACCGCGGCCGCCGAACTGCGTCGGATCGAGCGCGACCTGCACGACGGGGCGCAAGCCCGGCTGGTCGCGCTGGGCATGAGCCTGCAGGCGGCCGAACGGCTGTTCCCGACCAGCCCGGAGGCGGCCCTCGCGCTGGTGGCCGAGGCCAAGGAAACCCTTCCTCGCCCTGACCCGAACTGCGCGACCTGGTGCGCGGCATCTACCCGCCGGTGCTCGCCGACCGCGGGCTGGCCGACGCCATCCGCGCCCTGGCGCTGGACGCGCCGCTGCCCGTCGAGCTCGACATCCGACTCCCCGGCCCCGCCGCCGCTGGCGGCCAAGCCAGCACGGTCGAGCTGCCGGTCGCTTCGGCCGTCTACTTCTCGGTAG
>CAWICW010000007.1:0-208709 GCA_963834685.1 uncultured Actinomycetes bacterium | reverse complement strand
CGTGGTGCCGCTCGCCTTCACCCTCCCTGGCCCGCTGTTCCAGCCGCAGCAGCGGGCCTCGGACGCCGACCGGGACACCGCCGTGGACATCCTGTGCGCGGCCGTCGCCGAGGGGCGGCTCACCCTGGCGGAGCTGGACGAGCGCGTGGGGGCCGCGCTTTCTGCCCGCACCATCTGCGAACTGGCCGCCCTGATCGCCGACCTGCCCGGCCCGTGGACGCCCGTCCCGGCCTCCGCGTCCGTCCGGGTTCCGCCGCCCGCGTCGCCTGGCTGGGCGAGCCGCGCTCCGGAACGCTGGTCGCTCCTGCAGTCCCTGGCCGGCCGCCCTGAGTTACCCGGTCAGCCGCGCACGGCCACAAGGTCCAGCAGCGCGGCGACATGCCGGTACGGGCCGGTCCGGCCGGCCCGCTCCCCGGACCGCAGGATGGACTCCAGCGTTGCCTCGCCGGGAACCGGCTCCGGATGCCACGGTGCCGGTGAATACCCGGACTCCATACCAGCGGGACACCGCCATCTGCGGCTGGGCCAGCGCCGACGTCAGGTCCCCCAGGCGGCCAGCAGGTTGCCGATGCGCTGCTGGCTGAGATGCCCGGGGTCTGGCACGGCCTGCTGGCAGCCGGGGCCGTGCCTGCCAGGCTGCCTGGCCAGCCCGGCGTGTCGGCCGGGCTGCACTGCCGGCGCGTTACCTTCGAGCGGGTTCTGCGATCAGCCGCCCAGGCCGAGCCCGGGGTGAGGCTGCGCACGGGACATGTCGATGAGGTGTCCTGCGAGCGGGGACGCGCCACCGGGGTCAAGGTGGGCGGCCGTCAGGTCGACGCCGATCTGGTCATCGACGCGGGCGGCCGCGCCGGGCGGCTGACCCGGGCACTGCGGGACCGGTCGAGGGCGGTGACTGCGGGATCGCCTACGTGTCACGGCAGTACAAGATGCTGCCCGGCGCCGCGGACGGGCCTGGGCCGGGCCAGGTTGTCCACGCCTTACGCTGAGGGGCTCATCGAGCAGGGGCATCTGGACCTGGTGAACAACGCTCAGCCGTACAGTTTTGCGCAGGCTCTGTCGGGTGTCGTATCTGGCTGAGGCGAGGCTCGCCCGGGCGACGACGCGAGACGCAGGCACCGGCACCGCCAACCCAGCGAAGCAGACGGCCCATAATTGGTTGATCGGCATGCGATTACCAAGCCCACCCACCGTCACAGCAGTCGCAAATATTCGGCAGGTCGCTCGTGCTCCGGAGTACCGGTCGCGCTGCGTGACAATCGCTGATTGCGGCCGCCGCGCGGGATCCGCCCAGTCGCTGGCAGCACATCGGCACGCCAGGCTGCCGCGCTCCCTGCCGCCCAGATGGGGAGTTCGGTGATGTGCCGACTGGCGGGACTGTGCTGCCCGAAGAGGTGCTCGGAGGCGGCGTCGCGAGCGCGGGGAGTACGGCGGCACGCCTGCCGGCGCGGCGGCCGCTTCACGAAGTGCGCAAGGACAACCCCGTCTCCAGCAGGGTCTTCAGGCTGGCCAGGACGGCGGGCCACCCCTCGGAGATCGCTGGCAGCACGGCGCTGCCCGGCGCGAAGCCGTCGTGGGTGACGGTGAGCTTGACGACACCGTGGCCGACGTCCTCGATGTCGAAGGCGACCTTGGAGCGGGCTTCGGCGCGCCAGGTCGCGGCGGTCGCCTCGTCCATGCCGACCGCAGCGGCCCACTCAGGGGTGATCGTGTGCCAGGTGTAGGCCAACCGGCGGGGCGGATGGGACTCGAGGATCACCTGCTCGGGACCGATCACGACCAGTCCGGCTTCGTCGTGCGCCATCTGGTAGGTGGAGCCCTTCTTCCAGTCGGAACGGAATGTCTTCGGACCAGCCTTCTGGTGCCGCCAGTAGCGCTTCATCAATGCAGGGTCGGTGAGGCCCTGCCACACGCGCTCAGGCGTCTCCTGGATGTAGGTCGTGTAGACGAAGGCGGTCTGCTCACCCTTGGCGTCCATGGCGGTGACCTCCCCGGTGCGGTAGTGGGAACTCGGTCTGGCACGTACCCGAGTTCGTTGGACGCATGCCGCGAGGCAGGGATGCGAATGGGGCGATCGCCAGGCCCGATGGCGGGTTCGTGCAGAACCGCCCAATAGGTACGCCAGCGGCTCCTAATAAGACCAGTGTTGCCCGCAGAACTGGCGGTTCGGATTCGCTGATCAGCGGCGATGGCCTGCCCGGGATCGCCAGCCTGGACCGGCCAAAGACACGCGCTACCCGGAGGCCAGGTGGTCAAGGGCGCCGGCCATGCTGGGACGGCCATCGGCTGCGGACATCGTCCAGGTGACGAACTTGGTCGGTCCCATGTACGGCTTGAGCGAGATCATCAGCTGGACGTGCGGAGGGGTGCGCATGAATTCCCGGAGCGCGGTGTTGTCTGTCCAGACCAACAGGGTCCAGTAGTCGCGGGCCAGCGGTCTGGCCCGTAGCGTGTAGCCGATCAGGCCGTCTGCGGTAGCCAGCTGTTTGCGCACCGCGGCGACTGCTCGGAAGAAGCGCACCGTCGCGGTGATCCGCTTGAGCAGCAGGTGGGAGGCCATGACCAGGTAGCCGGTTCCGGGTTCCGTCTCCGCGCGGGCTGTCCAGGGCAGGTCAGGCGTGGCTCCGAACCTATCAGCGGGACGAACCGGCCGGCGCGCGGGCCAGCCGATCTGGCCGGCTGCGCGGCCAAGACCGGCGAGGCAGCCACGCCGATTGGGGTGATCGGCGCACTGGCCCGCGGGGCGCCAGGGTCCGATCGATCTTGGTGCTGGTGGCGGTGCCGTCCGCTACCGTGCGGGTATCGGTGAACGAGCGGAGCAGGCGATGGCAGGACGTACGGCCGAGTTCGAGGTCCTGGGCCCGTGGTCGCTGCAGACCAGCCGACGGTTCTGGGAAGGCTTTACCCCCGCGGCGCTGGCCAGCGAGCCGGCCGGGCCGGGGCTGCGCACGATGTTCTGTGCCGAGGGTGACTGGCGCCGTGCCGAAGCAGTGGTGACCCAGGCCGGGGATACCGCGCGCGTGGACCTGGCGGGCGACGGTGATCTTGATGCCGCCGCGGCGCAGGTGTGCCGGTTCCTGGCGCTGGACGTCGACGGGCGCGGCTGGCCGGAGGTGGGCCGCCAGGACCCGGTGATAGCCGACGCGCAGGCGCGGTTGCCCGGGCTGCGGCCATGCGGTTTCCATTCCCCCTACGAGGCCGCGGCGTGGTCGGTGCTGGCGCAGCGGCTGCGCATCGTGCAGGCCGCCCGGCTGCGCGCTGAGCTGATCGCCCGCCACGGCCAGGAGGGCGCGTTCCCCCCGCCGCACACCCTGGCCCTGCTCGACCTGGAACTTCCGGGCCGCAAGAGTGAGTACCTGCGAGCGGTCGCCGAGGCAGCCCTGGACGGGCTGCTGGACGGGGCGGCGCTGCGCGCCGTGGACCCCGGCCAGGCCATCCAGCGCGTGCAGCAGGTCAAGGGGCTCGGCCCGTTCGCCGCCGAACTGGTCGTGGTCCGCGGCGCGAACGCCCCCGACGCGCTGCCCCGCCACGAACGCCGGCTGGACGCCGAGATCGCCGAGCGCTACGGCCCCGGCCGCTCCCTGGCCGAGGTCTCGCAGGCGTGGCGGCCCTACCGTACCTGGGCCGCCGTCCACCTGCGTGCGCTGCGCGAGCAGCGCACGCAGCGAGATCGCCGGCC
Source organism: uncultured Actinomycetes bacterium (assembly GCA_963834685.1). Lineage (GTDB taxonomy): Bacteria > Actinomycetota > Actinomycetes > Streptosporangiales > Streptosporangiaceae > Palsa-504. The sequence goes on along the minus strand of CAWICW010000007.1, from coordinate 205,033 downwards.
GCTGAGCCACCCGACCCCCGTACACGCTCCGTGACCATGCCTTGAATCGCTGAGATACGCTAACCGCCGATCTGGGCGGGTTTCGGCTGGAGTTGCATCAAGATGCTGGCCGAGCAGTTCTGGGTAATCTGCGCGGGAGCAGGTGCAATCCGGCTCGTTGATGTTACGAGGTCAGTGAACGCCGAATTGGCCTGCAAGGCCGCCCGCCGCGAAGGGAACCGTGGCTCCCGGGCCTATTCCGCTACCGTGTCATCCCTCGTCACCCATAGAGGGTCCGCCGCGTATACCGCGCTGACTGACGCGGTGGCGCGCCGCTGATGGGGAGCCGCGCAAAGCCGCGTTGACCGGGCGTGTCAGGGTGGACTGCGTCATGTGCCGACACGCGGTGGCGGCAGCGGCGCTTGTCAGGAGACCGGAGCTATGAGAGCAGCGCTGGCACGGCAGCTGAGCGGGATCGACAGCGTCGAAGTCGGTGAATTGCCAGATCCGGCACCCGCGGCGGGCCAGGTGCTGATCAGAGTTCACGGCGCGGGTGTCGGCCCGTGGGACGTCGGTTTCCTCGGCGGCGGTTTTCCGGGGCTCGCCCTGCCGTTTGTCCCTGGTCAGGAAGTCGCTGGTGTGGTTGAAGCGGTCGACGACGGGGCCGACGTCCAGCCGGGCGAGCGGGTGTACGCGAGCCTGTTCCCGGCCGGAGGCGGGTTCGCCGAATTGGCGCTCGCCTCGAAGGACCGGCTGGCCCCGATGCCCGGCAAGGCGAACTTCGTGGAGGCGGCCGGGCTGGTCATCGGCGCCGGTACCGCGTACGAGGGCCTGATCGACCGGGAGCGGCTACAGGCCGGGGAAACCGTGCTCATCACCGCCGCCGCGGGCGGCGTGGGCAGCGCCGCTGTGCAGATCGCGGCGGCCCTGGGCGCCCGCGTGGTGGCCGTGGCCAGCCCGCCCAACCATGATTACCTGCTGAGCCTGGGTGCCAGCGAGGCCTTCGACTACCACGCCGCCGACTGGGCCCAGCAGGTGCGTGCCGTGGTTCCTGGCGGCGTCGACCTGCTGTTCGACGGCGCTGGCGGGCAGACCCGCGATCGGGCCCTCGATGCGGTCCGCGACGGCGGCCGGGCGATTTCCGTCGTCCTGCAAGGCACTCCCCTTCAGCTGGAGCGGGGCATCACGGGCGAATCATTCGCTGCCCACGGCAGCCGGCCGCGGCTTGAGCAACTGGCCGCCCTTGTCGATGCCGGCAAACTCCGCCCGCAGGCCGAAACGGTACTGCCGCTCGGCCAGGCCCGCGAGGCGCTGGCGCGGGTCGCTGCGCGGCACACTCGAGGCAAGATTGTGCTCCAAATCGGCTGACTGTGCTCGATCGTTCACAGCTTGCTTCGTGATCAGGCCGTGGAGAGGCGTCGGTGAGCAAGGGGTAATCGTGGGTTCTGCTGTCGGAGACGTTTGATCCAGGGAACCTGTCCATCACGAGACGATACGCCCAGAGAAGCGACATCATGGACGCTTCAAGACCGCTCAGAGTATCGGTGATAAGGTTGCCCGCTCTCTGGAAGAGCGGTTACATATGGTGATAGCCGCTGGTCGCGAGAGTCGCGCGAGATCCGCCGTTCGGTGCGGCTGACGGCTCATAGCCGATCATCAGCCAGGGCACACCGATCAGGTCGATCTGTGCACCGATGTCGTCCGAATCTGGCGATGACAGCACGTTTCGCCGACGGAGGCGAGGTCCGCATCAAGTACCCGGTGCGATCAACCGTCAGGCAGGCACGGGCCGCTCAACTTCGACAAAGCGGAGGGGACCACAGCGGTGAGATCAGGGCGGCGGGCGCGGCATGGCGACTAACGTGCGCCCATACCGCGGACGGAGTCGGCCTCGATCGTCATGATCATCCGCGTCTCGGGGCGTCCGCTGAAGTTCGGATACGGCCGGCCGAGGTACTTGCCGGAAATCTCGTCGATGCTCTGCGCACCACCCTCGGTCGTGGTCGCGATAACGCGGCCGCGCACCGCGAAGTAGCGCCTGGTGTTGCCGGGATCGACGACGTTCACCGCCACGCGCGGGTCACGGGCGACGTTCCGCGCCTTCTGCGAGTGGTCCGGGGTGTTGATCAGAATGTGCTCGCCATCGGTAGTGACCCAGGTCTGGGTGAGCTGCGGCGAGCCGTCGGGCATGATGGTCGCCACGAAGCACAGGCTCGGGCGGCCGAGCAGGTCAAGCAACTCATCCGGCAGCGGTACGGGCACGGGGGACTCCTCCAGGCTCAGGCCGGGTCATTCGCAGACGGTAGCGGACCGCGGTCCCGCCGGGCGGACCGAGGTCGGCGGACTCGGTCCGTTCGCTGCCGAACTGGTAGTGCTCCGCGGCGCGAACGCCCCGACGCGCTGCCCCGCCACGAACACCGTCTCGACGCCGAGACCGGCCAGCGATACGGTCCAGGTCGCACCTTGGCCGAGGTATCGGAGGCGTGGCGACCTACTGCACCTAGGCCACCGTCCACCTGCGCGGCCTGCACGAGCAGAGCTTGGCGAGCTCGGCCGGCCGCTGAGCCTGGGCCCGCCTGGACGCGCTCAGTGACCGTACCTTGAATCGCTGAACTGCGCTAACCGCCGTAGTTATCTCGGCGCGGCAAACGCTTGGTGCTGGACGCCGGAGATCCGGATGGCCTGCGCGTGGCCTGGGCCGCGCTCGAACGAACCTGGTCGGCCACGCTCGCACGCGTCGCGGCGATGCCCGCCGGCACGGTCGACGTGTCGGTGGGCGGCGAGTGGTCCTTTGCGCAGACACTGCGGCACCTGGTCCTGGCCACGGACATGTGGCTGGGCCGTGCGATCCTTGAGATCAAGCAGCCGTTCCACCCCATCGGTCTCACGGACGCCAGCACCGAGGAAGACGGCATGGACATGCCGGTCTTCGCCACGGTCACTCCGCCCTACGCCGAGGTGCTCCAGGTCCGGGCGGGTCGCATCGCGATGGTGCGCGACTTCCTCGCAACAGTCACATCGGAGGTGCTGGCCGCGACGCGCAAGAACCCGCACGAGCCCGAACGCCAGGAGACCACCCGTTCTTGCCTGCACGTGATCCTCATCGAGGAGTGGGAGCACCTCCGCTACGCCGTACGCGACCTCGACGCGATCGAGGCCGAGCCCGCCGGATGAGCTGACTCCGCCGCCGATCACCACCGCGACCTGACCGTGCTGACCACCGCGGTCGGCGGCGAGCTGGACAGGGCCGTCCGCGCGTCAACAGCACGCTCGGCATGACCGGCAAGCAGCCCTGCAACGCCTGACCCGCCCCCCGTGTTGCCGCAGGAAATGCCGGATTCCCTGCGGCAACCAGCCCCGGCCAGGCACCGGTACGCGGCGCTGGCCTCGAATGTCGTGTCCGGAAGCTCAGTTGCCCCGAGAGCAGTACCCAAGCTCCCGGAGCGCCCTGCTGACCTGCACGGACAGGGCTAATCGTGCGTTCCGGTTCCGTTGCAGGTCCTCCCCCTACAGATGAAGGTGATCACCCATGACCGCACCAACGCCCCGCACCAAGGATGCAGCGGTCTGCCCGGGCAGGGACACCATGCACCCGATGTTCAAAGAGCTGTTCATCCAGGCTGGCGCCGATGACCTGGCGGCCGTGCAGGACGGGCGGCGCCGCATGCACCGGTCCCGGCGAGCCCGGCCGGCCATGGTGGTCAGGCCCCGGCGCCGGTAACCGGCAGCATCGGCCGCGGCTGTGACCGGTGGGCAGCAGGTGCCGGAGCTGGTGCACCGTCGCGCTCACCAGCGGATCTCAGAGCGGCCGTGTCCGCTGCGTGGACGACGCCGCCGCCGGGAAGCCGCACGTGACGCGCATGATCGGGTATCCGGGCGCGGCAGGATGACCTCCAGTCGTCCAAGTCCTCATCAGCGGCTACCAGAAACCCGCCTGACGAGCACCGACGTGGCCCGGCTCACCCCGTTCGGACACCTCACGATCAACCTGGACGGCCGCTACCAGACCATAAGCCGGCCACCCGCCGCCGGCCTCCGGCCGCTACGAATCGATTGACTCAGGATCCTGCACCGATCCTCGTCACAGGCCCACAGCGACGATCAGGAGCCGAGCACCTGCGGATCGACCACCGCGGCGGCAACTATAAGTGGAACGGTTCGCCGAACCCCGGGTGGACGGTCCAGCCGAACGCGGCGGAACCGGAGGCGCCGGTGGTGTCGGTGGCCGTGACCGTGACGGGGAAGGTCCCTGCCGCGCTGGGGGTGCCGGTGATCAGGCCGGTGGCGGGTTTGATCGCCAGCCCGGGCGGCAGCCCGGTGGCGGTGTAGGTGAGGGTCTGCCCGCCGGCCGAGTCGCTGGCCTGGATCTGCAGGCTGACCGGGCGCGGAACCAACCCGGCGGGAGAGTAGACCTGGTTCTCGGGGGTGGTCACCGTCACCGTGTTGGCCACGGTCCAGCCGAACGCGGCGGACCCGGAGGCGCCGGTGGTGTCGGTGGCCGTGACCGTGGCGGGGAAGGTCCCTGCCGCGCTGGGGGTGCCGGTGATCAGGCCGGTGGCGGGTTTGATCGCCAGCCCGGGCGGCAGCCGGGTGGCGGTGTAGGTGAGGGTCTGCCCGCTGGCCGAGTCGCTGGCCTGGATCTGCAGGCTGACCGCCTCGCCGGTAACGGAGGCCTGGTTCTCGGGGGTGGTCACCGTCACTGTGTTGCCGACGGTCTGGCCGATGCCGGTGGCTACCCCGGCTTGCAGGTTGACGGGGGCCACGTTGAGCTTGGTGTTCCCGGTGCCGGTCCAGGTGATGAACACCGCGTCCGGGCTCGCGCACAGGCCGGGGGCGGCCGGGCTGGTCTGGGTCGAGGTGACCAGGTGGCCGAAGCTGGCGCCCGCGTCGGTTGAGGTCATGATGTTGAGCTTGCCGTTGCGGGTGCCGGCCCAGGCCAGGTACAGCGCACCGGACGCGGCGGCCAGGGCGGGGGCGGCCGGGCTGGTCTGGTCCAGGGTGACCGGCTTGGCGATGCCGGTGGCCACTCCGGCTTGCAGGTTGACGGGGGCCACGTTGAGCTTGGTGTTCCCGGTGCCGGCCCAGGTGATGAACACCGCGTCCGGGCCCGCGCACAGGCCGGGGGCGGCCGGGCTGGTCTGCGTCGAGGTGACCAGGTGGCCGAAGGTGGCACCCGCGTCGGTTGAGGTCATGATGTTGAGCTTGCCGTTGCGGGTGCCGGCCCAGGCCAGGTACAGCGCACCGGACGCGGCGGCCAGGGCGGGGGCGGCCGGGCTGGTCTGGTCCAGGGTGACTGGCTTGCCGATGCCGGTGGCCACTCCGGCGTCCAGGTTGACGGGGGCCACGTTGAGCTTGGTGTTCCCGGTGCCGGCCCAGGTGATGAACACCGCGTCCGGCCTCGCGCACAGGCCGGGGGCGGCCGGGCTGGTCTGGGCCGAGGTGACCAGGTGGCCGAAGGTGGCACCGGCGTCGGTCGAGGTCATGATGTTGAGCTTGCCGTTGCGGGTGCCGGTCCAGGCCAGGTACAGCGCGCCGTTCAGGCACGCCAGCGCCGGGCCTGCGGGACTCGTCTGATCGAGTGTGAGAACCATTGTTATTCCTCCTCCGTAAACAATGATCGCCGGTCGGTAATGAAATCGGCTGGTGCCACCATGGCGTTATCCCCAGCATGCCGGGTAAGGCGGCGGCGCGGATCGGGCGATCGCCCTTCCCGGGCGGGCGGCTCCTTAGATTCCCGGCCACCCGTCCTAGTTAGGTTGCGCCGTCTGCTCAGGCCGGGTCGGCGACTCCGAGGCGGTGCGCGATCGCGGCGGCTTCCTCCCTGCGGCTGACGCCCACCTTGGCCAGGATGTTGGAGACGTGCACGCTGGCGGGTCTCGGCGCTGATGAACAAGGTGCGGGCGATCTCGGGCTTCGACCAGCCCGCCGCCAGCAGCGCGAGGACTTCGCGCTCGCGATCGGTGAGCCCGAACCGGGCCAGTTCGTCGGCCGTCGCCGGCTGCCCGGCTTGCCCTGCGTCCGACGTCGCGGGAACGAGCCTGAGGCGCGCCCGGCGGGCGTCCGCCATGGCGGGGCGGGTAGAGCGGTTGAGGCGTGCGTGCGCGCGCTCCGGCGGGTTGCCTGCGCCAGGTGTGCGACAGCCGCCGGGACTCGGCCGGGCTGCCTGCCGGAATCGGCGGCGGAAATACCGTAATTCTGCGGTATCCCGGGAGCTTGCGCCTGTTCTAACGTCTGCTCAGTGGCGGAGCGTGCGCAGGGCCGGAACTGGCCCGGTTGCATCTTAGGGAGAGCGAGGCAGCGATGGCTGGCAAGGCAGTGATCAGTCTCACCACCGGCCTGGAGGACCCGGAGAAGGTGACTGTCGCGTTCCTGGTCGCGGTCGGTGCCGCCGAGTCCGGTCGGGCGACCGTCGTGTTCCAGGCCAAGGAAGCTGTCCGGCTGGCGCTGGCCGGGGTGGCCGCGGGCGTGGCCTGCGACGGCTGCCCGGCGCTGCCCGACCTGCTGGCCCGGTATGAGAAGGCGGGCGGGCGGTATATGGTCTGCCCGGTCTGCTTCAACGCCAAGCAGCTCGACAAGGGCAGCCTGATAACCGGTGCCGAACTGGCTGGCAGCGTCCAGCTGTGGGAGTGGATCGGCGATGACGGCGCCACAACTTTCAGCTACTGACATTCAGGCCGGCCAGCCTGGTCTGTGAGGCGCGTCCCTGGCTGGGCTGGCGCCTACCGGGACGCGCGGCGAGGGTGCAGGCTGTGGTCATGGATGGGTTGCTTGTCGGGCGCGAGGCCGAGTGCGCTGCGCTGCGTAGCCGGCTTTCGGTCTCGCGGGCCGGGCCGGTGTCCGTGGTTCTGGTCACCGGCGAGGCGGGAGCGGGCAAGACCACGCTGGTCGAGCATGTTCTCGCCACCACCTCCACCCAGGTCCTGCGTGGCCGGGCGGCGGCATGGGCGTGTCCGGCCTATGAGGTGGTGGCCAGCGCGCTGCGCCCGGCTGTCCGCAACGCGGTCGAGCCGCTCCCGGCTGTTCTCGCGCAGGTCATGCCCGAGCTCGGCGCCGTGCCGGCCGAGTCCAGCCCTGCGGCGCTGGCCGCGGCGGTGTGCTCGGTGCTGGCCGCCGCGGCTGGCGGCCGCGCCGTGACGGTGTTCCTCGACGACCTGCAGTGGGCGGATGAGGCGAGCCTGGATTTGCTGGCGGCTCTGGCCGATGCGGCATGCGGCCTCCCGGTCGCCCTGGTTGGCTGTTACCGCAGCGATGAGCTGCCCCGCGGTCATCGCCTGCGGGCCGTGCGGGCGTTGCTGCGCAGAAACCACCGGCTCGCCGAGATCGAGCTCGGCCCGCTCGGCGATGACGACGTGACACAGATGCTGACCAGCTTGTGGGGGGCGGCGCCGGAGCCGGCGCTAGCCGCGGTGGTGGCCAGCCGGGCCGACGGGCTGCCGTTCGCGGTCGAGGAACTGGCCTTCGCGCTGCGCGACGGCGGCCGTCTGGCCTACCGTGACGGAGCGGTCACCCTGACTGGTGCGGGCGCAGCCCCGGTACCAGATGGCATCCGGGAGGCGGTCCTGCTGCGGGCGTCGCGGCTGACCGATGAGGAACGGGCGCTGCTGGAGGCCGCCGCCGTGGCAGGCATCGAGTTCGACGTCAACATCGTCCTGGCGGCCGCCGGCGCGGCGGCATGGCCGGACGGGTTCACCGGGTCCGGGCTGCTGACCGAGGCCCGCGACGGCCGGGCCGCGTTCCGTCACCCGCTGACCCAGGAGGCGGCCTATTCCGACATTCCGTGGTCACGCCGCCGCCGCCTGCACCGGGCGCTGGCCAGCACGCTGGCCGGCCACGATGCGGCACCCGCGCTGATCGCGGTGCACCATCTTGCCGCCAGGGATTTCGGCCCTGCCCGGCGGGCGCTGCTCGCGGCGGCCGAAGAGCATTACGCGGTGCACGCCTACCGGGACGCCGCCCGCGCGCTGCGGACAGCGCTCGAACACTGGCCACCGGGCGAGCAGGACGACTCCCGGCTGGCGGTCATCGACCGGCTCGCCCGATGCGCTGAGATGTGCTCGGAGTACGCCGACGCAGTCATGTTGCTGCGCGAGCTCGCCGATGGGCATGAGCGCCGCGGTGACAGCCGCGCCCTGGCCGGCACCTGCCGGCGGCTGGCTCTGGCTCATGAACTGCGCGGGCAGTGGGAATCGGCGTTGACGGCACGGGAAGCGGCCGCTGTGGCGTTCTCGGCTGCGGGCATCCCGGCCGAGGCGGCCATCGACCGGCTGGCCATGGCCGCCCACCTGCGCTCCGCGGCCAGCTTCTCCGCTGCCCTGGCCACCCTGAGCGCCGCCTCGGCAGACGCCCAGGCCTCCGGGCGGACCGATCTGCTGCTGCGCATCCAGGGCCTGCGCGGCAATGTGCTGTCGCGGCAGGGCCAGCCCCGCGACGGGATCGCCGCCCTGCGCAGGGCGCTGGATCAGGCGCTCGCCGAGTCGCTCCCGGACACCGCCGCCGAGCTGCAGCAGCGGCTGGCCGACGCGCTCGAGCACTCCGGCGACTACCGGGCCGCGACAGCCGCGTATGCCGCGGCCTACCAGTACTGCGACGCACACGGAGCCGATGCCGTCGGGCAGCTGTGCCGGGCCTGTGCCAGCGTGGTCCTGTTCGCCCGGGGCGAATGGGACCGCACGGCCGGCGTCTGCCAGGACGTGCTCGCGTCGGCGGCCGCGCCGCACGCGCGAGCGGTCGGCGCCGGCCTGCTCGGCCTGGTGCACGCCATGCGGGGAGCGGCCAGGCTGGCCCGCCCCCACCTGCTGGAAAGCAATCTCACCGCCACCCGGATCGAGCTGACCGCCATGGAACTGCTGTCCTCGTGGGGCCTGTGCGTCCTGGAAGACGCGGCCGGCGCTCACGGCGACGCCGCCGACCGAGCCCGGCAGATACTCGCCCGCCTCGCCCGGACCCAGGAGCGGCACTACAGCGTGCCCATCCTGCAGTGGACGGCCACATTCTTCACCGAACAGGACCTGACCACCGACACCAGCGCCTGCGCCGCCGCCCTGTCGCAGATAGCCGAGGCCACCGCACAGCCGGAAGCAATCGCCGCCCTCGCCCACGCCCGCGGCGAAACCCTGCTGGCAGACCAGCCGGAGGCAGCAGCACACGAGCTGAGCAGGGCAGCCGAAATGTTCAGCCGCCTGGACCTGCCGCTGCAGGCAGCGCAAGCCCAGCGCCGGGCGGCCGCTGCCGCCGCCCGGCTCGGCGAGCACGCCCGCGCGCGGGAACTGCTGCACGCCGCGCACGCCACCGCCGACCAGCTCGGCGCCCGCCACCTGCGCGAAAGCTGCACCGCGGCGCTCCGCCAGCTCGGCGACACACCACGCCGCCACCCGTACTCACGTCGCGTGACCGCAGGCCTCACAATCCGCGAACTGGACATCATGCAGCTGGTAGCCCTCGGAAACACCAGCAGGCAAATCGGCCACACCTTGTTCATCAGCCCGCGCACCGTCGAGATGCACGTCCACAGCAGCATGCAAAAGCTGCAGTGCCGAACCAGGGCCGAAGCGGTACGCCGACTCACCGAACTAAGAGCATTGCCCCAGCCAGACGCGGCCAGACAAGAGCCGAGCTAACCACACCACCCAGCCCAAGACGCCAGCCTGCAGCCGCAGCAGCGCGCAGTCCCCGCTTCCACGCGCACGACCCCTCGCCTGCCAGGCTCGCACAGATCGGTCTGATCTGCGCCCCGCGACCCGCCCCGCAGACATCGTCATAGACCGCGCCGAGTCGGCGTTATACGGACACGGATCACCCGTGTATTAAGCGATAAGGAACTCAGCTGGCCAGCGCTGGATCACGGTCGGCAACTGCTGGCTGGGGTATGCGGTAACCGTGCCAGAGTGAGATGATTACCGGCGCGTCAGCGGAGGGCATGGTGATGCTGGTTATCGAGGCTCTGGACGGGGCCACCGTCGAGCGGGCTGGTGCACTGGTCGCTTGCGAGCAGGCCGCTGCCCGGCGGGTACGGCCGGAGCTGCCGGCCGCCTTCGAGGATCCCGAGGTCTGCGCGGCTGCGCTGCAGCGCCTGTGCGACAGCGGCCAGCACGGCCTGGTCGTGATGGGCAACGGGCGCGCTGCCGCGGTCATGGCCGCGGCTGTGCGGGAGAACCCTGCTGTGGGCCGGTCTGCTCTCCTGCTGGCCGAAGGGTTCGCCGTCGACCCGGACCTGACCGATCCGACCGGGGTCCTGGCCGCCGCATTCGCGGACCTCGCGGCGCCGCTGATTCCCTGCGGCGTGCGGCGCTACTACCTTCTGCACACTGTGCTGCCCCGCCTGTCCGAGGCACTGTCGGACCTCGGGTTCGGACGCCGCAGCGCCTACGGCATCCAGCCGGCAGCGCCGCGGCGCGGCTCTTCCACCGTCGCCGTGCGGATCGCCGGGGCCGGGGACCTGGAGACCATCGCCCGCCTGGCCCTGGTCGAACTCCAGCACCGCTCCGCGCCGCCGATGTTCGCACCCCGCCAGGACCGGCCCCTGGCCGACCTGGTCGCCGAGCACCGCGCCCTGCGCGAGGCCGGCGCGGTCCACCTTCTGGCCACCCTCGACGGGCACGACGTCGGCCTGCTTACCATCGAGCTGACCTCACCGGTCCCGCGGCTGTGCCCCGACGGCCAGCCCTACATCGGCCCCACCGCCGCGCTGCCCGCCGCGCGGGGGAAAGGCGTCGGGCACGCGCTCGTCGACACCGCGCTCAGCTGGGCCCATGACCATGGCTATCAATGGGTCTCGGTCGATTTCGACACCGCTAACCCGTTGTCCCGGCCATTCTGGCTGCACGCCGGCTTCCGCCCGGCCGGATACGGCGTCCTGCGTCTCATCGACGGCCGCCGGCGGGCCAGCCCGGATCCGCCGGCGGCCACTGAACACTGATCATCACGCCCTCCCAGGCTCACGCGCACCGGGTATTCGTCGCGGCCCGCCGCGACAGTCCTGCGGTCTCTTGCCGCTGTCGTCTATCGAAGGCCGCGCTCGGCGACTAAGGCTAGGTTCACGGCCGTCACGCGAGATCCGCCGATATGTACGGAACTGCTGGTCTGCTGGCGCGTCATCATTGGCGTGCCGAACAGGTATTTCTGTTTGTTGTCACGTGTGTGGTCGATCCGGCTCACCAGGCACCCCGGGACGGCGCTCGGCATGCCTGGTCTGCTCAGGCTGTCCGCCGGTGGCCTCGGAACATGCGGGCGAAGCGGTGATGCTTGGGCCGTGGCAGCGGCACGTCGCGGGTGAACTGGGCCAACAGGTCATCGTGGGCGGGGACCGCGAGCTGGTCCATTACCTGGCCGGCCACCTGGATCGGCGCCTCGGTGGCTGCGGCCAGCGCCAGCGCGTATCCGATGCGGGCCGTCATCTGCCGTGGCCCGGCCGTGCCTGCGGCGGTGAACTCGATCCGGGCGGGGCCGTCGTGCCCATGCCGCGGCCCGGCGGTAAGCGCGGCATCCAGCTCGTCGATGTGCACGCCGGTCACGGCCACGCCGGCAGTGCGCAGCAGCTCCGCCGTGATTGCTTCGGCGGGCTCGGGATGGGGATGGCCGCCATCCCCGCGGAACAGGCCGTGGCCCTCCGGCCCGTTCAGCCACACCGGGAGGGCCCGGCCGCCGACGTCGTCGGCCAGCACGACCAGGAAGAAGAAGACCCGGAAGCCATGCCCGCGCAGGCCGCGTCTGCCCGGCCAGGGTTCGACATGTGCGATCCGTACCGTTGTAATGACAGGACAACGAGCAGGCCCGGGAAGAAGTGCGCGCGGAACTCGCTCAGCCCGCAAACCTTCAAGCGCCGCTCCGGCGATCCGGCGCACCAGGAACGCGAAGGATCCCGCTCGGTGACATAGGCCGATCCCGGGGCTGCGGCCGCGTAGCCGCGGATCTGGTCGGTTCGGGTGCGGCGGTGTCCTTCGCTCGCGGCCGCTCGTAACAGGCGATTCTGTAGCGACATCGCATCGTGCCCAGCCATTGCCCATCTGTAGTGCGGGACGGATCACGGCGAGATCCAGGCGAGGGGTGGGTGGCGGCAGGACTGGTGACCTTGGCCCTTGCCGCCCGGGACCAACGCCTGTGGAACCGCCCCTCGGCAGCGCTATCGTGGGGCTTGCTCGAGGGAAGGGAACCTGGAGGGACTCCGAAGGGGAACCGGAACCTGGGCAACGGCCGAAGGGGACGAACCGGAGAACGCCGGACGAAGGGAAACCAGAGGAAGGCGGGCGAAGGGGGAGAACCCGGCGGGCAAACGGGAGACCGGAGGAAAGCCCGCAGGGGAACCGGAGGACGTGAGGTGAGGCCCCAGACCACCCGGTGAGAATCCGGGGATCCGGGGCCGCACGCATCTACGATGCCGCTGCGGAGGCCCGGCAAGTCTGCGCGAACTGCGCATAGCCGTCCGCCAGCTTTCTGGCGGGCAACGGCCGCCTTTCAGCCGCGCCGCAGCCGCTGTGCTCCCCGGGACCGCGACCTTCGCCCTCGGCGGTCTGCTGATCGCAGACCGCAGTTGACTCGGCAGTCATGGCTGCTCGCGTATCCGATGCCGATATGAACGGCAGCAGGAATCTCGGCGTCCATCCGCTGAGGCGCACAGAACGGATATCCGGCGTGCTCTGCCTCGAGCAGGCGTCGCGAGGGCGCTTTCACGCAAACGTCGTGGCTGACGGCCGTTCAGGATGCCGGGGTGTAGTTGAGCATCCAGCGGATGCCGTAGCGGTCGAGGGTGACGCCCCAGTAGGCGCCCCACGGCATGTCGGCCATCGGAGATCCTTCCGAGCCGTCCTCGGATAGGGCGCCGTACAGGCGGTCGGCCTCTTCCCTGCTGTCTACGTCGAGGCAGAGGGTGGTGTTATTGCCGATACGGGTCTCCTGACCCATCGACTGGAGCATGTCCGTCGCCATCAGCAGGTGGCCGCTGATGATCGGGAGCTCAGCGTGCAGCACGAGGTTCCGCTCCTCGGCGGGCAGCTGGCCGGGCCCGACGGCGGGCATGTCCGAGTAGCGGCTGAGCATGGTGACCTCAGTGCCGAAGGTCTTGGCGTAGAAGGCGAACGCCTCCTCGGTCTGGCCCTGGAAGTTGAGGTATGTGTTGACTCGTGCCATGGATGGCTCCTTCGTCGGAGACGCCCCCCGGGCGCCCGCCTTATCGTCTGCCAGCGCAGACGCCCGGTCCGTCGGAAATTCATCGCCGTCCCGGACGCTGTCGGGTAAAGGCCAGGTCGCGGCGCACGATCAGCGCCGGAACAGGGGCTCGATCGTAACACCACATCGCCGTCGATCGAGGGCGGCGCCTGGGAGGCGTCGGCAGCCCATCAGCGCAGACCGTGATGTTCGGGGCGAGCTTGTAACCCCAGGCCCGAACTCCGGGCGGGCGCCTGATCGGCAGGCTTCTTGATGTGTGACGGGTCCTCGTCGCGCTGGGTAATCAGCCCTCGTATCTGAGCAACGCGCACACTGCCGCCGTTATCTGGTCGCCGAACGACTTGATCATCTTGCGCTGAGGGCGCGTGCTGAACCGCTGATCTGCGCGGCCAAGTGCGCCCGTCGCTGGTCGTCCTTGGGATGCCGATGTGGGCGGCCTCGCTGCCGTCTACATGGGGGTTGACGATCTCGGCGCGGCGCTCAAGGTTATCGGCACCTGCGGCAAGCCGTTCGGCCGCTAGTCAGCGACCGTGTCCGGGACGTGCACGGCGTCTCGCCCGGGGACGGCTTCGTGTCCCCGGGCAAATCCTGCAGCTGGACGCAGCCGATGCCTGATCCCGGGTCCGGCAGCCCGTCTCCGGTCGGCTGGAGGTTTACGCTGTCGTTGTGGCTGCTCCGGAGGAGGGGACGGCGGCCGTTGCGTTTGTCGGCCGCGACCGTGAGCTGACCCGGGTGACCGGCCTGCTGGAGGAGGCGCGGGCGGGTCGGGGGCGCCTGCTGCTGTGCACGGGCGAGGCGGGGATCGGCAAGACCCGGCTGGCCGAGGAGACTGCCGCGGTGGCGGCGGCGCGGGGAACGGCGGTCGCCTGGGCTCGCTCCAGCGACCGGGACGTCGCACCGCCGTACGGGCTGTGGCGGCTGGCCTTGCAGGACCTGCGGGGTCGGCGTAGCGATGAGCCTGGGTCCGGCCTGTGGTCGCTGGCGTTCGGCGAGACGGCGGGGCACGATCTGGGCAGCGGCTCGGAGCTCGACCGCGGGCAGCGTTTCGCGCTGTTCAGCTCGGTACGCGAGCGGCTGGCCCAGGCCGCGGAACCGGACGGCCTGTTGCTGGTCCTGGACGACATCCAGTGGGCTGGCGAGCCGTCGCTGCTGCTGCTGGCGCACCTGGTGCGCCAGCTGCGCGGCGTCCGGATGCTGATCGTGGCCACCTGCCGCGACCCGGCCCCGCCCGGCGACCGGGGCGGCGAGCTGATCCGGATGCTGGCGGCCGACGCGAACACCGAACGGGCGGTGCTCCGCGGGCTGCCTCCGGTCGCGGTGGCCGCGCTGCTGGCTTCGGCCGGCCTGGCTGCCTCGCCGGAGCAGGCACGGGCGGTACACGCCGAAACGGGCGGCAACCCGTTCCTGGTCCGCGAGCTGGCCCGGATGCGCGCGGAGCAGCCCGGGGCCGCGCCCGGCACGGTGCCCGGCACGGTGCTTGACGTCACCTCTTACCGGATCACGCAGCTCAGGGCGACCAGCCGCGACGTGCTACGGGCCGCGGCGGTGGCCGGCACCAGCTTCTCGGTCGGCGTGGTCGCGCAGATGCTCGGGGTGGCGGTGCTCGCGCTGCTCGACCCGGTTGAGGAGTGCCAGGCGGCGGGCTTCCTGGTGTCCGGGGATCGTCCCGGTGACTACCGGTTCTCGCACGTGCTGGTCCGTTCGGCGGTGGTGGCCCGGCTGTCCGCCGCGGACCAGCGGCGCTGGCACGTCGCAGCGGCGGACGCGATCGAGCACCTCTACCAGGGCCAGCTGCGATCGCACCTGGCTGAGCTTGCGTACCACCGGGTGGCGGGCTCGCTGCCCGGTGACCGCCTGGCCGCGGTGCGGGCCTGTCAGGCGGCGGGGGAGGTGGCCGCGGAGGACCTGGCGTTCGAGGAGGCCGCTCGGCTGTACCGGCAGGCGCTGTCGGTCGGAGCAGGCGAGATCTCCGAGGCCGAACGCGGCCAGCTCGAGCTGGCGCTGGCCGCCGCGCTGTACCGTGGCGGCGACCTGCCCGGCTGGCACGGCACCTTGACCGGGCTGGCCCGGCGCGCGGAGCGACGCGGCGACCATGTCCTGCTGGCCCGGGCCTGCCTGGAAATGGACCCGCTCGGCGACACCGGATGGGACAGCGAGATCGGCCGCATCTGCGAGCAGGCGCTGGCCGGGCCAGAGCTTGACGGTCCGCTCCGGGCTCGGGTCATGGCCCGGCTTGCCCAGGTTCTGGTGTACCGGGGAGAGTACCGGCGCGCGGACGAGGTGAGCCGGGCGGCCGTGGATACCACTGAGCTAACCGGCGATCCGGATGTCCTGGTGGACGCGCTGCGCTCCCGTCAGCTGGCCCGCAGTGGCCCGGACGGAAGCGCCGAACGCGCCGTCATCGCGGCGCGCATGCTCGATGCGGCCCGCAAGACTGGCAGCGCCTGGACAGAGATGTGGGGCCGGCTATGGCGGATCGACACGAGGTTTGAGGCCGGGCAGCTGCCGGCCATTGCCCGGGAACTGGCTGACCTCGCGGTCTGCGTCGGCCGGATGCAGGTGCCGGTGGCCCGGTGGCACCTGCTCCAGTACTCGGCGACACACGCGTATGCTACCGGCCGGTACGCCGATGCGATGCGGCTGGCCGGTGAGGCGTTCCAGGTCATGACCGACATGGGTCACCCGGCGGCGTTCGGCGGCTATGGGGCGGTCATGTGCCCGATTGCCATGCACCTCGGCTTCGGGGCGTCCGGCGTGACGACGTTCCTGGCCGAGATTCCGCCGCATTTCCTGCCCGGGGGATCGGATGCGGACGCCCCGGTGGCGAGCATGCTCCCCGTCGTCAACCTGGCCCTGATGTGGCTGGAGCGGGGGGACCGCGACCAGGCGGCCAGGATGTACGAGGTGGCCCGCCCGGTCCGCTCCAGGCACCCGATTCCCTCGCTCCGGCTGATCGCCTGGGCGCAGGGCCTGGCGATGGCGATCGGCCTGGGACGCACCGACGACATCGCCTACCTAGCCGGGGAGTTCGAGCCGCTGCGTGGCCGGCACATCGCCAGCGGCGCGGGCGCCGGTTCGTATCTCGGGCCGGTGGAGTTGCACCTGGGCAAGGCCGCTGCGGCGCTCGACGCACTCGATGCGGCCATCGACGACCTGGAGAGGGCCGCCGGGATCTGCGAGCAGATCGGCGCGCCCGGCTTCGCGGTGGAGGCGCAGGTCGAGCTGGCCGCGGCCCTGGCCCGGCGCGGCACCCGGGCCGACACCGACCGGGTTCGCACCCTGCTGGCCGCGGCGGCGGCGGACGCGCAGCGCCTGGGCATGGCGCCGTTCTCGCAGCGGATCGAGGGGCTGCGCACTCGCCTGCCGGCGGCCGGGCCGCCACCGCTCAGCCCGCGCGAACAGGAGGTCGCCCGGCTGGTCGGGCAGGGCCTGACCAACCGGCAGATCGCTGCGGGCCTGTATATCTCCGAGCGCACCGCGCAGAACCACGTCCAGCACATCCTGACCAAGCTCGGTTTCGCCAACCGCAGCCAGATCGCCGTCTGGTCGAGCGCGCAGCCTGCGCCGCCGGCGGAATGAGTACCGGGCCTGAGTATTTCGGCCGATGGCGCAGCCGCGGCCGCCCCGTAACGTCCGTCCTGTCCGGTAACACGTACCCGAAAGGCAGGACACCATGACCTACGTCCATATCACCGCCGCCCCCGGCTACACGATCGACGACTTCAATAAGGTCAACGCCAAGACCAACCCGCCCCAGGACATCGACGGCCTGATCAGCTGGGCGGCCGGCACGGACGCCAGCGGCCTGCACGTGGTGACTGTGTGGGAGTCGGAGGCGCACGCGGACCGGTACGCGGCTGAGCAGCTGTTCCCGGCGTTCCAGGAGTTCGGCCTAGCGCCCGGCATGATGGAGATGACCACGTACGACGCAGACGAGTTCTACCTCCGGTCGTAGAATGCGCCGAGTTCACCGGCGGGGCGGACGCGGACCGCCCCGGCTGCTGGCGGTGCGAGCGCAGAGCTGGTCTTTCTGCGCCAAGTCAGATTCCAGGAGCCGCACGCTGGATCTGCGCCAGATTCGATCTGTTCTAATGACGGCGTTACCGTCCGGCGAATGGTCACTTTGCGTGGCAAGCGGTGGCCAGGCGCCGATCGAGGGCGTCGTCGGAACAAAACCTGTGATGGGCGGCTCCGCTGAGCTTGACCGGCCTCGTGCCCGAGCGGTCGCGCGGCGGGGAGTTCGGCTGCGTGTTCGGCGAACGCGACGTCCGCGTCGCGGGGCTCTCGATGGCCACGCCCGGCCGGTGATGCCAGCATGGTCCCTACCACGATTGGCCGTAGCCGGCCTGGGGGTGGGGACGTTGATCATCTCGCTGGCAGCGGCGGGTGCTTCCGGGGTGAGGCGTTAACGGCGAACGGGATGATCAGCCGGCGCAGGAGTGCGGCGGGTGAGGATCGGCGCAGGCCAGCAGGCCGAATCTGTAAACGGGGACGCAGCGGGCCGCGAGGGACGTTCTTCCGCGCGTCTGCCGAGGCTGGCAGGGTAACCAGAGACTCTGCGAGACGCCGGAGACGGTTGTCGTATGTCTCATAACCCAAAGGTCGCGGGTTCAAATCAAATCCTCTCGCCCCGGCCAGTCCTTTGCGGGATTTGCGCTGCGACGTTGACCGGCTCATACGGATACTTCCGCTGGATCAAGGCGTTCAAGCGGTCCCGGTCCGGGGCGAGCAGGGCCCTGACGCCCTCCGCGCTCACATCCGCGACGATGACGTCGCCGACCTCGTCGTGGACGTCGCTGAAGAGGCCGTGCGTCCTCATCTTCTGGGCCTGGTAACGATTGTCGTCGGTCGGGCTGACGTAGTGGACCGACCAGATCTTGTACCGGTGGACCAGGAACAGGTGGTTCAGCGTCATCAGGCGCTTCTTGCGCAGGGCGATGTCGAAGGTGTTCTGGTCCCGAACCGAGAGCATGTTGTGCCCCCGGCGATCCACGATCACGTCGAAGATGATGTTGGCGACCTTTTCCCCGCTTGTCTTGGACAGGGTGAGCTCCAGCAACTCCGAGCCCGCCGTGTGCGGCCGCAGTCCGACACGCAGCGAGCCCGGGACCTGGTGGTGCTTCGTCCACATCGCGAGCCATTCCTCGAGCAGCTTGTTCGGCACCTCGGTCTGGACCAGGTGCTGGTGCTGCGTCGAGCCCTTGCCCATCGCTTTGGTGGCCGCCGTGCCGCCCGAAGAAGCCATGAGCGCCGCATCCAACCGCGGCCCGCCCACGAGCGTCTGGGGCGTCTGGTAGGGCGATTCGACCAGGCGGAACTTTCGCTGCAGCCGGGCCAGGGAGAGCATGCCGTCCTGCTTGAGCGCGGTGGCGAACTCCTCCGCCGCCAGGCCGTCGATCTGATGTCCGCCGTAGGTGATGAAGTTGAAGACGAACCCCAGCTTGCCGAGCTCCTGCGGGAATCGCCTCATTTCCTCGTCGCTCATCCCGGTGGTGTCCCAGTTGAACGATGGTGACAGGTTGTACGCCAGCATCTTGGTGGGAAGCTCAGCGTGGATGGCCTCGGCGAAGCGCCGGGCGTCCGCCAGGTTCGCAGTCTTGGTCTCCATCCACAAGATGTCGGCGAACGGGGCCACAGCCAGCGACCTGGCGACCGCGTACTCGATTCCGCCCTGTACCTGGTAGTAGCCCTCGGTGGTCTTGGAGACCTCGCAATCCCAGATGATGTCGATGCCCATCGATTTGGCCCTGGCCCGGGCGGCGTGGAACGACGTCTGGTTCGCGAAGGCCAGCCACTCGCCGGCGCTCATGTCGAAGCGCTCACCCTCGCTGGCGCGGAACTCGATCACGTCCGCGACCGCCTCGGGATAGCTCTTCAGGTTGGCCTCGGACTGCCACACCTCCAGGTACCGCGTCTCGACCCTTTCCAGCAGTGCCTCGACCGATGACCCGTCGGCCTGCTGGAACGCCTTCGCGCTCTCTTCGAGCACGCGCATCACGCCCGTCCGCGCGAGCCAGGCGCTGGCCTCGTCATACTCCGCGGCGGAGATCTTGAACAGCAGGTGACCGCGCGCGTCGTCGACGCCCAGCTCGCGGAGCTTCCTCAAGATGGCGAGGTAGCCGACCTTGTAGGTCGGCAGCTCAACGTTGGTGGCGCCCAGGATGAACGGATGATCGCGCTCGTCCCCGCGCCCCTCCAGGAACGTGGCCGCTTCGGCGTCGGTTCGGGCCACGATGACACCGGGCACCTTCATGACGTCGAGCTGGAAGCGCGCGGCGCTCAGCCGCTTGATCTGCTCGTCCACGCCGACGAGCACCTTTCCTCCCTGGTGCCCGCACTTCTTGGCGCCGGGCTTCTGGTCCTCGATGTGGTAGCCCGGGACCCCGACCTCGACGAAACGACGGATCAGATTCCGGACGTGCGCGTCGCCGCCGTGTCCGGTGTCGGCGTCGGCGATGATGAATGGCCGATAATCGACCTCGGGGGAGGCAGCACGCTGCGCCTCGCTCAGGCGCGAGCGGGCGAAGCGCTGGTTCCGGTCCGCCGTGAGCAGGGCGCGCACGATCGGCGCTGCCTCGTCGGGCACCTGGGAGAGCGGATAGCTGGCCAGGTCGGGTCCCGGGTCCTCCGTCACCGATCCCCTGGCCGACGTGGCCCAGCCGCCCAGGTAGATGCCCTCGATGCCCATCCGCTTCAGGGCCACCGCCTGACCGGGTGAATAGGGACCGAAGGTGGTGATCTGCCTGCGCTCGGCGAAGAGCTGCCGGAGCCGATCGCAGAACTGCTCGGCCGCCATTCTCGCCACGGTGTAGTCGGTGGGGATGGTGCCCCGTTGCTCCACCACCTGACGCGCAGAATACAAGCGCGTGATGCCCTCGAATCGAGGACTGGCAGACCATCTGGCGGTCTCGCCGATTTCCGACTCGAACGAGCTCATAGCTGGCTTGTCGGCGACTTCCGAGTCGAATGACTTCATGACTGGCTCCTGCCGCTCCTGCACTGCGGCGCTTCTCGCGACTTCGAAATCCAGGTTCTGTGTGATGTGGGTGCCGTACCGGCCGAAGGCATCCATGTACTGGCCGATCCGCTGCCTCGCCTCCGCCAGGTCCTCGTTGTTGAGGTTGATGCTGAGCAGATCGGTGTACCACGGCGCCTTGAAAGGAGCCGCCACGTAGGTCTCGGCGATCTCTCGCGCGACGGGCAGTGTGGTGTTCTTCGAGTTGTCGTCGACATCCCGGTTGCTTGCGGCTGCGTCGTCGTGGTGGAGGCGAACAGCGTCGCCCTGTCATAGCCGGTGCACTCGATCAGCATCTCAGCCCTGCGCCCCATGGACGCCACCACCGGGCGGAACTGGGTCCCTGTCCCCACAGGCCCCGCGGTGATCTTCTCCGGCCGCACAATGCGCAGGTTGAACTGCGGCTCGTTGCTCTGGTCAGCAACGTAGTCAGACACCACATCCATGGGGTGGCCGATGACGATCTCGCCTTCAATCCTGGCCATGCCATCTCCTGCGCTCCGGATCTGTTCCCATCAGGTCCGGCCGCGTGTACAACAGGTAGAGGCGAAGGTCCCGGGCCTACCCCGCCCAGACACGCCAGAGCCAGAACGGGCACCGGCGTTCAGGGCCGCGCGATAGCCGCCAGCACGCCCGTTTCCTGCATCCAGCAGCTCAACCAACGGCTCCGATCTCGCGGCGGCTGCCCGCACAGAGCGGGGTGTGTGGTCATTCCGCTGTCCGCTGCCTGTCAGCGCTGAGTATCGGGTGGGCCGGCCGCCGATGGTTCCCTGCCTCCGCTGTCCTTCCCGCAACCCTCACGGTCGAGGAGTCCGTCCCGGACGGTGGCTAGCGACGCCCCAGCGCGCAGGATCTCCGCAACGTCCTGTCCGTCTGCTGCTCGGAAAACCCGTGCTGCCAGCTGGCAGACTGAAAGGCTGACGGCACATGCGTGACGGCGCGTGGGAGGCTGAAGACTGTGCCGAGTGATCTGGACGCTAATCCGGCTGCGGCGATCGAGCTGTGCCGGGCCGCACACGCGCGGCTGGTCGCGAGGGTGGAGCACGTCAGCGACGAGCAAGTTCGCTCGCCGAGCCGGTTGCCCGGGTGGACGGTTGCGCACGTGCTGACGCATCTGGCGCGTAACGCCGACGGGCACGTCCGGCGGCTCGAGGGGGCGCTGCGGGGAGAGGATGTACCGCGCTACCCCGGCGGGCCGGCGCAGCGAAACGGCGAGATCGGCGAAGGGGCACGGCGGTCCGCGGTTGACATCGTCGCCGACCTGGACACTGCCCAGCGCCGGCTGGAACTGGTGTGGGACCGCAGCGCGGCGGCCGGGTGGCCGCACCCGGAGTTGCGCGGCGACGACCACTGGCCTACCAGCGGCAGCCCGGTGCGGCGATTGCGCGAGGCTGAGGTGCACCACGTCGATCTCGGCCTGGGCTACGAGCCATCTGACTGGCCGGATGACTACGTCGCGTGGGAGTTGCCCGTGCTCTTGTCCACGGTGCCGGACCGGGTGCACCGAACAGACGATGCTCGCGACCTTGTGGCGTGGTTGTCGGGCCGGTGGCCGGTCCCGCCCGCGATCGAGCTTGATCCGTGGTGATGTCCGCACACACCGGCCTGGCCTACGAGCCCTTCATCCGGGAGGAGGCCGCCCGCCTGCGCGGCGACCAAGCCGAGCTCCGGGAAGCCTGCGTCTCTTCACCGCCATCGGCGCCAGCGGCCACGCCCGGCGCCTCTAGGCAGAACGCGCTCCGGCGAAGCCCGGCTGACTCAGGCAGTATCACCAGGCAACGCGGCGGGCGCACCCGCGAGGAGCGCACCGCAGCCCAGCGGCACGATCCCGCCGAGCCGATCCAGCAGGCGCGCGGCCAGGTCCGGAGAGAGGGAGCGTCGATGAGGACCGCACAGCGCCTGCACCGGCCTGGCACGCGACAGCTCGCGCGCGCGGATTGCCGCGGCGGCGAACTCCAACCCAGCGACGAGGCCGCCCCTATCCCAGGCACCGGTAATCTGCGAATCCGCTGGCCGAGCGCCGCTCCACGGACTGGCTGCAGGGACCCGGCGACGATGGCTTACCACACCGCAGCGCATGACGTCCCGGACAGTGGACAACACACAATGCGGCAGAAGCGGACGTTCTCCGCGCAGGGTGGCGATGCATATTTCAGCCTGTCGCACAAAGCCCGATCAGTGCTCTGGCACCCGAACATCTAGGGCTGCTTGGGAGCAGGAATCCCAGATATGGTGGTCGAGTCGATCCCCACACCGTTTATGCAACAGGCTGATTTATCCGGGCTGGCCAGCCCGATCGTCGGATCGAAGCTGGGATCGCGACACCGCCGGCAAGCTGAAGACGTCAGCAACTTACACGCCAGCGGTTCAGGTCCAGCCACCAAATTTAGTCTTGGAGCAGCCCGAGGGTATTGCCGTCGGGGTCCTTGAACCAGGCGCCCTTGCTGGTTCCCAGTACCGCAATGCCCTTCTCGTCGGTCGCGATCTGGGCCTGGTCGTAGCGCTCGAATCGGACGCCGTTCGCGGTCAGGTTATCGACGACTGCCTCGATGTCGTCCACGTACCAGCCGGCCACGGTCGCGTGCGACTTTCCCGCGTCTGGAGGGGAGGGAAAGATATGGAGCATTGTCTGCTCGCCGCACTGATAGGTGCGCCCGCCGTCAGGGTCATCGCCTTGCGCCGCGAGGCCGAGCTTTCTCTCGTAAAAGTCCCCGGCGAGCGTCATGTCTGACACGGCGACGACCGCGCCAACCCTGTAGTTGCTCAATGCCATCGCGGAATTCTCCTCCGCGAGCCGCGTCCTGGGCAGGGACTCGGTCCCGGCCGCTTCGCCGACACCAGGTCCGCTCGGTGCCCGGACGGCCCGGTTTACTTGAATCGCGGTCCTGCGAGGCCTCGGGCCGAACCTGGCCCGAGGCCTCGCAGCAGGACCTACCCCTCGGTCAAAATCAGCAGCGTATCGGGATGTACGCCATCGTGCTTCATCGCTTCCGCGGCCCCCTCGGTCTGCATGAGCCGCTCGAAGGCGGCGAAGTCGGGTATCTCGACGATCAGCCCGACCCGGTTGGATCCGTTCGGGTCCCGGAAGGCGCGCGCCGTAATGCCATGCGGTCCGAAAAACTCTTCCCGCTTCCCGGACTTGAGCCAGTGCTCGACGTCGTCAACCTCATGAAAAGCGAGATACGTGGCCATATTGCCTCCCCTTGGTAGATGGTTAGGTCACTGAGTTTGTCGCGAAGCCGGCCAGCTCGCCTGCGCGTTTCGCTGGCGTACCATGATCGTCATAGCCACGGGCGTCAGATCGTGTCGTGATGGGTCACGCCGGCGGTATGCTCCTGCGGCGCCAGCGAATCCGCGCTCGGGGATCTCGACCATGTCGATCACCGCGTCCTCCGCGAACTCCGTGCCCAGCACGGCAGCCGCCGCTGGCTCGCACTGGGAAGACCGAGCGACCGCCCCGACGTGGTCACAACCTGAACCCGGCCCCAGCATGCGCACGAACGCCATGCCTCCACCCTGCCCCTCCACTGTCCCATGATCGCACGTCAACGCGCCAAACGATAACTCGAGCAGCGTGCAGGCAGCGTTCCCACCTGAATCACCCCTGGGCTCGGCGGAGATGATGTGCACCGGTTGACCAGAGCGGGGGACGGTGCGGTCGACCGGAAGCTGAAGCTCAGGTCTCATACGACCTGCAGATTTGTGCGCAGCTCAGCTACCCGTAGCGGCCGACAGCAAATCGACAGCGGCCAGATCCTTGCAGACGTCCGGTGGAGAGGCATACCCCCACGGCGGCATGTGCGGACCAGTCCTATGAAGCAACTCACAGGGTCATGCGAGTGCATCTGGTAAGGGAATCAGAAGTGTGTGTCCGGTTAGGGTCATCTAAGAGCGCATGGCAATAAGATGGTCGCCGTCAGGCACGACTTGGTTTGTTGTTCATCAACCTGACGCCCATAATGCACCGGAGGATATGGGTCGAGGCGTTGGCGCGTCCGCCTTCGAGGGCGATCCACCGAACTTCCACATCGGCGCCGAGATCCTCACCTTTGACCAGTCTCGTTTGACCTGATGCTGGCCGAGCTGGCCGCACCGGCCTCGTGAGTGTCGACATCGCGACCGTCCCGATCAAGGATCTCTGAGGTAATTGCACTCAACTGGTCCTCAACAGCAGGATTCAAATTTACAGTGTATTTCTGAATTCGGCGAAGGTCCTCCCATGTCAAGCTGGAATCGGTGACCGCTAGGAGATGACCGAGCTTAGCGTGCTCGTCGTCGAACCGGTCGTAAGTTTCTTTTCCGAGCCATCTTGTGGCCTCGTTGAAAAGATAAGGCAAGGGGTCGCCTTTGGTAGTATGGTCCTCGATCTTGTCGCCCCATTGCTCGAATAGCTTGTCATATAGTTCGAGCATCGTATACGCAGTGCATGGCCATTGGCTCCACATGACTAGCCAGCGGATTGTCAGGGCTGGGTTAGTGAGAATCAAATTATCATCCTTCGAACGTGCAAGCGCCCGGACCAGGCGGTAGACGTTTATAAGCCTTTTCAGGTGACGTGGGTTCCGACGCAGGAAAGGCGTGACGGCTTCGAATGCCTGAAGCTCCGTGTATGTAAACGGAACACTTGCTTCTGGTTCAGTTATCAGAGAGTTGCTGGCAACTCCTTCAGTTGGCACTTGCGCTGCGGTCGAAGGTACACTCTGGGCGGCAACTGGTGATGTAGATGAGCCATCGCTTACATCGCCAGTCGTCGGGGCGGCAGTGCCTTTATCCGGCTCTGACTCGGTAGTCACAGGGGGTGCTGGCTCGCGTAGTTGCTTAGTGATAAAGATCTTGATATCGTCCTCACTCGGCTCTGGGATCCGGAAGGGGATCTGGACGATCTTGTCAAGATATTCATACCCTGACGCACCCGCCGCGCCGAGTAGGCCTTCATAGTGTTTCTCGACAGCCTCACTTACGATTCGTGCATCGATCCCGAGACAGATGATAAAGCTCTCGAAGTTGAGCAGTAGATTGATAGCCTGAAGCATCTCAACGGCCTTATCAGGCTCACAACGGTCCAGATCATCTATCAAGACGAGTATTCGGGCAAGGACCTCAGCATCCGCGCGTCCACCCACGTGCAGGCGTGCCTCAAGTGTCTCAAGATCGTGTTTAATGTCCTCCATGTAGCCGATCTGACGGCCATAATTTCCTTCAGCGAAGATGGTGGTTACCCATTGCGTGACCGGATTTATAGCTGCCCTGAGAAGGCTTCCAACGCCAAGAAGGCTGACAGCCCCGATGAGGACGGCCGCAAGATCCGTGCGATTTTTCCAAAACGATACGCCAATCGCTATCGCGGCGACCAAGGCGGTTACAGTCAAGGGGACCCAGCGACGCTGGATCTCACGTGGAAGGTTCCATTTAAGGCGTGTCCACCATCGCTTATACCATGGCCACGGCACTTCTTCATCGAGTTTCTTGAGGATCTTGCGGACAAGACCGGGCCAGACCAATTCTGTCTCGCTAAATTCCCAAGCGTTGAAAGGCACGATATGGACACTTAGAGGGGCAGATTCTCCAGCCCGCCTGTCCGGATTCTCTCGGTTAGAAATCTCGCGCTCAATATGCTTGAGCAGAAACGACTTACCCATTCCCCAAGAGCCGAAGATTCCGATGGTGAGCGGCGGCGTAGTATAAGGTGACGTAATCAAATCAGCGAAGGCATTGACATAGTCCTTAAAGCCAAGGCGATCCTCGGTGCCAACGGCATCGTTGTCCGCTCCACCGAGAGTTCCCAGCTCGACCGTCGCGGCGGCCGGGCCCGTGGCAGACAAAACCGGCACCGTGCCGCCAGCAAGGACATCATCCGGCCGGGGCCTGGTAAGCGTGAGCACCTCGCCAAACCCTGGTGCGGCAGCGTCCCGTGCGGTAAGCGCGGGCAGGTTCCAGCGCTGTTCGACCGTCTTCAGGATCGAGGTGTGGTCAAGCGGCATCCTGCCATCCGGGACCCGGAACACCGTGCCCGGCGCGATCAGCGGAGACACCAGCACCGTCGGTACCCGGACCCCGAAGCGGTCGAAGCCAAACCCGAACTCCCCCACGGCGTTGTCGGGCGGCACGGCACCCCACGGCGGCGGCACGTGGTCATACAGGCCGCCGTGCTGATCGTAGGTGATCACCAGCAGCGTCCCCGGCCAGCCCGGTCCGGTCCGCAGCGCCTCGTACACGTCGTGGATCAACTGCTCGCCTAGGGCCACATCATAGGGCGGGTGCTGGCTGTTGCCCGACGATCCCCAGCTCGGTTCCAGGAACGTGAACGGCGGCAGGACGCCGGCCGCCGCCGCGGCCTGGAAATCGGTGAACCTCCCGAAGTGGCTGGCCGCGGCCGTGCTGATCTGGGTGAACATTGATTTCGTCAGCGGCTCGGCGGCGTAGCCGTACACCGACCAGCCCAGCCCGGCCGCGTCGAGCAGCCCGAAGATGGTCGGCGAGCTGAACGTATGCGTCTTATTGTCCATGTGCCCCTGGCTGGTCGCCGCGCAGGCGAAGGCACGGTTCGGCATGGTTTCGGTCGGCACCGACGCGAACCACTGATCACAGACCGCGTACCCCTTGGCCAGCGCGGACAGCACAGGCAGCGCCTCGGGCGTGAAGCAGCCCATGATGTCGCCCTCGACCGTGCCTGCCACGATCGGCCAGCTTGCCCGCTGGGCGGATTCCCAGCTCAGCGTCTTGGCGTAGTTCGCGACGAAACCCTGGCAGGTCGCCGCATGGCCGACCGAGGAGGGGCCGTTGTTGTTGCCGTACAGCTGGTCGTTGGTGGCCTGGTAGCCTTCACCGGGGTCGGCGCCGGGCATGTAGTACGCGTTTGGGGTGGTCGGCTCGATCCGGAACACGGTGACCGCCTGGCCGTCCGAGTCGGGGTTCGACTCGGTCCCGGTCAAGCCGTCGAACGGCGACACATTGCCTGAGTAAAGAAACCCCAGCATGTGATCGAAGGAACGACTCGCCATCATGAGGACGACGATGTGCTGTACCGCGTCAAGCCGGTTTCCCGCGCTGGCCACGTCTGCAGAGTACGCCTGTGAAGTGCAACTGCAAATAGCATAGGCAGCCGACGACTGCGCATCAGGCTATCGGCTAGCTCGGGGGAATTCCGGCAACCTGTGAGATCATGACGTGGATCGGCCGGCACAGAAGCTGCGCGGGCGTGGTGGGGAACTGTTCGCCGCAAGGCTGTTCGGACCGCCGGAGGTTGCGGGACCCGACGCCTAAACGGCTGGGATCGTGGTCGCGTTACTGTACAGACCTGTGCGGAGATGCATCCAGTCGGCTCTCCTGGGCGCCCGGTGGCGACCGAGCATTTTTGACGAAAGACTGCATAATACGAGAGCTGGGCTGCAGAATTGGAGGTATTTATCTCGCACCAGGAAGGATGGCAGACTTCTGGCAGTACTTCTTCGGCAAAAGAAGAAAGATGACGTTGACACCGCTGCGCGGCAATCCTGGAGCGCTGGAGCCAGCCCGATCGGATCTCCAAGTAGAATAGGGCTAGCACATAAGTTATCTATGTACACATGCGCTCTCAACACGCATGAGTGCGTGTCTGCAGCTGCGCGAACCCGGCATCGCCCGCGTCCGCCGCTGGTGGTTGCAGCGCGTTTCCCAGGCGTGCCCGCGGCGGGGTCGCGGTGGAGTGCTACGTCTGCCCGTGGCAGCTGACGGCCGTCGAGTGCGGCCGCCCCTGGCGCTAGGGCGCTGGCAGCGAGTGGACGAGGTTCTCGGCCGCCCTGGCTCCGCTGCACCCCGGGGCCACCAAGGACTGGGTGCTGTGCTGGCGGGACCGTCACCTGTGCTTGGCCTGTATGACCAGCCTGAGCTATTACTGGGCGTCGGCGACCTGCTGCGCGGGATTGACCGGCCTGATCGCGGTCTTCTGGGGATAGGGCCGTCCAGGCTGAGGCGTCCGCACAGTGCCGGTCCCTGACTGTGCCGTTGCCAGCCAGGGCCTGCCCGGCGCCCTGGTCCCTAGGTCATGAACAGTTCCGGGATCCCACGAGCTGCGCAGGTTATCCCCGGAAACCCGGCGGCCGTGACCTCGCCGAAGTGGCTCTGGCTGACCTGGCTATGACCCGCCCTGAGACCGTTAGGCCCCACCTGGGCCTCTGCAGGCTATCCTACTTTTTTTTATCGCTGGGGTATGCCGAAGACGGGCGGCGGCAGCGGCGCAAGGTCAGCGGCACGACCAAGGCCGCCGTGGTGGGTAAGCTCCGGGAGCTGCATAACGACCTCGACAGGGGAACGGTCCCCAAGACAGGGTACGCCCGCTACACGGTACGGCAGGCCGCCGAGGACTGGCTGGCGGACGGGCTGGCGGGCCGGTCGGCCAAGACCATCACCACGAACCGCAACGTGCTGCAGCCGGTGCTGGCGGTCATCGGCCGCCGCAAGCTCCGCGAGCTGTCCGCGGCCGATGTGCGCCGGGCCCTGTCCGAGATGGCCGCCGGGTACTCCAGCACGACCGTGGCCAAGGGGCACCTGGCGCTCAAGCGGGCCATCCGGTACGCCGAAGCCAACGACATCGTCGCCCGCGACGTCGCGGCCCTGGTCGATACCCCCAAGGGCCGGCAGGGCCGACCGTCGAAGTCCCTCACCCTGGGCCAGGCGGTGGCGGTCATCGCCGCGGCCCGGACCCTGCCGGTGACCGAGCTGCGGCCCGGCCTCAAAGACGTCCGCCGGCCCGCCGAGCTCATGTACGCCTACATCGTGCTCAGCCTGCTGACCGGGGTCCGCACCGAGGAGGCCCGGGCGCTGCGCTGGGCGCACGTGGACCTGGACGGCGACCGGGCCGCCAGCCCGCCCATTCCGCCTCACGTGGCGGTGTGGCGGTCGGTGCGCGCGTATGGCGAGACCAAGACCGAGCGGTCCCGCCGCACCCTGGCCCTGCCCCGCCTCGCGGTCGAGGCGCTCCGCGCGCTGCGGGACGCCCAGGACGGCGAGCGGGCCCTGGCCGGGCAGCGGTGGCAGGACACCGGGCTGGTGTTCACCACCCACCGCGGCGCCGCGCTGGACGCGGGGAACGTCCGGAAGATGTTCAAGCGGGTCTGCCAGGCCGCCGGGGTCGGGGACGGCTGGACGCCGCGCGAGCTGCGGACCACGTTCGTGAGCCTGATGAGCCATCACGGGGTCAGCACCGAGGAGATCGCCCGGCTGGCCGGGCACGCCTCCACCCGCACCACCGAGGTCGTCTACCGCCGCGAGCTGAGACCGGTCATCACCACCGGCGCCCAGATCATGGACCAGATCTTCAGTGCCGAGGGCTAGACCATCACACCAGCCGGCAAGCCGCCGGCAAGCCGCCACACGCAGCTGCTGGATCCGGGTGACTCCGGGCGCCCTGGCCAGACCGGCGTCGTTCAGGAACCTCCGGATGGCAGTGTGAAGGCCATGATCGGTCTCATGGGCCTAACATGGAGGCACGAGCAGCCGCCGGTCAACGATGCCGCCGCGGCCCTGCCTGACCGGAAGATGGGCCCCGAACGGGGAACCGGCCGAAAGGAGCGCCAGCGATGTCCAGCAGCGCCGAGCACGCGCCAGCACCGCATCGGGCACCTCACGTGACGGCCGAAGAGCAGATCCGCCAGCAGGGCATCCAGCCGATCGCCTCGGTCGATGAGCTGGCCTTCCCGGACGTGTGGGAATCCGACCAGGAGCTGGACGACTTCCTCGCCGACCTGTACGCCTCCCGACGCGCCAGCATGCCGTGAGCCTGGTCGTCCTGGACACCGATGTTGCATCTGCCAGCCTGCGCAACCGCCTGCCTGACCAGCTGCGCGCCGCGCTGGCTGGCCACACGATGTGCATTACCTTCGTGACCGTCGGGGAACTGACCAAGTGGCGCGTGCTCCGGAGCTGGGGACCAACCCGCACTGCTGACCTGGCCAGATGGCGTCAGCATGTCGCAGTTCTCGCATACGACGAAGCAGTGGCGGAGAAATGGGGTCAGCTCCAGGCCCGTGCGCAACGGCGCGGACGGCCCCGGCCACACAACGACAGCTGGATAGCCGCCTGCTGCCTGATCGACAACCTTCCGCTGGCGACACTCAACATCAAGGACTTTGCCGACTTCGCCGAACACGAAGGGCTGGCCCTCATCGCAGGCCAGGAGCCCTGACCGCCGCGGGACAACTTCCTGACCGCGCTCCCGCCGCCGGCCTGCTGGCCGGTTTCCGGACACCGATCCTGGCCGCAGACCTTCGCCGCCGCGGACCCTTCCCGCCGCGATCAACCCGCCCGACCGGCCAGATACCTGCAGCGCTCAAAGCCGCTGATCGGAACGGCTCACCGGCGCTCGCTCCCATCCGATGCAGGCCCAACATAAATGATCACCCTGTCGGCAAGCGCCGGGAGGTTCTCCAATTGATCAGGCTGAGGGCGCTGCCTGGCACCTTACGAACATGCCGATGAGCGGAAGTTGCGTATTCGTATGCTTATGCGCTGTCCTGTGTATTACGAACGGCTGCCGCAATTGTCAATTCAGCCTTTAAGGACGGACCGCACCGATGGCCGGGCCATGCAGTCGCGTGACGCCAGGCTCCGCGGTTCTGGTGCCGGTTGCCGCCAGTTGGAAATGTGACCGCCGCGCCCGCGGTGACCGCGGTAGAATCGGGCCCCATGGGGGGGCACGCCGAAATCACGGGCCCGGTGGATGATTCCTCGAAGGTTCTGCACCTTCTCAGGAAGATGTGGCTGGGGCTCGGGTGCCCGGTGCTCGTGTTCCGTTATTTCCATTGGCGTCTGACCCGCTTGCTGGCTTTGCTCTGGGCGCTGTGCCTGCGAGTTGCCCGTTCCCTGGTGTTTCAGATCGTCCTTGTGGTGGTGATCGTGTGGCAAGGGCCGATTGTCTACAAGCAGGTTACCGGTCACACCACCAGCTGGGTGGTAATAGCTGTCCTGCTCGCCCTCGCGGGGTTTGTCATGCTCGCGGTGCGCAGCCGTGGTCGAACGGTCTTCCAGGACTTCCCCGATTGCACCACGCCCGACGCCAAGGGCGCGGTCCCGGGCCTGGGAGCGTATCTGGCGAACGAGGTTGACCGGCTTGGCGCGTTGTACCGCGCGGTGAAGCATCAGCAACAGGCGGAAAAAGGCGCTGGCCGCATTGATGATCCGATCCAGCCGACTGCCGAGCTGGACGATACCGCCGAGTTCCTCCAGAATGCGGTATCCCCGGATGCGAAGCTGAGCTTCGGGCCGGTCAGTATCCCGGTCGGCAGCATCCTGGGCCTGGTGGCACGTCTTATGAAAGGGCCGCAGATCACCGGGAGCCTCCACTGCGAGGGAGACCGGCTGATCCTTCTCGCCAACTACGCTGGCGTCCACTCCCAAAGCTGGCGCGTCCGCGGCAAGCCTGGTTCGGCGGCGACCGACGACAAGGGCCGCTGGGATCTCCATCCCCTGGTCGAGGAAATGGCCACGCGGATGCTCGCCGACCTGACCCTCGCCAGCACCTCGAAGTTCCGTGCGGTTGAGGCTTTCACCCGGGCGGCTCGGGCCTCGCTCGACGACGGCGGTCCGGCGCGGCCGCAGCTTCTCCGCCAGCTCGATGTGCGGAACTGCCTAATCGAAGCCATCGCCGAGGACGAGACCTTCGATCTCGCCTGGTACAACCTGGGCGTCGCCCTGCTCGCGCTGGACGATACAGAGATGGCACGAAGCGTGTTCATGCAGGCCCGTGAGAGCAACCCGCGCCGGTGGGAAGCCACGTATGCGCTGGCCGCCCTCCCCGGGCAGGCCGAAACCCGGGCGCTCCTGTGCGACCAGTTGCTCAGCACCCGCCCGGGGCCGGCCGCTGAGGCGCGTGCCTACGACCTGCTCGGGCTGCTGTGCCAGGAACAGGCCGGACCGGCCAGCGCCGGCGCCGAACTCACCGCGCTCGCAGTGGCCAACCGGAGGCTCGCGTCGCGGCGCGCCTGGCGCGCGCTCCGGCAGGCCGAATGGACTGCGCACGGCGCCCGCAGC
Organism: uncultured Actinomycetes bacterium; assembly: GCA_963834685.1. Classification (GTDB taxonomy): domain Bacteria; phylum Actinomycetota; class Actinomycetes; order Streptosporangiales; family Streptosporangiaceae; genus Palsa-504. The sequence continues at coordinate 172,872 of CAWICW010000007.1, read as the reverse complement.
GCCGTCCAGCTCGAAGCAGCGCGACGGCTGGCCGCCACCTGCCTGACCAACCTTGCCGTCTGCTACAAGCTCGACACGGGTATCGCCCCGGTCACCCAGAAACTGCGCCGCGCCGAAGGCATCGCCGCGGGCCTTGACAGACAAGGGTCACTGATGCGGCAGCGAAGCTGGCAGAACGGACAGCGCCTGCCCTCGTTCCGGCCGCTGCTGCTGGGCGGAACCGCGGCGGACTGGAAACGCCGCCGTGATGCTCACCGCGACCTCAAGCAGGCCAAACGCAATGTGGGACGGGCCCGACGTCCCACGCGCCAGGTCGAGTTGCTGCTCACGGAGGCCAGCGCCCTCGGACCGCTCGACCCGCGGGCTCACCGGGAACTTGGCACGCTCAACATGGACCTGCGCCGATGGCGATCCGCAGTCCGCCGGTTTTCCCAGGCGCTCCAGGTGATGATCGACGATCCGGACGACTGGGTGTCCCTGGCCTGCGCCGCGGCCAAGGCCAACCGCAAGCCTCTCGCCTGCCAGGCGGCTCAGGCGCTGCTGACCCTCGCCCCGCTGGTGCAGCCTAACCAGCTCAAGCGCGTGGCGGCCGCCGTCGCTGAATTCGACCCGGCGCTGGAACAGCAGCTACAGAAGCTGGCCGCACTCGACGGGCAGATCGGCAAGGCGATCGCGGGCGCCAAGCGCGGCGGCGACGACGCCCGGGCGCAATTGCGGGAGCTGACCAACACGGCCGGGGCAATGCCGGGAGCGGCGTGGGCGAACTACCGGGGTGCGAGCACCCTGTGCCGTCTTGAGCCTGCAGACTCACCCGCACTTGACCAGGTCGTGCATGACATGCTGCGGGCCACCCGGCGGCTGGACCAGGAGTGCGCTCCTGCGGTCCGGGAAAAGAATATCCATTACGCCGTTGCGCAGACCCTGGCCAGCAAGGGGCAGGTCAAATACGCCCTGGACCATGCGCAAAAGGCCACCCAGACCGAGCCGTTCACGCCGTGGCCATGGCAGCTTCTGGGTGATCTGCGCCGCGAGCGCAAGGAGTACGGCGAGGCGGAGGACTGCTACCTAACGGGGCTGCGGTGGGCCACCCGGACCAAGGAGCTACTGGAATTGACGGTGTCGCTAGCGGCCTGCCAGCTTGACCGGCTCACCGAGCAACCCGATGCCCGGCCGGCCGACGATGGCCTCCTCGACACGCGGGACCGGCTCGAGCAGCTCCTGCCGCTTCTGCAGTCGGCAGCGCTATGGGACCGGACGAAGGTGCACTACTGGCTGGGGCAGATTGCTGTCACACTAAACGACGGCCAGCAGGCGATCGGCCATTTTGCCGCCGCGGCGCCGCCGCCCGGCGCGGCCTCACCAAAGGACCGGGTAGTTGGCGTCCTGGCTGCCTGGCTCGAGGCCACCGCGATGATGCAGGCCGGACTGCTAGACGAGGCGCGGGCGGCCTTCGACACCGTTGCCGACGCCATCGTCGGCTTCGAGCCGGACGCGCGCGGCAATCCCGGCACGGTACGGGTGGGCCTGGGCAAGCCGCCCACGCTGGCCGAGATCTTCGTCGATGCCCTGCTCAGCAACGCCGCACTGACCCTGCAGGCGGCCAGTCCAGCGGAAGCAAAGCTGCTCATCCAGCGCGCCGTTGCCGAGATCCCCGCCCTCCCCGGCGCCGCCCGAGCCCACGCCACCGGCCGGTCCGAGGCGCTCCTCGGCCGCGCCGCGGCAATGGAGGGCCGTGACGACATCGCCGTCGATCACTTGCTCCGCTCGGTCAACCTGGTCAGCGACGCCCTAACGTACGTCAGCCTCGCCGAAGCGTGCGTGCGGGCAGCGCGCGGCACAAGGGCGCTCGCCCGCCGGGAGCGGTACCGGCGCCTGATTGACGACTGCGGGCACAGCATCAAAGCGATCGGCGCCGATGGAAACCATCCCCAGCACATCGAGGAACTCGCCGCCCAGCTTGAGGCGATCGTGGCCCAGCTTCCGGCTCGGAAGGCGGCCAAGGGCCGCCACTGACCGGCCCAGACATCGCACCGTCACAGGCCAGCGATGCGCGCAGGCGGGGTTCCCCGACATGCCGATGTGTCTGGCAAAGAGGCGAAGGCGACCGTAGCCGCAAGTCGGATGTTCGTTACTTGGAGCTCCATGGACTACGGAGCCGACTCCTACGCTGAGCGCTGGGCCGCACCGCTGCCGCCGCGCTAGATAAGGGGCTTCTGGCTCTCTGGATCTACGCGGATGAACGCTCCGGTCGGGGGGTTTCCTGCGCCGCCAATGTACACAGCCCTGTAGGCGGACCAACCAGGGGGTCGTACTATAAGCGCTGTTGCCCGGAAAGGCTGATTCCCATCTTCAATAATTTGATTCATTTTTCGATCGCCGTCCAAGATGGTTGCCTGGTACTCATACGAACATGCATATTTGGAAGTTACTGCCCAAAGGTCGAATACCTGCTGCTCTCCAGGCTGAATCGATATAGTGTCCCTGGTGAAGTAATCTGGCCGCCATTGCCCTACTTCTGTTCCCTGGGCGAGTTCCGCCTCAGTGTCTGAGGAGTCTAGGTTGAAACCCAGGCCAACGGTCGGGTCTACCGCACCTCCGGCACCAAAGAACATAGTTCCTGTCAAAGGAGGCTGACAGTTTTTTATGACATTCATATCGATTATTCTGATTGGATATGGGCGATTGTTCTTTACGACAACCTGACTACTGGTGCCGCCTGCTTCGTAAGCATCGCGGGAATAAAACCATTGAGTGAATTCAGGCCGTGATTCGAGGCCGGGAGACTCTATCAAAGAGTTTACATATTTAAGCTGATTCCGATCCGGCAAGTACTCGGTTGGAAATACCCAGACAAGCATCTGATCTATGTTGATAGGATCTTCCGACAGCACTGTAAGCGGTGGACCAGACGGAGTCGGGCTTGGCTCATCAGCAGGGCTGCTAGAGACCGCTGCACCAGTGAGGCTCCGCCTCTGACCGCCGAGATCTATGGTTCCGCAGGCGTATCGCTGCGGGCGGGTTCATCATGACCACCATAAAACCGGTAACGGCGGGTGGTAATCGTGGCGCATTTTGTGACAGCTGGGGAACTGCTGGACGGGCATGCGGTGCTGGACATCGAGTGCCTGGACCGGGTCTACCTCAACGCGTACGTGCCGATCCTGCAGTCCAGCGGGCAGGTAGTCGCGTTCATGACCCAGCACCTGGGCATGCCGATTCTCTCCCCGGCGCTGATGGAGAAGATCGGCACGAGGTTCCGCCGCGCGGTGGACTCGTTCGCGTCCGCGAACGGCATCCCGTGGGTGAAGTTCGGCAAGGACGACCGCAAGATCGACGTGATGACCCCGTACCTGGACCGGCAGGCCGCCACGGGCCGCTCCGGGGTGGCCGCGATCGGGGTTGCGCAGGAGTTCCAGCGGGTCTGGGCCGCCTACCAACGCGACACCCGGACCGCCGCGCCGCAGTACACCTTCGCCAAGGCCGACCGGCGAGTGACCTGCTACTACTTCTACCTGTGGGATGAGGACTTCGGGAGCGCGTTCATCAAGGTCTGCGCCTACTTCCCCTACCCGGCCAAGATCTGGGTCAACGGGCACGAGTGGGCCAAGCGGCAGGCGCTCAGGGCCGGGATCGGGTTCACCGCCTTGTCCAACGGGTTCGCCTCCTGCGACGACCCCGATGCCCTGCAGCTGATCTGCGACCGGCTGCAGCCGGGCACCATCGAGGTTGACCACGACAATCTCTGACCCGATTCCGCGAATAACGCGGTGAGCTGACCCCGGCCTCCATAAATGATCTTGGTGCACGAGAATTCCTGGTAGCTAGCATGCTGACAGCCCGGGAGTCAGCGCCGGGTTCACTGGTTCTGGAGGCCTTTCCGCGGTTCGGGCTGGCGGGCCGTGGGCAAGGGACGGGGAGCCGGGGCTCAGGGTGCGCAGGTCAGGCGGGTGCGGGCAGGTCCCGCAGCCGGGCCAGGACCTCGGGAAGCAGGCCGTGGCCGGGCGGCAGCCGCAGGATCAGGTGGCGGGCGTGGCGGATCACCCGGCCGGGGACCGCGATCAGCCGCCACCGCAAGGTAGCGATCATGGCCTTGCCGCCGCGCACGCCGTACCCGGCCAGGATGTCCTGGCCTGCGGTGACGGCGGTGAGCTGGTGCAGCCAGGCGGCTATCGTCGCGGCGAGCAGCGCGCCCCACATCCAGGCGGTATTGACCTGGGGATATCCCGAGGGAAGGTGGCGGAGGGCGGCGCCGAGCTTGCTGTCGCGGAAGATGTTCTCCACCGTGGTGCGGTGCCGGTACCAGTGCTCCACGGCGGCGGCCTTGTCCGGGCTGGACAGGTCCAGATTGGTCACGATGAACGAGTACGCGTAGATCGCCCCGGCGCTGGCCAGCTCGGGGATCGGCAGGGCCCGCTGGTCTGGGTGCAGGGTGCGGCGGCGCCGGGACCGCGGGTCGGCGGAGACCTGGGCCGGGTCCAGCGCCACCCGGCGGATCAGCAGCCGGGTGTCCGCGGGCCACCAGTCCGGGCAGTACTCAGCCACCGCGACCTGCGCGCCGTCCATGTCAATGGCGTCGTGCCAGGCGTCGTCGGCGATCCCGGCCAGCAGCCGCCACAGCGGCGCGATCCGCCTGGCGCCGATCGCGAAGCCGATGTGCGCGTCGTGGGCGGCGCGGGCCAGTTGCCCGGCGAAGTACCCCGCGTCGGCGCGCATCGCCACCCGGCCCGATTGCCGTGCCCGCGGAGGCAGGCTGGCCAGCGCGCGGCGCAGCAGGTCCGGCGCGGTCGCGCGCGGGTCATCGGTGCCGTCACCCAGGTCGGCGGCCAGCACCGTCTCGGCCTCTGCCCAGGTCGCCACGTGCGGCCGCCCGGCCCGCTGGCCCTGATGGTTATAGGCCACGCCGCGCTTCTTGCGGCCGTAGACCTCCACATCGGTGGTGTCCAGGTCGATCGTGACCGGCCCGCCGGCCAGCGCTGTCACCCGCTCCGCCGGCAGCAGCGACAGCATCCGCCCGGTCACCACCGCCAGGCCCGTCTCCACCGCGCGCCACTGCCCGGGAGTAAGCCTGCGGGCCAGGCCCGCCGCGGTCGTGGACGCCAGGCCCGGCACCGGGGTGATCTGCTGGCCCGCCGCGTCGGCGCGCTGCCGGTCCAGCCCGGTCAGGAAATCCTCCCCGGCCAGCTGCGCCGCCGCGATCCCGGTCAGCAACTCCCCGGCCCCGAACCCGCGATCCCGCTGCTTGACCGGGCCGACCGCCGCATCCAGCGCCTCGATCACGCCCAGCCGGTCACACAATTCGGTGACCGCCGCCAGGCCCGCGCTCCCCGTCAGCGACCGATCCGGCGCGCCAATCCGCGCCTGCTGACGTTTCGCTGCCCTGCTGCGTATCCTTTTCACCAGGTAGGTGCCCTCCAGCTGAGATGATCATTACTTCGCAGCGATCATCATCCCAGGTCAGAGCGGCACCTATCGGTATTTGCGCAGCCGTGTCACCGGCTTACTCGCGGAATCGGGTCTGATAACCCACTACGCTGACAGACCTAGACTGATGCGCGCGATTCACGCTGTTGACTTGTCAAGTTGCAGGCCAAACTGATGGGCAGTGCAGCAGCAAAGTGCAGCAACCAGGCCGACCTACATCTGACCTTCACTGACCCGATCTGACTTTCTGACCTGCCCCAACGACCTTCATCGACCTCCATGCCGCTAGCTACGGATTAGAGGGCTGGTCGGGCATCGTACGTGATTGGCTTCGCCGAGCCAAATAAGAGGGCCAAGGCTAGTTCCGCAGTCTCATTAATTCGTAAGTCTTGGTCAAAACTCTTGCCAGTTGTCATTTAAGTCTTCGTCACGGCGCCGCTTCTCTTCCTCTTCTTCTTCCTCCTCGCGCCGTCGCTCTTCCCAGTAGAAGTAGGCGTCCCAATCATCTTGCTCACGACGGCGGCGCTCTTCTTCTTCTTCTTCTTCCTCCTCCTCCTCCTCCGACCAGCCACCATCGCGTGGATAGTTGTCATGCCAAGAACCGTATCTGGACATTCGGCGGATCCATCTCTAATAGTGCATCCAACAATTGGATTAGTAGTCTCAGCGGACCAGGTCGCTCGAAGGTAGCACCATTAGACACGGCGCCCAAGGGGTCCCGCTGGCGCGCAAGACCATGTTAACACCGTTCTGCCTGCTCGCGAGCGGCACACGTCCTCTGGCTAAGCCGCAGAGGGAGCCGACCACGACGGACCCGTGTCTCAAGGAAGCGGGGCGGTATGTCGCTCAGTGTGATTGCTCAACTCGGGAGGCTCGATGGTGTCATTAAAGTCCTACATCTGTCTGTAGCCACCGCATGTAGCAACCGTCCCGGCCAATCCCGATCAGCAGCGGGTCAACGGACAAATAAATCCCACATCAAGCACCATGCCGCACGCATTGCCCTGAACTTCTAAGCAGCCGGTCGTGTAGCCTGCGATGCGGGCCGAACGCAGGCTGAGCGAGCTAGATCCGATCAAATTAGCGCTGCCAGTAGCTCCACTCGCGGGGAAGCTGCATACGCCAAATCAGATCATCGATGTGCCTCGCCAGGTCAATACTGCTTAGTTAAGCTTCTCGGCGTTTCACTATTAACATTTCCACAGCGACACGCCCGGGAATTTGTGGACGATTTACTGATCCAGCAGCCGTGCTTCCATTTTCCCTGCTGCTCGGATATCTTCTCGCCATGGGAGAAGCCGGGGCTGGTCTTACCGTGGTTTCAGGTACACGTTTGACTGACCGGATCGGCATAGGGGTTCTGACGCGCCTTATCGATCGTGACCTGGTCGATGATGTGCTTGCCGAAACCGGGCGGGCAGAGCAGCGGTCCCGGCTGTTGCCTGCGCGAGCCGTGGTCTATTACGTGCTGGCCCTGTGCCTGTTCTTCGGCGATGCATATGAGGAGGTGATGCGCCTCCTCGTCGCGGGTTTGCTGTTTACCCGAGCATGGCAGAAAGACTGGCAGGTTCCGACCACGGGCGCGATCGCGCAGGCGCGTCAGCGGCTCGGGTCCGCGCCATTGCAGCTGCTGTTCGAGCGAGTCGCGGTCCCCTGCGCGCAGCGCGGCACGCGGGGTGCCTGGCTTGGTTCCCGCAAGCTGATGGCCATTGACGGGTTCGTGCTCGACATTCCCGATACAAAGGAGAATGACACGGCATTCGGCCGGTCCGGAGGCAAGAAGAATCCAGCGCCATTCCCGCAAGTGCGCGTGGTCGGCCTGGGGGAATGCGGAACGCACGCCATCGTCGCCGCGCGGCTGGCGGCGTGGCGGGTCAGCGAGCGCGCCCTGGCCGGGGAACTCGTCGGTGAGCTCGGGCCGGGCATGCTCGTCATCGCCGACCGCGGCTTCTACAGCTGGCAGCTGTGGCAGGCGGCGGCCGCCTCCGGGGCTGATCTGCTGTGGAGAATGCAAAGCGGCCCGAACCTGCCGGTGGTGCGCGCTTTCCCCGACGGGTCGTATGAGTCATTCCTGCTCGACCCGAAAGTCCGCGGCCGCCGCGCAACCCAGCGACACCGCGGATCAGCCAATATCGAAGAGCCGTCCGGTATTCCGGTGCGCGTCATCGAGTACGAGGTGACGAACCGCGAAGGAAAGGGCGAGATCTTCTGCCTGATCACCACGATCATGGATCCCGGGGACGCGAGTGCCGCCGAGCTGGCCGCCGCTTACCAGGAGCGCTGGGAATTCGAATCGAGCCTGGACGAGATCAAGACGCATCAGCGCGGTCGCGGCGGCGTGCTGCGCTCGAAATCACCCGAAATGATCAAGCAGGAGATATGGGCTTTCCTGCTCACTCACTATGCGATCCGGCATCTCATGTGCGAAGCAGCAGACCAGGCCGGCAAGGATCCGGACCGGTTGTCGTTCATGCGATCCCTGCGCGTTATCCGCCGCCAGGTCACCGACCAGGCGGCACTTTCCCCCCTGCCGGCTGAGTAACGCACTCACCGCGAGTTTCGCGGAAATCCTTGAAAGGCTCAACCCGCCCCGGCGGAATCGCAGCAGCCCGCGAGTCGTCAAGCGCGTACACGTCCACGCCTACCGGGCGAAACGCTCCAGCGACACTACAACGCAGCACCTCACGCCTCCGAACATCCATATTCTCGCCGTCGCTTAACTAAGCAGTATTGCCCCGCGTGGTGGCTCTCGCCGCGAGAAGGAAGTAGATCTGCTCTTGGAGCAGGTTGGTGTCTTGGTACTCGTCGACTAGGACGTGGCTGACGGAGTCAATGAACGCGTCGAGATCGCCGGAGCGGAGTCTATCCAGGAAACCACGCTCTAGAGCGGCGTAGTCAACGATCTCAGCGGTGGTGAGGAAGTTCTCATAACCTGTCAGCGCATCACCAACTACAGGTACTCCATCGTGCGGATGTGGATCACACAACCCGCAAGCTACGCCAGCGGTGGATAGGTAAGCCGCGACATCGACGTCATCGTGGAGGACCCGTTCGCGGATCTCGTTGAGCGTGCTGGCCTTGGTGGCCGTGGAGAGCCCCCATCTCCTGCCCAGGATCAGCACTATGTACTCGGTGAGGTCGGCGTCGCGGAAGCGTTGGCCGTCGAACAATCCGTGACGCAGCATGAGGGCTTGGGCGACAAAGTCTTCTATGACGGCCGGTGCCGGGGCGCCGGGGGGACGATAGTTGCCAAGAACTGTCTCAGCGAAGCTGTCGAACGTCCCAGTCCACACGGCGTTGAAGTCGATCGCTGCGATCCTTGCCTTATCGGCCGGGCTTAGCCCGCCAGCGAGAAGGTGCGCCCGGATCTGATCACCCCAGCCGAGGATGCGCGACCTCAGTTCCTTGGCCGCCTTGCGGGTGAACGTGGTGGCGATCACGGCGGTGGGCTCGACATTATCGGCGAGGATGAGTTTGAGGACGCGCAGTGCAAGCACAGTGGTCTTGCCGCTCCCGGGCCCCGCCACCAAGAACAGCGACTCAGAAGATCCCGCCTGTACTGCATCGCGTTGGCGGGGATTCAGGGCACGGCCCAGCACCGCCAAGACCGCATCTAGGAACTCTGCAAGCACTATCCAAGCCTCCTACATCCTGGGTGCTTAGGCCAGGCTTACGGCGAGTAGGGTTTTCTGCCGATGCTGTTCGTGAAGCGGTCCGGTTGGAACTACTTTTGTGCGTGGCATAACGAGAAGGGAGTTCGATGATCTACGACAAGCCGATCTGGCTGCTGATGCAAGACGCCGCTGAGGAACTTTCTCCGCCGTACACAGTAGGAGAGATTGTGGCTTGGTTCGCGCAGCACTACCCGAAGGTCAAAGCGAGTTCTGTGCGTGCGCACATCAAGGGTCTGACCGCGAATGATCCGAGCCGCCACCACTACCAGGTGAGTGGCAGGACTGCGTTGTTCGTGCGGCAGCCAGACAAAACGCTGATGCCCTACGACGCTACGGTCGATACAGATACTGATGACGAAGAAGAACTCGACGACGAGCCGAGCCTGACCGACGAGCTCTCGCTGGAGCAATCTTCCGAATTTGTCCTCGAAGCCCACCTCGAGGAGTTCCTCGTCGGCAACTGGAAGTCGATCGACTGGGGACGCCCACTGGAGATCTGGAAGAGCCAAGATGGCGAGTCCGGGCACCAGCTCGCAACATCAGTTGGCCGCCTGGACTTCCTATGCTCCGACCATCTGGCCAACTCGCTCATCGTGGTCGAGCTCAAACGCGGGCGACCATCCGACAAGGTCGTAGGCCAAGTAGCGCGCTACATCGGCTATGTCCGCACTCACCTTGCTAAGCCTGGCCAGTCAGTCGAAGGACTCATCATTGCCCATGAGGCCGACGACCCCTTGCGTTATGCCGTGGCCGCTTTCCCAGGCCTCCAGCTCATGACCTACGGGATCACTTTCCAGCTGAACACAGTCGAGGAGCCTGCGGCACCGTGAACGCATTGTCCAACACAGCAGGCCGCTAGCTCACACCCGCCACAGCCGTCTCAGTAGCGAGCACCTGTCATACAGGGCGTGCTGGTAGCTCGCCTGAACGTCGCTGTCGCGCCAGATCAAGGCGGGCGAATACAATGCACCCCTCGGACAAGGCACACCGATCCCGTTCACACGCAGGCCTATTTGGCCTATTTGGTGCTAGTCCCCACTGATGTCCCCACCAGGATCTCGTCCCGAATCGGACTATGCCTCTGACCTGGAGCCCCGTTACGGAATCGAACCGTAGACCTTCTCCTTACCATGGAGACGCTCTGCCGACTGAGCTAACGGGGCGAGTCTTTACTTGTTGACCTTGCGGTTTTGCGTCTCGACCAGCTCCGAAGGTCATGCGCGGCGCCGGCAGAGCTTCCAAGCTGGCAACGCGACCCGACCTGGTGCGCCAACCGGCGTAGGAGAGCTTAGCGTACTTCTGCCGTGGTCGCGCGTCCGCATCGGAGGTCGGCGTCTCGCACGGCGCGATGGCATCGGCGTGGCGCCGCCACCGTCATCTTCGCTGGCCCAGCGTTATTTCGTGGGCCCGATAACGGCAGCCAGATCCCGGGGCGCAGGTAAAGGGAGGGCTTAATCGCGCAGGACGGCGGTGCGGCGCGACCGGCGCAGTCCGAAGGCGCCGCCTGCCATCAGCAGCAATCCGGCGGCCAAGGTGGCCAGCCACGGCGCCGAACCAGCCGGGGCGGGCGGGGCCATCCCGCCGAAGCCGGTGGCGGCGCCGCCCATCGGGGCGTCCGCGCTGCCGGCCGCGTCGGTCAGGGTGTCGACCTTCAGCCCCGAGGAGCTGTCCAGGACGACGATAGTGTGGACCGAGCCGGCGGCCAGCGTCTCAGACATGGCGGTTTGCTGGCCCGACGCACTGAACTTCACGTTCTGGGGGCCCGGCGAGACGCTCAAGTATGACGTCACGGCGCCGAAGGCGAGCTGCTGGGCCAGCACGACACCCCCGTCGGTAATCGTGACCTGGTCCTGCTTCAGCGAGGCCTGGATGACCCGGACGAGCGCCCTTCCCTTCGGCGCGGCCATCGCATCCTTCAGGACCTCGATCCGCCGGGCGGCGGCGGGGCCGAGGCTAGCCACCGTATAGTTCGTCCCGGCGCTCACCATGAAGTTGGTGGAGACGATCGGAGGGCTCGAGGCCGGGGCTCCGACGGAGCGCATGGCCACCGTGTACTCGCCCGAGGGCACCGCCATGTAACTGGAAACGTCGCCGTAGGTCACGTGCTTCAGCACGGTCGGGTTCCCGGAGTTGCCGAAGGCCAGCAGGTAGATGTCCACCGCCGGATTACCAGGGGACAGGTTGGCGCACCGCACCCACCCGGTCGCGGTCGAGGACGTGGCGGCCAGGGCGGCGGGCGCCGCGACGCAGGCACCGTAGCCTAGCAACGCCGCGAGCACGGTGCACAGAGCGAGGATCCTGCGTAGCCTCACGGTCGGCTCCTCCCCTCGGATCAACGCCCCTGCCGGGCGCGCGTCCGCCCGCAACTCGGTAAGACACCCAGCCGGTCCGAGGGAGCCCGCGCGGCAAACTTCGTTTCCACGGCGGCCGTTGCCCGCTCATACCGTTCCGCCACAGTGGTTGTCTGGAACAGCAGAGCACATCGGGCAAGTCCTGTTCAACCGGAACGCGCGGTTGAGTCGGATGTGTTATGGTCCCCGCGCCAGATCCGGCTATGCGTCAGGTACTCAGCCGGGCGTAGACCACCACGTTGCTGAGGTAACTGCGGCGGGCGTAGTCGAACGTGCCGCCGCAGGTGATCAGGCGGAGTTCGGCATCCGGGACAGGACCGTAGACCACGGCCGTCGGGAAGTTGCTCTTGGTGTAGATCCGGACTGCCGTGACGGTGAAGACGGCCAGGGTTCCGTCGGCGCGCCGCACGTAGATGCGCTCACCGCGGCGCATCTTCTTCAGCCAGAAGAAGATGCCGGGACCGGTACGGGAATCGACGTGGCCGGCGATGACCGCGGACCCGGTCGCGCCGGGGCGCGGGCTGCCGGTGTACCAGCCAACCACCGTCGTCGTGGGGGGGACCTGGAGGGTGCCGTTCGGGTTGAGGCCGAGGGTGATGATCCGGGCCTTTACCCCGATGGCCGGGATGGTGAGCCAGACCGGCTTGGGCGTCAGCTGGACGGCCGAGAGCGAGACCGGCGCGACGGTCCGGCCTGACGGTACGGCCACCGGCGACGGCCGCGGGGCCAGCCGCAACGGGGCCGACGAGGTGTGGGCCACGACCAGGCCGGCCGTGCCGGCCCCGGCGGCCAGCAGCCCAGCGCTGAGCATCGCGGCCGACAGCAGCCGGGCGTGCGCGCGCCACACGGCCGAAGCCCGGCCAGCAACGCGCGGGCCGCGCGCCCGCACACGGGGCGGGTCAGCGGACCGGGGCACCACGCGAGCGGACGGGCGCGCAGTACCGGCGGACGGGGGTTCATCGTCGCCGGACTGGCGCGCGGCACCGGCAGACGGAGACGCAGAGCCGGCAGAGGGGAGCGCGGCACCGCCGGATGGGAGCGCGGCGTCGCCTGGCCGTCCGAGGCTGGCGCCAGGCCGCCGCCGCGATGCCCACAGGCGAACGGTGGTGGCCAGGATCTGCCCCCAGGACGGGTCCGGCGCCACCACGTAGGATGCCGGCGGGACGGGAACGGCCCGGCCAGCGACCTCGGGCGCATCGTCATGCTGCTCGTCCGGACCCGCCGCGCCGACCGAGGTCACCACGTCCCAGGTGGGCCCCCACCAGTCGGCGTCGACGTCCCAGGCCGGAGCGTCCGGCTGGGACGTGATCGCGGGCATGGGACAGCAGAGCACACGAGCCGGGCCCGTATCAACCGAAACGCTCAGTTGCGTCCCCGGTACTACCGTCCGCAACAGAAACGACACGGAACTAATCCATGGCCGTCACGTGCGTCACGGAACCGATCCGGTCCGCGAGCCGTCAGATCCGTGATGAGACGGGTAAATACAGCCCCGGGCCGCCGGGGACCGGGGCTGCGGGCGGTGATTCGGAGGACGGGTGATGCATATGTAGCCTGTTAGGGGAAATGAGTACGCATACCCATCCGGTCCCCTAGTCGCCTCCGAATCACGAAGAGCAGACGGTAACCCTGACGAGCAGCGTAGACAGGCGATTCTTATGCGTTTCGCGCACGTAAGAGTAGCGGCAGTCACCTTGCTGAGCGGGAGCTTCTTTACCCTGGGCGTGCTGGGCAACGCGCAAGCGGCCCCCCTGGCGACGACAGCCAGTACGGACACGGTGTGCCAGGCACTGCCTGCCTCGAGTACCCCGACCCCCTCGCCATCGCCGTCGCCCTCGCCGTCACCCTCGACGAGTTCAAGCAGTCCATCCGCGAGCCACACCACCGCGGCCAGTACTCCGCCGACCGTGTTGCCGCCGCCGGCCAGCGCCAGACCCGACAAGACAAGGTCGCCGTCGCCCTCGACATCCGCTTCCGGAACGTCCACCCCCACGAGCGCCGCCACCGCCACCGTCACACGCACAGCCGCATCGACACTCGACGCTTTCGCCGCCGCCAGCCCGAGCCCGGCCACCAGCGGCGGCGGCAGTACGGACACGACCGCACCGCCCGAACTATGCGTGAGCGTCCAGCGCTCGCAGTCGAGCATCGAGTACGGCCAGACGGCGGGGTACGTGGTGGAGGTCTCGGCCAAGAACGGATCGGCCTCGGACGTGTCGGTCGCGCTGACCGCGCAGCCGTCGAGCCAGAAGCCTGAGTTCAGCAGCGGGTGCGCCAAGGACGACGGCACCGCATCGTGCAGCCTTAGCTCGGTGACGACGAAGGCCACCAGCCTGAAGGCCCAGATCGCGATCGCGTCGAACGCGACCGCGGTCAGTTCGGTGAAGCTGACCGCCACGGCCAGCGTGGTCAGCACGACCAAGTGGACCCCGCCGGCCGCCGCCGAGACGACCGCCGTTACCGCGGCGTCGGGCTCGGCCAAGAAGTCGGCGAAGAAGTCGGCCAAGAAGTCGGCCAAGGCCTCGCCGGACGCTACGCACATGGCCGTGCTGCCGCTCGGGCCCATCCCGGCCCTGAACGGCGAGGCGAGCGTGTTCGTCGGGGCGGGCAACGCGGCCGGCCTGTTCCCGACGATCGGCCCGTCGCGCGATGCGAGCCCTGACCCTACGGCCGCCGCGGCGCAGCCGACCAAGCGGAGCACCGCGCCGGTCTCCGAGGCGTCGCCGGTTTCGCTCGGCACGCCGGTCTTCACCGCTCAGGTGGTGGGCCTGATCGCGCTGGGCCTGGCCATCATGCTCACCGTGATGCGCTTGTCGGTACGCAAGCGGTCCAAGCCACGGAGCTGAACCGCGGCGGGTCCTACTTCGGGACCACCTGCTCCAGCGACGGGCGCATGGTGCGCATCACGCCGGACAGCGCGTTGGCGTTCATCGTGGGCGAGACGATCTCGCCGAAGCTGTCGTTGTCGAACCAGACGCACATGGCCACCGAGTCCGAGGTGCCGGGCGCTTCCTCGACGCAGGCCGCCTTACCGCCCAGGGAGCCGGCGCTGACCACGGTGGCCCCGGCGAACTTCTGGGTGAAGCTGGCGATCGAGCTGGCGGGCGCCGCGTTGGCCAGGTGGCCGCCGATGAACATGACGATCTGCTCGGTGTTCCCGGCGGCGGAGTTCCCGGATTCGTAGACGGCGGAGACGACGTTGCTGGCCTGGCCGGAGCTCATCTTGATGACCTCGGCGCGCAGCTCGTTAACCTTGGTCTCCTTCTCCATGTCCACGGTGCGCACGTAGCTGCCGATCCGGGCCGGGGTCGCCATGTGGTGCGTGGGGCCGCTGTGCGACGGGAACTCGAACTTCAAGATGCCGAAGATCGCCGCCGCGGCCGCGATCAGCACGCCGAGCAGGGCCAGCCAGAGGCGGTGATCGTTGCTGCGCCCCCGGCGGCGGCCGGTGCGCCGGCCGTCGGCCTTGGTCCGGGTGCTGTTCTTGCGTCGCGGGTCGTAGTCGGGGTCCTCCCCGGGGAACAGGCCATCGTATTCGGCATCGTTGTCGTCTTCGGCCCAGAAGTCCTCGAAGGATTCCGGGTCATCGAGCTGGGGCTGGGCGGGCCAGGACGAGGTGATCTCCGGTCCGTCCAGGCCGTGACCCGGCCGTAGCTGCGGGGCAAGGCCCTCGGCGGTGCCCGGCGCGGCGGGCAGCGCCACCGGCTGGGGACCGGTGTCCAGCGGGTCCTCCAGGCGCCTGATCGCGGGCGGGGTGAGCACCCCGACCTGCGCCGTCGGGGCGCCGTAGTAGGCGTCGCCCTGGAACGCGCGGTCCTGCGGAGCCGCGGGGGGGCGTGGGGCGGTCGGCAGCCCGGCGCTCATCTGCGGGCCGCGCGGAGCGGGGCCGCCCCGGTCATCCCGGCCCTGGCCGTAACCGAACGCCTGCGGGTAGCCGCCCGGCTGGCCCAGCCCGGACTGCTGGCCCCAGCCCGGCTGGCCCGGCCCCGGCTGGCCCAAGCCCGGCTGGCTCAGCCCGGGCTGCTGGCCGTAGCCGGGGCTGCGCGGGTCGCCGCGCCGCTGGTCCCCGCCGGACGGGCCGCCGGGAGGCTGGGGGTACGCAGGCGCGCTGCGGCGCAGTTCCGCGACCCACGCATCATCGTCGAGCGGCTCGTCGTAGCCGGGGCCGCCGGGGAAGGGCTCCTCGTAGCGGATCTCGTCGTAGCGCATGCCCTCCAGGCGCGGATCGGACGCGGGCGGGCTGTCGGGGCGGGCACTGCTGCCGCGCGGATCGTCCAGCCGCGGGCGGTCTTGCCGCTGCTCGGGATAGGCCTGCCGGCCGGACCGCGCGGAACCGGGGTCACGGCCGGACCAGGAGTCCGCGATCGGCTGCGGACCGGTCACGGGGAGCGCCTCCTGGGCACCGGTCACCGGGTAGATGCCGGGCGCCGAGTAACCCTGCTGGTAGCCGCCGAGGTCGGGCCGGGCCGGGCCGCGGTAGTCCGGGACGTGGTACCCGGGCACGCTGCCGTAGCCGGAGCCGTCGGAGACCGGCGAGCCGCCTGGTGCCCGCGAGCCCCGGTTGTCGCCCGGCCACCCGCGGCCGCCGGACCCGCCGCGGGGCCCGTCGTAGGCGGGATCGGAGTAGCCCGGATCCCCGTAGTCGTCCATGGCCGACGCCCGGTAGCCGGACCCGCGGCCGTCGGTCCCGTAACCGGGGTCGGCGTGCTCATAGGCCCCGCGGCCGTAGCCGGACTCCAGCAGGCGCTGGGACTCCGGGTCTAGTTGCCGGAAGCCGTTGGGCCAGGAGAGGTCGGGACCGAACGACGCCTCGCGCCGTCCGCCCGGGACCTCGTGCGGCTCGCTGCGTCGCCCCGGCCCGTACGGGCCCGGGCCGCTCATGGCGTCATCCCGGTAGGGACGCTGCGCGGATGACCATCCATCGCCGTCATGAGCCGACGAGCCGTTACTCATATACCGGGTCACTCCCCTGTCTGTCGTACAGCAGGTCAATGATCACAGTGCTGCATCAAACGCTCAGAAGCATCATCGCGACAAACCAGACACTCTGCTACCTACTTGGATCATTCAGCGGCAGGGCCCTCGATCGAAGTCTCACGCTACTGCTCAGCAGCCGTCCTTATGGTGCATTCCGTCCGATACGGCAAGTCGCGCCTTCGCTCGTTTACTCACGGAGAGTTAACGGTAACTCTACGCGGCGGAATCTCCCGGGCTTCCCTGGCGTTTCTCGCACCCTTGACGCACCGGGCCGTCGGTGTACGATGATCGTATCCTGCCCACGGTATACAATCCGGGAGGGCGAGCGCCGGTGCATCATGAGCTCACCGTCTGGTCCCGCGGGATCATCATGGATAAAGAGGCGCGCGACGTCTCCACCTGCATCGCCACCGCCGCCCGCGGGCTGGGCTACCACGCGGAGAACGTCAGCGACTACGTGGACGACCCCGACCGGACCAACTGCCTGGTCCGCCGGTACGCGCGGTTCGCCGACACCCCGATCCTCGACCGCTTCGTGTATGAGAACCCGCACCCGGACTGGGTGGTGCTGGTCGAGGAAACGATCATCAAGGCGGTCAACTTCTTCCGCGGCACGCCGGACGGCCAGGGCGTGCTCGTCATCAACTCGGCCCGCGAGCCGCAGTACCTGCTGAAGTTCCTGCCCCCGCACATGCTGGCCAAGCTGGGCAAGCTGGTCGTGGTGGACGCCACCGGGCTGGCCGAGCAGCGCGGCAGCAGCCCGTGGATGTTCGTCCGCGACCTGTCCGAGCTGGCCTTCGACCGGATGTCCACCGAGGGCGCGGTGGAGCGGCTGGCCATCGGGCGGGGCATCGCGGCCCCGCTGATCGGAGCCCTGGTGGCGGCGGCCGGCGACCTGCCCGTCGACGCCGTGGCCGCGGTGGTGGCCGACCGCGAGGCCATGCTCCGCGGCGCCGGGCAGCACACGGTCATCCAGTACGCCGCCGTCCCCTTATCCGCCGAGGAGGGCTCATGTCCGTGCGCGGGACCCACGTCCCCGAACACCTGAGGCTGCCCATCGCGGGCGTCACGCCGCCGCCGACGGAGAAGGACGGCCAGCGGCTGTTTCCCACCGGCAACTTCCGCTTCTTCCGGCCGGTCTACAAGGACAAGACGCCGCCGTGCAACCACGCCTGCCCCACCGGCGAGCAGATCCAGAAGTACCTGGACTACGTCAAGCACGACCGCTACCTGGACGGCTACCTGACGATCATGCAGGACAACCCGATGCCGTCGGTCACCGGCCGGGTCTGCTACCACCCGTGCGAGACGGCCTGCAACCGCGCCGCGCACGACGAGCCGATCGGCATCCGCGGCGTGGAGCGATTCCTCGGCGACTTCGGCCTGAACCTGGCCGAGAACCCCGTGGCCCAGGACCTCCCGCCGCTGAACGGCCGGACCGTCGCGGTCGCGGGCTCCGGGCCCGGCGGTCTGGCCTGCGCCTACCACCTGCGCCGCCGCGGCTACGCCAGCGTCGTGTTCGAGGCCCTCGGCCGGCCGGGCGGGATGCTGCGGGCCGGCATCCCGGCCTGGCACCTCCCCGAGGACGTCCTGGAGGCGGAGCTCGCCAAGCTCCTCGACCTGGGCGGCATCGAGATCCGCTGCGGCGTCCGGGTCGGCGGGCCCGGCGGGCCGGGCCTGGATGAGCTGGCCGGCCAGTACGAGGCGGTGTTCCTGGCCCTCGGCCAGGACGTCGGGCGGCGCCTGGACGTCGACGGGGCGCAGGCCCGCGGCGTCATCGGCGCGCTGGAGTTCCTCCGCGAGACCGGGCTCGGCCGCCCGGTCACGATCGGCCGCGACGTGCTGGTCATCGGCGGCGGCAACACCGCCTGCGACGCGGCCCGCTCGGCGATCAGGCTGGGCGGCGGCGAGGCGACCATCGTGTCCCTGGAGGCCGAACCCGAACTGCTCATCCAGCCCGAGGACCTGGCCCAGGCCCGGGAGGAGGGCGTCGGGTTCCGGCCGAACCGCGCGCTGGCCCGGGTGCTCACCGACGCCGACGGCAACGTCCGCGGCGCCGTGCTGGCCGGCGCGCGCCTGGCCAGGGACGAGAACGGCGCCGTCCGGCCGGAGATCACCCCCGGCACCGAGACCGAGGTGGCGTGCGACACGATTCTGGTCGCCATCGGCCAGGTTCAGGTCCTGGACTGGCTGCCGGCGCAGGCCACCGAACGCGGGCTGATCCGGGCCGATGAGTACGGGCGCATCCCGCACCGCAGCGGCCGGATCTTCGCGGGCGGCGACGTGATGCGCGGCCCGTCGATGGTGGTGGACGCGCTGGGCGACGGCAAGCGCGCCGCCCGCGACATCGACCGCGTGCTGTCGGCCGAGCCGCTGCGGCCCGACGATCCGGTTGAGGTCATGCCGTACGAGAAGCTCAACCCCGCCTACTTCCGGCCCGCGCCGCGCACCGAGGCCCGGCTGACCCCGGCCGGGACCCGCCGCGCGAGCCAGGTGACCGAGGTGACCCTGGCCTACAGCCGCGAGCAGGCCCTGGCCGAGGCGGACCGCTGCATGAGCTGCGGCGTCTGCAACGGCTGCGACAACTGCTACCTCGTGTGCCCGGACGTCAGCGTGCTGCGCGATACCCGGCAGAACGGCCACTACTCGATCCGCACCCACTACTGCAAGGGGTGCCTGGTCTGCGTGCAGGAATGCCCGACCGGCTGCCTGGAGAAGGTCCCGGAGATGGACTTCGACGAGCCCGACGCGGTGGTGCGGATGGAGACCGCCTTCGCCCCGTACGACGGCGCGCACGCCGAGCAGGAGCCGTTCACCCGCCAGCTCATCGAGGACGCGATCGCCGAATACGACGCGGCAAGATCAAATTCAAATTCAATTCATCCGAACGGACAAGGTTTCACGCCATGAGGAGCGTGCATGCGAACCGCGTGATCCGAACAGGCAGGGTGTGATGCCATGAGGAGCGTGCATGCGAACCGCGTGATCCGAACGGACAAGGTTTCACGCCATGAGGTGCGTGCATGCGAACCGCGTGATCCGAACAGGCAGGGTGTGATGCCATGAGCGAGCTAGCTGCCCGCGAGCCAAAGGGCGCCGACGCTGCCTGGATTGAGGAGCGACCCACCCGTGAGCCAAAGGGCGCGGCACCGCCTGGACTGACGAGCGAGGAACGAGCGAGGAGGGAAGGCGGTGCCAGTGAAGGGGGAATGGGGAGGTGCGCAAGCTATTCGCGGAGGCCCGGAGGCGAACGGGAGAACAGAGCGAGCGGGAGAGTAGAGCCCCGGCTCCAGGCCGGCGTCCGGACCCCGGAGGGAATCAGCTTCCTGCGCGCCCTGGCCGGGACGCGGGTGCGCCAGAACGGCTGCGCGGCCGCCGCGTACGCGGCGCTGTTCGCGAACGTGGACGTGATCACGGCCTACCCCATCCGGCCGTACACGGCGATCATGATGAACCTCGCGCAGTTCATCGCGGACGGGATCCTGGACGCCGAGTACATCCATGCCGACGGCGAGCACTCGCAGTTCTCCGCCGCGTTCGGCGCCGGGTCGTGCGGCGCCCGGGCCTACACCGGGTCGTCCGGCGTCGGTGTCACCTACGGGTACGAGATGTACTCGATCATCTCCGGGGCACGCATCCCGATCCAGATGGCGATCGCCGACCGTACCCTGGACCCGCCAGGCGACTTCGGCTCCGAGCACACCGACGCGCTGTGCACCAGGGACATGGGCTGGCTGCTCGGCTGGGCGGCCACCCCGCAGGAGGTGTTCGACAAGTCGCTGATCGCCTACGCGATCGGCGAGGACCCGCGGGTGCTGCTGCCGCAGATGGTGGCGCAGGACGGGTACTTCGTCTCGCACATCGCGGGTGAGGTGGAGATGCCGTCGATCGAGCAGGTCGACGGGTACCTGCCGCCCTACCAGCTGCCGTTCCCGCTGGACCCGCGGCGGCCGGTGTCGCACGGCCCGCAGATCCACCCCCAGCAGGGCCCGCCGCTCCAGCTCGAGCGGGCCCGGGCCATGGAGGACGCGATCCCGGTCATCCGGGAGAAGACCGACGAGTTTGCCCGGGTCTTCGGCCGGGCCTACCCGCACTTCGTCGAGTCCTACCTGCTGGATGACGCCGAGATCGCGATCGTGATCTCCGGCGGCCACGCCGTCACCTGCCGGGCCGCGGTCAGCCGGCTGCGGGCGCAGGGGGTCAAGATCGGCATGGCCCGGCTGCTGTGGATCCGGCCGTTCCCGAGCGAGGACCTTCGGGCCGCGCTGCGCGGGGTCAAGGCGGTCGGGGTGGTGGAGACCAACCTGGGCCTGGGCGGGGCCAGCTACGGCGGCATCTTGTCCCTGGACGTGACCACCGCGCTGTACCAGATGACCGGCGAGCGCCCGCTGCTCACCAGTTTCATGGCCGGCCTGGGCGGCGAGACCGTGCCGATGGCCGAGTTCGACTGGATGGCCGGCAAGCTGACCCGCGCCGTCCGAAGCGGCCGCGTCGAGAAGGCCGCCCACTGGGTCGGCTTCGAGGACTGAGAGAGAAACATCATGGCACACGAAGTGATCCGCCATCAGCTTCCGCTGTTCGACGAGGACGGGCGCGCGGGCGCCACCGATGACGAGCACGGGCGTGACCTGTATTACCTGCCGGACCTGCCCGAGGAGGACCCGTACGCGGCCGGGCACCGGACCTGCGCGGGCTGCGGGCCGGCCATCCAGTACCGGTGGGTGCTCAAGGCGGCCGGCCAGGACACGGTGGTGGCCGGGCCGACCGGGTGCATGTACGTGGCCAACTCGACCTACCTGTGCACGCCCTACACGGTGCCCTGGGCGCACACCCCGATCGCGAGCGGCGGCTCGTTCACCTCCGGCGTGGCGGCCGGCTACGAGGCCCTGATCCGCAAGGGCCGCTATCCCGGCCCGTACCCGAACATCCTGGTCATGGCCGGCGACGGCTCGGCCTCTGACATAGGCATCGGGTCCATCTCCGGCGCGCTGTACCGCAACCACGACGCGCTGTTCATCTGCTACGACAACGAGTGCTACGCCAACACCGGCATCCAGGCCTCGCCGACCACGCCGTACGCGGGGATGACCACGTTCACCCCGTTCGGCAAGGCGATCCCCGAGGGCAAGAAGCTGCCGCCGAAGAACCTGGCCAAGATGATGGCCGAGGGACACCCGCACTGCTACGTGGCCACCACCACCGTGGGCTACCCGGTCGATCTGATGAACAAGACCCGCAAGGGCCTCAACCACGTGGGCGCCGCCTTCCTGCACTGCTATACCCCCTGCCAGAAGGGCTGGGTGTACCAGACCTCGATGACCGTCGAACTCGGCCGCCGGGTGGTCGAGTCGGGGTTGTGGCCGGTCTGGGAGTACGACCCGGCCGAGCGGGAGTACCACTACTTCCGCCCGGCGGTCCAGCGGCCGGTCACCGACTACCTGGCCATGCAGGGACGGTTCGGCCACATGCTCCCCGAGCACGTCGCGGCCACGCAGGCGGCCGCCAACCGGAACTGGGAGGCCATCGGCATGGAGGTACCGCGGCGCCTGCGCGACCTGGAGGACCCGGCGCGTCACCAGCGGCTGAAGGACGAGGAGTACTCGATGCCCGTGAACCGCGGCGTGGGCGCCTGAGCAGTGCCGGGACGGTGGCAGGTCCTGTTCGACGGCGGGCACCAGCAGCGGTACCTGCCGGACCGGACCGCGGTGCTGCGGTACGTGCTTGCCGTCGGGTCGCACGCGGCCAGCCCGCGGTTCGAGGTGTACGCCGAGTCTGGCCCGGTGCGGCTGGCCGACGGCTCCGACGGCGGCCGGCGCTTCAGCCTGGTCGAGGTCATCGACCTCAGCCGCCCGGGCGAGGCCGACCGGCTGCGGGAGGAGCTGGATAGTGATCCCTGAACCGCCGGCCGGCCGGATCATCCCGCTGTACCCCGGGGTCTCGCGCGGGACCGAGGACCGGCGGGCCATGCTGCGCACGGCGGTGATCCAGGTCGTCGGGCACCTGGTGGAGCGGGCCGTCCCGCCATCGCGGCGGGTCCCGCTATTCGACCAGGCGGCAGGCCTGCTCGACGAGGCCGGATGGGGGCTGGACGAGCTGGCCGGCGCGGCCGGGCCCGGGCCTGCCCAGGACGCGCTGCTGCGCACCCTCGGACTGTACTGAGGCCATCGTGTACGAGCTAAGGCTGCCGCTGGCCCCGTACCGGTTCGTCTGGCGGGACGAGGCCGCGGTCGACGCGGAGAAGCACGCCACCGGCTCCTACACCGAGGAGCGGTACCGGCACGCCGACGGCACGCGCACGATCATCCGCGAGTACCGCGCCGACGGGTCGTACCACATCATGTCCGACCGGGGCGAGATCGAGCTCATCGACAACGCCAGCGATCCGTACGCGCCAGACCCGGTAAGCGTGGTCAGGCTGCCCTAAGAACGGTGGTAGGCGTCCCTGGTCCGCTCGGTGTGCTTGCGGGCCAGCAGCTGGGCCCGCTCCGGGTCGGACGCCTCGATCGCGTCGATCAGCCCGGCGTGCTCGGCCCACGAGCCGTGCCCGCGCTCGGGGGCGACCATCCGGTAGTACCACTGGACCCGCCGGCCCACGATGTCGGCCAGCTCGGCCAGCACTGAGTTGCCCGCGACCACTGCGACCTCGGCGTGGAACGCGTCGTTCGCCGCCACCGCCCGGCTGAGGTCACCCTGCGCGGCCGCCGCCTGCCCCTCGGCGCAGATCTCCCGGAGCCGGACCACCTGCGCCGGGCTCGCCGCCCGGGCCGCGAGCCTGGCCGTCTCGGCCTCGAGCAGGGCGCGCACGTCGAGCAGTTCGTCTACTTCGGAGTCGGTGGGCACGTGCACGAAGGCGCCCTGGCTGGGCCGCAGGTCGACCCAGCCTTCGGCCTCCATTCGGTGCAGCGCCTCGCGGATCGGCTGCCTGCTGACCCCGAGCTGGCGGGCTAGGTCGGTTTCCACCATGTGCTGGCCGGGGGGCAGCTCACCGCTGACGATCAGGTCGATCAGCGCGTCGTAGACCGATTGGCGCAGCGGCACCGGCCGTTGCAGCGGGCGGATCACCGCCGTCCGTACGGTCACGCTCTGCGTCATCTCGCCCGGCCTCCCGTCCACCTGGACACATCCGGAGTTTATCGGCGACTGTATGCAAAGTGCGATCCCCGAACTCAGGGTCTGGCCTCCGTGTCGAACGGGCCGAGGGGCGGGTGGTCTGACCGAGAGCGGCGGTCGCGACCGGGCGCCGGAGTATCCGCATGGGCGACAAATTACCGAAGGAACCCGGATCCGGCGGGCCTTCGTGGCCAAAGCTCAGCCGATGTCGCGGCGGCGCAGGCCGGCCAGGCCGGCCACGCAGGCCGCTACCGCGAGGCCGCACAGCCAGGCCAGCGGAGCCGCCGTGACCATGCCGCCCGGCAGCCTGGGAGCGTGGGTGAATGGCGAGATGTCCAGGATCCAGTGGGACAGCTGCAGCACCTGGCCGAACAGGTCGATGACCGCCACCAGGCCCAGCGCGGTCCACGCCCCGGCGACCGACGCCCGGGGCAGCCAGCCGAAGAGCAGGACCGCCACCGCGGCCAGCACCAGCGCGGCCGGGAGCTGGGCCAGGGCCGCGCCGGTCATCCGGGCCACCCACGTCCCCGCAGACCCGGTCCGCAGCCCGTAGCCCAGTCCGGTCGCCACTCCCGCGACGGCCAGCAGCAGCACGGTCCCCGCGACGGCGACGCCGATGTGGCTGAGCGCCCAGCGGACCCGTCCGGTCGCCGTGGCCAGCACCAGCTCGGCCGCTCCCCCGGTTTCCTCGGCCCGCAGCCGCAGGATCACCGAGATCGCGTAGGCGGCGGCGACCAGGCCGGCCAGCAGCATGAGGGCGGCCAGGTAGGCGTTGGTGATGGCCGCCTGCCCGCCGAGCCGGGTGAATTCACGCTCGAGCGCGGTGCTGGTGCCGAAGAGCTGGCCGATGCCCTTGGCCGCCGCTCCGCAGATCGCGAAGAGGAACGCGTAGCCGGTGACCCAGCCGGCCAGCGCGGCCCGCTGGAGCCGCCCGGCCAGGCCGAACGGGCCGCGCAGGAACGCAGAGGCCGTCGCGCGGCCCGGCCGGTCGGGCAGCAGTCCGGCGCCCAGGTCACGCCGCTCGGCGATCGCGAAGGCCAGCGCAGTACCGCCCGCCGCGACCGCCAGCGGGAGGCACAGCACCCACCAGCGCTCGGCGGCGAAGGGCCGGGCGAGCTGGATCCACGCCAGCGGCGAGGCCCACGACAGCCAGGAGGGCCCGGCGGCGCCGGCCGAGTCGCCCACGCCCCGCAGCACGAAGGCCACGCCCAGCACGCCGAGCGCGATCCCGCGCGCGGCGCGCGCGGCCGAGGCCAGCTGGGCGGCCACGGCGGCGATCCCGGTGAAGGCCAGGCCGCAGCACCCGATGCCCAGCGCGAGCAGCGCCGAGCCGGCCGCGGGCAGGCCGGTCAGCGGCAGCACCGCGCACAGCAGGACCGATACCGCCAGGACGCCCGCGGCCGCGGTGGCCAGCGCGGCGGCCAGGGCCGCCTGCCGTCCCACCACCGCCGAGCCGACGAGCTCCAGCCGGCCCGCCTCCTCGTCGGCCCTGGTGTGCCTGATCACGACGAAGATCGCCACCAGCGCGGCGAAGATGCCGGCCCAGGCCCCGTACCGCCAGGTGGTGAGCGAGCCCAGGGAGGAACCGTCCAGCCTGCCGTACAGGAACCGCAGCGCGGGGTTCGAGCCGGCGGTCGCGGCCAGCGCGGCCCGGCCGGCCGGCGCCGGATACAGCCGCTTGAGAGCCCAGGCCGTGCCGGCCACCCCGGCGGTGATCACGTAGACGGCGGCGGCCAGCCCGATCCGGTCCCGGCGCGCGGCCAGCCTGGCCAGTTCCCCGGTCCCGGTCAGGCCGGTGCCCGCCCGCCCCGGGCTCGCGAATCCGGTCATCGCGGGGCTCCGGCCACGCTCCGTTCGGAAGAATAATGGCGCAAGAAGAGCTCCTCCAGGGTCGGCGGCCGACAGGTGAGGGACCGGACGCCGGCCTGGTGCAGCCGGCCGAGGACCTCGTCCAGCGCGCCGTGATCCACCTCGCAGCGCACCCGCGGGCCATCGGTGACCAGGTCGTGCACCCCGGGCAGGTCGTCGAGGCGGACCGGGCCGGCCAGCTCGGCGTCGACGAAGACCCGGGTCAGGTGCCGCATCTGGGCCAGCGTGCCGGTCTCCACCGCCCGGCCGTCGCGGATGATCGTCACCCGGTCCGACAGCGCCTCGGCCTCGGCCAGGATGTGGCTGGACAGCAGGACGGTGCGGCCGTGCTGGCGCTCCTCGGTCACGCAGTCGCGGAACGTCGCCTCCATCAGCGGGTCCAGCCCCGCGGTCGGCTCGTCGAGCAGCAGCAGCTCGGCGTCGCTGGCCAGCGCGGCGATCAGCGCGACCTTCTGCCGGTTGCCCTTGGAGTAGGCCCGCGCCTTCTTCGCCGGGTCCAGGTCGAACCGCTCGGTCAGCGCCTGCCGGCGCCCGGGGTCCAGGCCGCCGCGGAGCCGGCCGAGCAGGTCGATGATCTCCCCGCCGGACAGGCCCGGCCACAGCGTGACGTCGCCGGGCACGTAGGCGAGCCGGCGGTGCAGGGCCACCGCGTCCCGCCACGGGTCCCCGCCCAGCAGCACGGCCTGGCCGCCGTCGGCCTTGAGCAGGCCGAGCAGGATCCGCAAGGTCGTGGTCTTGCCCGCCCCGTTCGGGCCCAGGAACGCGTGCACCTCCCCGGCCCGGACCTCCAGATCCAGGCCGTCCAGAGCCGCGGTCCGCCCGAACGACTTGGTCAGGGCCCGGACCTCGATCGCGTTCGCCATGACCTCAGCCTATACAGATTTCACGGATTTCTGAAAATTAGGAATACGATATCCTTAGGGGGGAGGTGACGGCACGTGCCAGACGGTTCGGCGGCGCCCGACGAGCTCATGTTCGGCTACCTGGAGCGGTTCGCGTCCGTCCTGATCGCCGCCGGGATCCCGGCCATGCCGGCCCGGGTCTTCGTCGCGCTGCTGGTCGCCGACGCCGGGCGGCTGACCGCCGCCGAGCTGGCCGAGGTGCTGCGGGTCAGCCCGGCCGCGGTATCCGGGGCGGTGCGTTACCTGACCCAGCTCGGCCTGGTGCACAAGGAGCGGGTGCCGGGCTCTCGCCGGGACTACTACCGGATGCCCGACGACCCGTGGAGCGACATGTTCCGGCTGCGCGACCAGGTCCTGCAGCGCTGGGCGGCCCTGATCAGGGAGGGCATCGACCTGCTCGGCGCGGACACGCGGGCCGGCGCGCGGCTGGCCGAGCACGCCATGTTCTTCGAATTCGTCTCCCGGGAGATGCCCGAGGTCCTCAAGCGCTGGGACGAGTACCGGACGGGCGACCTGCCCGCGTTAGCCCTGCGGCACCTGCGCGCCGGGGAGGGTGAACTCGCCGCCCAGGTAGCGCAGTACGGGGTCATCGGCGGGGTCCGGTTCACCGTGCCCGGCGATAATCTCCGGGGCGTAGGCCTCCGCGTCGTCCTGCGGCTGGTAGCCCAGGGCCCGGGCCTCGGCCAGCGAGACCCAGCCGCCGCGGGTGTTAGCCGAGACCCCGAAGATGACGCGGAACCCGGGCCGCTCGGCGGTCAGGCACGCCTCGAAGAGCCGGCCCGTGTCGTCCGGGGACAGCCAGGTCGACAGCATCCGCACGTTCGTCGGCCGCGGGAAGCACGACAGGATGCGGATGCAGATGGCGTCCAGGCCGTACCGGTAGTGGTACATCGCGGCCAGGGCCTCGGTAGCCGCCTTGGAGATGCCGTAGTACGTGTCGGGCGCGGGGAAGGCGTAGTCGGGCACCGGGAAGGCCGACCGCGGGCTGAACCCCACCGCGTGGTTGGACGAGGCGAAGATCACCCGGGGCGTCCCGGCCCGGCGGGCCGCCTCGAACGCGCCGTAGCCGCCGTTGATGTTGGTCTCCAGGATGCTCGGCCAGGACGCCTCGCCCGGGATCCCGGCCAGGTGGATGACGGCATCGGCGCCCTGACAGGCGGCCGTCATCGCGTCCAGGTCGGTCACCGAGGCCTGGATCGTCTCCTCGCCAGGTCCGGCGGTCAGCGGCACGAGGTCGAGCAGTCGCAGCGTCCGGTCCGGCCGGGCCAGCCGGGGCCGCAGCATGGATCCGACGAGGCCTGCCGCCCCGGTGATGACGATGACCGACACCGGCCCGCCCCCATTTCACGTCGATATCTGGACATACCGGACCGCGCGCCGTCGATCCCAGCCTGGTCACAGACGGATACCAGGTCGCGCACGCACCCTTTCTATCAGCCATTTCGGGCCTTAGGCTCGAAGTCCTGATGGGCTTGACACGGGGTTCGCTGACACGGGGTTCGCTGACCGTGCCGCGGATGAACGCCCACCGGCTGGTCATCGTCGCGGCGGCGCTCACCACCGTGGTGGCCGCCGCCCTGGCCACCGCGCTGGCCACGTTCAGCGGCCAGGCGCTGCCCCGCGCGGTGGGCCATGACCTGAGTCACGCGACCGGGACCTCGCTGTCGATCAGCGGCAGCGTCAACGCCAGCCAGGCGGCCCAGTACACCTCGATCCTGCCGTCGCAGATCAGGTCGGCCCTGGACGGCGCCCCGTTCACCTTCTACCGGGCCAACTGGTCCGACCCGCTCGATTTCGTGCAGGGCGCGCTGCCCGCCACCCCGGCCACCCCGGCCGCCGGGGCCAGTTCGGGCGGCACCAGCAACACGCCGATCGCCGAGGCCGCCGCGCTGAGCGACATCACCGGGCAGGCCGACCTGGTGTCCGGCCGCTGGCCCACCTCCCCGGCCCCCATCACCAACGGGCAGCCCATCCCCGCCGCGCTGCCCGCCACCGCCGCCGCGCTGCTGCACGTGACGGTCGGCGACGTGCTCCGGATGCGGGACGGGATCACCAAGGACTACGTCCGGTTCGTCGTCACCGGCCTGTACCGGCCCCGGCAGGTATCCTCGCCGTACTGGAACCTGAGCGAGATCGCGCCGTCCGGCTCGAGCACGGCCGGGGGCTTCACCACCTTCGGCCCGCTCACCGTGCCGCCCGCCGCGTTCGCCGGGGCCCTGGCGGTCAACCAGGGCACCTGGCTGGCCGAGCCGCAGACGGCCAGCATCCCGGCCGATCAGCTCACCGCCGTGGCGGCGAACGTGAACGGCCTGCGGGCGGCGCTGCAGAACGCCCAGCAACTCCCGTCCCTCACCCTCACCACCAGCCTGCCCGCGGTGCTGGCCGGGACCGCGAGCGACCTGGACGTGGCCCGCTCGCTGCTGGCCATCTGCGCCGTGCTGCTGTTCCTGCTCGCCGCGGCGGCCCTGCTGGCCGCGGCGCGGCTGCTCGCGGGCCAGCGCGAGGGCGAGTCCGCGATGCTGACCGCGCGCGGCGCGACCCGCTGGCAGCTGGTCCGGCTGACCGCGGCCGAGGCCATCCCGCTGTGCGTGCTCGCCGCGGCGGCCGGCGCCGTGCTCGGCGTGCTGCTGGCCCAGCTGGTGGCCGGGACCGGGCCGACCGGCGACGCCTGGCTGGCCGCCGTGGCGGTCGCGGCCGCGGCAGCGGTGATCATGCTGGTCCCCGCGCTGAGCACGGTGGCCCCGGGCGCGGCGCGGGCCCGCCGAGGCCGGCAGGCGGCCATCTCCGGGGTCAGCCGGGCCGGCGCGGACCTGGCCCTGATCCTGCTCGCCGTGCTCGCGGGCTGGCAGCTGCGGCACTACTCGGCGGTCTCGGCCGGCGCGAACGGCAACTTCGGCATCGACCCGGTGGTAGTGATCGCCCCGGCCCTGGCCCTGGCGGGCGGCACCGTCCTCGCGCTGCGCCTGCTGCCCGCGGGCGGGAAGGCCGGCGACCGGCTGGCCGCCCGCGGCCGGCGGCTGACCGCCGCGCTGGCCAGCTGGCAGATCAGCCGCCAGCCGATCCGGCAGGGCGGCGCGGCGCTGCTGATCGTGCTGGCCGTGGCGACCGGGACGCTGGCGCTGTCGCAGCGGCAGAGCTGGACGCGCTCCGACCACGACCAGGCCGCGTTCAGCGCGGGCGCCGACGTGCGCGTCGATACCAGCCAGCCGCTGTCGGCGGCCCAGGCCGCCGCCCTGGTCCAGCTGCCCGGGGTGCAGTACGCCATGCCGGTCGCGACGTTCCCGCAGCCGGTCAGCAGCAGCGAGCTCCTGGCCGTCAACTCAGGCCAGGCCGCGGACGTGGTGCTGCTGCGCGCCGACCAGTCGCCGGTGAACGCGGCCGCGCTGTTCGGGAAGATCGCGCGCACCGGGCCGCCGTCGGGCGTGGCCCTGCCCGGCCACGGCACCGAGGTGCAGCTGACCGCCCGGCTCGGCCCGGCCTCGCTGGGACTGGCCCCGGTCACGGTGAACGTGTCCGTCGAGGATGCCGACCACAACGTCTACCAGCTCGACGCCGGCCTGCTGCCCGCCGACGGCCGGGACCACACGCTGGCCGTGACGCTCGCCAACCAGGCCGGCCCCGCCGGCTCCGCTGGCACAGCCTCCGGCAGCGGGGGCGGGGCCATCTACCCGCTGCGGCTGACCTCGGTCGGCCTGGACTACACGATGCCCGCCAGACGGCCCCCCGGGCCGGCCACCTTCACCGTGGACAGCTTCTCCGCCGGGCCGGGCACGATCCAGGTGCCCGGCACCGCGCTCGGGACCTGGCCGGCCGGCGGCTCGTCCACCGAGCTGGCCGGCGTCCGCCAGAACACCGGTACCGTCGGGCCGTCGGGCATGCCCGCCGTCACGGCCAAGGGTGCTTCCGGCACCGCGCTCTCGGTGACCTTCGACCCCGGCTACGGGCTGGCGCGCGGCAGTTTCCCCGGGCAGCCCCCCAGCCCGGTGGGCGGTCAGCTGACCCTGACCGGGACGCCGCCGGTGACGGCGTTGCCCGGCATCGCCACCCAGCCGTACCTGGCCGCGACCAACGCGAGCGTCGGGTCGGTGGTCCAGGCCGACGTCAACGGCGCGGTCCTGTCCGTGCGGATCGTCGGCTCGGTGGCCACGTTCCCGACCGTGTCGGTCAGCGGCGGCGCCCTGCTGGTGGACCTCGGCCGGCTGCAGGACGTGCTGAGCAGCAGCTCGCTGGCCCCCGCCCAGCCGGACCAGTGGTGGCTGGCCACCTCGGGCGGGGCCAGCGGGCCGTCGGCGGTCCCTGCCGGCCTGGCCGGCGATCTGCCGCCGGGATCGGACATCACCAGCGCGGCCGGGGTGGCGGCCGGGTTGCTGAGCGATCCGCTGTCGACCGTGCCGCAGCAGGCCCTGCTGGTGGTGGCCATCGCGGCCGCGGTGCTGGGCATCACCGGCTTCTGCGTCAGCATCGCGGCCGGCGTCCGCCAGCGGCGCGCGGAAAACGCGCTGCTGGCCGCGCTGGGCGTGCCGCCGCGCTCGGCGGCCAGCCAGCTGTGCCTGGAGAAACTCATGCTGAGCCTGCCGTCGGCGGTGGCCGGCCTGATCCTGGGCGTGGTGCTCGCCGAGCTGCTGGTCCCGGCGATCACGCTCACCTCGTCGGCCACCACGCCGGTGCCGCCGGTGCTCATCCAGTTCGGCTGGGCGCAGACGCTGGCCCTGGCCCTGGCCGTCGCCGTGCTGCCCGTGCTGGCCGCCGCGCTCACCGTCGCCCGGCGCCCGGACGCCGCGGCCGCGCTGCGCGCGGCGGAAGCGGCGTGAGCTTGCGGTCCGGCCTGAACAAGGCCGTGGGCGGCGCGGCGGGGACCACGGTGGCGCTGGCCCTG
Organism: uncultured Actinomycetes bacterium; assembly: GCA_963834685.1. GTDB lineage: Bacteria > Actinomycetota > Actinomycetes > Streptosporangiales > Streptosporangiaceae > Palsa-504. The sequence continues at coordinate 141,692 of CAWICW010000007.1, read as the reverse complement.
CTGGTCTGCGGGTGCGTGTTCGCCGCGATGGCCGGGCCCGCGCTCAGCCTGCACGCCCGGTCCCAGGCGCTGCACCAGGTCACGGCCGGGCTGGCCCCCACGGTCAAGACCGTCCAGATCGGCGCGAACTGGACCAATTTCGTCGACGCGCTGGTCAACTTCTCCGGAGCCAACCAGAACGTCTCCGTAGCCGACCAGAACCTGACCGCGAGCCAGCTGGCCCGGACCACGCAGGAGATCAAGGCCAGCCTGGCCGGGATGCCGCTCCCGCTCGGCCCCGGCGCCTGGTACGGCCTGACCGCGAACCCGGCCGAGGTCACCTCGCACGTGCCTCCCGGCGCGGTGGTGGGCGGGAAGCAGCCCAAGCTCGAGGTGCTCTACCGCAACTCGCTGACCAGCGACGCCTCGCTGGTGGCGGGGAGCTTCGCAGCCGGGGCCGAGCCGGCCGGGACGCTGGCGGTGGCGGTCACCCCGCAGACCGCGGCACGGTTCGGGCTGCACGCGGGGAGCCGGATGACGATCGTCAGTTCGACCGGGATCATCACGCTGGCCGTCACCGCGATCGTCCGGCAGCGGCAGGCCGGGTCCACCTTCTGGACCCAGGACCCGCTCGCCAGTCAGCCCTCGCTGGCCGGGACCAGCAGTCCGTACTGGGCAGGCGGGGTGTTCGTGGATCCCGGTCAGCTAGGCGCGATGCAGACCGCGTTCACCGGCCCCGGCCTGGAGATGAACTGGGAGTTCCCGCTCGCGGTCAACGACCTGAGCGCGGACCAGGCCCAGGGGCTGGCCAGCGCCCTCAACCGGGCCACGACGGCCACGCTGGGGCTGACCGGATCGCTGGAGCCGGCCTCGGACAACCTGGACGTCACCTCGCCGTTCATCCCGGACCTGGCCCTGTTCCTCGGCACCCAGGCCGGCGTGGAGACCGTACTGTTGCTGCTGTCGGTCAGCCTGATCGTGATCGCCGCGGCGGTGATCCTGCTCGCGGCCCGGATGCTGGTCGTCCGCCGGGCCGGGGAGCTGGCCATGCTGCGGGCCCGCGGCGGGTCGCTGTGGCAGGTCACGGGGCTGATGACGCGCGGCTCGGTGGTCGCGGCGGTGCCCGCCGCGGTGGCCGGCGCGGCCATCGCCATCGCCGTCATCCCGGGTGACGTGGCGGCGTCGGAGCTGGGCTGGCTGCTGGCCGGGATCACGTTCGCGGTCGCGCTGGCCGGGCCGGCGCTGATCGCGGCCTGGGACTACCGCAAGCCGGCCCCGGCCGCCAACCCGGCCCGGATCCTCAACGCCGAGACCGGCCGGCGCCGGATGGCGTGGCGGCGGCCGGTGGCCGAGGTCACGGCGTGCGCGGCCTGCGTGGCCGGCCTGATCGTGCTGCGCGGCCAGGGCGTGCCGGCCGGCGGCCGGGTCAACCCGCTGCTCATGCTGGCACCGGTGCTGGTGGCCGTCCCGGTCGTGCTGATCATGCTCCGGCTGTACCCGCTGGCCGTCCGCGGCCTGCTCCGGCTGTCGGCACGCGGCACGGGCGCGACCGGCTTCGTCGCGCTGTCGGCCGCGGCCCGGTCCTCGCTGACCGGGGTGCTGCCCGCGTTCGCGCTGGTGCTCGCGCTCAGCCTGGCCACCTTCGCCGGGATGGTCAGCACCGGCATCGCCAACGGCGAGACCGCCGCGGCCTGGCACACCACCGGCGCCGACGTGCTGATCCAGCCCAGCGCCGCGACCGGCCCGGTCACGCCCGGCGACCTGAAGTCGATCGCGGCGGTCCGCGGCGTCACGCACGCCACCGCGGTGTGGAACACCACCTGGGTCACGCAGTTCGGCCAGCCGGTGACGGTGGCCGCGGTGGATCCGGCCAGCTACGCGGCGGTGACCGCGACCACCCCGTACCCGCCCCCGGCGCTGGCCAAGCTGGACGGCGCGGCCCGCGCCCTGGCGGCCGGCGCCGCCGTGCCGGTGCTCGCCTCGCCGGACGCGGCCGCGCTGCTGGGCCACGGGGCGACGCAGCTGGCCTCGCTGATCGGGGCGGGCCCGTTCAGCGTCCGGGTCGCGGGCATCGTGAGCAGTACCCCGGCCCAGCCCGGCGGCGGCACCTTCGTGGTCATGCCGCAGCTGACCCTGCCCGGCCCGGCCGGGCAGCCCGCGCCCAACATGGTCCTGGCCAGCGGGTCGGCGATCGATGACAGCCAGCTGACCACCTTGGTCGACCGGATCCTCCCGGGCAGCACGATCACCTACCGGTCGGCCGTGCTCAACTCCCTGACCAACTCCCCGCTGCCGCACGGCGCCGCGCTCATCGTCGCGTTCACCCTGGCCGAGGCGGCCGTGCTCGGCCTGCTGATCGTGATCCTGGGCCTGGCGCTCGGGTCGGAGGAGCGCGAGCTGACCCTGGCCCGGCTCATCGTGATGGGTCACGAACGCGACACCAGCCTGGTCATGGCCGAGGCGATGCCCGCGGTGCTCGCCGCGGTGGTGGCCGGCGCGGTCTGCGCGCTCGTGCTGCCCCACCTGATCGGCTCGTCCGTCGACCTGTCCGCGTTCACCGGGGCCGGGGCCCCGGTGCTGTTCCAGCCCGACGCGACCGCGCTCGCCCTGCCCGCCGCCGCCGTCGTGATCCTCGCCTCGGCGGCCCTGGCCGCCGAGGCGAGGACGTTGCGCCGCCGCGGTATCGCGGGCATTTTGCGGGCAAACTAGTAGGTGGAGGAGACGCAATGGGCAGCAGCATCGCGGACCTGGGCGCAGAATCGGCGCGGCACCACCGGGACTTCGGCGCGGGCTCGCTGATCGTGTGCGACCGGCTGGTGCGGATCTACGTCGCGGCCGGGATCGAGGTGCAGGCGCTGCAGGGCCTCGACCTGCTGGTGGATGAGGGCGAGATCGTCGCGATGGTCGGCGCGTCGGGCAGCGGCAAGTCGACCCTGATGAACATCCTGGCCGGGCTGGACACGCCGACCGCGGGCTCGGTACGGGTGGCGGGCGACGACCTGGCCGCGATGAACGCGCGGCAGCGGCTGGCCTACCGGCGCCGGGTGGTGGGCTTCGTCTGGCAGCAGACCACCCGCAACCTGCTCCCCTACCTGACCGCTCAGCAGAACGTGGAGCTGCCGATGCGGCTGTCCGGGGTGCGGGCCCGGACCCGCCGCGAGCGCGCGGCCGAGCTGCTCGAGCTGCTCGGCCTCGGCGACTGCCTGCACCGCAGGCCGGATCAGATGTCCGGCGGCGAGCAGCAGCGGACCGCCATCGCGGTCGCGCTGACCAACGAGCCCAAGGTGCTGCTGGCCGACGAGCCCACCGGCGAGCTCGACTCGGCGACCGCGGCCGAGGTGTTCAGCGCGCTGCAGAAGGCCAACGTGGAGCTCGGCGTGACCGTGCTGATCGTCACGCACGACCCCGCGGTCTCCTCGGTGGTACGCCGGGTCGTCGCCATCCGGGACGGCCGGACCAGCACCGAGATCCTGCGGGACACGCTGGCCGGCGACGGCGAGGTGGTCGCGCACGCGGTGGAGTACGCGGTGCTGGACCGGGCCGGCCGGCTGCAGCTGCCGCGGGAGATGACCGAACCGCTCGACATGCACGGCCTGGTCCGGCTGGAAGCCGAGCCCGACCACATCGGCGTCTGGCCCGGCCAGCAGAGCGCCCGCAAGCCGCAACGGCCCGAGAACCCCGAGGAGTCCCGGTGACCGTCATGACCGACATGGTGGCCGTCGAAGGGGTGGTCCGCACCTTCGGCAGCGGCCGCACCGCGACCCGCGCGCTGCGCGGGGTCTCGTTCACCGTGCCGTCCGGCCAGCTGGTGGCCCTGCGCGGCCGGTCGGGGTCGGGCAAGACCACGCTGCTGAACATCGTCGGCGGCCTCGACATGCCCGACGAAGGCCGCGTGCGGGTCGGGGACAGCGAGGTCACGTCCATGTCCGAGCACGAGCGGATGCGGCTGCGCCGCACGTCGGTGTCGTTCATCTTCCAGTCGTTCGGCCTCATCCCGATCCTGTCGGCCGCGGAGAACGTCGGCGTGCCGCTGCGGATCGCCGGCCTGCCGCCGCGGGAACGGGAGGAGCGGGTCCGGCTGATGCTGGACATCGTCGGCCTCGGCGAGCACACCAAGCAGCGGCCGGGCGAGCTGTCCGGCGGGCAGCAGCAGCGGGTCGCGATCGCCCGGGCGCTGGCGGGCAGCCCGCAGGTGCTGCTGGCCGACGAGCCCACCGGCCAGCTGGACTCCGAGACGGCCAAGCAGATCATGCGCCTGCTGCACGCGGTGGTCGAGTCCGAGGGCGTGACCGCCCTGGTCGCGACCCACGATCCGAACCTGATCAGCCTGGCCGACTCGGTCATGGAACTCGAGGACGGCCAGATCAAGGGCAGCGCCTAGGGTCCATCTCAGGTGATCGGGGTGCCGGTGGTGGCGGTGAGGTCGGCGAACAGGGCGGTCAGCTGCCCGGTCACCGGGCCCGGCTTGCCGTCGCCGATGACGCGGCCGTCAACGGCCAGGACGGGGACCAGGCCACCGATGGTGCCGGTCACGAACGCCTCGTCGGCGGTGTAGAGCTGGGGCAGCGTGTAGTCGCCGGTCACGTAATCAAGCCCGGCCGCCGAGGCCAGGCCCAGCACCGCGGCCCGGGTGATGCCCTCGGGGCAGGACACGGTGGTCGGCGTGGCCAGCGTCCCGCCGGTGACCAGGAAGATGTGCGTGGCGTTGGTCTCGGCGATGAAGCCGCGGTGATCGAGCATGACCGCGTCGTCGGCGCCGGCCACGTTGGCCTCGATCTTGGCCAGGATGGACGGCAGCAGGTTGTTGTGATGGATCTTGGGGTCCAGGCAGTCCGGGGCCGGGCGGCGCACGCTCGCGGTGACCAGCGTGATGCCGGAGGCGTCGTAGACCGGAACCTTGTACTCGGCGAGCACGATCAGGGTGGGCCCGGCCTGGTTGAGCCGGGGATCCATGCCGGAGGTGATCTTCACCCCGCGGGTCAGGGTGAGCCTGATGTGCACGCCGTCCCGCATGCCGTTGGCGGCCAGGGTGCGCCGGATCTGCTCGGTGATCATGTCAGCGGACGGGATCCGCTCGAACGCGAGCGCCTTGGCCGAGTCCCGCAGCCGGGCCAGGTGCTCGTCCAGCCGGAAGATCCGCCCGGCGTAGAGCCGGAGCCCCTCCCACACCGCGTCGCCGCCCTGGACGGCGGAGTCGAACGGGCTCACCATGGCCCGGTCCCGGTGGGTGAGCTTGCCGCCCACGTTGACGATGAGGTCGCGGTTGCGCTCATCGCGGGTCTGCAGCATGGTCACCTCGCAGACTAGAGATCCGGTACTGGTACAGCCGCTCGAAGTACGGCAGGCACTGCTCGGCCAGCGGTTCGAGCCGGCCCGGCAGCGGCTCGGCCGGGGGCCGGTAGGCGGCGAAGCCGGACGAGGAATGCACGCTGTCGTACCACCAGGGCGCCCACACGCCGTCGCTGTCCCGCGGTCCGGGCGGCCAGGACAGCATCCCGCCGTCGAACGGCACGTCCAGGGCCCGGCACAGGGCGCGCAGGATCCCTTCGGGGTCCGTCAGTAGATCGCGGGAGTCGACGACCGGCCCGCCGAACGTCTCGAAGATCTCCGCCTGCTGCCGCAGGCCCAGATCGTCCAGGTCCGGCTCGGCGCGGACCCGGGCGTAGGAGGCGAGCAGCTCACGCGGGTCCCGGATCAGGTGAGCGTGCCGCAGCGGGGCCAGGGCGGCCCGGTCCACCTCGGGCAGCAGGTGATGCGTCATGTGCTTGGCGTAGCTGATCCGCGCCCCGGACGGCAGCGGGGCACTGGTCAGCTGGCGCAGCACCACCCGCCAGTCGGTCGGCTGGCTCGCGATCACCGTGTCCCGGCCGGGGTGAGCCAGGCCCGTTCGGCAAAGATAAAAGGCGTAGAGCGGTTCGTCGGTGACCACCGTGTCCGGACGGTTCTCCCAGGCCCGCATCAGTGCGGTGGACACGGTCCGCGGACCCGACCACATCGCGATGCGGGCTTCCGCGTCCGTCACAGGGTGACGACGCTGCGCAGCACCTCGCCGCGGTCCATCTTGGCGAAGGCCTCCTCGACCTGGTCCAGGGCGATGGTCTCGGACACGAACTTGTCCAGCGGCAGGCGGCCGGACAGGTGCAGGTCGACCAGCATCGGGAAGTCGCGGCTGGGCAGGCAGTCGCCGTACCAGGACGACTTGAGCGCCCCGCCGCGGCCGAACACGTCGAGCAGCGGCAGGTCCAGCCGCATGTCCGGGGTCGGCACGCCGACCAGCACCACGGTGCCGGCCAGGTCGCGGGCGTAGAACGCCTGCTCGTAGGTCTGCGGCCGGCCGATCGCCTCGATCACCAGGTCCGCACCGAAGCCGCCGGTCAGCTCCCTGATCCGGGCCACCGGATCGGTGTTCCGCGAGTTGATCACGTCGGTGGCGCCGAAGTCGCGCGCCCATTGCAGCTTCCGGTCGTCCACGTCGACGGCGATGATCGTTCGCGCGCCGGCCAGCCGGGCGCCGAGGATCGCCCCGTCGCCCACGCCGCCGCAGCCGATCACCGCCACGCTGTCGCCGCGGGTCACGCCGCCGGTGTTGATCGCCGCGCCCAGGCCCGCCATCACGCCGCAGCCGAGCAGGCCCGCGGTGGCGGGGCTGATGGCCGGGTCGACCTTGGTGCACTGGCCGGAGGCGACCAGCGTCTTGGCCGCGAACGCGCCGATGCCGAGGGCCGGAGACAGCACCGTGCCGTCTTCCAGGGTCATCTTCTGGGTCGCGTTGTGGGTGTTGAAGCAGTACCACGGGCGGCCGCGGCTGCAGGCCCGGCACCGGCCGCAGACGGCACGCCAGTTGAGGATGACGAAATCGCCGGGCGCGACGTCGGTCACGCCCGGGCCGACCGCCTCGACCACGCCCGCCGCCTCGTGCCCGAGCAGGTAGGGGAAGTCGTCCCCGATGCCGCCCTCCTTGTAGTGCAGGTCGGTGTGGCACACCCCGCACGCCTGCACGGCGACCAACGCCTCACCAGGCCCCGGCTCCGGCACGAGAACCGTCGTGAGCTCCACCGGCTCGCCCTTACCGCGGGCCACCACGCCCTGAACGCTGATCGTCACGGAAACACCTTCCTCTGGTCCTGGTTAACGCGGGATCGTGTGCCACGATCATCATCGTTCACGCGGGGGGGCGAGGGCTAGCTGAGGCGGTATTCGCCGCGGGCGACGATGACCGCCGACCCGCCGACCAGCACCCGCTCCACCTTGTCCGCCGTGCCCTCGGCCCGCGCGTACAGCCGTGACGGCCGGCCGATCTCCTCGCCTTGCCGGATCTCGATCTCCTCACCGAAGCCGATCCGCCCGTGCCGGGCCAGGTGCACCGCCAGCGGCCCGGCCGCCGAGCCGGTGGCCGGGTCCTCCGGCACGCCGTGGAAGGGCGCGAACATCCGGGTCTTCCAGGCCCGTCCGTGGCCGGCGAAGGCGCTCACGCCGATCTCGAGGTCGGCCAGCGCGCGCTGGTCGGGCTCGAGCGCGGCGACCTCGGCCTCGCCGGGCAGCTCGACGTAGACGTGCCGGGGCCCGTTGCGGTAGGCCTCGACCGGCAGGCCGGACGCGGGCACGCCCAGCGCGGCCAGCAGCGCCGTGGCGTGCTCATACGGCTCGGGCACCGGGATGGGCTGCTCCATGCGCCCGAACGTGATCCGCTCCCCGGTCTGCTCCAGCTCGACCGGGACGGCCCCGGCGCCGGTCTCCAGGATCACTCGCGGGGCGCCCAGGGCCTCGCCGAGCACGAACGCCGAGCCGAGCACCGGATGCCCGGCGAAGGGCAGCTCGCTGGCCTTGGTGAAGATCCTGACCCGGACGTCCCCGCCGTGCGCGGCGGGCAGGAAGAACACCGTCTCGGACAGGTTCAGCTCCAGCGCCGTCCGCTGCAGGAGGTCGTCGGCCAGGCCGCGCGCGTCGGGGAACACGGCGAGCTGGTTTCCCTCCAGCGGGGTGCTGGTGAAGACGTCGGCGATGAGATAGCGGCGCCAGCCGGCCTCCGGATCCTCGGCCCACAGCCGGCCCGCTCCTGGGGTATCGGCCACGGAGCAAGCGTAACGGGCCCCGGTCCGTCCGCCCCTTCCACTCCGCGCCCCGGCCGGCGTAGTGCCGCCGCGCGGAGTCCACCGTCATCACGGTGTACAGCAGGGCGATCAGCGGCAGGCCGGGCGCCCGCAGCGGCGAGAGCCGGTACAGCCGGAGCATGGGCAGGTAGGTCAGCGACATCAGGGCCCAGCCGGCCAGGCCCGCGCCGGCCGCCAGCGCGGCCGGGGCGCTTACCGGGCCGGCTGCGAGCCCGATGGCCGCGAGCCCGATGATGGCCCCGGCCGGCGGCACGAGGTAGATCAGGGTCAGCCCGGCCACGGTCCCGGCCAGCAGCCAGGGAGAGTACCTGAGCTGGATGTAGGCGGACCGGGCCACCATCTGCCACAGGTCGGCGAGCCGGGGGTAGGGGCGCACGCTGACCACCGCGGTCGACAGCCCGAGCCAGCAGCGCCCGCGCTGGCCCTTGATGACCTGGCCCAGGGCCACGTCGTCGATGCGGGCGCCGCGGATCGGGGCCAGCCCGCCGGATCGCTCGAGGGCCTCCCGGCGCACCAGCATGCAGCCGCCGGCCGCCGCTGCGGTGCGGGACCGGGGCGAGTTCACCCGGCCGAACGGGTACAGCTGGGCGAAGAAGTACACGAACGCGGGGACCACGACCCGCTCCCACGCGGTGGCCGTGCGCAGCAGCGCCATCTGCGAGACCAGGTCCCGGTCGTCGGCTTCGGCCGCGCGGACCAGGGCCCGCAGCGCGCCCGCCCGCCAGGCGATGTCGGCGTCGGTGAACAGCACGTATCCCCTGGCTCCGTCATCGCCGGCCCCAGCCAGGCCGTGCGCCAGGCCGTGCGCCAGGCCCTGGGCCATGGCCCACACCTTGCCGGCCCAGCCGGGCGGCAGCGGGGCGCCGGCCACCACCCGCAGGGCCCGCCCCGGGCGGCCCGGTTCCGGCCCGAGGGCGGCCGCGACCTCCGCGGTGCCGTCCGTGCTGCAGTCGTCGACCAGGATGACGGTCAGCGCGCCGGGGTAGTCCTGGCCGAGCAGCGCCGGCAGCACGGCAGGCAGCATCGCGGCCTCGTTGCGGGCCGGGATGACGGCCACCACGTCCGGCCACCGGTCCGCCGCGTCCGGGCACCGGTCCGCCGCGTCCGGGCACCGGTCCGCCGCGTCCGGGCACCGGTCCGCCGCGTCCGGGCACCGGTCCGCCGCGTCCGGGCACCGGTCCGGCCCGGCCGCGGCGCGGGACGGCGGGAGGCGCTGGCCGGTCCGCCAGTACCCGCCGTGCCCGAGGACCAGGTAGGCCCAGACGGCCGCGGCCGCCGCGCACGCGACACTCAACGCCAGCATCCCGGCAGCCTCTCACAACCCCGGCGCGACCCCGCATGCTAGGCGACGCGGCGGTAGTCAGCGTCCTGGTGATCGCGCACGGGCAGGCGCGTGACGCCGGGCGCCGCGGCCAGGGCCGGCTTGGTGTCCGGGTGCTTGCGCAGCAGCCACAGCGGGACGCCCACCCACAGGGCGACGAACAGGACCATCAGCGGGATGTTCAGCAGCAGCCAGGTCATCGTTAGCTCCTCGCGTCGTTTTCGGCTTGCCTGTTCACCGTGCCCGACGCGGCTCTGCGGACCTGCCGGCCTGCCTCTGCCGTGGTTATGAATCTCAGGCGTTCCTAAGAGGTTCCTCTCAAGGAGACGCTCAGAGGTTTAGGTACGCCAGGCCATGACGTCGCCGGCCACGACGGCGGGCGGCCCGAGCAGGCTGGTCAGGTAGTCGCCCAGAACCGAGTTCCTGACCGTGACCGCGACCACCGCGGTCACGTGCCAGGCGGCGATCTGGGTCAGCATCTTCGCCTCGCTGACCGCCTCGATCCGCACGTAACCGGGCGACACGGGATCCGCGCTGGCCGGCACGCCCCCGGTCAGCGACGCGGGCAGCCCGGCCTCGGACTCGGCCCACAGGACGTTCAGGTAGCGGCCCGCCTGCGAGAGGCCGCCGCCGTCGGTATAGGCGCGCCCGTTCCCGGCCGGGCCCATGAAGTACCCGCCCACCAGGGTGCGCGGCTGGCCCGTGTCGGCCTGCCAGCGCAGCGGTTCGGTGAAGGTCGACATCGGGACCGGCACGGCGAGCACGGTGGCCGAGGCGGGCAGGTCCAGGGTAGCGAACGCCGCTGACCAGCCCGGCGGCACCGAGATCGCGGCCACGGCCGGCAGCGGCCGGGGCACGATGGGCAGGACGGCCAGGACGGCGCAGCCCAGGACCACCGCGGCCGGCCGGCCGCCGGACGCCAGCCGGGGCAGCCGGCGGCCGGGAATGGACAGGGCGAACGCGGCCAGGGCCGGGACGGCCGCGTCGGCGCAGCAGGCCAGCAGCGCGGCGGCCGCGCCGTCGGCCACGATGGAGAACCGGTCGGGCAGCGCCGCGCTGAGCACGGGCAGGCTCTGCAGCCAGTACCAGGGGAGCTTGATCCAGTGGTGCTCGTGCCCGCCGGCCAGCAGCGTGCCGCCGAGCGAGAACACCTCGAGCACGGCCCAGGCGACGCCGCAGGCCCGGACCGGCAGCCGCCGCCAGAACCGGATCGTGCCCGCCGCGAGCACCGCGATCAGCGGCCAGCCCAGGTAGCCGAGGTACTCGGGCAGCAGGCCCTGGTACCGGAGCGCCTCGGCCGCGCTGCCCGCGGTGTGGAAGAGCATGTACGAGGACGGGACGACGAACCCGGACAGGTCGTTCTTGAAGAAGTCGGTGGTGAACGGGCTGCCATGCTCGTGCAGCGGCCCGAAGAACTGCACCCACAGCGGATATCCGGCGAGCACGGCCAGCACGCAGGCCGCCGTGCCCAGGCCGCCGGCCAGCGCGGCGATCCGGCCCGCCACGTCCCGGGGCCAGGCCGGCGGCCATGACGATCAGCAGCAGGATCGTGGCCAGCCCGGTGTCGAACAGGATCTCCTCGCTGATGAACAGCTGCGCGGTGATCAGCAGGCCCAATCGCAAACCCCCGCGGCGGGCCGTGGAACGCCCGGTGGCCAGCCGCAGCACCGCGTCCGCGATCAGCGGCGGGAACACGGCGAACTGCAGGTCGTAGTGGCCGATAGCCGAGTGCACCAGGGCCGGGGAGAACCCGTAGACGGCCGCGCCGAGCGCCGCGCCGGGCACGCTCACCTGCCAGCGCCGCAAGACGGCGAACATGGCCGTGGCCGACCCGGCGAAGCCGATGCTCAGGAGCAGGGTCAGGCTGACCTGCGGCCCCCACGCCAGCGTCACGGGGGCCAGGACAATGCCCGGCAGCAGCATGAACGTGTTCCACATGACGTTCACGCCCTGCGGCGCGTTCATAGCCGTAGTGACCAGGGCCGGGAGGTGCCAGTGCGCGATGGCCGTGGCGTCGTAGCGGAAGAACCAGGCGAACTGGTCGGCGTCGTTCGGGTTGCCCGCGACCGTCCGCGAGGCCGGGTCCCGCCACAGCCACAGGGTCAGCGCCAGCGCCGCCAGCAAGTAGTACACGGCGGCCAGCGTGACCGTCCGGCGGCCGCTGAGCGGGCGGGCCGGCTCCGCTGTCTCCGGACGGACCGGGACGGCCGTCGACGCTGCTGTCACGACCGCGAGCCTAAACGCAGCCACGCCGGCCGGGCCGGGAACCCGGCCAGGCGTCAGCAAATCGCCATTTTTACCAGCCGGTTGTTGCCAGCCGGTCAGCCCTGCGGCTCGGACTGGCCGTCGATGGCGCGGCGGTCGGGCGGGGGGGCCTGGTACTCGCTGGGCATCCCCTTGCGGACCGAATCCAGGATGGTCAGGCCCTGGCTGACCAGGCCGGCGGCGATCTCGCCGAGGCCGTCGGCGCCGTTGAGCACGCTGACGTTCGCGCCGGCCAGCCCCGCCGCGGCCTCCTTGACGATCAACGGCAGCTGGTTGATGAGCAGCTGGTCCAGGGCGACCCGGTTGTTCGAGGCGGCGGCCTCGGCCTGGATCCGGGTCCGCTCGGCGTCGGCCTTGGCCAGGATCCTGACCCGCTCGGCCTCCGCCTCGGCGGGCTTGATCACCTCGGAGACCAGCTGCTGCTGGCGCAGCTGGGCTTGCTGCTGAGCCAGCTCGGCCTGGGCGTTGATCACCGCGAGCTGGGCGTTCGCTTGCGCCAGCGGGCCCGCCTGGGCCGCCTCCGCCTGCGCCCGTTCCACCTCGCCCTTGTACTGGGCCTGTACCACGGAGGTCTCCCTGGCGAACTCGGCCTGCTTGCGGACCGACGCCTGCTGCGCCTCGGCCGCGGCCTGGTCGGCCTGGGCCTGCGCGATCTTGGCCTGGCGCTGGATGGCGGCGTTGTTCGGCGCGGCCATGGCGGCGATGTAGCCGGCGCCCAGGTCGTCGATCGACTGGATCTGCAGCGAGTCCACGATCAGCCCGATCTTGGCCATCTCGCCCTTGGATCCGTCCAGCACCTCGGTGGCCAGCTTCTGCCGCTCGGTGACGATCTCCTCGACGGTCATCGAGCCGATGATCGAGCGCAGGTGGCCGGCGAAGATCCGCCCGGTCAGCAGCGACATCTGGTCCTGGTCGGAGAGGAAGCGCTGTCCGGCGTTGACGATGGACTCCTCGTCGTTGCCGACCTTGAACGCGATCACCGCGCGCACGTTCAGCGTGATGCCCTGGTGGGTCACGCACTGCTCGGCGACCTCAGCCTCCTGCATGGACAGCGTGAGATACCGGACCTTGCGGAACACGGGCGTGACGAAGGCGCCGTGGCCGATCACCACCTTGAACGGCTGGCCTTCCTTGCCGCCCCCTCGTCCGGAAATCAGCATGGCCTCGTCGGGCGCCGGAACACGGTAACCGAACATATTTCATCTCCTAAGCACAGGGTAAGCCGGGAATGCGCGGACTCTCGCCGAGTGCGTCCTCCCACTCGATGACATCGACCGCCCGCGCTCCGCGTGAGTCAATGACCAGGACGGTCGAACCTTCGGGTAGCGGCTTGTCCGACCAGGCCAGGAAGGCCTCGGAACCGCCGCGGATCTTGATGAGCACTTCACCGGGCCCGTCGCCGCCCCGCGTTGCCACGATGAGGCGGCCGACGCAGCCGATCGAGGACTCATCCTTCGCCACCGACAGCCCCCTTTTACCCGGAAGTGCCGGACTCCAGCCTAGTCCTGGCGCCGGGGTGCAGATTAACTCAGCGTTAAGCTAGCCGCGTGTCCGCGCCCCGGGTGACTCGGTAAGACATGCTGGACGGGGTGACGCCGTTCCCGGCCGAGTTCGCGGCCCGCTACCGGGAGCTCGGCTACTGGGAGGACCGGCCGCTGTTCGACGGGTTCACCGGCGCGCTGGCCGCCTATGCGGACCGGGTGGCGGTGGTGGACGAGACCGGCCCGGTGACCTATAGCCAACTAAGCGAGCGGTCCGAGCGCCTGGCCCGGGCGCTGCTCGACTGCGGACTCGGACCGCTGGACCGGGTCATCGTCCAGCTGCCGAACACCGCGGTGTTCGCCTACCTGTACTTCGCGCTGCTGCGCATCGGGGCCGCGCCCGTGCTCGCCCTGCCCGGGCACCGCAGGCGGGAGATCACCCAGTTCGCGGGTATCTCGGCCGCCAGGGCCCTGGCCGGGCCGGCCGCCGCGCGCGGCTTCGACTTCGCGGCCATGGCCGCCGACGTCATGACCGACCGCCCGGACCTGCGGCTCTGCCTGGTACAGGGCATGAATGAGGCGCCGAACGACCCGCGGTTCGTGCGGCTTGAGGACCTGCTTTCTCGCGAACCCCGGTCCAGCCGCGAGGCGCTGGAGCAGATCAGCATCGATCCGGCCGACCCGGCGCTGTTCCTGCTCTCCGGGGGCACGACCGGGATCCCCAAGCTGATCCCGCGCACGCACAACGACTACCTGTACAACTCCAAGGCCGCCGCGGCGGCGTGCGAGATCGGCCCGGGCGACGTGCTGCTGGACGTGCTGCCGATCGAGCACAACCTGCCGCTCGGCTGCCCCGGCCTGCAGGGCTTCCTGCTGTCCGGCGGGACGGTGGTGCTCGGCACCAGCACCCGGCCGCGGGAGGTGTTCGAGCTGATCCAGCGGCACCGGGTCACGCACATCCACCTGGTACCCGCGCTGCTGATCCGGTGGATCGACGATCCCGCGCTCACCGAGTACGACTTGTCCTCGCTGCGGGTGATCCAGAGCGGCGGGCAGCGCCTGCAGCCCGAGGTCCGGCTGCGTGCCGAGCGGGCCCTGCCCGGCTGCTTCATCCAGGAGAACTTCGGCATGGCCGAGGGGCTGATCATGTTCGTCCGGTCGTCCGACCCGCCCGAGGTGCGCCGGGAGACCTGCGGCAGGCCGGCCTCGCCCGCCGACGAGGTCTACCTGGTCGACGAGGACGGGCACGTGGTCCCCGACGGCCAGCCGGGCGAGCTGATCGTCCGCGGTCCCTACACGCTGCGCGGCTACTTCCGCTCCCCGGAGCACAACGCCCGGGCGTTCACCCCGGACGGGTTCTACCGCTCCGGCGACCTGCTCAGGAAGCTGCCGTCCGGGAACTACGTGGTCGAGGGCCGGGTCAAGGACCTGATCAACCGCGGCGGGGAGAAGATCAGCGCCGAGGAGGTGGAGAACCTCATCCTCAGCCACGAAGCCGTGCTCAACGTGGCCTGCGTGCCCTACCCGGATCCGGTGCTCGGCGAGCGGATGTGCGCCTGCGTGGTGCTGCGGCCTGGCCAGTCACTCGACTTGGCCGGCCTGGTCACGTTCCTGGCCGGCTTCGAGATCGCCAGGTTCAAGCTGCCCGAACGCCTCGAGATCCTCGACACCCTGCCGCTGTCGGGGTTCGGCAAGGTGTCCAAGAAGGACCTGGCCGCTAGGCTGGCTGGCTCATGAGGCGGGTCGACCTGCACTGCTACCCGGGGACCGACGTGTGGATCGCGTCCCAGGGACCGTACGCGGAAGCGCTGGGCCGGTACTGGGGCAAGGCCTGGGTGGGCAAGGCCGAGGACGACGTGGTGGCCGACATCACCGCGGCCGGGGTGGAGGCGGTCCTGGTCGCCTTCGACATCGAGTCGCTGACCGGGGCCCCGCCGTGCGGGAACGACTACGTGGCGGCGCTGCGCGACCGGCATCCGGGCACGTTCATCCAGGCCTGGGGGGCGGTGGACCCGCTCAAGGGTCCGGCGGCGGTCGCGGAGGCCATCGCCGCGGTCCGCGAGCACCACGTGCTCGGGTTCCACTTCCACCCGGTCATGGGGCACTTCGCGGTCGACGACCCGGCGCTGAACCCGCTGTTCGAGACGATCGCCGGGCTGGGCGTGCCGGTCATGGTCGACGTCGGGACGACCGGGATGGGCGCCGGGCTGCCCGGGGGGCTGGGCGCCCGGCTCGAGCACGCCCGCCCGCTGGCCATCGACAACCTGGCCGCCCGCTTCCCGGCGCTGACCATCATCGCGGCCCACCCCGGCTGGCCCTGGACCGACGAGATGACCGCGGTCGCGCTGCACAAGGGCAACGTGTACTGGGAGCTGTCCGGCTGGGCGCCCAAGTACTTCCCGCCCTCGCTGCGCACCGACATCCGCGGCCGGCTGCGCGAGAAGATCATGTTCGGCAGCGACCACCCGAGCCTGCCGTACGAGCGCATCCTGCGGGAATGGGACGAACTCGGCTACGATCAAAGCGTCATGGACCTCGTCTTCCACGCCAACGCGGAACGCGTCCTCGGACTGTAAGCACCCGCGATGGCGACCATCGATGACGTACGGCGGATCGCGCTGTCGCTGCCGCGTACCACCGAGCACCTGATCGGCGACAACACCAAGTTCCGGGTGGGCCGGCTGGTCTACGCCTCGGTCTCGGCGGACGAGGAGCGGCTCGGGTTCGGCTTCCCCAAGGAAGAGCGCGCCGCGCTGGTGGCCAGCGAGCCGGCCAAGTTCATGATGCCGCTGCGCGGCGACGAGCGGTACCAGTGGGTCCGGGCCCGGCTGCCCGCCCTGGATACCAAAGAACTGCGCGAGCTGCTCATCGACGCCTGGTGCATGGTGGTGCCGAAGACGATCGCGGCGCGCTACCTGGAGAGCCAGGGCCTACGATAGTCCGATGCCGCTGCGCGCCATCGACTTCCATGTGCACCTGCCCACCCCGGACTGGCTGGACGGCAGCATGGCGGGCTATGTCGAGGCGGCCGAGGCGTACTTCCGCTCGCCGGTCCAGCGGCAGACGCTGGACGAGCTCGCCGCCCGGTACCGCGGGCTGGGTCTGAGGGCCGTTCTGCTGGCCTGGGACGCCGAGACGGCCACCGGGCGGCCCCGGGTGCCGAACGAGACCGTGGCCGCCGCGTGCCGTGACTACCCGGACGTGTTCACCGGGCTGGGCTCGGTCGACCCGCACAAGGACTCGGCCGTCTCTGAGGTGGCTTCCATCGCGGCCCTGGGGCTGCGCGGGGTGAAGTTCCACCCGTCCCTGCAGGCCTTCGCGCCCGACGACCCGCGGTACTGGCCGATCTTCGCCGCCTGCCAGGAGCACGGCCTGCTGGCCCTGTTCCACACCGGGACCAGCGGGATCGGCGCGCGCCGGCCCGGCGGCCAGGGCATCCGCATCGACCTCGCGCACCCGCTCAAGCTGGACCCGGTGGCCGCGGCGCACCCGGACCTGACCGTGGTGGCGGCGCACTTCGGCTGGCCCTGGCACATGGACCTGATCGCCATCGCGCTGCACAAGACCAACGTGTACATCGACATCTCCGGCTGGTCGCCGCGGCGGATCCCGCCCGAGGTCATCCGCGAGCTGCGCGGCCGGCTGTCCGGGCAGTTCCTGTGGGGCAGCGACTACCCGCTGCTGACCCCGGAGCGGGGCCTGGCCGAGTTCGACGAGCTCGACGTGCCGTCCCAGGTGGCACGCGCGGTGCTGTACGACAACGCCGCGCGCGTGCTCGGTCTTTAGTCCAGGTCTACGACCACCGGGGCGTGGTCGGACGGGGCGTGGCCCTTGCGCGCCTCCCGGTCCACGTACGCGCCGGTCACCCGGCCGGCCACCGCCTCGCTGGCGTAGACCAGGTCGATGCGCATGCCCATATCCTTGGGGAAGGCGCCCGCGCGGTAGTCCCAGTAGGTGAACGGGTGCGGCCCCTTCATCGGCTTGGGCACGATGTCGTGCAGCCCGAGGGCGCGCAGGTCGGCCAGCGCCTGGCGTTCCGGCGGGGTGACGTGGGTCGAGCCGACGAACACCGCCGGGTCCCACACGTCGGCGTCGGTCGGCGCCACGTTGAAGTCGCCCGCCACGACCAGCTGCGGCTCGCGGGTCAGCTCGGCCTCGAGGACGGTGCGCAGCACGGCATACCAGGCCAGCTTGTACCGGTAGTGGGCGGATTCCGGGGTGCGCCCGTTGGGCGCGTACAGTGACCAGACCCGGATCCCGCCGCAGGTGGCCCCGACCGCGCGGGCTTCGGGCTTGCGCAGGCCCGGCTCGTCGAGCAGGGTCGGCTCGGCCTCCTCGCCCTCGTAACTGGGCTCGCCGGGAAAGCCCGCGCTGACGTGTTCCAGGCCGACGCTGGACAGCACGGCCACGCCGTTCCACCGGCCCTCGCCGTGCGCCGCCACCTCGTAGCCCAGCTCCTCGACCTCGGCCGCGGGGAACAAGGCCGTGGTGGTCTTGATCTCCTGCAGGCACACGATGTCCGGCTTGGCCTCGTCCAGCCACTCGAGCAGCCGGGGCAGCCGTGCCTTGACCGAGTTCACGTTCCACGTCGCCAACCGCACGCCGATAGCCTGCCACCGCTGGCGTGGCGATGCCACCCGCTCGCTGGTGGGGATCATCTCCGCCGCGCGGCGGCTGGAGTCCCGGATCGCGTGGACCTCGATGGCCGCGATGCGGGAGTTCGCCGCCGATGAGCTCGCTGATGAGCTGCACCTGACCCCGCTCTCGGCGGCGGACCAGATCGAGTTCGCGTGCACGGTCGCGCAGCGGCTGCCCCAGACGTTCGCGGCGCTGGCCGCGGGCCAGATCCACCCGGTGCACGTGCGGATCGTCGAAGACGAGACGCGGTTCCTGTCCGAGGCAGACGCGACCCGGGCCGAGGCGATCCTCGCCGAAGCCGCGCCGGGGATGACGTTCGGGGAGCTGCGGCACGCCGCGCACAAGCTGGTCCTGAAGCTGGACCCGGAGGTGTTCGCCGGTTTCGCCCGGGGGCAGCTCCTCCAGTTCCAGGAGATGGGCTTCGGCGTCGCGGTAGCACTGAATCTGGATGCCACGCTGATCCGTCTGGTCATCCTCGCGAGCACCCTGAGCTTGCTCGGCCAACGCAGCTGGTACCTGCCTCGCTGGCTGGGCTGGTTGCCGCACCTCCAGGTGGAACCACCCCAGGTACCCTCCTCAGATGAGCCCGAAGCCGTCGAGGCACCCAGCCCGGCCTGAGCCGACCCACGGCCGCGCCCGCCGTGAGCGGGCCCGGGGACGGATGTCGCCCGGTTCGGGGCCGGCACATACGCTCCGGCATGCGAACATGGTGCCGAGTGCGCGGAGGTACGGTCGTGGGTGAGGTGAAGATCCCAGTCCCGGGTCCCATGCCGGCGTATCTCGCCGTGCCGGACGGCCCGGGTCCGTGGCCGGGTGTGGTGATCATCTCCGATGTCCTGGGGATGAGTCACGATCTGCGCAATCAGGCCGACTGGCTGGCGTCGGAAGGCTATCTGGCCGTGGCGCCCGACCTGTTCTTCCGGGGCAGCAAGATCATGTGCCTGCGGACGATCTTCCGTGACGCCATCGCCAGGAAGCCCGCCGCCGCATCCTCGCGTTCTTCGACGAGCACGTCAGAAACTGACCAGAACCAGCAGACGGCAGCCGCGACACGCCGCGGGGCATTGGCGTTAGACCGCTCGGCTCCCAGGGGCAGAACCATGATCACGGCCAGAAACGGGCAGATAGCGCCCAGAACTGGCCACGATCATGAAACTGACGGGTGCTACCCGGAGAAACGGCAGCGCCGGGAACGGCGGGTTCCCGGCGCTGCCGCGTAGCGGCCCTGCCCGCGGGCGTGCCGTTTCCGCGTGCCTAAGCAGCCTTGGCGGCCTTGGCGGTTACGGCCCTCGGCCCTTCCCGGCCGGGCCGCAGCGGCGACGTTGCCGTGATCACCTCGTCGGCAAACTGCCGCTGGTTCGCAAGCAGGTGCTCGGCGAACTCGTACCTGCCGGTCACGGCTTCGTGCGCCGTCGGCAGCAGGCCGGCGAGCGGCACACGGACGACGGGCATCGTCGGGATGACATAGTGCACGGCCTCGACCAGGGTCTTGAGCGTATCGAGCGCAATTTCCTGGCCCTTGCGGATGGTGGACAGGAACTCTTCATCTAGCTCCTGCCTGATGGTGGTAGCCATTGTTCCGCCTCCTTCTCAACTTCTATGCTAAGTATATCAAGCATAGATTGGGATATCAAGCGGGATGCCCAGCGGCCCTAGCCTGGGTCCGTGCCAACCGCGTGCCCGGCAGCGCAGCTGCCGCCCCTGCGCTCGACGGAACCGCCACTACGCTGGCCAGACCCGGCAAGCTGACCGGATGCCTGGGTGGATGGCTGTGTAGCTCGGCCGCCGGCCCCATAGTGGAGGGTGTGATCGTGGTGGCCATCGTGGTGGCGCTGCTTGCTGTGGTGCTCATCGCCGACCGGGTCGCGGTGATCTGCGCCCAGGACCGCCTGGCCAGGCAGATCCAGGACCGGGGGTTCTCCGTTAAGCCGCAGGTGACCATCTCGGGCTTCCCGTTCCTGACCCAGGCGGCGGCCAGGCGCCTGAACAAGGTCGTGATCAGGACAGCCGGTAAGAAACTGGGGCCGGTGGAGGTCAGGCGTCTCGACCTCACCCTGCACGGGATACGGGGCAGCGGCGCCGGGAGGACTGCCTCCCTGCTTTCTGGCACCGCCCTGGCCGGCTTCGCCGGGCTCGCCGGGACGACCGGGATGCCGGGGCTCACGCTGGCCGCCGACGGCCCTGGCCGGGTGAGGATCACCGTCGGTCTGGGCCAGGTCACCGGGACCGCCACCGCCCGGGTGACCCGGGCTGGCCCCGGCGGCATCGGCATCGCGGTGATCTCCGCAGGCGGCATCCCGATGGCGCTGCTCGGCCCGTTGCGTGGCATGATCGTGCCGCTGCCTGCGCTGCCGCCGGGGATAACGATAAAGGGCATCAGCGTCACCGGTCAGGGTGTACTGGTGCACATCGTCGGCCAGAACGTGAGTTTCGGCAACCGACCAAGTCGCACAGGCCGGTGATGCTCTTCCTGTCTGGCATGTCGAGCCGGTCATCGACAGGCAAGACCGCATGGGTCCAGACGCCCCACTCACCGATGAAGACCACCCAGAGGCTACGGCTGATCAGCGCACCGGAGTCGAACGGCATGGCCCCCAGATCATGCAGCAAGGCCGGCCGTAGCGCGGCCTGATCAGCCTCCTTAGCGGAATCTCGTAGTTGGTATCCGATATGTTGCTGAGAGTGTCCATGACTCGCAGTGTCGCACCCGGCACCGAAAAAAATGGCTGGTGCCACCACCTCGGCAGTAGCGGCTGGCTGAAAGCGCACCTCGGCGCCGACAGCAGCCCGCCTCACTCAAGTGCCAGAGTCCGCAAAATGGCGGCGGCGCCGACATTGTCAGTCATCCGTTCCCGCCCGGCGCGTTGATTGATGCCGGTACAGAAGCGGCAGCACACGCAGATCTTTCGGCCGCCCGGCTGACTCTTTTGACCGGATCACGTCGGCGAGGTCTGCGACGATCACCTCAACGTCGCCGACGCGGAGGCGGTGCGCGTTGACCGCCAGCTGGGCGTAGCCTCCTTCAAAGCCTGATGGACGGAAAGAGATGTCGAACTCGCCGTCAGGACAGGTCAGATTCCAGACTTCGGCCGCCGCCAGGGACGTGGCATCATGGCTGAAGGGCAGCCCGTCCGGCACCGCCTCGGTTCGGATCCGCGCATCGAGTTCCTTCAGCGCCGACGAGAGCCGGGCTAGGTTCTCCTGGCTTGCCTCCGGCGTCAGGTCGATGTCTCTTGTCGCTGGTATCGGGGCCTGCTGCGCAATGGCAGCAAAGGCACCAATGATGACATAGCGCACCTGATGCCGGTTCAGCGCGGCGACTATGGCGGCAGCGTCTAGTTCGGGTTCACCGGCAGCCTCATGCTCGCTCACGCCACATCCTCTGCGGGCGATGCTTGGCGCCAGGCCTGAAGCTGCCGGTCGCGGCGCAGCCGCTCGGATTCGGAGCGGCCGGCTTCTAGCCCAGCGAGTATGTCGTCATGCGGATCGTAGGCGGCTAGGTGCAGGCGCAGGTCGAAGCCAGCCGCGCGCAGCAGCCTCAGCAACGTGCTTAGGGTCGGCTGCCGCCGGTCACGTTCGTAGGCTGAGATCATCGTGACCGGTACTCCCGCTCGTTCGGCCAGTTCCCGCTGGCTCATGCCGGCCTTCAGACGGGCGAGTTGCAGGAGCGCCGAAGATGGCGATGGCAGCCGTTCAGGATCATACGGTTGTGTCATAACACAATCGTATGATTCAACGATACCGCTTATCCAGTTGCTGCGGGGTAACAGAAGCAAGTGTTACTGATGATGGCACCGCGACCCACAGTGCAATCGATAAGGACACATATTGTCCGCCTGGCTCCCAGGAGGAGCCAGCATGTAGGAGGACGAGGACAACAACGGCAGGTTCCCGACGAGGCCCCGGTCGAAATGCAGCAAACAGCAGGAGCAGAGCGACCGCGAGCAGTGGCCGTGGCTGCCTGGAACGATTGTAGAACAGTGCCGCCCGGACGAATGGTATGTGTGGGTCGAGGTCCGCGAGTTTGCCGTCCTGCGCGACGGCCGAGGCTCGGGGGGCGGGAACCGGGAGCGGGCCCGGCGGCCGTCCCCGGATTCTTAGTGCCTGCTGGTTACGGACCTTCGGCTCTTTCCGCGTCGGCCGGGCGGTGGCAACCATGATGGCATGATCGCTATCGCGACCAGCTACGAGTCGCTGCTCAAGGTACGCAAGGGTGCGGTGGACATCGTGGATGTCCCCGAGTTCGGGTTCGTGGCGGTGACCGGGACCGGTGAGCCCGGCGGCGCCGAGTTCACGAAGGCGGTGCAGGCGCTGTACAGCGTGAGCTACGGCGCGCACTTCCGGCTGAAGAAGCTCACCGGCCAGGCGCCGCGGGTCATGCCGCTGGAAGGGCTGTGGTGGGTGGATGACCCGGCCCAGCAGGACATCGTCGCCGCGGTGGCGCGGGGCGAGGTGACCATGGCCGGCAGCGATCGCGGCAGCTGGCGGTGGCAGATACTGATCATGCAGCCGGACCCGATCGACGCGGACCTGGTCGCCGCCGCGACGGCGGAAGCGGCCAGCACGAAGGACCTGCCCGGCCGGGCCCGCCCGGAGTACATCCGGTGGGCGGAGGGCCGGTGCGCTCAGCTGCTGCACATCGGGCCGTACGCTGCCGAAGCGCCGTCGATCGCCGCCCTGCACGAAGCGATCGCGGACGCAGGCTACCGTCCCCGTGGCCGCCACCACGAGATCTACCTCGGCGACCCGCGCCGCAGCGCGCCGGAGAAGCTGCGGACGATCATCCGGCATCCCGTCGAGCCGACGTGAGGCCTGGCATGACCAGGATCACCGGCAACCCGCACATGGCGCGATCCGCGAAGGCCACGCCAGGACCGGTTGGGAACGGCGCCCAGTTCCGCCCGGCGGTCAGGTCCCACGGCAGCCAGCCGCCCGGCCAGGGGCGGGCGGGCGCGGCGCTGCTGGCCGGGAGCGTGGCCGGGGTGGCGCTCGCCCCGCTTGCGGTGCGGCGGCTCGGCCGCGGCGGCAGCCTGCTGGTGGCAGCCGGCTGCGGGGCGCTGTTCGCCCGGGATGCCCAGATGACGCTGACCGGCGCGCCCGCCCGGCTCCGCCCGCTGCCCCGGCTCTTGCTCCGCACCGAGGTGCCGGTGTCCGGCAGCGCCGCCGGGGCGGCGCTGCTGGCCTGCTGGCAGCAGCGGCCGGGCGTGGCCCGGGTGGCCGCGGCGGCCGCTGCGGCGACGTTCGCCGTCCACGCCGTTCGCGAGGCCATCTACCTCAGCCCGGGTCACGGCAGCGAGGAGCCAGCCGACCGGTAGAACTCGGCGGCATGGGACGGCTGGACGGCCCGCTGGGACCGCTGAGTGATGCTGGCGGGATTCCTCTACGACGAGATCGCGAACCCCCGGTCTTCGGCTACCAGACGTGATGTGGCAACGCCTACAGCATCGAAACGCTGACCGCAGAGCGTAGTCGACCCGCCGATGACAGATCGCGCGCCGACCCGCCTGGGCGCCCGAGATCACCCCGTACCCTGATCGCCGGCATGGCTGCTCGCGGTCGAGGTTGCGTAGACGGCCGTGGGTCCCGGTGCTGCGAGGTAGTGAGCTTGGCCGCGTGATGCCGGAGCCCGCGCCTGCGGCGGCGGCATCCCCCACGGGGTCATGTCATCGGCTGGTCCCCCAGCTCCGCGGCGATCTGCGCGGCCCATGCGTCGATGGCAGGCCAGTCGCGGAAGTCGCCGGCCGGCAGGGCGGCTCGCGCGGCAGGCATGTGCTGCACGAACCGCTCGCCGAGACCTGCGGGTGGCGCGTCCGGGTCGTAGGCGCCGAAGAAGACCTGCTCACCCCGTGGGTGCAGCAGCTTCGTGAGCTCGTCGAACTCCTTGGGCCGGGTGGTCTCAAGGACGTTCCTGCCGTCCTTGTCCACCAGGTCGGTGCCGAGCGGGCCGCTGCTGAACAGCCACACCGGCCGCGCCGCGAGTTCCCTGCGGTGCCGCCGGGCGAACGTCTGGGCATCTGTACTGTCCATCAGAATCGGCAGGGATGTTATACGGCACTGTTCTTCCAGGTCATGACTGTAAATGCAAATGCATCAACTCGCCGCTGTGCCGGCATCATCATCGCTGTAAACAGGGCGAAGGCTGGCGGCTGGAACAGCCCGAGCCGGGCCTCCTGGTCTGGCGCACCCCGGCGGGCCGGATCTACGTCACGACGCCGACCGTCTATCCGACTTAACGGATACTGGCTTGATGACTTCGGCGATCGCGGGCGGACGGTCCTCGATGTGCTGCACGATCGTCTCGCTACCTTCACCCGCACCCGGACGGCGCGGATCCCAGCAGCGGGAACTGGTCAGGCCGGCTTCTTGGCGGGCTGGTAGCGCTTGTCGCGCGCGTAGACGACGCTTGATTTCCCGCCGGCGGGTTTGCGCCAGTCCAGGTCGAACAGCCCGGTGGCGTCTATCAGGTCGCTCAGCTTGGCGTAGCCGTAGTTGCGCGAGTCGAAGTCCGGAGCCTGCTTGGTGACGATGCTGCCGACCGCCGCGAGCGGGGCCCAGCCCTCTTCGTCTGACGCCGCTTCTACCGCGTCCCGCAGCCGATTCACCAGTGTCGCGTCGGCTTTGAGCTGGTCGGCCGAGGCGCGCGGGGAAGGTTTGAGCGTCTCGTCGGCGGGCGCGCTCTTGCCCGCGGCGGGCACGAGGTTCTCGATATAGACGAACTTGTCGCAGGCCGCGACGAAGGGCTTGGGCGTCTTGCGCTCACCGAAGCCGTAGACCGTGAGGCCGGATTCACGGATGCGCGAGGCCAGGCGGGTGAAGTCGCTGTCGCTGGAGACGATGCAGAACCCGTCGAACCGCCCCGCATACAGGAGGTCCATGGCGTCGATGACCATCGCGGCGTCGGTGGCGTTCTTGCCTGTGGTGTAGGCGAACTGCTGGATGGGCTGGATCGACTGGGTGAGCAGCTGATCCTTCCAGCCCTTCAGCTTCGTGCCGGTCCAGTCTCCGTAGGCCCGCTTGACGTGCGCGGTGCCGTACGTGGCGATTTCGGCCAGCAGCCTGCCGGCGATCGCGGGCTGCGCGTTATCCGCGTCGATGAGCACCGCGAGCCTCGCGGTGCTGCCGCCATCCTCGCTGGCCATGAGCTGCCTCCCGGCGGGGATGCTCCCCCGGCTTCGCCCTTACTCGGAGTCGTAGCGGAAGCCGTCGATGAAGCGGCGGAAGAGGCCGCCCTCGTGGGCCAGCGGCGGGCCGGCCGGCGGGGCCTCGGCCCGTTCCCGCCCGACGGGCTGGTCGTAGTCGGCCCGGGCGATGGCGTCCACGATCTGAGCCTCATCGAAGTTCTCCGACCCGGGGATCTGGGGCACGAAGCCCACCAGGTCACCGTCCAGCAGGACCTCGGCCTCCAGCCCGGTCGTGCCCTCGGCCCCCCAGACGGCCTCACGCCCCTGCCCGGCGGGCACCTGCACCGAGTAGGCGTCGATACCGGACTTCCTCAGGTGCGCCGCAATTCCGCGGTCGCGCAGCGCGTCGGTCACCCGACGAGCACGGTTCTCGTCCATGACGGCCAGGGTACCGGCCGCCCGATAGCTAAGCTGCCGCCGAATCGCGCCCAACCCGGCACCGGTCCCTCTCGTGGCAATTGCTTGTGCTGAGTTAAATTTCTGGGTATAGGGCGTTTCCGGTGACGAAGCGGGGCGGAAGCATCATGTCGCTGACCACAGCGCAGCTCCCGGTGCGGCTCACCCCGCTGGTGGGCCGCGAGAGCGAGCTCAACGACATCGTGCAGGCGGTCACCCGCGCCCGCCTGCTCACCCTCACCGGCCCCGGCGGTACGGGCAAGACGCGGCTGGCCCTGGCCGCCGCGCGATCGGCCCGCGAGTCCTTCCCGGCCGGGGTGTGCTGGGTGGAGCTGGCCCAGATCGAGGACCCCGGCATCGTCGGGCAGGCCGTGGCCAGCAAGCTGGGCGTGCCCGATACCCCCGGGCAAGACGCCGCCCAGGCGGTGGCCGAGTACCTCGCCGACCATCAGGTGCTGGTCGTGCTGGACAACTGCGAGCACCTGGCCGGAGCGACGGCCCTCCTGACCGAGAACCTGCTGGCCGCCTGCCCGGCGCTGACCGTCCTGGCCACCAGCCGCGAGGCCCTGGGCGTGGAGGGCGAGCTCAGCTGGCTGGTGCCGCCGCTCTCGCTGCCGAAGGCCGGCCCGGGCCTGACCGCGTCGGCCCTGGCCGCCTCGGACGCGGTCAAGCTGTTCGAGCAGCGGGCGCAGCTGGTGCGGCCGTCCTTCAAGGTCACCGACGAGAACGCCGCCGAGGTCGCCTCCGTCTGCCAGCGGCTCGACGGCCTGCCGCTGGCCATCGAGCTGGCCGCGGCGCGGATGCGGATCTTGTCCTCGGCCCAGCTGGCCGAGCGGCTGGACGACATCTTCGCCCTCCTGATCGGCGGCGCGCGGTCCGCGCCGCCGCGCCATCAGGCGCTGCGGGCGACCCTGGACTGGAGCCACGACCTGCTCGACGCCGAGGAGCGGGCGGCGTTCCGGCGGCTGGCCGTGTTCGCCGGCGGCTTCACGCTGGAGGCGGCCGAACGGGTGGCGGCGGGCGGCGACCTCAAGCCGGCCTCGATGCTGGAGCTGCTGACCAGGCTGGCGGACAAGTCGCTGCTGCGGGTGGAGCACGCTCGCGGCGACTCGCGGTACCACCTGCTGGTGACGATCCGTGATTACGCGCGGGACCGGCTGGCCGAGGCGAGCGAGGGCGACGCGGTGCGGCGGGCTCACCTGGCTTACTTCACCGAGCTGGTGGAGGCGGCCGCGGTCCGCATCGAGGGCGACGAGGCGGGGGGCAACGGGCTCGAGCTCGAGCTCGACCGGCTGGACGCCGAACTGCCCAACCTGCGGAAGGCGTTTGAGTTCGCCGCCGAATCGGGCGATGCGGAGGCGGCGCTGCGGATCGCGGGCCCGCTGGACCGGTACGCGTACCTGCGCGGCCGCTATCACGAGATCCGGCAGTGGATGGACGTCGCGGTGACCTCCTATCCGGACGCGCCCGCCGGGCTGCGGGCCAAGGCGCTGCTGGGCAGCGGCCGGCTCGCCCTGCTGCAGTGCGACTACGCGCCGGCCGTGCGGCGGCTGGAGGCCGCGCTGCGGCTGTACCGCGAGCTGGACGACGCCCGCGGCATCGCCAGCGGGCTGCAGGTGCTCGGCAGCGTGGCCCGGGAGCAAGGCCGGTACGTCCGCGCGGTGGAGCTGCACGCGGAGAGCCTGGCCGTCGCGGAGGAGGCCGGGGACCGCTGGGCGGTGGCCAGCGCGCACGGTTACCTGGCCTTCGTCTCCTGGCTGCAGCGCGACTTCGGCCGGGCCGCCGCGGAAGCCGGCACTGCGCTGGCCATGTTCCGCGAGCTCGGTGACGTGGAGGGGGCCGCGTGGTCGCTGATCAGCCTGGGCACGGTGGCCCGCTACCAGGGGGAGGTGGAACGCGCGGCCGCGCTGCTGGCCGAGAGCCGGGCGCTGTCCGAGGGCATCGGCTTCCGGGAAGGCATCGCCTGGTGCTGCGAGCAGCTCGGCCTGCTCGCCGCGGTCGACGGTGATCCGGTCGCCATCACCCTGCTGCGCCGCAGCCTGGAGTTGCACGGCGAGCTGCGGGACCGGTGGCGCATGTCCAGCGTGCTGGAGGACCTCGCGGCGATCGCGCTGGTCCTGGACCGGGCCCCGGCCGCGGCCCGGCTGCTCGGCGCGGCCGAGGCCATCCGGGACGCGATCGGCACCGTGATCGCCCCGTGCGAACGGCCCCAGCACATGCAAACCGCGGCGGCGGTGCGGGCCGCGCTGGGCGAGGAGGCGTTCGCCGCGGCCCGGCAGCAGGGCCTGCTGGCCACCATGGACGAGCTGACCGCCGACCTGCCGACGGCCGAGGACGCGGCGCCGGCCCCGCCCGCTCCGGCCGAAGCCCCACCCGCCAAGGCGGCTCCGGCCGGCGAGGCCGCCCCGGCCGCCCCGGCCGGCCGGGCGGCTCCACGGCGGGCCGCGCAGCAGGCCACCCGGGACGGCGCCGCTGCCGGGCCGCTGCGGGTCCGGACGCTGGGCGGCGCGGTGGTGGGGTTCGGCGACGCGGCGCTGACCGCCGCCGACTGGGGCTACGCCAAGCCCCGGGAGCTGATGTTCCTGCTCGTCTCGTCGCCCCCCATGACCAAGGATCAGATCGCGGCCGCCCTGTGGCCGGACCTGTCCCGCCAGCAGCTCGGCAACGCGCTGCACACCGCGCTGCGCGAGCTCCGCCGGGCGCTCGGCGATCCGGGCTGGGTGGTCTACGCGAACGGCCACTACCGGTTCGAGCGGTCCCGGCAGCACGAATGCGACGTGACCGAGTTCGAAGACGCGCTGCTGGCCGCGCGCCGGGCCCGCCCGTCCGAGGCGGCCCTGCCCGACCTGCAGCGCGCCATCGGGGCCTACGGCGGCGACTTCCTCGACGGCATGTCGGCCGGCGAGTGGGCCCTGGTCCGCCGGGACGAGCTGCGCCGGGCCTTCGAGTCCGCGCTGCTCGCCGCCGGGCGGCTGCAGGCCGCGGCCGGCCGGCACCAGGCCGCCGTGGCCATGTTCCGCCGGGCCGTCGCCCACGAGCCGCTCAACGAGACGGCGCACCGGGAGCTGATGAGCTGCTGGGCCCGGCTGGGAGAGACGGCCCGCGCGGTCCGGCACTACGAGGAGCTGACCGAGCTGCTGCGCGCCCAGGTCGGCGTGCCCCCGGCCCCGGAGACCACGGCCCTGTACCGGCGGCTGAGTACCGGCGGCTGAGTACCGGCGGCTGACGGCCGCCTCCTGACCGTTCGCCGCGGCGGCGGGCCCGCGGTCACGCCCGTCCCCCGGTGTTTCCCCCGGTGTTGCTCCGTTCCCCCGGTGCCGCCCTGCCACACTCGGGGCCACCACAGATCCAGACCCGGCACCGGAGGTGACCACAGATGCCTGATCCGATCAAGCCCCCCGCGGCCAAGCGGCCGGAGGAAGCCCTGGAACTGGTATCCCAGGCGCTCAGCGACGGGGATCTCGAGGCGGCGCTCGCGCAGTACGAGAGCTCGGCCGTGCTCGCGTGCTGGCCGCAGTCCTGGCCACGGGGGAAAGACGACGGCCACGGCGACGTGCGCAGCACCCTGACCTGCTTCATGGCGCTGCGGCTGCCGCTGTCGCTCCGGATCACCACCGTGCTGGAAGGCACCGAGCTGGCCCTGGTGATCTGCGAGCGGCGAGTCGCCGGGGCCGGGCCCGACGGCGAGCGGGTCCAGCTCAGCGGCCTGGGCTGCGCCGTGCTCCGGCCGCAGCCGGACGGCGCGTGGCGGATCGCGGCCGACGCCTGGAGCGTCGGCACAGAGCTTCCCCTGGACCCTCCCGAGATTCCCCCGGTGACCGATGGTGATCCTGTTCCGGGTGAGGGACAAGGCGGGCAGCCTCACCACTAAAGCCCTGATGCCCGCCGGAACGGGACACGATGATGAAGACCTCCTTGCGCCGCCTCGGAATGGCCGCCGTCGCGTCTGGCGCGCTGGCGCTGGCGCTGGCCGGCACCGCCGCGGCGAGCACCCACAGCTCGGGCGGATACCAGTTCCGGACCCTGAACGACGACCGGGACGTGACCTTCAACCAGTTGCTCGGCATTAACAACGAGGGCGTGATCGCCGGCTACTTCGGCTCGGGCGCGAAGGGCCACCCGAACAAGGGTTACCAGCTGTTCCCGGCCTACGGGCAGGGCAACTACCTCAACGAGAACTTCCCCGGCTCCCGGCAGACCCAGGTCACCGGGCTGAACGACCTCGGGGTGACGGTCGGGTTCTGGTCCACGCAGAACAACGCCAGCATGGTCAACAACAACTTCGGGTTCTACTCCGCTGACGGCCGCTACTACAACGTGAACTTCCCGACCGGCAACAACGCCAGCCCGCAGGTCGACCAGCTGCTGGGCGTCAACGACCACGACGTCGCGGTCGGCTTCTACACCAACGCGCAGGGCAACAACCGCGGCTACACCTACAACATCCGGACCCGCTCGTTCACCCGGGTGCTGGTGCCGGGCGCTCCGGGCGGCGAGGCGGGCCCGAGCCTGACCGCGACCGCGATCAACAACTACGGAGACGTGGCCGGGTTCTACGCCAAGAGCTCGTCGCGGACCGACGCGTTCCTGCTGCTGCACAACGGGCGGTTCCTCACGCTGGCCGTGCCGGGGGCCGCGATGACCCAGGCGTTCGGCGTCAACGACCGCGATGAGGTGGTCGGCGCGTACACCGTCGGCAGCGGCAGCAGCGCGGTCACCCACGGCTTCACCTGGCGCCCCGGCTACGGGTTCCGCACCGTGGACGACCCGCACGGCCACGGCACGACCACCATCAACGGCGTGAACGACCGCGGCGACCTGGTCGGGTTCTACACCGACTCGGCCGGCAACACCGACGGGATGCTCGCCCTGCCCTAGCGCGGCAGCCACTCCGAAGCCGGGGGGTCCGGACGGACCCCCCGGCTTCACGGCTGTCCGGGCGCACGCACCACGCTCCGTTCGGTATGAAAGAATTTTGTCGTGACCGATGCGGAAGGCGCGGCCTTCGAACTGGGCACCGACGGCCCCATGGTCATCCTGGTCGGCATCGACGATTCCGTCACCTCGCTGCGGGCCGGGGCCTACGCGGTCGGGCTGGCCCGGCGGCAAGGTGCCCGCCTGGTGTGCGTGTACGTGGAGCAGCCGACCGCGATGTACGGCGCCGCGGCCGGCGGGGGCGCGGGCGCGGCCGCCATCGCCGAGCAGGAGCGGGCGTTCACCGAGACGGCGGCCGACCTGAAGCGGAGGATCGAGGAGGGGGCCGTCGAGCGGGGCGTGCGGATCACGTTCGTCGCCGCGGTGGGGGACCCCTACCACGAGCTGCGGCGGGTGGCGGACGAGGTCCGCGCCGACGCCGTGGTGGTGGGCGCGTCCACCAAGGCCGGTCACCGGCTGGTGGGGTCGCTGGCGGTGCGGCTGGTCAAGGCCGGGCGGTGGCCGGTCACGGTCGTTCCGTAAGGACCAGGAGGGAGCGGGCCGTGGGCGTCGCGGTGGTCACCGGGGCCGGTTCCGGGCTGGGCCGGGGCATCGCGCTGGCTTTGCTAACCGGGGGCTGGCAGGTCGCGCTGGCCGGCCGGCGGGCCGACGCGCTGGACCAGACCGCGCGGGCCTGGACCGGGCCCCCGGACGCGGCCGTGGCCGTTCCGGCCGACGTGACCTCGCCGCCGTCGGTGGCCGCTTTGTTCGACCGGATCCGCGACCGCTGGGGCCGGCTTGACCTGCTGGTGAACAACGCGGGCGTGTTCGGCCCGGCGGGCCAGCCGGACGAGATCGACCTGGCCAGCTGGCAGGCCGCGGTCGATACCAACCTGACCGGCGCCTTCCTGTGCGCGCAGCACGCGGTGCGGATGATGAAGGCCCAGACCCCGCGGGGCGGCCGGATCATCAACAACGGCTCGATCTCGGCGCACGCGCCGCGGCCCGGCAGCATCTGCTACACCGCCACCAAGCACGCGATAACCGGGCTCACCAAGTCCCTGTCGCTGGACGGGCGGGCGTTCGACATCGCGTGCGGGCAGATCGACATCGGCAACGCGGCCACCGAGATGACCCAGCGGTTTGCTCGGGGCGTCCCGCAGGCCGACGGGTCGATCGCCCCCGAGCCGGTCTTCGACGCCCGGTACGTGGCCGACGCGGTGCTGTACATGGCCTCCCTGCCGCTGGACGCGAACGTCCAGTTCCTGACCATCACGGCGACCAAGATGCCGTACATCGGACGGGGCTAGCGCGGGCTGCTGATACAGGGCATGCTGGCGGGGAGGCCGTTACGGGCCCCGGACGCGCGCCGGCTGGAGGACGCCATGACGAGTATCAGTTCCCTGCTGGACCAGGCGGCCGCCGAGCATCCCGGCCACGCCGCGCTCCGCATGGACGACCTGGTGCTGAGCTACGCCCAGCTGCGCGAGGCGGCCGGGCGGATGAGCGCGCATTTGGGGACCATGGGCGTCGAGCCCGGCGACCGGGTCGGGCTCATGCTGCCCAACGTCCCGGCGTTCCCGATCGCGTTCTACGGCGCGCTGGCCGCCGGCGCCGTCGTGGTGCCGATGAACCCGCTGCTCAAGAGCCGCGAGGTCGCCTATTACCTGGGTGACTCCGGGGCCAAGGCGGTGGTCGCGTGGCATGCGGCGGCCGGGGAGGCGGCCAAGGGCGCCGCCGACGCGGGCGCCCAGATGATCGCCGCCGAGACCCCGGACCTGAGCGGCCTGCTCGCCGACATCAGCGCCGCGCCGTCCTCGTCCGGCCGGGGTGAGGAGGACGACGCGGTCATCTTGTACACCTCCGGGACCACCGGGCGGCCCAAGGGCGCCGAGCTCACCCACGCCGGGCTGGTCCGCAACGCCGAGATTTCCTCGCGGACCCTGTTCGACGTCGGCCCGGGCGACGTGATCATGGGCTGCCTGCCGCTGTTCCACGTGTTCGGGCTGACCTGCGGGCTGAACGTATCGGTCGCCTCGGCGGCGACCCTGACTTTGCTGCCGCGGTTCGATCCGGCCAAGGCGCTGGACATCATCCAGCGCGACCGGGTGACGATCTTCGAGGGCGTGCCGACGATGTACGCCGCGATGCTGCACCTTCCCGATGCGGACCCCGCCCAGGCCGCGACCCTGCAGTTGTGCGCCTCCGGCGGCGCCGCGCTGCCAGTGGAGATCCTGCGCGGCTTCGAGGAGAAGTTCGGCTGCGTGATCCTCGAGGGTTACGGGCTGTCGGAGACCTCCCCGGTGGCGTCGTTCAACCACCCGAACCGGGAACGCAAGCCGGGCTCGATCGGCACCCCGATCGAGGGCGTCCAGATGCGGCTGATCGACGACGACTGGCATACCGTGCCGGAGGGGGAGATCGGCGAGATCGCCATCCGCGGCCACAACGTGATGAAGGGCTACTGGAACAAGCCCGAGGCCACCGCGGAGGCGATCCGGGACGGGTGGTTCCGCACCGGGGACATGGCCCGCGTCGATGCCGACGGCTACTACTACATCGTGGACCGCAAGAAGGACCTGATCATCCGGGGCGGCTACAACGTGTACCCGCGGGAGATCGAGGAGGTCCTGCACGAGCACCCAGCGGTCGCCGAGGTGGCGGTGATCGGGATCCCGCACCCCTCGCTGGGCGAAGAGGTCGGCGCGGCGGTGGCGCTCAAGCCGGGCGCGAGCGCCACGCCGGAGGAACTGCGTTTGTGGGCTCGGGACCGGGTGGCGGCGTACAAGTACCCGCGGCACGTCTGGCTGGTCGACGCGCTGCCCATGGGGCCGACCGGTAAGATCCTGCGTCGCGAGGTCAAAGCGCCGCCCGAGGAGGCCGGGTGAACGACACGGTCTGGGCCGAGGATGCCGTCGACGCGGCCGGCGGGCTCGACCTGCTGCTGACCGACGCCGCGCTCGGCGTGTGGCACCGGTTCCGGCCGGACAGCTCGCTGCTGCGGCTGGCCGGCGAGCTGGCCCGCCGCCCGGGGCTGGTGGGCCGGCAGGCGGCGCGGCTCGGCACCGAGCTGGGCCAGATCGCGGCCGGCCGGTCCTCGATCGCGGCCGACCCGCGGGACCGCCGCTTCGCCGACCCGGCCTGGAAGGAAAACCCGCTGCTGCGCCGCAGCGTCCAGGCCTACCTGGCCGGGGCCGAGACCGCCGAGGCGCTGGTGGCCGGGGCCGAGCTCGGCTGGCGGGACGACACGCGGCTGAAGTTCCTGCTCACCAACCTCATCGCCGCGGGGGCTCCGAGTAACAACCCGCTACTCAGTCCTGCTTGCTGGAAGGCGGTCATCGACACCGGCGGCGAGAACGCGGTCCGCGGGCTGCGCCACCTGGCCTCGGACCTGGCCACGTCACCCCGGGTGCCGTCCATGGTGGCCGCCGGGGCGTTCGAGGTGGGCCACGACCTGGCCGTCACGCCGGGCGGCGTGGTACACGCCACCGACCAGTTCGAGCTCATCCAGTACCAGCCGGTCACCGAGACGGTATACCGCTACCCGCTGCTGATCGTGCCCCCGATGATCAACAAGTACTACATCGTCGACCTGGCCCCCGGGCGCAGCATGGCCGAGTTCCTGGTGGGCGCGGGCCACCAGGTGTTCGTGATGTCGTGGCGCAATCCCGACGCCCGGCACCGGGACTGGGGCCTGGACACCTACGGCGCCGCGCTGACCGACGCGCTGACCGCGGTGCGGGCCATCACCGGAGCGGCCAAGGCGCACGTCTGCGCGCTGTGCTCGGGCGGCATCATGACCTCCATGGTGGCCGCGCACCTGGCCGTGACCGGGCAGCTCGACCAGCTGGCCAGCCTGTGCCTGGGCGTCACCGTACTGGACCAGTCGCAGTCGGGTACCGCTGGCGCATTCATCGACCAGGCCACCGCCGCCGCGGCCATGGCGGTCTCCAGCGCCCGCGGGTACCTGGACGGGCGGACCCTGGCCGAGGTGTTCGCCTGGCTGCGGCCCGACGACCTGATCTGGAACTACTGGGTCAACAACTACCTGCAGGGCAAGACGCCGCCGGCCTTCGACATCCTGTACTGGAACGCCGACGTCACCCGGCTGCCCGCCGCGCTGCACCACGACTTCATCCGGCTGGCCCTGGCCAACGCGCTGGTCACGCCGGGCGCGGCGACCATGCTCGGCTCGCCGGTCGACCTGGCCAAGGTGGACGTGGACGCCTACCTGGTGGCGGGCATCACCGACCACCTGTGCCCGTGGGAATCCTGCTACCGGACCACGCAGCTGCTCGGCGGGCCGACCAGGTTCGTCCTGTCCACCAGCGGGCACATCGCGGCCATGGTCAACCCGCCGACCAACGCCAAGGCCGCGTTCCGCACCGCGCCCGCCGCGCCAGCGGCCGGTGCCCCCGCCGCGGCAGCGGCCAACGCCGGAGCTAATCCGCCCGACCCGCGTGAGTTCCTGGCCACCGCGACCACCGTCCCGGGCAGCTGGTGGACGGACTACGCGGCCTGGCTGGCCGAACGCGGCGGGGGCCAGCGCAAGAGCCCGCGGACGCTCGGCCGCAAGGCCTACCCGGTGCGGGGCGCCGCGCCTGGAACGTATGTTCACGACCACTGAGGTGCGCAGCGTCGCGATCGGCAGGCAGTCGCTGCGGGTAGCGATAAGGCGGAGCCGGAACGACCCGGGCCAGCCGCCCCGAGTCCCCCTCCTGCTCATCAACGGCATCGGCGCCCACCTGGAACTGCTCGGGCCGTTCGTGGACGCGCTCGACCCCGCCGTCGAGGTGGTCCGGTTCGATCCGCCCGGCATCGGCGGCTCGCCCCTTCCGGCCCGGCCCTACTGGTTCAGCGGGCTGGGCCAGCTGATCGCGCGCATGCTGACCGAGCTCGGATACGACCAGGTCGACGTGCTCGGGATCTCCTGGGGCGGTGGGGTCGCCCAGCACTTCGCGGCGTTCCAGAGGGCCAGGTGCCGCCGCCTGGTGCTGGCGGCGACGGCCATGGGCACGCTGATGGTGCCCGCCCGGCCGTCGGTACTCGTGCACCTGGTCACGCCGCGGCGCTACCTGGACCGCGAGTACCTGCAGCAGATCGCCGGCAACCT
Source organism: uncultured Actinomycetes bacterium (assembly GCA_963834685.1). Lineage (GTDB taxonomy): Bacteria > Actinomycetota > Actinomycetes > Streptosporangiales > Streptosporangiaceae > Palsa-504. The sequence continues at coordinate 106,293 of CAWICW010000007.1, read as the reverse complement.
CTACGGCGGGCTGGCAAGGATCGACACTGAGGAAGTCGCGGCGGCGATGCACGACCGCAACCGGGCCGGGCTGTCACGCGGCTACCTGTACCAGCTGGCCGCCTCCGCGGGCTGGACCAGCGCGCCGTTCCTGCCGTTGCTCCGCCAGAGGACGCTCATCTTGTCCGGCGACGACGACCCGATCATCCCGCTGGCCAACGCCAGGCTGATGAAACTGCTCATCCCGAAATCGCGGCTGCACATCTACCATGGCGGCCACCTCGGGCTGGTGACCGAGGCGGCCGAGCTGGCGCCGGTGGTGGACGCCTTCCTGGCCGCGCCGTTATCTGCTGCTATCAAAGGGGTTGTCATGGCAAGCTCCGGCCGGACCGCGCTGACCGACGGCGACTTCTACCTGATCGAGCGGACGCTCGACCCCGAGGGCCGCGGATTGATCGCGCGGACCAGGGAGTTCATGGAGAAGTCGGTCCAGCCGGTGATCAACCACTACTGGACCCGGGAGGAATTCCCGTACGACCTGGTGGTGCCCGGCCTGCGCCAGCTCGGCATCGCGGGCCACGGCTACACCGGGTACGGCTGCCCCGGCGGCGGCACCCTGCTGGACGGGATGATCGCCATGGAACTAGCCCGGGTCGACCCGTCCATCGCCACCTTCTTCGGCGTGCACAGCGGCCTGGCCATGGGGTCGATCTACCTGTGCGGATCGGAGGAGCAGAAGCAGCGCTGGCTGCCCGAGATGGCGCGGCTGGAGAAGATCGGCGCGTTCGGGCTTACCGAGCCAGACGTCGGGTCGGGCGCCGCGGGCGGGCTGACCACCACCGCCCGCCGGGACGGCGGGGAGTGGGTGCTGGACGGGCAGAAGAAGTGGATCGGCAACGCGACGTTCGCCGACTACGTGGTGATCTGGGCCCGTTCGCTTGACGACCAGCAGGTCAAGGGGTTCGTGGTCGAGAAGGGCACGCCGGGCTTTTCGCCGGTCAAGATGCACGACAAGATCGCCCTGCGGGTGGTGCAGAACGCGCACATCACCCTGGACGGGGTGCGGGTGCCGGAGTCTCACCGGCTACAGGGAGCCAACAGCTTCAAGGACACCGCGGCGGTGCTCCGGATGACCCGGGCCGGGGTGGCCTGGATGGCCACCGGCTGCGCCCGCGGCGCGTACGAGCACGCGCTGGCCTACGCCCGCCAGCGCGAGCAGTTCGGCCGGCCGATCGCCGGGTTCCAGCTGGTCCAGGACCTGCTGGTCCGGATGCTGGCCAACGTCACCTCGTCGGCCTGCCTGTGCGCCCGGCTGGCCGCGCTGCAGCAGGACGGCCTGGCCGAGGACCACCATTCGGCGCTGGCCAAGGCGTTCTGCACGGTCCGGATGCGGGAGGCGGTCGGCTGGGCCCGCGAGCTGCTGGGCGGGAACGGCATCCTGCTGGAGAACCACGTGGGCCGGTTCGTGGCCGACTCCGAGGCGATCTATTCCTACGAGGGCACCCGCGAGATCAACACCCTGATCGTGGGGCGCGCGATCACCGGCACCAGCGCGTTCGTCTGAGCGAAGGGCGTCACCGGCCGGCCTCGGGTGCGGCTAGTCCGCAGCCTTCGCGGTGGCCTTCGGTTTCGATGGCGCCGCAGTCGGGGCAGACCAGGTGAGCCCAGCAGGCGGCATCCCCGCCCTCGTCGGGCTCGGGATCCCGGCGCAGGATCTGGGCCAGCACCGCGGCCTGGCTGATGTCGACGTCCCGGGTCGCGGTGAGCAGGGTCAGCGGCCGGTCCGCGGCCAGCGTGCGCAGCCGGGCGAGCTCGGCCCGCTGGGGGCGGCCGGACAGCTCGCCGGCGTAACGCCGGCGGAACTCGTCGAACTTGGCCGGATCGTGCCCGTACCACTTGCGCAGCTCGGTGGACGGCGCGGCGTCCTTGGCCCATTCGGTCAGGTGGGCCGCATCCTTGCGCAGGCCCCGCGGCCAGATCCGGTCGACAAGCACGCGGGCGCCGTCGGCCGGCGAGGGCGCGTCGTAGACGCGGCGGACCCGGATATCTGACGGCACGACATCGCCTCCGTCTCGCACCTGAGCGCTCAGCGGCGCAGTTCCACCCATACCGACTTGCCGGAATGACCGTGCGGCTCGACCCCCCAGCGGATGGCCAGCGCGTCCACCGCGCCCAGCCCGTGCAGCGGCGCGGCGGGCAGCCCGGCGAGCGGCATCGGGCTGGCGTCGCGCACCGCGATGCGCAGCGCGTCCGGGCCGGCCGACAGGTCCACGGTGAAGCCGGTCTGCGCGTGCACGATGGCGTTGGCGGCCAGTTCGGTCACGACCAGGGCGGTGTCGTCGGCCAGGTCCGCGGCGCCCAGGCGCCGCACGGCGTCGACCGCGAAGTGCCGGGCCGCCGCCGGCGCATCGCCGGAGAGGGCGAAGGCACGCGTCGCGGCAAGCCCGGAGGCAGGCATGGCGCGCGTCACGCCGGGCCCGGCCGGGGCAGGCCAGCCGCCCACCACCGAGCCGTGCAGCCGGCACACCTCGGCGAACGCCTCCAGGTGGCCGTCGCCGGTCACCGAGCTGGCCGGGTAGCCGCAGAACAGCGAGAACGGGTGCGACAGGCCGGGTGAGTCCCACATCTCCTCGAGCTGGACGGCGGCGTTGACCAGCCCGGCGTCCCAGAGCAGGGCCACCATCTCGCCGTAGGCGCGGACCGGGCGGTTACCCTGCGCGGCGTCGGTGATCAGGCCGCCGATCACGCGGTCGAAGGCACCGCGGTCGAGCTGCCCGCCGGTCATCAGCGCGCGCAGCATGTCGCCGGCGTCCAGGGCCCGGTAGGTGCCGGCCCGGACGGCCGCGGCCAGGTCGACGCCGGCCTGCGTCAGCCGTCCTTCGAACGCCCGCCGGTGAGCCGCGGTGGCGATGACCACCGCCACGCCGTCGCCCTGCAGCGCGCCCAGCAGGTAGCCGGCCACGCGGTCGGCCAGTTCCTCCTCGTGACCGTAGAACTGGACGACGTGGCCGCCGTCCACGTACTCAGGCCTCGTAACCACCGTTCGTCTCCACCGGGTATTTCACGACGTCAACTCGACGGCATATCTGCCCAGCAACCGCCGCTACATGCATGATGCGGTCAGATCGCCTGGATGGCGAATCAGCACCTCGGCGGGCGGGGCTATCCGCCGAGCGTCTCGCGGTGGCGCCAGGCGAGCCGGAGCAGGGCGGCCCCGGCCGCCTGTACCGGCTCGCCGGTGACGGTGCGGTCGATGACGTGGGCGGCGAACTCGCGCGCGCCCAGGATGTGCCCCTCGGCGTTGCGCTGCGGGTGTGCGCTGAACACGGCGTCGAACACGTCGCTGTCGATGACCGCCACGGTGAGCAGGTCGGTGGCGTAGGTCAGCGGGTCGGTGCCGAGTCCCAGGCACCAGACGCGGACCTGGCCGCGGTCCAGGGCGCCGGTCAGCTGCCGGGCGAACGGCCAGGAATCGTAGTCGACCGGACCGCGGTCGCTGGCGTAGTCCTCCGAGCGCCCGCCGAGCTCCTCGGCGAACTCGCGGACCATGCACCGCCACAGCGAGAAGTCATGCTGACGATTCCAGGGCGCCTCACCGGAAGGCTGGAATACGCCCACCGGGATGACCTGGTACAGGCCGCCCGCGTGACCCACCTTGGCCGGGTCGCGCCAGTGCAGCAGGAAGGAGGCCCGGCCCGCCCGGCGGTCCAGCCGCAGGGTCAGCGTGCTGATGGCCAGGTTAGCCGGACGGCGCCGCAGGTCACACGGGTCGGCGAAGCGGGCGCGCAGCCCGGGCGCGGGCCGGCCCAGCCGGGCGGCCGCGTACTCGTGGGCGGCCGCTTCGCCGGTGTCGATGCCGTCGAAGTACCGGCCGCCGGCGAACACCAGCCCGGGCGGCCGGGAGCACAGGTCCGCTTCGGTCAGCCGGTAGGTGGCGCGGTTCTCGAACACCAGCGGGGCAGCCAGCTCCCCCATCGCCTCGGAGTAGCGGCGGTAGGGCGTCCCGTCCGCCCGCCGCGGCAGGAGCGGGGTCGTGACCTCGACCTCGGCCGGCGCGGCGTCGCGCAGCTCCAGGCTGATGTCCTGGAGCGGGATCGGGGCGGGCGGCCGCCAGCCCGGCGCGGCCAGCAGCGGGGTACCGGCCAGCCGGCGGTCCGGCGGGTAGTCCTCCGCCGCGTCCACGGCCAGGTCGTAGCGGTGCTCGGCGAGGTAGGACCGGACCGTGAGCCAGTCGCGCTCGCTGGTGGTCAGCGGGCCGGCCGCAGGGTGGCTCACGGCGCTAGAGGCCCAGGCGGCGGGACAGGTCCGAGGCGAGGACCCCGGCCGGGTCCAGCTCGGCGCGCAGCTTGCGGAACTCGGGCAGCCGCGGGTACATCTCGGCCAGCACCTCGGGCGGCACCCGCGAGTCCTTAGCCAGGTAGACCCGGCCGCCGGCCTCGACCACCAGCCGGTCGAGCGAGCCGAGCAGCCCGGCCAGGCCGGGCGTGCGCGCCGGGAAGTCCAGGGCCAGGGTCCAGCCCGGCACCGGGAACGAGAGCAGCCCCTCGTCCCCGGCGCCGAAGCGCTTGAGCACGGTCACGAAGGACGGCGCGCGCGCCCGGCTGACCAGCTCGAACGAACGGCGCACGGCGCTCTCCGCGCCGAACGGCACGACGTACTGATACTGCCGGAACCCGCCCGGGCCGTAGACCCGGTTCCAGTTCCTGATCCCGTCCAGCGGATGAAAGAACGGGCCGATGGCCTGGATCTCGCCGCTGCGCGAGCGCGGGGCCCTGCGGTACCACACGTCGTTGGCCAGGGCCACCGTGTAGCGGTTGACCAGCCCCGGCGGGAAGCCGGGCGGCACGCCCAGCCGGGCGCCGGGCCGGAACGCGAACGGGTCCCGGGCGCAGGCCGGGGACAGGTCGGCCGGCTCGGCGAAGTCGCCGCTGGTGATCACCGAACGGCCCAGCCCCGCGCCCCGGGCCAGGCTGTCCGACCAGGCCACGGTGTAGCCGAAGCGGCGGTCATGCTCGGTCAGCACGGCCATGGTCTGGTCGATGTCGGCCGTGCGCACGGTGTCCACCCGGACCCGGGAGGTGGCCACCCGCTTCAGCGCGACGGTGGCCCGCACGATGAGCCCGGTCAGGCCCATGCCGCCCGCCGTGGCCCAGAACAGCGCCGGATCGGACTGCTCGGTCACCGTGCGCGGTTCGCCGTCCGGCAGCAGCAGGTCGAACGACCGGACGTGCCGGGCGAAGCTGCCCGCCACGTGATGGTTCTTGCCGTGCACGTCGGCCGCGATCGCGCCGCCCACGGTCACCTGCCTGGTGCCCGGCGATACCGGCACGAACCACCCGGCGGGCAGCCCGGCCACCATGAGCTGTTCCAGGCTGACGCCCGCCTCGCAGGTCACCACGCCGGTCGCGGCGTCCAGCGCGATGATCCGGTTCAGCCGCGCGGTCGAGATCACCACGCCGCCATCGCACTGCGCGGCGTTGTTGTAGCTGCGGCCGAGGCCGCGGGGGATCACGCCGCGGTGTTGCCGGGCGGCGGTGCCGCGGGCGCTCAGCGCCTCGGCGGCGTCCGCGGCGGTGGCCGGCTCGGCCAGCTCGGCGGACGACGGCGAGACCCGGCCCCAGCCGGTGAGCCGGACGGTACGTCCTGGCATGGTCACGGATCCTAACACCACACGGAGGGGAGGAACCGGCCCGGTAGCTGGTGATCGTCTGCGGCGCGGGGCGGGCCGGGCCGATACTGGATCGGTGATCGGTGCCGCGTTCAGCGTCACGCTGGCCAGCGCTCAGCGGGGCGACGAGACCGCCTTCGCCAGCCTGTTCCGCGACGTACAGCCCGCCCTGCTGCGGTACCTGCACGTGATCACCCCGGAGGCGGAGGACGTGGCCGGCGAAACCTGGCTGCAGGTGGTGAAGGGCCTGCCGCGGTTCCGCGGCGGCGAGGAGGCGTTCCGGGCCTGGCTGTTCACCATCGCCCGGCACCGGGCGGTGGATGCGGGCCGGTCCCGGTCGCGCCGCTCCGACGTGCCGCTGGCCGTGACCGAGGCCCTGGAGCAGCCGATGGCCCCGGACGCCGCCGACCTGGCGCTGGAGGCGATCTCCACCCGGTGGGTGGTGGGCCTGATCAAGAGCCTGCCCCGCGATCACGCCGAGATCATCATGCTGCGCGTGGTGGCCGGGCTGGAGGCCGCCGACGTGGCCCGGATCGTCGGCAAGACCCCCGGCGCGGTCCGGGTGACCGCGCACCGAGCCCTGCGCCGGCTCGCTGACCTGGCCGAACGGGCGGGTGTAACGCATTGAGCGAGCGGGACGCTCTACAGGGTGAGATGCCTGGGTTCCCCTTCCCCGGCCGGCCCGGCGGCGAGCACGACGAGCCGCTGCTGGACATGATCATCGCTCGGCGCGCCCTCCCCCCCGACGCGCCGCAGCCGATGCATGACCTGGCGCGTATGCTCGCCGCCTTGGCCGGGCCGGCGGAACCCGGTGAGCTGGCCGGGGAGGCTGCAGTGCGGGCTGCCTTCAGCCGGGCCGCCTCTCCGGCCGGCATCTCCTCCGCTGCCCGGCGGCGGCGACCTCGAAGGCCAGCTCGTTCCCGAGCCAGGCTGGCTACGGCGCTGGTCGTGGCGGTGGCTGGGCTGGGCAGCGTCCTCGCGGCCTATACGGACGTGCTGCCCAGCCCCATTCAGCAACTGGCGCACGTCACGGTGGCGGCACCGGCCCCGCCCAGCTCCGGCCCGCACGGACCTGCCCCGATCAGTACGCGGCCGTCCACGCACGCCACGCTCCAGCCCAGCAGCCAGCCCGCGCCGGGGCCGCACCACCCGGCGGGCCTGGCTCAGGTCCCCGGCCAGGGGAAATCCCCGAAGCCGGGCTATAACCCCGCTCCGGCTAGGTCGCCCGGCCATCGTCCCAGCGGGCCGGCCTGCAGCCCGGGCCCGTGGCGCTCGCCCAGTCCGCCGCCGAAGGCGTCGGCGCATCCGAGCCCGCCCTCGTGGTCCCAGTGGGAGCACTGCGCCGGCATCCCGAGCGGGCCGGCGGGCCAGCCCACCCTGGACCCGTACGTTCCCTTAGCGGCGGCTCAGGGGCGGTGAGCCTCGGCGGGCGACCACGAGCATCTACAGACCGAGGGTTTCCAGGGCGAGGGCCGGGGATTCCACCCGGTCGGCGACGTAGCGCAAGTATCCGCCCGCCGTGGCGCCGTCGCACACGCGGTGATCGAAGGCCAGCGTCAGCTCGGTCACCTTGCGCACGACGATCTGCCCATCCACCACCCACGGCCGGTCGATGATCCGTCCCAGGCCCAGGATCGCGACCTCCGGATGGTTGATGATCGCCGCGGAGCCGTCGACTCCGAAGACGCCGTAATTGTTCACCGTCATGGTCCCGCCGGTGAGGTCGGCCGGGGTCAGACGGCCCGACCGGGCGGCCGCGGTCTGCCGCCCGAGCGCCGCGGCCAGTTCGCGCACCGGCATCAGATGGGCGTTCCGGACTACGGGCACGACGAGCCCTCGCTCGGTCTGGGCGGCAAAGCCCAGGTGCACGTGGGCGGGTATAACGATCTCGTCGTTATCGATGTGCGCGTTCAGTTCGGGGTACCGGCGCAGGCCGGCCAGGGCGAACCCGGCCAGCAGCGCGAGCAGGCTGACCGGGGCTTGTGGTGCCCGCGCGCTGAGCGCGGCCCGCGCGGCCAGCAGGCCGGCCGCGTCCGCGTCCACCCATACCGTCGCCTCGGGGATCTCACGCCGTGAGCGGGTCAGCTTCTCCGCCGCCGCTTTCCGGGTACCGCGGATCGGGATCCGGACCTCGGCGGGGGCCTGGCCCAGGGCGGCGATCGCCTGGTTCACGTCGCGGCGCAGCACCAGGCCCTGCGGGCCGGTGCCGGCCATGCGGGCCAGGTCAAGCCCGGCATCGCGGGCGAGCTTGCGCACTATCGGGGAGATGACCGGCACCGGGCCGGTCCCGGCGATGGCCTCGGCCGGAGCGGGCGTCCTGGCGGCGGAGACGGCGTGCCTGCGCGTACCACGGGCGGGCCGCTGGGATGGTCTGGTGCCGTAGCCGACCAGCACATTGCCGCTGGCTTCGCCGGCTGCGCCGCGTTCGGCCGGCCCGGGTTCCCGCCATCTGGCATCAGGTGCGTCCGCGGTGACGCTGATCAGCGGCGCTCCCACCGGCACCGTCGTGCCGGGCTCCGCGTGCAGCGCGGTCACCGTGCCGGCGAAGGGGATCGGCACCTCGACGGCGGCCTTGGCGGTTTCCACCTCGGCGACGATCTGGTCGATGGTCACATGGTCGCCGACCCGGACGTGCCAGGCGGTGACCTCGGCCTCCTCCAGTCCTTCGCCCAGGTCGGGCAGCAGGAAGTCAGGCACGGTCGTTCCACTGCAGGCGGGCGATCGCGTCGAGGATCCGGTCGACGCCGGGGAGATGGTGTCGTTCGAGCATGGGCGGCGGGTAGGGGATGTCGAAGCCGGTGACGCGCAGGATCGGCGCCTCCAGGTAGTGGAAGCACTGCTCGGTCAGGCGCGCGGCGACCTCGGCCCCGTACCCGCCGAAACCCGCCGCCTCGTGGACGACCACGGCGCGCCCGGTGCGCCGGACCGAGCCGGCCACCGTCGCGTCGTCGAACGGCGACAGGCTGCGCAGATCCACCACCTCGACGTCCCAGCCCTCATCGGCTGCCGCCTCGGCGGCCTCGGCCGCGGTGCCTACCATGGCGCCGTAGGCGATCAGGGTGACGTCCCGGCCGGCTCGCCGGACCACCGCCCGGTCGATGGCCGGGCCGGGGTCAGCCGGGATCGGCTCCTTGGACCAGTACCGGAGCTTGGGCTCGAGGAAGATGACCGGGTCGGCGCAGGCGATCGACTGGCGCAGCAGATGGTAGGCATCCGCCGGGCCGCCGGGCGTGACGACGCGCAGGCCGGGCGTATGCACGTAGTACGCCTCGGATGCATCGCAGTGGTGCTCGACGCCGCCGATTCCGCCGCCGTACGGGATGCGGACCACGATGGGCAGGCTCACCCGGCCGCGGGTGCGGTTGCGCAGCTTGGCCAGGTGGCTGGTGACCTGCTCGAACGCCGGATAGGCGAAGGCGTCGAACTGCATCTCGACCACGGGCACCAGCCCGTTCATGGCCATGCCGATCGCGGTGCCCACGATGCCGGCCTCGGCCAGCGGCGTGTCGAAGACCCGTTCCTCGCCGAACCGGGCGGCCAGGCCGTCGGTCACCCGGAACACGCCGCCCAGGGTCCCGACGTCCTCACCGAACACCAGCACGCGCGGATCATCGGCCAGGGCGTCCGCGAGGGCAGCGTTCAGCGCGGCCACCATCGTGACCGCGGGTGCGCTGAGGCTGTCCGCCCCCGGGGCAGCGGGCGGGATGGCGGTGGGCACGCGGCCCGTCCGTTCGGAAAAAATCTGCTCGGAACCGGCCTCCGCCAGGTCCTGTTCCAGGGTTCTGGTCACGGCCTGTCCCCCTCGTCGGCGATCTCGGCCAGCAAGAACTCGCGCTGGGCGACCAGGGCCCGGGTGGGCTGGGCGTACACGTGCGCGAACAACTCCGCCGGGTCCTGGTTCACCTCGCCGCTCATAGCCTCGCGCACGCCGGCCGCCTGCTGCTCAGCGACGGCGCTGATCCGGGCGAGGCCGGCGTCGTCGAGCAGGCCGCGCTCGCGCAGGTAGACCTCCAGCCGCCGGAGCGGATCCCGGGCCAGCCACGCCTCGACCTCCGCTTCGGACCGGTAGCGCGCCGCGTCATCGGCGTTGGTGTGCGCCTCGACCCGGTAGGTGACGGCCTCGATGAGCGTCGGGCCGCAGCCGGCCGCAGCCCGCGCGAGCGCGGCGCGGACCGTGGCGAAGACCGCGGCGGCGTCGTTCCCGTCGATGAGCATCGAGCGCACGCCGTAGCCGACGCCCCGGTAGGCTAGCGCAGGCGCCGCGGTCTGCTTGGCCAGCGGCACGCTGATCGCATAGCCGTTGTTCTGCACCAGGAAAACCACCGGTGCCCGCCATACGCCGGCGAAGTTCAGCGCCTCGTGCATGTCGCCTTCGCTGGTCGCCCCGTCGCCGGCCAGCACGAGCGCCACCTGGTCCTGGTGCTTGAGCTGAGCGGCCCGGGCGAAGCCGACGGCGTGCAGGGTGTTGGTAGCCAGCGGCGTGCACTGCGGCGCAACTTTGTAGTAATTAGGGTCGTAGCCGCAGTGCCACTCGCCGCGCAGCAGCGACAGCGCCTCGGCGGGCACGACGGACCGGGTCAGGACGGCGACCGTGTCACGGTAGGTGGGAAACAGCCAGTCCTGCTCGCGCAGCGCGAGGACGGCTCCCACCTGGCAGGCTTCCTGGCCCCGCGAGGACGGGTATACCGCCAGGCGTCCCTGCCTGGTCAGCGCCGTGGCCTGGGCATCCAGCCTGCGGCCGATGACCATCTGGCGGTGCAGGTCGCGCAGGACCTGTTCCGCTGGCATATCCAGGACCGCGGTCCCGCTCGGCTGCCCGTCCGGGTCGATCAGGCCGAGCGGGCTGGCGCTGGGCGGCAGGGCGGCGTCGACGCGGTCCTGGATCGCGGATGGTGTGGTCACGGGGATCGCCTCCGGCAAGCTTGTAGTTAATCTTGGCCCCGGACATTGCCATTTGTATAGACATATCCGATAATCTGAGACATATGGCTTCGCATGACACCATCCGGTGCCATTATGGCTACTCACAGAGGGGCGCAGCCCGTGACTGACGGACAAATGGCCGTGCTGGACGACCTCGACCATCAGATCGTGGCCGCGATGCGGGCGAACGGACGGCTTTCCATGCGCGCGCTGGCCAACGAGCTGCACATCTCCCGGGCCAACGCCTACGCGCGGGTCGACCGGCTCGAGCAGGCCGGGGTGATCACCGGGTACAGCGCGACCATCAACCCGCAGAAGTACGGCTACGGCCTGTCGGCCTACGTGTTCCTCAAGATCGCGCAGCAGTCCTGGAAGAAGGTGCGCAACCAGGTGCTGAGCATTCCCGAGGTGGACCATGCCGCGCTGGTGTCCGGCGAGCACGACATCATGCTGCTGGTGCGGACCCGCGACGCCGCCGCCCTGCGCGACCTGGTGCTGACCCACCTGCAGGGCATGCCGGAGGTCGCCGCTACCCATACGGTCCTGATCTTCGATGAACTCTCACCGCGCGACCGGCGGGACCATGAGTAGCGGCCGGGCTGGAATTCACCACTATCGGCGGCCCGCCGTGCGGATGAAGGGCAGGGTGTGTGCCACGGGTCCGGCGACACCGGTCCGCGCGCCCGGTGCGCCGGTATCCGGGTGCTGGCCGCTGATCGCGGCCTGGACCGTGGGAAAGGTATCGAGGTGCTGCCCGATGCCGGTGGCGACCAGGACCCTGGTTACCTCGGGTGATGGCGCGGCGAGGCGCAGCCATCCGCCGAGCAACCCGGCGCGGCGTCCGCTGCCCACCAGGACCGCAGCGCCGCTGGCGTCCGCGTGTCCCACCGCGGACAGGTCGATGATGAGCCGGCTGGCTGCGGGGCGGAGCAGGCTGAGGAGCTGCTCGCGCAAGCCGGGAGCGGACGCGATGTCCAGTTCTCCCCTGAGTGCGGCGATGACGTAGCCGCCACGTTCGGTCCGGGCGGTAAGGCTGAGGTTGCCGTCATGAGCCGTCGGGTGGAACACGGTGCTTCCGATCAGGTGGCAGGGACAGGCCCGCGTGTACGCACCAAGCGATGACGAGCGGCAGGCCGCCTGACCCCGCGCAGAGGCTACGGGCGGCGGGTGATCCTGCGCATCATCACGTGCAATCTTCCGCCCGAGTGCCGCTGTCTGCGCTCGTTCGTGACCTCCGACGGCATGGGCGGGGCGGTGCCGTCAGGGGACGGCCCGGTAGTGGCAGAGTCCGGATACGGATACGGATACGGATACGGTACGGCTGGTTCGGTCATGACGTCTTCCCTTGGCTTGGAGGGGAAATGGGCGGGCGGGCGCTAGCCGACGCCCAGCAGAGCCGGCGTCAGCCGCCGACGGCGGCGTCCTTGCTGTAGCGGGATGACCAGAGGCAGCACCAGGTCGGGTCCGGGCTGGCCGTCCCGCGGCCTGCACGTCGCCGGCATTCATCGTGTTACCGCTGCCGCCAGGCCAGGATCCTGGCCGGCAGCTTCCATCAGGCACCGGCATCGTCAGCCGGGACGCGGCATTGCGAGCGTCGTGGGCACCAACGATCGCGATGACCGCACCGATGCGCATGAGCTCCTCCGGTAGCCCCGGAAAGCTGGCCGCTATTCGCGGCTGACATCCGGTGCCTGGTTAAGAACCTATACCCGCACCGAAAAACTAGCAAATCTTTTCCGGAATCTGGTAACTTATCAGGATGGCGAGCTGGACCTTCCTGACCCCTCACGCCCGGGTTCTCCTGTGCGTCGCTCATGACCCGGGCGTGCGCCTGCGCGACATCGCGGCCAGCCTGAACATCAGCGAACGCAGCGCCTTCGGCATCATCACGGACCTGGCCCAGGCCGGCTACGTCGTGAAGGAGAAGGACGGCCGCCGCAACCGCTACCACATCCAGGCCCACCTCCCGCTGCCGGAACCGGACGGGCGGGAACGCACCATCGGCGAGGTCCTGGACCTGCTGACCGGCACAGACACCGACCGCGACCTGACCGGATGACAACGGCGCGCTCGCGCTGCTTGACAGAGCCAGCGCCGTCATCGATGAGCTGCCTGCAGGCCGCCGATGAGGGTGTCGAGGCTGGCGGTGAACCGCTGGTCGCGGTCGTCGGCCCAGGCGTATGCGCCGAGGGCAGTCAGTACGGGGAACCGGCTGGCGGGCAGGGAGCGCAGGAAGTCGTGCAGTTCCCGTCTGGTGGCGGAGTCCTGGACGCGTTGCTCGCCGGGTGAGGTGGGGTCGCTGAGCGCGAAGCCGAGGGTGTAGTCGTAGATCAGCCGAAAGGCCCATGCGGCCTGGCGGTCGGGCAGGCCGGCCGCGTGCAGCGGGGCGAGGAACGCCTCGGCCAAAGCGAGGGATGCGGGGCTGATGGGGTCGCGGGTCTTGAGCAGGGCGGCGATGCCGGAGTGGTCTTCGAGGACGGTCCGCAGCCGGTGCGCGAGCGCGCTGACCTGTCCGGTCCAGGGGAGGGCGGGGTCGGCCCGGCAGTCGACCTCGGCCAGGACACCGTCGAGGATGAGGTCGTACAGCTGGTCCTTGCTGGTGACGTAGCGGTACAGCGCGGCAGGGACCACGCCCAGGCGGGTGGCGAGGGTACGCATGCTCAGGGTCGCAGCGCCGTGGGCGCTGATGATCGCCAGGGCCTCGGCGACGACGCGATCGCGGGTGAGCGCGCGGCGGCGGCTCTCCTCGCCGCCTGGAGGGTCGAACCACAGCGGGCCGGTGCCCGCGTCCTCGCCTGCTGCCTGCCGCTGGGTGGCCATGCCCGCCTCCGTTGACCGTGTTTGACTGTGAACATCGTTCACTATAAAGTGAACAGTGTAGCTCGGAACTGAATAGTGTTCACCTGAGCGGTGTTCTTCCGGGTCGCCGGGCCTTCGGGCCGGCCAAGGGCAAGGGAGAACGAGATGACAGTCATGACCGGCTGGGACCTGTTTGAGGACCTGCGTGCCGCACAGGACGAGATGCTGCGGGCGACCAGGGGACAAGGCTGGCGGCCCGGCCAGCAGTTCACCAGCGGCACAACCCCCGCAGCCTGGGGGCCGGCGGTCGACATATCCGAACGCAAGGACGCCTACCTGGTGGCGGTCGAACTTCCCGGTGTCAAGCCCGACCAGGTAGAGATCACCTTCGAGGACGGCCTGCTGACGATCCAGGGGGAGCGGCACTTCGCGCACGACTCCGCCGAGGAGAAGATGCACCGCGCTGAGCGTCTTTACGGCGCCTTCCGCCGCTCGATCACCCTGCCCAGCCACGTCGAGGCGGACAAGATCGAGGCCTCGACGCAGGACGGCGTGCTGCAGATCCTGGTGCCCAAGGCACCGGACGTGCAGGCCAAGCGCATCCGGGTACGCGCCGGCCAGGCTCACACCGTCCTCGCGCCAGGCGCAACGGTCCAGGACGGCAGCTGACCGCGAACCCGGGCACGGCCGGGTAGGCCGGGTCCGGAACAAGATCCTTCTGCCGTCATCGCTTGGCACAGCGGTGACGGCAGGAGGCGGCATGACGGCCGTCGACTGATCGGTTCTGGTGATGGACCGATCTCAGGTAGCCCATTTCCGCCTTGGTGCGGCCGGGGTTGACTGGAGCGTGACCGGCCGGCTCGCCGCGCCGCGGCGGCGCCTCATGACGGTCCGGCACCGTCCGGCGAGAGCTGGCCCAACATGCACCATTCCGATCCGGTCTGCGCACGCCAAGGGATCCGATGACGGCCATTGCCGATCCGCCAGCCGCTATTACGGGTCCGGGGCGGCCAGGGGCGCGGTCCGGCCGGGAGATCTTGCGCACCGCGGGTTCGGTCGCCCTCGTCGCGGCCATATTCGCTTTCGCCGTCCCGCATTTCGCGTCCTACCGCAGCGTGTGGGCCAGCATGTACGCGATGACGTGGGCCCAGGCACTGCTCGTCGCCGCGGCCGCCGCAGCCAGCATGATCTCTACCTGGATCATGATCTGCTCGGTACTGCCATCGATACGGCTGCGCGAAGCGGCCGTGGTCAACCTCGGTTCCAACGCCGTGGCGAACACCCTGCCCGCCGGAGGGGCCCTGGCCATGGGAGTCAGCTGGGCGATGCTCTCAAGCTGGGATGTCAGCACGGCTGAGTACGTGCTCTACACCCTGGTGTCGGGAATCTGGAACGTCTTCGCCCGCCTGGGCCTGCCGGTCCTCGCCCTGGTGATCCTGGCGACGGCCAGCCGGCCCGGGCCGGCCTGATCGCCGCCGCCGCCGTCGGCCTGGTCTTGCTCGCCGCCATGGCCGCCGGGCTCGGCCTGCTCATGCGCAGCGAGTCGTTCGCGGTCCGCGCGGGCCGCGCGCTGCAGGTCGCGCTCGTGACGGCCTGCCGGATGGCACGCCGGCCGAGGTCCCTCGACATCCCCGGATCACTGCTCGGCTTCCGCGACCGGGCCGGTGCCCTGATCGGCGCGCGCGGCTGGCGGATCACCGTCACCACGGCTGCGAGCAACCTCACCTTGTGGCTCGTCCTGCTGGCATGCCTGCGCGGCGTCGGCCTATCCCAGGCCCAGGTACCCTGGCAAACCTCCCTGGCCGCCTTCGCGTTCGTCCGGCTGCTGACGGTGCTGCCCATTACCCCCGGCGGTCTCGGAATCACCGAGCTCGGACTGATCGCCACACTGACCGCCGGCGCCGGCCACCGGGATGGTGCGCAGGTGACAGCCGCCGTGCTGCTCTACCGGGCCGTCACCTACCTGCCCCCCATCCCCCTCGGCGCGATCGCCTGCCTCACCTGGCGGCACGCGCCAGCACTTATCCACCCCAAGCTCGCCGGCGCTGGTCAGCCGACCGAAATGAGCCCACCGGGCCCGGGCCTGGCGGGTGAGGACGCACCACACCGAGGCGAACCCGGAAGTAGTGAGCCGGGCAATGACGATGACGGCAACCAGGTTAACGACACCGAATAGCACGGCAGGCCGTAAGTGGCGCCGCGGCTGCGGAAGTCGGCCAGGGCCACCAGGCCCTAGGCCTTGGCGCGGCGCTCCGGTCTGGTCATCGGTCCTCGAGTTCTCCGGTGTCCGGCACCGCAGGTCCGGGCCCGGTCACCCGGGCCCGGCGTTCTCCCCGCGCGCGGGCGGGTCAGGCCGGCTGGGGGTCAAGGTGGTGGTCAGCCCGGTGAGCAGGATGTCGAGGCCGCGTTCGAGTTCGGCGGCGCCGTCGTAGGCGGCCAGGACAGGGGCCAGGCCGCGGAGCAGGGGGAAGTCGCTGATCGGGAGCCGGTGCAGGCCGAGCCGCAGCAGGTCGTCGGTCTCGTCCGGGCTGACGGTGAGTTCCTGCAGCTCGTCCAGGACGTGGCCGTGCAAGAACCCGAACAGGGCCCGGTAGATGTGCAGGGCGTCGGGCCCGCTGAATCCGGCCCGGGTGAGCAGGGCCAGGATGTCCTCCAGCGGGCGCAAGGTGCCGAGAGGGCGCAGCCCGAGCGGGGTGGCCAGCGGCCGGGTGACGATCAGCGGCACCACATGCGGGTGGGCCAGCGCGAGCGCGCGGAAGCGGCGGGCGACCTCCCGCAGCTGGCCGGCCCAGTCCGGGTCGGCGGAGTCGACCTGCAGCTGGGCCAGGACGGTCTCGGCAACGCCGTCGAGCAGGGCGGCCTTGCCCGGCGCGTGCCGGTAGAGGATCATCGGGTCCCGGTCCAGGGCGCGGGCCAGGCGGCGCATGGACAGCGCGTCGGCGCCGTCGCGGTCGATGATCTCCAGCGCAGCAGCCAGCACGGCGTCGCGGGTGATCTTGCCGCTGCCGTCGGCGGCGGGGGCGCCGACGGCGCGGGCAGTCGGGGTGGTCATGACGGGGGCACCGTCCCCTCCTGGTGAGCGGATGCACACCACCATACTCTATCGATGTAGGTCTACGATGTTGACAGCACCTTACCTAGGTGATTTACTGTAGATCTACACATAAACAGGTTGGAGTGCGCCATGATCGTCATTCTCGGGCTGGTCATCCTGGTCGCCGCGCTGATCGTCGGCGTGGCCGGCGTGCTGGCCAACGGCGGTCACGCCCATGCGGTGACCCATTTCGCGGTGTTCGGCTACCACGTGACCGGCTCCACCGGCACCTTGTTCCTGTATGGCATCGTCGTCGGGGCGCTGGCCATGGCCGGGCTGAGCCTGCTGCTGGCCGGCGCGCGCCGCACCTCCCGCCGCGGCCGCGACGCCCGCCGCGGGCTGGCGCAGTCCCGCCGCGAGACCGCCGCCGTCAGCCAGGACCGCGACGACCTGCGCGGCCAGCGCGACACCGCCCGCGCCTACACCGCCAGCACGCTGGGCGACGACGGCGCCGCCCCGAACGGCACCGACCCAGACTTGCGCGGACCCAGCTTGTTCGAGCGCCTGTTCGCGCGCCGGCCCGCTCCCCCGCAGGCCGCCCCGCAGTCAGATGCGCCGGCCAGCCAGGCCCCTGCCGCACAGCCGGAGCCCCCGGCCGGCCAGGCCGCCGCGGTCCCGGCTGGCGCGTCCACGCCCGCGGAGTGACTCACCGGTGTCATCAAGACACGTCCCGCCGAGCCGCCTGAATCCGGGCGGCCGGGCCATCGCAGGTAACAAGGAGATCGCGCCATGAGCGCAGAAGACAAGGCCAGGAACACCGCCGAGCAGGCCAAGGGCAAGGTCAAGGAAGCCGCAGGGAAGGTCACCGGCAACGAGTCGCTCGAAGCCGAAGGCCACGGCGACCAGGCCAAGGGCGACCTCAAGCAAGCCAGCGAGAAAGTCAAGGACGCCTTCAAGAAGTAGCCGAGGTGGCCGATCCCCCGGTCGCGTCAGCACCGCGGCCCCGGCCTCCGCCATCCAGCCCCGCCCGCCCGGCTCAGCCGGATCAGGCACCCCCTCTAGCCCCCCCAGACACCAGAGGAGCACCCCATGTTTATCAGCTTCGGAGCCATCGTGATCATCGTGATCATCGTGCTTGCCTTCCTGTTGCTGCGCAGGCACTGAACCAGCTCACCGGCAGCGTGGCCGGCCCGCCAGGGATCCGGCCACGGCTTGCGCGAGCCGGCCCCGCTTCTGAAGGAAGTAACGCCATGACCGAACCAGCAGCGCCACACGGCGCGACCAGCACGCTGCCGCCCCCCTCAGCCAACGGCTCCGCCCCGGCCTCGCCCGCACCGCAGCCACCCGGCCGCGGACATGAGTACCGCCAAGCAGCCCGCGCCCTGGTCCGTTCCAGGAATCCGCAGCTGGAGGCATCACGTGGCTGGGCATGATCTGCGTCAGCACGTCGAGGTCAGCGATGATGACCGTACAGTCGCCACGGCCGAGGTGACCACCTCCGAAGGATCTGGAGGCACCGCCCGGGTGTCGTTGCGCGCCGAGCCGGGACACATCGCTCCAGGGCGCCGCGCAAGCCTGGTCGATGCTGTGCTGGATCTCCCCGAGGTCCAGGAAAGCGCACGCGTGGAGGCGGCATTCCGGCTTGGCGATAGCGAGTCACTGCACCGGCTTGAGGAGCGCTGCGAGGACGTTAGTACCCGTCCGGCTGGGTGGAGCGCGCTCCTCTATGCGAACCTTCCGTCCGCCGCGCCGGGCCGCACGTGCCCGCCGTGATGGATGAGATTGAGCCGCTAGTGGTGATAGCGAGGTAGCCATCTGGTGCGGTCGATGGCCTGGTCGATCTGGTCATCGGTAAGCGCGGGCGCGACGGCATCGGCTACCGCGGCCTTGGCGACGGCTCTTGCCACGGCCGTCGCGGTGCCGGCGAGCTGAGCACGGTCGGGCAGCAAGGTCCCGTGCGGGTCGTGCCGGATCGTGGCCGCGTCACCGACGGCTGAGGCCGCCGCGGTCATCATGGCGTCGGTGATGCGCGTTGCGCGCACGGCCGTCACGGCCAGGCCGATTCCGGGGAAAATGTAGATGTTGTTGCACTGGGCGACGGGGATGCTGGCGTCGCCGACCTGCATCGGCGCGAACGGGGATCCGGTAGCGACGAGTGCACGGCCTTCGGTCCAGTCGGCGAGATCCTGTGGCCGGGCCTCGCTGCGGCTGGTCGGATTGGACAGCGGCATGATGATCGGCCGCTTCGCGTGCGCGGCGACGTGGCGCACGACCTGTTCGGTGAAGGCCCCGCACGCAGCCGACAGCCCGATGAGCGCGGTCGGGTGCATAGCGTCGATCACGTCGGTGAGGTCGGCTGGCCGGCCAGGTCCCCTGCTGGGCACGGCGCCCGGCGGCTGGGCGAGACGGCGCTGCGCCGGGCCGAGGTCCGGGCGGTCGGTGGTGAGCAGGCCGTTAAGGTCGACCACGTAGACCCTGGCGCCGGCGCCCTGCTCGGACAGGCCGTCGGCCACCATCGAACGCACGACCTGCTCGCAGACTCCGATGCCAGCCGACCCGGCCCCGAGCATCACCACGGTCTGGTCGCGCAGCCGCGACCCGGTGGCCGCTGCCCCCGCGGACAGAGCGGCCAGGACGACGGCAGCGGTGCCCTGGATGTCATCGTTGAAGCTGAGCAGCTGATCACGGTAACGCTCCAGGATCGGCAGGGCGTGCGGGGTGGCGAAGTCCTCCCACTGCAGCAGCACATCGGGCAGTTCGGCGCGCACGGCCTGGACGAACCGGTCGACGAAGTCGTCGTAGTCGGCGCCGGCGATGCGGGGGTGCCGCCAGCCGAGGTACATGGGGTCGTCGAGGAGCTCGGCGTTGTCGGTGCCGACGTCCAGGAGCACCGGCAGGGTGCGCGCGGGGTCGATGCCACCGAGCACCGCGTACAGCGACAGCTTGCCGATCGGGATGCCCATGCCGCCGATGCCCTGGTCACCCAGGCCCAGAATCCGTTGCCCGTCGGTGACGACGATGACGTCCACCTCGCGCCGGGGCCGGTTGCGCAGGATCTCCCCGATGCGGTCGCGGTCGGGATAGGCGATGAAAAGGCCGCGCGGACGGCGGTAGATCTCGCTGAAGCGCTGGCAGGCCAGCCCGACCGTCGGGGTGTAAAGGATCGGCAGCATCTCCTCGATGTGGTCGGACACCAGCCGGTAGAACAGCATCTCGTTGGTGTCCTGCAGCGCGCGCAGGTTGATGTGCCGGGCGACGTCGGTGGGCTGCTCCTGGTAGGCCCGGTACCTGCGGCTCACCTGCTGTTCCAGCGTCTCCACGACGGCCGGCAGCAGGCCATGCAAGCCGAACGCGGAGCGCTCCTCCTCGGAGAAGGCCGTGCCCTTGTTCGTCAGCGGATCCTCCAGCACACGCACCCCGGGACCCTGATCGGCGCTCATGACCTCTCCCGCTCCTGTTCCGATAATGCCCCGGGGCCCGCGACGGTGCCGCTGCGGTGTGTCAGCGGGTGATGGCCACCTTGAGGGCCTTGGTCTCCGCCGCGCGGCCGAAGGTGTCGTAGGCGTCGAGGATGGCCTCGAACGTGAAGCGGTGGCTCACGAACTTCTCCGGTGTGAGCTTGCCCTGGGCGACCAGTCTGAGCAGCATCGGTGTCGTGGTGGCACTCACCAGGCCCATGGTGATCGCGATGTCCTTGATCCACAGATCCTGGAGTTTCAGCTCCACCGGCTTCCCGTGCACGCCGACATTCGCTACTGTCCCGCCGGGCCGGATGAGCTCGGTGGCCATCTGGAAGGTCGCCGGCATACCCACGGCCTCGATCGCAGCGTCCACGCCCAGGCCATCGGTCATGGCCAGCACCTCGTCCTGCCAGCCCGCATGGCCGCTGTTGACGCCGTCGGTGGCACCGAAGCCCTTGGCTTGCTGGACCCGGTTGTCATCGATGTCTATGGCGATAATGCGAGAGGCGCCGTAGAGCCCGGCGGTCATCATCGCCGACAGGCCCACAGGTCCGGCACCGATGACGGCGACGACGTCGCCGGGCTCGACGCGGCCGTTGCGCACCCCGATCTCGAAGCCCGTGGGCAAGATGTCAGAGAGCATGACCGCGGCCTCGTCGCTCACGCCCTCGGGAATCTTGTGCAGGGAACTCTCGGCGAAGGGCACGCGGACGTACTCGGCCTGGGTGCCGTCGATGAGGTGGCCGAAGATCCAGCCGATGCCGGAGGTACCCTCGCTGTCGAGACAGTGCGCGGGCAGGTTCTGGTGGCAGTAGGAGCATGAGCCGCACGAGGTGATGCAGGAGATGATCACGCGGTCTCCCACGGCGAGATTGCTCACCGCCTGGCCGATCTCGGTGATGGTCCCGACACCTTCGTGCCCCAGAATCCGCCCGCCGGTCACTGCCGGGACGTCCCCCTTGAGGATGTGCAGGTCGGTGCCGCAGATCGTGGTGATGTCCACCTGCACGATCACGTCCGTGGGGTGGATGATTTTCGGGTCGGGTACGTGCTCCCACGCCTTCTGACCCGGTCCGTGGTACACCAGTGCCTTCATCAGATGACTTCCTTGTCGTCGCGTGCCGGTATTCCCATAGAGAGGATTGATCGAATGCCCGCAACCAGACGGCAACCCGTCCCGGGACCGGCGGCTGAGTGCGCCAACGCGACCTCCCGGTGAGCAAACGTCCGTGTCGGTACGGAACGCCACCGGGGTCCGGAGCAACGCCTATGCAGCAAAGCTGGGTCCGGCAAAGCCAAACCATCACAGCCTGTGTTGAGCATACGCTAGCTGGCCTTCTTTCTCCTCCTCGTGATCGTGGCGATCGTGGCACCCCGTAGCCCGGGGCCGGACCGGTGCTGGTCCGGCCCCGGGGCTACGGCTGCTGATTTACTACAGCTGAGTGGTGACGGCCTTGACCTCGGTGTAGGCATGAAGCGCCTCGTGGCCCATCTCGCGGCCCCAGCCGGACTGCTTGTACCCGCCGAACGGCAGTGCCGCGTCGAACACGTTGTAGCAGTTGATCCAGACGGTGCCGGCCCGGAGCTTCTTCGCCAGGGCATGGGCCTTGGAGATGTCCTTGGTCCAGATGCCCGCCCCCAGGCCGTACTCGGAGTCGTTCGCGACCGCGGCGATCTCATCCAGATCGGTGAACGGAGCGGCGACCAGGACCGGCCCGAAGATCTCCTCGCGGACGACCTGCATCTCCGGGCGGGTATTGGTCAGCACGGTGGGCTCGACGAAGTAGCCGCGGTCGCCGAACCTCCCGCCGCCGGCCAGCGCGGTGGCGCCCTCGGCCTGCCGGACTCCAGGAAGCCGGTTACCCGGCGGAACTGCTCGTCGGAGACCAGCGGGCCCATCTGCGTCCCGGGTTCCATCCCCGGTCCCATCTTGATCGACTTGGCGATCTGCGCGACGCCGTCGACGACTTCGTCGAACCGGTCGCGCTGGACGTACAGCCGTGATCCGGCGACGCAGCACTGCCCGTGGTTGAAGAAGATCGCGTTCGCGGCGCCCTCGATGGCGCGGTCCTCGGCGTCGTCGAAGACGATGTTGGGGCTCTTGCCGCCGAGTTCCAGGGTCAGCTTCTTCAGGTTGCTGGCCCCCGAGGCCGCGACGATCAGCTTGCCCACCTCGGTGGAACCGGTGAACGCGACCTTGTCCACGTCATTGTGGGCGGCCAGGGCCGCTCCGGCGGTCTCGCCGAAGCCGGGTACCACGTTCACCACACCGTCGGGCATGCCGGCCTCGGCGATGAGCCCGGCCAGGCGCAGCGCGGTCAGCGGAGTCTGCTCGGCGGGCTTGAGGACCACGCAGTTGCCGGCCGCGAGCGCCGGGCCGAGCTTCCACGCGGCCATCAGCAGCGGGAAGTTCCACGGGATGATCTGCCCGACCACGCCGAGCGGCTCGCGCAGCGTGTAGGAGTGGAAGTTCGCGCCCGGCATGTAGGGCACCGAGATGTTGATCGTGTTGCCCTCGATCTTGGTCGCCCAGCCGGCCATGTAGTGGAACAAGTCTGCGGCCAGCGGCACGTCAGCCGCCTGCGCCACGGCGAACGGCTTGCCGTTGTCCAGCGACTCGAGCTGGGCCAGCTCGTCGGCGTGCTCCAGGATCAGGTCGCCGATCCGCCAGATGATCCGACCCCGCTCCGACGGGGTCATCCTGCCCCACGGGCCCTCCTCGAACGCCCGGCGCGCCGCCCGCACCGCCCGGTTGATGTCCTCGGCATCGCCCTCGGCGACCCGGGCGAGCGTCTCCCCTGTCGCGGGGTTGGGCGTCTCGAACGTCTTGCCCGACGCCGCGTCGCACCATTGCCCGTTGATGAACAGCTGTCGCGGGGAGCCGATGAAGGCCTCGACGTCGCGATCCAGGGTCACAGTCATGAAATGGTCATCTCCCTTGGCTGCGCGGTGAAGGCAACCGCCCGATGGCGGCCAGTCAGCATCCGCGCAATGTCTACATAGTAGACCTACGAAGTAAACCTACAGTGTTAACAAGCGAATATCAACTTCGCGGAGTTGTCAGCGCGACGGCTGCTAGCGGCCAGGGAGCACCGGATGCGCAGATGAGGAGCAGCTGTGCGGGTCAGCGACGGGTGGTCCAGCGGGGTCCGGTCAGGGACCACGCGGACTCCCACGCCGCCAGCCGCCGCCGGTCGAGCACGAGCCGGCACAGCCCATAACAGATGAGCAACGTCATCCCGGCCCCCGCGACGACCGCGGCGCTCGCGGCCAGCGCGTTAACGATCATGGCGACCTGGCCGCCGGGAGGCGCGACCGGCCGACCCGAGCGATCCAGCCAGACCGGTATCCGGGCGCCGGCCGCCGCACCGACGATGCCTGGCGCGGTCGCGGCGGTCAGCACGCCGGATTGCTCGCCGCCCCCCGGGTCGCGCCAGCGCGCCTCAGCCTGCCCGGGTTGGGCCAGGCTGCCGTAAAACGACGGCCCGGCATGAATCAGCACGCCCGCAACCGGGCGCAGGCCGGCCGAAGCCGCGCGCTGCGACTGATACGTGTGCACGCCAAGGACGGACGCCACGGCCATGGCCACGAGGAAGGCGGCGGTCAACGCCACCAGGACCGTGCCCTCGATCCTGTCGACCGGCCGCCTGAGCGTGTTCCGCCGGGCCAGCCATCGCACCAGCCGGGACATCCGGCGAGGGCGGGCCCGGACCGGTTCTGATTTGGAGGATTGCACTGCGGACTCCTGAAAGGCACATCGCGGCCGGGCTAGTCGATGTGCCGCCGGGGTCCCGAGCGGCCGATGCAGGGCAGGAGCCGCGTCGTGAATCGCGCCAGGAGCCCAGACTGTTCACTACCAAGATAACCCCGCAAGCCGCTGATGGCGGCCTGCGCCTGGCCTCGGATTTGACATCGGATGTCAGGACTGCGGGCCCAGGTCCCCGGCTGGCTGGCCGGCCGCGGAGCGGTGATAACGGCAGGCTCACCGTGGCCGTTGCCGGAAGCCTCGGACGCCGCCGCGTACGGGCTGCCGGCCGGGTAGTCGATGGGGACGGCCGGCGACTCCCTCAGCGTCGTACCAGCCGTTCCAGCGGGTTAAAAAGTCGCGGCCGGCTGGGTTATCCGCCGCTGGCAGCCAGGACAGTCAGGCGAGGGCGGTCTGCTCGCTGGCGGCCAGTACACAAACTTGTCCGTGCGACAGTAGATGCACAGCACGGACCGGATCGCATCGGGTCGTCGCTCAGGTCGCGCCGCGTTCCCGCGGGGCCGCCTGAGAGCAGGATCCATCATGAGTCTCGCCGCCTTCAACGCGGAAACCGCTAGCGGCGAGGGAGCACATGGTCCGGACAGATCCAGGCGCGCTAAGTGGAACCACTGTCGCACGAATCGACAGAAGAGACAATCGCTCCCGGATGTTCAACTGGCACGCCAATCGGCTACCACGTGACCGGTTCCACCGGGACGCTGTTCCGGCCGGCGCGGCAGGCGGCACCTGTTCAGGCACCGGTCCGGCTCGCCGCAGGCTGCCGCCCCGCCTGCACAAACGGTCAACGGGCATGTCGCCGACGCGTACGTCACTCCGGACTAGCCCAGCGGAAGGCAGGCCACCGTGAGCATCGTCAGGGAGACATCCGCGGTCGAACTGCTGAAGACCGGCCTCCTCGTATTCGGCGCAGAGCCGGTCGAACGAGGTTTTCATCGCCGCGCAGAAGGCCATTTGCCCGGTGCTCGGGTCGCGCAGGCCTGCGGCAGGGCAGGCGCACGCGGGCTCGGGGCCGGGGATTAACTAATCGCTCTGGATAACTCACCGACAGGCGAGCTGTGCTTCGCCGGCCACTGCCGGCACGCCGAGGCAGAGATGCGGGCCCTAGGCGCCGACATAGCCGCCCGGATCACGGACTCACCCGCGCTGGCGGAGCTGCTCCGCCCGGTCGGGCACCAGCCGTAACGCACCCGGCGGCCCGGTCAAATAAAGATCAGTTCCGGGATGCAGTGTTCACTTTAGGGTGAACAGCGTTCACAGTCAGGCGCGATGCCGGCGGCATCAGTACCTCGCGGTCCTGGCGTGCCGGGCGCGGCTGGGGCTGACCCTGATCGCGTCGGCGGGAGTCCAGGCGGGCGGGAGCAGGCCAGTGCACGCCGGTCGCCCAGCCGAGGCGCTCGAAGATGCGAATGACGGCGGCGGAGATATCGATCTGCCAGGGATCGGCGCCATGCCTGGCGCAGGTGGGATCGGAATGATGCATGTTGTGCCAGCTTTCGCCGAGGGAGAGCAGAGCGAGAGGCCACAAGTTGGTGGCGCGGTCGTAGCGGCGAGTAGTGAAGGGGCGGGTGCCGATCACGTGGCACAGCGAATTGACGCTCCAGGTGACGTGCTGCAGCAAGGTGACGCGGACCAGTCCGGCCCACAGCAGGGCGGCCAGTGCGGCGTGCCAACTACCGCCGATGGCCCAGCCCGCGGCGAACGGCAGCCCGAGCGACACCACGCACAGAGCGGGGAACGCTACTGAGATCACCCGCAGGGCCGGGTCGGCTACCAGGTCCGGGGCATAGCGCGCGGCCGGGGTGGGGTCGTCGCGTAGCAGCCAGCCCACGTGCGCATGGGCGAGACCACGGAGCTGCCCGGGCAGGCTGGTCCCGTACCGGTAAGGCGAATGCGGGTCGCCCGGCCGGTCGGAAAACGCGTGATGACGGCGGTGGATCGCGACCCAGCCGACGACGTCGCCCTCGAAGCTCATCGACCCCGCGATGGCCAGCGCGACCCGCAGCGCCGGCGCCGCAGTGAAGCTGCGGTGGGTGAGCAGGCGGTGGAAGCCGATGGTCACCCCGAGCCCCGTCAGCAGGTAGAAGGCTGCCGCGAGCAGGATGTCGGTGAGATTCAGGCCGTGGCCCCAGGCGAGCCATACCGCCACCGCCAGCCCGGCGAACGGCACCAGGACGATCGCCGCGGTCACCGCCACCCGGACCCCGCCTTCGAAGGTGCGCGGCGGCGTGCTGCCGCCGCCCGGGAACGGCTCCGTGCCCTCGTAGTCGACAGTGAGCTGGTCAGTCATCGCAATCGTTCCCTTCCTCGGCGCGGCCGGAGCTGCCGGGAACGATGCAGCGGCCAGGTCAAGAAAATGCACGTCGTAATCTGAGTACCTGCCGCGGGGCTCGGCCTTTCGCTGGCGAAACACCACGCCTGTGGTGCCCGGGCATGAAAAACTCCGGATCCCGCCGACAGCCCGCTATTTCTCGGGCGTAACCGCTGCCGGGGTCCGGAGCAACATTTTCGATGTTACCCTGCTTTTACCCCCATACCTAGCGATCCCAGATCTGACCCGTATCTCGCGATGGCCGGGAACCCGGGCGCGCGGGCCCTCAGCCGCGCCGTCCCCGCCCGCCGCGGCCCCGGAAGCTTCCGGACGCGGCCACGGCGCCGCGGCCAGTGGCCTGGGCGCCGTCCGCGGCCGGGATCCTGGCGAGCTTGGTCACCGGAGCGATGCGCCTGACCGGGGGACCCGCGATCGAGCGCAGTACCGGCGAACCCGGACCGGTGGTTGCGGCCTGCGGCGTCACGCCCGCCTTGCGCATCAGGATGCGGACCTCGGCCGCCTGCGCCGCGGTCTGCACGGTGACCACCGCCCCGTCGGCGCCGTTGCGGGCCGTCCGGCCAGACCGGTGCACGTAGG
Organism: uncultured Actinomycetes bacterium; assembly: GCA_963834685.1. Lineage (GTDB taxonomy): Bacteria > Actinomycetota > Actinomycetes > Streptosporangiales > Streptosporangiaceae > Palsa-504. The sequence continues at coordinate 79,758 of CAWICW010000007.1, read as the reverse complement.
CCTTGTACTCGGCCGGAGGATCGGCGTGAATCACCAGGTCGATACCTTCCACATGGATACCGCGGGCAGCGATGTCGGTCGCCACCATGACTCGCACCTCGCCGGATCCGAACGCCGCCAGGTTGCGGCTGCGAGCACCCTGGGCCAGGTTCCCGTGGAGTTCTGCCGCGGGCGCCCCCGCCATGTTCAGCTGGCGGGCTAGCTTCTGCGCTCCGTGCTTGGTCCTGGTGAAGATCAGCACGCGGTTGTCACCGCTGGCCAGGGTCGCGACAACCTCCACCCGGTCGGCCGGCGTAACGGTAAGCAGATGATGGATGATCTGGGCCGGCGGGGAGGCATCGTCGACGGAGTGCCGCGCCGGCCGGGTCAGGAAACGCCGCGCGAGGACGTCCACGGCACTGTCGAGGGTCGCCGAGAACAGCAGCCGCTGGCCTTCGGGCGGAGTTGCCTCAAGCAGCCGCCGCACGGCCGGCAGGAACCCCAGGTCGGCCATATGATCCGCTTCGTCGAGCACGGTGACCTCCACATCACCGAGGTGGCAGTGGTCCTGCCCGATGAGATCGGCCAGCCGTCCCGGGCAGGCAACGACGATATCGGCACGGTTACGCAGGGCAGCCACCTGCGGATTCTGCGGGGTGCCACCGAAGATGGCGGCGACGCTTAGTCCCATGGCGCGGGCCAGCGGCGAGAGGACCGCCTGAACCTGGGTGGCCAGCTCGCGGGTTGGCACCAGCACCAGGCCACGCGGGCGGCACGCCATCGTGTACCCCCCGGCCAGCCTGGCCACGAGCGGAATGCAGAACCCGAGCGTCTTCCCGGAGCCGGTCTGGGCCCGCCCGAGAATGTCGAAGCCGGCCAGGGCGTCGGGCAGCGTAGCGGCCTGGACGGGGAACGGCACGGTGATGCCGTCTTCACCCAGGGCGGCCACCAGGGGTGCCGGGACGCCCAGATCAGCGAAGGTAACGACGGCAGCCGGAATCAGCGTGGGGCGCGGTTCGCGCCGCCGCCGGGCCGTTCGCGGCTGGCCGATAGGCCTGAGCACGGGTTTTTCCGCAGGCAAAGCAGTCAAGACAATAGTCTCCAGGACTTGAGTGGCCGCGTTGTCGAAGGCGCCACATCCGTGGAAACCAGTTCGCTCACCGAGCGACAGACGACCGGCGCGCCCTGATGGCGACGCCTACATGCTTGGTGCCCAGCGTAGCGCACGCCATCCTGGGTCAAAGCGGTGCCCGGCGCGTGCACCGGGGTCCGTTCGGCCTCCTGATCTTTTTATCGCCACTACAGCGGCTCGCTGACCCACTGCCAGCCACGCGTCTCGTGGTGTACCGCCCGCACCAGGAAGGCCCCCGCCGCGTCCGAGAGCTCGGCGATGACACGGACCAACTGGCGGTGAAAGTCGTCAGGTCTTTGCTGTTCATGATGCGTCCGGTGCCCGGCGATCGTCACAACGGCACCGTCTCCGCCGGTCAGCCGCACCGTGACGTTGCCGTCATAGTCCAGGCTGGCGCCCGCGATATCGCGCGCGCGGACGATTTCGGTACCTTCGTCATTCGCGACCCACACGTCTGTCGCATCCATTCATGTCTCCTACGGGTCTGCGGCTGCGAACGGTCCTCACCTGAGGGTTGCCTCGTCTAGCCCGAGCAGGCGCGGCCGGAGGTAGCCGAGCGCACGGCCGAGCAGCCGGGAGACCTGTATCTGGGAGATGCCGAGCTGCTGGCTGATCCTATCCTGGGTCATGCCGCCGTAGAAGCGCATGAGCAGGATCTTCTGCTCATACGGCGACAATTCGCCCCAGTGCGTGGCGACGGCCTGCATGTCGAGCATGTGATCCAGCTGCGGATCCTCCTCCCCGAGGAGGTCAGCCAGCATGGCGGTACCGGGCTGACCGGACGGCGGAGCGTCCAGCGAGGACGGCTCAAACGCCATCTCAGCCAGCCGGGCATTTCGCAGATCATGGCCGCTGACCCCTAGGGAAGCGGCCAGGTCGGACTCGGTCGGCGTGCGCCCGAGCTCCTGGGCCAGCTGCCAGGTCGTCGTACGGGCTTGCATCACCAGCTCCTTGACGGGCCGGACGACGTGAACCTGCCAGTGCTTGTCCCGGAAGTACCGTTTGATCTCGCCGTTAATATGCGAGCGGGCAAAAGTGGCCAGGGAGCAGCCGACGGCCGGATCGAAGTTGTTGATCGCCGCGACCAGGCCGACGTATCCCACTTGCAGCAGGTCTTCAGCCGGCTCAGGACCGCGGCTATATCGCTGGACGCAGGACCAGACCAGGCCACGGTAGCGGACGACCAGCAACTCGCACGCGGCCATCCGCCGCTGACTGAGGCGCGGCAGCGAACCGGCAATGCCCAGCAGCTCACGGTCATCCAGCTCGGCAAGCTCCTGACGGGTCCAGCCTGCCGGAGCGGGCGACATCGGTACCGGCTGGCGAGTAGGACCTATCATGGCGCATAACCTGGCCGACCTAGGTTGTCAGGTGCCGCCAGGGTCCGGAGCAGCCGGAGTCGCAATCTCGCGCACACGCTGGCACGACGAGGGCGATGTCACTAAGCCCAGCGTAGCGGACGGCGGGTTCGGCAATGATGGAGGGCTATGTCCTTGACCGTAAGGCCCCTGACCGATGTCGCCTTGTGGACGCGCGGCAGTGGCCTGGAGATCGTCCTGATCGTGACGGGGACGATCTTGCTGACGCGGCTGGCGACCTGGCTGGGCACGAGGATCACGGGCCGGATTGACGCAAATGCCCGGGAGACGGACGCGCTGGTCCGCTCGGAAGCCTCAAAGCACCGGCACGCGCTGGCGCAGGTGATCACGTGGGCCACGCTGGCGGTCATCTACTGCGTAGCCGGTGTGGCCATCGCGCAGCGCTTCGGCATCCCGCTGGCGAGCCTGGTCGCCCCGGCGGCCGTGGCGGGGGTCGCGCTCGGGTTCGGCGCGCAGCGCATCGTCCAGGACATCCTGGCTGGTTTCTTCATCATCACGGAGCGCCAGTACGGCTTCGGAGACCTCATCCGTCTTTCGGTACCGAGCATCCCCGACCCGGCGATCGGGACCGTCGAGGACGTCACGTTGCGGGTGACCACCGTGCGGACCATCGACGGCGAGGTGGTCATTACCCCCAACGGCCAGATCACCCAGGTGACCAATCTCTCGCGCGACTGGGCACGTGCCATCGTGGACGTGCCCGTGCCCGTGGGCTCGGACGTCAACCGGGTGAGCGACCTGCTGCGGCTGATCGGGGAACATGCGTACAAGGAGCCGGACCTGCGCCCCCTGATGCTCGATCCCCCGGCCGTCATGGGCGTGCAGAGCATCGACGTGGGCCACTTCCAGATCCGCCTGGTAACCAGGACCTTGCCCGGCAAGCAGTTCGACGTCGCGCGAATCCTGCGCGCCCGGATCGCGGCCGGGCTGCGAGACGAGGGAATCCACTTGCCGGCCAACCTCGATACGGCCGAGTCGGCCGGGGCTGACTGATGCGACGGGTACGAACCTCGACCTGGATCCTGACCGCGGTCTTCCTGGTCGCCCTGGTCACCTACGTACTCGTCAGGCCTACGCAACCCGCAACCGTCGGCACCTCCTCGACGACAGGGCAGTCCTCAACCTCAAGCTCCACCTCACCCGGGCCGGCCCGGACACCGTCACCGACGACCACTACGTCGACGCCAACCGCGAAGGCCACGCCAACGAGTTCGGCGTCGCCGACGGATACGCCACGGCTGGCCGGCTCGCCGACGGCAACGCCGTCCGCGGCAGCGACGCCAACTTCCTCAGCCACCGGTTCGACGCCACCTTAGACGGCACGCGGCTCCCGTCGCGGCAGCGCCCAGCCAGGACAGGGGCATTCGAGGTAGTCTTGCTCGTGAAGCCGGTCAACTCGCCGCCGGGTCGGGACCCCGCCTTGCTGCTGAAGCAGGGAGGCGTCCCTATGGTCAGCCTGGACGAGGTGGCCCGGAACGCCGGACGCTCCCGGCGGCCGGCGCCAGTGGCCGGGCGTTCCGCCCGCGTCGCCGTGACATGATCTGGGCCGGGTGCTCCGTGTGACCGGCCGCGGACGGGGGCTGCCGGGGTGACCGGCGGCCGGCCGGGCAGGGTCTGGGGCCTGGTGGCGGGGCAGGCGGCCCGCCGCGGCGGCCGGGTGTCGGCGGCGGATGCGTGCGTGGCGGCCGTCGCCGCGGTTGAGGTCACTGGTGCCTGGCTGATCGCGGCGTGGGGCGCGGAGGCGGGTCACCTGATGTGGGCGACTGACGAGGTCAGCGAGCTGCTCGCCGAGCTGCAGCTGACCTTCGGGGAGGGCCCGGGTCCGGATGCCTGGGTCGGCGGCGGGCCGGTGCTGACCTCGGATCTGGGCGATTTGGGAGCTGTCCGCCGCTGGCCGGTGTTCGCCCCGGCGGCCGGCCAGGCGGGGGCCGCGGCGGTCTTCGTGTTCCCGCTGCAGGTGGGGGCGATCCGGGCCGGGGTGATGGGCTTGTACCGGGAGCAGCCCGGTCCGCTGAGCGGTTCCCAGCTGGGTGATGCGCTGGTCTTCGCCGATACCGCGACCTTGCTGCTGCTCGAGGCTCAGGATCAGGCGGCGGGCGAGGCCGCGGCGGGGTCCGGGCCGGGCGGCCAGCCCGCGGGCCTGGCCGTGCACCGCGCCGAGATCGATCAGGCTGCCGGGATGCTCACCGAGCAGCTCGGCGTCGGCATCGCGGAGGCATTTATCCGGCTGCGTGCTTACGCATATGCTCATGACCGGAGGCTGTCCGATCTGGCCCGCGACATCGTTGCGCGGCGGCTGCGACTGCGACCTGACCTAGATCCGCGCGAGGAGGGCCAGGCGTGAGAGCGCGCATGCTGACGCCCGCCGGCCGGTCGCGCTGCCTGTTGCTGAGAGGGTGTGCGGTAATGGACGGAGAGCTGCTGTCGGAGACGTTCGTCGAGCTGACTGACACGCTGGTGGCCGGCTTCGACGTGATCGACTTCCTGCACGTGCTGACCAACCGCAGCGTGCAGCTGCTGGACGTCTCCGCGGCCGGGCTGCTGCTGGCGGACCCGCGCGGTGAGCTGCGCCTGGTAGCCGCCTCCAGCGAGGCCGCCCGGCTGCTTGAGCTGTTCCAGATACAGAACGATCAGGGGCCGTGCCTGGACTGCTTCCGGTCCGGCCGGCCCGTCGCCGCCGTGGACCTGGCTGCCGCGGCGGCGCGGTGGCCGCGGTTCGCGCCGGCCGCCCGCCAGGCCGGGTTCGCCGCCGTGCAGGCCCTGCCGATGCGGCTGCGGGAGCAGGTCGTCGGCGCGCTGAACCTGTTCCGCGCCGATGCTGGCGCCTTGGCTCCCGCGGACATCCGCGTCGGCCAGGCACTGGCCGACGTGGCCACCATCAGCTTGCTGCACGAGCGCAGCATGCGTCACAGCGACACCCTGAACGAGCAGCTGCAGACTGCGCTGAACAGCCGGGTCATCATCGAGCAGGCCAAGGGCAAGCTCGCCGAGCGCCTCGGGGTGGACATGGACCAGGCGTTCAGCCTGCTGCGCGACCGCGCCAGGGTCAGCAACCGCCGCCTGTCGGACCTGGCCCGGGCGTTCATCGACGGCACGGAAGCCCTCACCGGCCCGGCCGCGAGCAAGACCCGGCAGCGGCTGCCCGGCGACGGACAGCCGCGCCAGCAGCCCCCGCCGGGCTGAGAGGACCCGCGTGTGCTTTTCGCCTCAGGCCGACGTCGTCGGCGGCGTGCTGATATGCGCGATCGGCGTCGATGCCGTCCGCCATATCCGCCAGCGCCGCGAGTTCATCGCGCTGGCCTGGATCCCCGTGCTACTCGGCGCCCACCAGTTCATCGAGGCTCTCGTCTGGCTATGGCTCCAGGGTCATGTGCCGCGCGGGATCGGCCACCTCGCGCTGTGGGCCTACCTGCTGATCGCCTTCGTCGTGCTGCCTGTATTCATCCCCCTTTCCGTCATCGCGGTTGAGCCAACCAGGAGGCGCAAGCTGATGATGGCGCCCTTCGCGCTGCTAGGGGCCGTGATCGCCGTGACGCTGCTCGCCGCGATGGCCCGCGGCCCGGTCGGGGTGAAGCTGGCCCCGTACCACCTGTCCTACGGCATCCGGGTCTCTGACGGCTTCCTGATCGTCGCGCTGTACGTCGTGGCCGTATGCGGGCCGCTGCTGGTGTCGGGCTACCGCAACATCGCCCTGTTCGGCGTCGTCAACCTCGTGGCCGTCATCGTGATCGCCCGGCTCACCGTCTCCGGGTTCGCCTCGGTGTGGTGCGGGTGGGCGGCCGTTTCCAGCGCCGCTATCGCGCTGCATTGCCGCTTGGCCAGGCCTCATCCTCAACGCGCCGGGTCCGGGCCTGACGGACTCATCTCGGCCGGCTGACCGGCTCCGGTCGGCCCGCTACTGACGAATCTCGGCAGCGACATATGGCAGACTCCGGCCGCCTGGTGCTCCCGCCGCGGCGCGGACTCCCGGTCACGGCGGCGACGGGCCTCGCGCTGGCGGCCGGTCCCGGGGCAAACTGCCGAGGTCCCGAGCAACATTTCTTGTACTGCTACATCTTCCTCATCGCTACGAACCGCCGCACATCCGGCAGCGATCTGACCGCCACCACCCCAAGCGCCGCGCCGACGGCTGCCATGGTGATCGCCGTTACGTATCCGAGTGTCCGCATCACTTTCCTCCTGCTCTCCGGCGGGCCGCGACATTGATGTCCCTCATCCCGGAGAGACAGCGCGCTGCACGGGCAGCCGCCCCGGCCGCCGGGTTCACTGCCGCCCTGAAGCAGGCCTTCTTACCCGGCTGCCAGCCCCTGCCACAGCAGCCGAAGAAGATGCCAGCCCGCGCACTACCACGTGCAAGAGGGCCGCCACGTCACGCGGATAGAGAGCCCCCGCTCCGCCGGCCCGGAGGTACCCGGGGCCGCCGACCGGACGTACCCGAGGGCTCCCCGCTCCTTCCCCCAGAAGCCCGCGAGGATTCATGGCACCGGCAACGCCCCCGGAAGGCCGCTGCCCCGAGCGGCGAGCCCGCCACTCCGGGCCGGCGACCAGCTGCTGACAGCGCCGGAGGACCGACTCTGCCACGCCATGCCGTGCGTCGTCTTCGCCACGCTCCGGCATTCGGGCCAGCGCGCACTCATTGACGATGACGTCACAGACGACATGCTCAGCCGACGCCGGGTCGCCGCGAGTCAGCAGCGCCTGCCTGTATACCCCAGCGGCGTAACGGCGGTAAAGGTCGGTGTCCCGGCCGCGGGCCGAGCTGGCCGCCACAAGGGCACGAACCGCGCCGGCCTTACCCGATCCCAGCATCGAAAGCTCCGAGCGTCTCGGCGGCGTCGCAGTCAGCAGGCGCCATCAGCCACCGAGGTCCGGAGCAGCAACTCGACATTACCACGGGCAAGATCGCGAACGAGATCGTCGCCGCGTCACAGAGGAGCCCGGCGTTGGTCAGCACGCGGGCTCGACGAGTCGCGGCGACTTTGTTGCAGGTGCCCGGGCGCCGCTGTTATCAAGGTGCTGCAACGAGGTTTCCCCGGCATGCTGGGGATCGTGAGCGACCCGCATTTTCCGGCCAGCGGACACGATCCCGGCCACGGGCATGACCATGAGCATGATCACCATCATGAGCCAGCACGCGGCCTGGCTGGCCGGTTGCGGCATCTGCTGCGCCGGCATTCCCATGAGGCCACCGATCAGATCGACGCGGTCATGGAAGCCAGCATGGAAGGCATGCGGACGCTGTGGATCTCTCTGGGCGTGCTGGGCGTCACCTCGCTGATCCAGGCGGGTGTCGTGGCGTTGTCTGGTTCAGTGGCGCTGCTGGGTGACGCGCTGCATAACGCGGCTGACGCGCTAACCGCCGTGCCGCTGGGGGTCGCGTTCGTCGTCGGCCGTCGCCCGCCGACTCGCCGCTACACCTACGGCTTCGGCCGCGCCGAGGACCTCGCCGGGATCGCGATCGTACTGACCATCGCTGCGTCCTCGGCCCTGGCCGCCTACGAAGCCATCAGCCGCCTGATGCACCCGCGGCACGTCTCGGACCTGATAGTGGTGGCCGCTGCGGCGCTGGTTGGATTCGCCGGTAACGAGCTCGTCGCCGGGTACCGCATCCGCACCGGGCGGAAGATCGGTTCTGCGGCCCTGGTCGCTGACGGGCTGCACGCCCGCACCGATGGCTTCACCTCATTGGCCGTGCTGGCCGGCGTCGGCGGCGTCGCGCTGGGCTGGGACTGGGCAGACCCGGTCGTCGGGCTGGCCATCACGGTGGCGATCCTGACCGTCCTGCGCCAGGCCGCCCGGGAGATCTACCGCCGCCTCATGGACGCCGTCGATCCCTCGCTTGTCGGCCAGGCCGAGCAGACCCTGCGGGCCACACCCGGGGTCCTTGACACCGGGCAGGTCCGCCTGCGCTGGATCGGTCACCAGCTCCGGGCGGAATGCGAAGTCATCGTCGCCCCAGACATCACCGCCATCCAGGCACACCAGGTCACCGTCGCCGCAGAACATGCCCTGCTACACGTCATCCCCCGGCTCTCCGCCGCGCTCGTCCACGCCGACCCCCTACCCCACGACGGCGCAGATCTCCACCAGGCCCTCGCCTCCCACCGGTAGCCAGCCGACCCCGGCGTCCAGGAGTTGTGTCAGGGGGCGGCGCGGATGGTCCAGGTAAGGCTGCCTGCCTCGGCCGCGGCGCGGGCCAGAGACAGAGCTACCTGACGACTCCTGCACGGCGCACCGGCCCACTAGAGTGGACGGAAATCTTGCCGCTCTCCAGTGGGCGCGGCCCGAGGCAAAGAAACGATCATGTGCCATATGCCCAGGGATGATGTGACACCCTCCGTTGTTCCAAGGCCCCGGCCCGCCCATCACTCCGGGCCGGGTTATGTGGCGAACCCCAAGGCGCCTGACTTCGAACTGGACAAGCCATTGAGTGACGCCGCGGCGCGGTGGCTCAATCTTGTTCCCGCCGAACACCGCCATGACGCCCGGGAATCGGCGAAGGATGTTCTGGAGACGCTGCGGGAACACGCGCGCAGCTGCCCCGATCATCCGCTTGGGGCCCTGTGGGTGGCCCATCGCCACCTGAGGGATCCGGTGCCGGCGGTCCGGATCGCATCGCTCGCGCTGGCCTCCGAGGCGCTGTGGTGGCTTGGGCATTTTGAGGATGCACGGAGAGCTGCTCAGGCGGCGGCCGACGCCGATCCGACGTCGGCCCAGGCACTGTGGCGTCTCGCGGTCGCGCTGTACCGCCAGGGTCGATTCGACCAGGCGGGTGAACGCCTCGACAATGTTTTGGAATTGGCCAGCCGGTTCGCTCCCGCGTGGGCGCTACGCGGCCAGGTCAAGGTCTGGCTCGAAGCGGACAACCCTGAGGCGGGGCGGCCTGACTTCGCCGCCGCGGCGGCTCTGACCTCCGATTCCGGCACCTGGGTGGTGCCGTACCGGATGGCGGGTGCTGACTTCCAGGCGCAGGCTGATACAGAGACCACGGTTCATGACTCCGAGACGGGCGGTTCCTCCGGCGGCCTTGTGGACGTGGTGTTGCTGCCGGACAAGTCGCGGGTCGAGCGGGGTGTAGATCCGGATCGCCGGTGGCATCTGGAAGGGCCCAGCACTGGTGGCGGCGATTCGGACAGTTTGTTTGGCGGGCTGGGCGGGGACTTCGCTGCGGGGGCACGCTCGCGCATCTCCTTCGGTACGAGGTTCGTTCTTTATCAGCGGAACATCGAGAACCTCTGCGGGGACAGGGCGACTCTGCGCGAGGAGATCCGCAAGTCGGTGGCCGAGCTTTACGACGCGGCTCTCGAGTCCCGCGCAACGGTCGCCATCAAGGGTGCGCCCGAGCAACACGCCGAGGGGGCAAACGTCCCAGGGGATGAGGACGGCTAGCGTCACACGCATCTACGATGCCGCTGGCGCAGCCCTGGCAGGTCTGCGCGGACTGCGCATATTGGTCCGCCAGCTTTCAGGCGGGCAACGGCCGTCTGTCGGTCGCGCGCCCCAGACGCTGCATTCCCCGGGAGCGCCGGCCAGCGGGCCCGGCAGTCGTTGCTGCTCGCGTATCGGGTCGTTCGGCGCGGGAGTCGGCTCGCTTGCGGTTCAAGACGCTGGCCGCCCAGATCCGGGAGCCCTGAATGCTCGCGGGGCCGACGGCGTACATGGTGACCGGCCCGTCATTAACGTCGGCGGCGGCTGGGCGCGATCCGACCCGCGGCAGGATTTGACGAGAGGACCCACCTCCGCTTATCGCGGATCTCGATTGCGCGGTGCGCGGGTCTGGTCCCGTTGCTCCGCGTCTGCGTTGGGCCCTCTCGTCATGGTCAGTGCACCGTGCCGTGGGAGGGTGCGCCATGGGCCAATGTCCCCGGCGCGCGGGACCTTCGGCCCGCCGACGGCGAGCAGGTCAATCGTGTCCCGGCTGTCGATCGCGGACAAAGGTCCCGCCGGGCACAGACCTTCGTACCTGCACTCTGACCTCGGCACGGGGTCGGCTGGTGGCATCGGCGATGCTGCCGACTGCGACCCGGGATGAGTCATGGACAATCTGTCACTGCCCGCCGTGACGGCTCGAGGGGTCAGAGCCGCTTACCGCGGAGGAGATGACGACGTACGTCGTAGCAGCCGCGGTGTGGGCTCCGTCGGTCCACAACACTCAGCCCTGGTGGTTCAGCGCGGCTGGGCAGGAGATCAGCCTTCACGCCGATGCCGGGCGGCAGCTGACGGTGGCTGACCCGCGTGGCCGCGAGATGATGATCAGCTGCGGCGCCGCGCTGTTTACGGCCCGGCTCGCCCTGCGGTCACTTGGCTACATTCCGGAGACTTCCGTTTTGCCGGATCCGGGCCGGCCTTTCCTAGTTGCCCGGGTGAGCTGGCAGCAACGGGCTGCCGCGACCGAGTATGAACGGCGGCTCTTCAGCCAGGTGCCGCGGCGGCGAACACACCGCGGCGGTTTCGATCCCCTGCCGCTTTCACCGAACCTCCTTGCCATGCTGCAAGCAGGCGCCGAGCGGGATCGGGCCACGCTGCGTATCATCGCCGACGAGGGAAGCCGGGCGGTGCTCGCCGCGGTCATCGAGACGGGCGAGCGCACGCAGCGGCTCGACAGCGCGTACGTTCGGGAACTGGCCAGGTGGGCGCCACCGCCAGGAAGCGCCCGGCGCGACGGGGTACCGCACACCGCCTACCCAGCGCGTGCCGAGCGCATCCTTCCGCACTTCCCCGGCCGGGACTTCGACCATGGCCGCGGATGGGGCCTCTGCTTGTCCATACCGTCAGCGGCGCCTCGGTCCGCCGGTGTCGTGTGCCTGCTGACGACCGCCGGCGACCGCCCGCTGGACTGGGTAAATGCAGGGCAGGCGCTGCAACGGGCGCTGCTGACCAGCGCCACATGCGGCGTGGCGGCAGCGCTGCACAGCCAGCCGCTCGAGCGTGCCGGGCTGCGCGAATTCATCCGTACGCAGCTCAGCGACGGCAGCTACCCGCAGCTGGTGCTCCGGTTCGGGACGGTCATCCAGAACGCGGTCAGCGTCCGGCGCCCGCCCGCCAGCGTCCTGCTCGCCAGCGGCGGCGAACATCTGGGCATCAGCCATGGATGAAACACCGGGCCACCAGGTTCGCTGGCGGGAGCTAACCAAGTCCGAGTGCTTCGAGCTGCTGGCCCAAGAGCATCTGGGCCGGGTGGCTGTCGTGGACGACCGCGGGCCAGTCATGTTTCTGGTTAACTTCGTCCTCGACCGTCACATGGTGGTGTTCCGTTCCGACGCGGGAACCAAGCTAGACGTCGCGTGCCGTGGCAGCCGGGTCGCGTTCGAGATCGATGGGACCGACGCTGCGGCTCACACTGGCTGGAGCGTCGTGGTCCGCGGTGAGGCCGTAGAAGTCACCGACCCGGCAGAGGTGGCGCGGCTGCGCAAGCTGCCGCTGGACCCGTGGGCACCGGGTGCCAAGACCCACTATGTGCGCGTCCTGCCCGCAGTGCTGACAGGCCGGCGGATCCTGGCACCTGACGGCCCTCCGGATCGAGGCGGCGAACCACAGCCCGCGGCCGTAGCCCGTCCCAAGACGGTGAGGCGGCGGCCATGGGAATCGACATAGCCAAAGCACAGTTCGACGAGCGCGACTACTCGCGCTTCCGGGAGCGGCTCGAAGAATGCCTGTCCGCGCTCGGGCAGCTGCTGGAACGGCCCGGCTTCGGGGCAGGCCCCGCCACTGTAGGGGCCGAGCTCGAGCTGTTCCTGGTCGACGGCGCGGCCCGGCCGCTGCCGCACAACCAGGCTATCCGTGCCGCGGCGGCAGATCCACGGGTCACCGTGGAGCTGGCCCGCTTCAACCTGGAACTCAACGCCTCTCCGGTCCAGCTAGCGGGCCGGCCGTTCGCCGCGCTGGGAGGCGAGCTGAACACGCTGCTTGACCACGTGGCCTACGCCGCCGCAGACCACGCTGGCCGGCTGGCGCTCATTGGCATTTTGCCCACCCTCAGCCGAGCTGACCTCGGTCCTGGCGTACTCACGGATGTGCCGCGGTACCGGGCGTTGAGCAGCGGCCTGCGACGGCTCCGCCAAGACCCGTTCCATATCCGCATCGCGGGCGAAGACCCGCTCGAGCTTGCCAGCGAGGATGTCGCGCTGGAAGGGGCGACCGGCTCGTTCCAGGTGCACCTTCGCGTCGACCCGGCCGAGTTCACGCGCACCTACAACGCGGTCCAGCTGGCTACGGCGCCTGTGCTGGCCGTGTCCGGCAACTCGCCCACCTTTTTGGGCCACCGGCTCTGGGAAGAGACACGGATCGCGGTGTTCAAGCAGTCGGTTGATGACCGACAGGATCACGAGCCACGCCGTCGGCTGTCCCGCACGGCGCTGGGAACCGGCTGGCTGCGGGGTGGGGCGCTGGAGCTGTTCGCCGAGAGCGTCCGGCTGCACCAGCCGCTGCTGCCGATGGTGGGCGGCCCGGAGCTGTCCGGCGGTGCCAGGTGGCAGGCGCCGCCGCTGGAGGAGCTCAGGCTGCACCAGGGCACTGTGTGGCGCTGGAACAGGGCCATCTACGACCCAGCGTCGGGCGGGCATCTGCGGATCGAAATGCGGGCCCTTCCCGCTGGTCCCACCGTGATTGACATGCTGGCTAACGCCGCTTTCCTGATCGGGCTGTCCCTGTGGCTGGCGGGGCAAGACCAGCAGTGGACCTACGCACTGCCGTTCGAGCGTGCCGATCACGGTTTCTACCGTGCCGCCCAGCAAGGCCTGTCCGCTCAACTGAGCTGGCCGGCTGGGCATCGAGATCAGATACGGACGTTTGCCGCCGCCAAACTCGTGGCCGAACTGGTGCCGGCGGCGCGGCAGGGGCTGCTCCAGGCCGGTGTGGCAGCGGCAGAGGCGGACGGGCTGCTCCAGGTCATTGCGGCCCGGGCCGCCTCGGGACAGACCGGCGCCGTGTGGCAGCGCGCCACGCTGGCCGACGCCAGGCGACGTCATGACCGGGAGCACGCGCTAGCCGTCATGCTCGAACCGCTACCTCCAGTACGCAGACACCGGGCTGCCAGTCCACAGCTGGCCAGTCGTCAGCTAGCCGAGGTAGCGCCTCGCCGACCTGGATGCCGCTGCCCAGGGACGCGTGACCCGATACCAGCGGTAGCCGGCCGAGTAGCGCTCCGATGAGGGCCGACTTGCCGGCCCCGTTCGGGCCAGTGATGGCGATCCGGTCGGCCCGGTTGACCTGGAGGCTGACCGGGCCAAGGCGGAAACCGCCGCGTTCGATGACCGCGACGCGCAGCGTGGCGGCCACCGTACCGACCGGGGCGCGGCGGTGGCTCGCGCGGCTAGCCGCCTGCCAGGGTCCGGTCAGGGTCTGCGCTGGTGAGCGTGAACCGGGTGATGGTGGTCCTGGCCGCGGCGGCCAGTGTTTCCTCGCCAGTGGGCTGCCGGTCGCCGGGCAGGCCGAGCATCAGTCTCCTCGCGGCCCGCGGGCCCTTGCGCCTGGCGAATTCGGCAAGCAGCGCCGCCTTGTCCTGCTGCCCGCTGATCACCGCGGGCGGCCGTGTTCGCCGCCCTGAAGACCTTCGCAAGCCTCGCCGGGCTATCAGCCATCACTGCCTCTCCGTGACCGCGATCGGCTCCGGCGGGTGGTCCTGCTGCCAGTCAGCCGATCTGAACCGATCTCCTCGGTTCCGATACTAGAAGCCAGGGCCCGGGAAACGTCGCAGGCGTCTGCGCTTGATCAGCGGCGTGCTGGCCGTCGATCCGTGTGGCGGGTTCGCTGTCGCCACGACGTGTAGGCGAAGCCAGTCTTGAGCGCGAGCTCGCCGAGCCTGGGATAGTGCCGGTTCAGCGTGGTCAGCACTCGCTGGGCCGTTACTTCAGATTCGATGATCATCTCGGCTGGCTGATACGCAGGGCTGGGGGCGGTGGCGTTGTCGCCGGCGATCCAGCCGGTGCTGAACGCCAGCCCGAGGTTGGACAAGACGGTGGCGTTGAAGATCCCCTCGCCGTTCGTGCCGCCGGCGGTCAGGCCGGCGGCGTACAGCCCGGGGATGGGATTGCGGTCTTTGCCGACGACTTCGAGGCGGTGGTTCACCCGCGGGCCGCAGAAGATCCCGGCGATCAGCGGGCCCGTCTTGATGCCGTAGAACGGCGGCCTGGTGATGGGCTTGATGTTCTGCGGGAGGCGCCCGAACTCATCGGGCCTGCCCGCGGCGGCCTTGGCGTTCCACTTCCGCACTGCTTCGGTGAGCTTGCCGGGGTCCAGGCCTAGCTCGGCCGCCAGGTCCTCGATGGTGTCGGCGCGCTTGATGCCGCCTAGGTCGATGGCCTGCTGGACGGAGTCGAGCCAGTCCTTCGGCATCAGGTCGCTGAACTTGCCGAACCACGGATACTCGGGATCGCCGGGTGTCATGGGCCGGTCATCGAGCATCGGCGGCGGCAGGGTTTCCCAGATGGCGGTGGGGTAGCTGGCGTCGAACAAAACGTAGCCGACCCCGCCGGGCTGCGCGGCGGTCGCTTTGGGATGCATTTCGTAGTCGGCGTGCGCGGCGTCGGGCAGGTACTCCTGGCAGTCGGCGTTGACTTCCAGCCAGCCGCCGCCCCGGGTCAGCTGGAGCCAGCCCTGGCGCAGGTACTGGTACCACGGGCCAGGCTCGGGCCTGCCGGTGTAGGCGGTGTCGAAGAACGGGATCCCGCCCGCGAATGCCGTCCAGGAATTCCGGCCGGCCAGGTCCGCCCCCGCTCCCAGGGCCATCCGGACTACCTCGCCGGTATCGGATGGGGGCACGAACGAGCCGACCGCCTTGGCGTACACCTCGGGGCAGTACTTCCTGATCATCTCCCGGTTGTTGGAGAAGCCCGAGCCGGCCAGGATAACGGCCTTGGAGGCCCGCGCGAACACCACCGCGCCATCGGCGGTCCTGGCCTTGACACCGGCGATCCGGCCGGCGTCGGCCACCAGGGCGACGACCGTGGTGTCGCAGAGGATCTTCGCCCCGCCATCGGCCACGTGGCCGCGCAGCCACCGCAGCCACGGATACATCTGAGCCAGCAGCTGAGTCCCGGCGGTAAACGCGCCGCCCGGCATGGTGCCCTTCACGATCATCCGGGCCACGCCTTCCTGTTCTTTCTTATCAGCAAAGTAGTTATCGTCTGCCGTCCCCGGCCCTCGCAGCGTGGCCGGGGAACGACCGGCGAGGCTCATCGCTCCATGTAGTGACAGGAGGCAATCATGACCACCGCGCCCACCTCGTCGGCGTTGCCATTGCTGAGCGCGCGCTGTCCCGCCGGCCTGATCGCCGGCATCCGCCAGGCGATCGCACAGCATGCCAGCTGGCCGCAGACCGCCGAACTCGTCGGCGACCAACTCAGGCGGCATCTGCCCGGCCCGGACATCCTCACCGCGCGTGAGCGACTGGGTGACCCGGCGCGATACCGGGCTCATCTCCTGCATGCCGAGCCGGATGGGTCATTCTCGGTCCTGGCCCTCGTCTGGCGTCCCGGCCAGGCCACCACCATCCACGACCACGTTGCCTGGGGCGCCTTCGCGGTCCTGCAGGGGACTGAATACGAGGAAACCTTCGTCCTCACCCCCGACCTGCAGCGCTGACGCCACTGGCGGCGAACCACAACAAAGCCGGGGATGTCAGCGCCTTCGCCCCGCCGGGGGACATCCACCGGATCACCAATCACGCCGACGAGCCCGTGATCCAGCTGCACATCTACGGCACAGACGTCGGGCGCTTGGGCACCAGCGTCCGCCGCATCTACGACCTGCCGGTACGTGGACCGCTGACCTGACGCGAACAAGGCCCGCGGCACCATCCCCACTCTCGCCGGCTCAGGGTTTGGGCAAGGCCTCACTGAGGTCCTGCCGTTCCGCTGGCTCCTGCGGGACAGGGCGTGGGCTGTGCTCGTTTTCGAGCCCGCGGGCGATGCGGCGCAGGAATGAGCGCACGGTGGCGCGGGCCAGGCGGGTGAGCAGGGTTTCGCTGATTGCCTGGCCTGCTTTCCCCAGTGGTGGCCGGTAACGTCCGGACAGGCCCAGTTCTGATCGTTCGGGGTCGATGGAGCGGAGCCGCAGGTCGCCTTCGAAGCGCGGGAAGATGCCGGCCGGGCCGGAGGCCTCCCAGACGAGCGGGATGGTGAGGTGCTCGTCTGCTTGTGCGGGCTGCCCGAGGTGAACGGCCACGGTCTTGCCGGGCCAGCCGGGGCCTATCCGGATACGGGGTACGTCGGAGTCGCAGGCCTCGGCGTGCGTGGCGAGCCACGATGTCCCGGCGCTGAGCCGGGCGGCGATGGCCGGGGCGGGCAGTTCGATCTGCACGGTGTCCGCGAGGGTGACGGCGGCGGGGTGGGGATGGGCGTCAGCTGGGATGGGGTAGGTTCCGCTGGCGATGGCCGCGTCCCGTTCGGCGAGCACGGCGAGGGTGGTGGAGGCGAGCACCCGCCGCAAGGATGCGGTGGCGGCGGTGATCGTCTCGTGCAGTGGGCATACGGCCTGCCACCTGCATGGCCCGTCGCCCAGCGCACAGCGCTCGGAGGCGAGCGGTCCCTCCGCAGCCTCGATCACCTCGGCCACGCTGATCTGGCCAGGATCCCGGGCAAGCCGGTGGCCGCCGTCACGGCCAGCCGAGGACACGGCGATCCCCGCATGGACCAGGTCGCCGAGGATCTGCGAGACATACGTGCGCGGGATGTCCATCTCAGCGGAGATCTCACGCAGCTTCTTCAGCCGACCGTCGGGGTACGCGCGGGCAAGGCAGATGGCCGCAGCCGCGGCGTAGCTGCCCCGCCTGGAAAGCGTCACGTCCACCTGACCAGTCTAACTAGCAGCGCAACGGGCCACGTTGACCGCTAGGGTCAAACATTCAGTGAATTACTACACATTAAGTAATAGGACGAATGTAGGGTTACTTCATGATCGTGGCCCATGGATCGCGGCCGAGTCTCATGCCGCGTGACGAGCGTTACCAGGCGCGGGCGGCGCCGCAGGAACCGGAACCACAGGCAGAGTTCCGCCGTGCCTCTCTCTGCCGCGTCACCGGCTGTCCTGCCCGCCCGGGCTATCGCGAACTTCACTTCGACGTGGCAGGCACCTGGTGGTCGTGGTGTTTTCCCGGGCCAGCGCAGACCCGCGCGCCCAACCCGGCGGCCGAGGTGGTGATGTTCCGGCCGGGCCCGCACGGTCTTATCGTCCGGGCGGTCACCGACGAGCCTGGCGGGCTGATCCAGCCAGCCGCTATCGACCATGCGGTGGCCGCGGACCTGGCCGACAGCGGGGTACCGGTCTTTATCCACCGCTCCCTGCTGGGGCAGGAAACTGGCCGCGCTACCCGGTCAGCCGGGTCTGCCGCCACGGCGGAGGAGTGATCTTCATGCCTGTCATCACCCCAGCGGTGCCGCTAGCCAGCGCATACCCGTCCCCGGATCTCCCCGCCGCCCAGCTGGCCGTGATGATTGTCGTTCCCGTCGGGTTGCTGGTCGTGTGGATTGCGCTGGTCTTCCTTGCCGCCCACTCCGGAACCGGACGCTCGCAGTCACGGCAGCAGCGCGACGGGAAGTCCGCCGCGGTGGCGGATCAGGCACATGACGACGACGCCGGCGTCGAGCCTCAGCTAACACGTTCCCGCACGCTTGTCTCGTAAGCAGCCTTTTCCCACCGCCAGCCGTGTCTAACTCGGCGTGAGTGTCATCGCTGGTACCGAGCATCCACCCGCTCTTGCGCCAGTCCGGTCAGGCCCGCGCGCAAAGCGGCGTGCGCGACAACCTCGGCGCTGAACACACCGGCAGCAAAACGCAGCCGACCGATCCGGCGGCGCTCTTGCGGCCCGTACAGAGCGGCACGAGAGCCAGCCGACCGGCCTCGTTGGCAGTCACACGCATCACAGGACCGCAAGACCGAACATTTAGTCATCTTCGCCTGCGGGCTGCTCAAGCAGGAACAGACCCGTCTCTACTTCCCCGACGACGAGCACGCCAACATTGCCGATCCGGTGCTGTGCCTGGTCCCGCCCGCTCGCCGGCACACGCTGATCGCGCGCCGTCACGATGACGGCGTGCGATTCGACATCCGGCCGCAGGATCCTGCCGAGACCGCCTTCTTCGCATTCTGACCCCCGGACGACCAGATCGGAGCTGCCATGGCGCTCTCGCCAGACTCGCCTAAGCGGAGGGTGATCGATGATTGAAGAACCTCGGACGCCATGGCATTTCGCCACCCGGCGCGGACTACTGCCGGGGGCGGGTCTGGCAGGTGCAGGCGGCATACTGGCCGGTTGCAGCACGGCGCCGGTCCCGTACGACGCGAACCTGGCCGGAGCCATTCCGCGTGATGAGGAGGTGCCGACGCCGACCCCCGGTGCCGACGGCAAAGTCTCCGGGATTCTGCTCGCCAGCACGTCCGACATCCCGGCTGGCGGCGGCCTGATCTTCCCCAGCGACAACCTCGTCGTCACGCAGCCCGCGGCCGGCGAGTTCCGGGCATTCAGCATCGTCTGCACGCACCTCGGCTGCCTGTGCGACAAAGTCGCCGACGGCACCATCGACTGTTCGTGTCACGGCAGCGCGTTCAGCATCAGCGACGGCGCCGCGGTGACCGGTCCCGCCACCCGGCCGCTGGCGGCCGTGCCGATCGCTGTCGCCGACGGCAAGATCGTGCTGATGTAGCAGACCGCTGTAAATGAGGGTCGGCTCTCCAGGTGGAGGGGCTGACGTCAGTGAGCCTGGTCCCGAGCTGGTCCGGCTGGTGCCGATGGTGAGGACGGCGGCCACCAGCTGGTGATGGCGGCGGCATAGTCGTCTGGCGCGTCTGACTGCAGGTAGTGCCCTGCCCCGGCCAGCACGCGGGTGACGTGATGGGGCAGGAGCGATTCCCACCGGCGGCGCTCTGGCTCCCGGAACGCGAAATCGGCATCGCCCCAGACGATGAGGGCGGGCAGGTGGGCGAGTACGGGCAGGCTGGCCTCGGCCTGGGCCAGGAAGTCCCGGCTCCGGGTGATCTCCCTGGGCAAGATAGCGCTCGGCTGCCGGCGGGAGCGGGTCGGCAGCGCAGCCCGGTACTGGCTCATCTCTGTCCTGGTCACCCGGCGGCGCTTGTGCCCGGCCGGGATCATGACATTGACGAAGAGGTTGAGGTCGAGGATCAGCTCGGCGCCGATCGGCCCGCCCATGATCGCCGAGAACATCTCGAAGTGGCGGTCACCGTTCACCGGCCAGGCCCAGGTGTTGCCGATCACCAGGCCATCCATGCGCCCGGCCCGTGCGGCAGCTGCGGCCAGCCCGATCGGCCCGCCCCAGTCCTGGACCGCGAGAATGATGCCGGCCAGCCCGAGCCGGTCGATGAAGCCACCGATCACCGCGGCGTGCTCGGCCGGGCGATACCGGTAGCCGATGGCCGCGGCCGACAGGCCGAATCCGGGAAGGTCGGGAGCGATGCAGCGGAACCGGTCCCGCAGCCGGGTGATCGCGTCGCGGTAGACGAACGACCAGGTGGGGTTGCCGTGCAATAGCAGCAGCACCGGCCCGCTTCCCTCATCCACATAGTGAATGAGATGACCGTCAACCTCGGTGAACCGGCTCCGGAACGGGAACAGGTCGTCACGGACCCAGCCGGGCCGGACCCCGGCCGAGGCCCGCCGCCGCGCCTTGTCCATGCAACCACCCCCGTAAGTTGTTATAGTCAAGCTAGATTTAAAAAGTCAAGCTTATGAATGAGTGCCGGGGTAAGGGCCTTGAGCAGCAAGTCATACGCGCAGTACTGCGGCCTGGCACGCGCCCTCGACATTGTCGGGGAGCGCTGGAGCCTGCTGATCATCCGGGAGCTGCTGATCCGCCCGGCCCGCTACTCCGACCTGCTGACAGCGCTGCCCGGCGTGGCCACCAACCTGCTCGCACAACGGCTGCGCGATCTGGAAAACGGCGGCGTGATCGAGCGCCAGGTCGCCCGGCCACCGGGCCGGGGAGTCGTCTACGCGCTGACCAACTGGGGCGCCGGACTCCGAGAAACAGTCGAAGCCCTGCTCCGCTGGAGCACACCGCTGATGGTGCCCGGTCCCAGATCGGACGCCGTCCACCCGCACTGGCTGGAACTGGCCCTGACTGCCCTGCTCGCCGACAGGATCGCCGTACCCGCGGCCGAATTCGCGCTCCAGACCGCGGGCGCGGTCCTGGTCGTGCGGGTTGACCAGTCGGGACCGGCCGTCACCGCACTCGCGGCACCAGTCGAGCTGCCCACCACCATGACCGTCATGCGGACCGAGCCACGGGTCGCATTGGGACTCGCGGCGGGGGCGCTTACCACCGAGCAGGCAATGGCCGCCGCGGATCTGACCGGCGATCCCGGCCCGCTGCACAAGATCTTCACCCGCCCGGCCCCGAGTGCCGGTCCAGGAATTGGGCGACCGGCCTCCGCGATCCGGCAGGGCGTGGCCGGGCTGCGCGGCCACCTGCCCTAAGCTACGCCGCACAACCCTCAACCGTCCCCACGTCGGCCCCTGGGGCTCAGCGTGCGAGGCGCCGGGAGCATGCCGGGTGGCTCCATCCCCCGGACTTGGCAGATGCCGGGCATATGCCCGGATCCTCAGCGCATGGCGGAGGGGACTTTGGTCACGTCAGGGTCGGCCGAAAGGCCCTGTGTCCAACTCCCTGCCCCGTGCATCATGGCCCGACACGAGGACAGGCAGGCAGTAATGGAACAGCAGCCGCGCATCGCGGCGCAGGTGCTCGCAGAACACGCCGGATACCTTATCGGGACGGCCGCTCGGGCCCCGTCGGTACACAACACCCAGCCCTGGCAGTTCCGGCTCAGCGAAGAATGCGTGGAGTTGCACGCCGACCCGTCCCGAAAGCTCCGCAGTGACCTGGCCGGCCGGGACATGTACATCAGCTGCGGCGCCGCCCTGTACGGCCTGCGGCTGGCGATCCGGTCCCTGGACTACGAGGCGGTCACTGACCTGCTGCCCGATCCCAGCCAGCTGCGGCTGCTGGCCCGGGTGCGCGCCAGCCATCCCGCACCGGTCACCGCACGGGAACGCCGGCTCCTGGAAGCCATCCCGCACCGGCACACCCACCGCGGCGGCTTCGCCCCAGGGGCCTTGCCCGCCGGCCTGACCGCCGCCCTGCAGCACGACGCGCTCGCCGAAGGCGCCACCCTCGTCTTGATCCGCTCCGGCCTCCCCTACCAGCGGCTCGCCGAGGTCACCGCAGCCGCGGCCCGCCGGTTCGACCTCGACCCCCGCTCGCGTGCCGAGATAAGGCGCTGGACCCGCCCCGCCGGCGACCCCTCCCGCGACGGCATCCCGGCCCGCGCATTTCCGCGCAGCCCCGCAGCCCAGCCCGGCCAGCTCCGCCAGCGCGACTTCGACCAGAGCCGCGGCCTCGGCCAGCTGACCAACAACGGACCGCCGCCGCCGCTGACCGCCATCCTGGTCACCGCCACCGACAGCCGCGCTGACTGGCTGCGCGCCGGCCAGGCCCTGCACCGGCTCCTGCTGCACGCCGCCACCGCCTGGGTATTCGCCAGCCTGTACACCCAGCCACTGCAGGCCGCCGCCACCCGCGCGCTGATCCGCGACCGGCTGAACCTGCCCGGCCACCCACACGTCCTGCTCCAGCTCGGTCCCACCAGTACCACCCACACCACAGGCCGCCGTCCGCCCGGCGACGTAACCAGCCCCTGACACACCGCTGCCCGGCCCGGCACCAGTACCACGGCAGACACCGTCCGGGCCGGATAACCGCCCCCGCTAGCCACACCCGGCATCCACTCGCCGTAGCCCTCCCGTGGACCAGGCATTGACTTCTGGTAAACCCGGAAATCACCTGCCGGGCCACTCCAGGACGCACCGGATGAAGGGATAGCGAGCAGTGTGCCGGACCGTCGGCACCGGGCTTCATCCCGTCCGCTTACCTGCATCGCCACGGTGACGCAAGTGGTTCCGCGGTGGCCGCATTTACGGTTTGCGGGCGTGCTTCGCTGTGCTCCCTTGCCCGGGAGCGGATCATGGCCGGCGGGGCAAGGGAGCGAACTTGCGGAGGGACTGGCGGTTCGGGTTTGCTGGCGCAGTGCCTTTCTTGCCGGGATCGGGGTGACCTGCTCCATGACGGGACGGGGGCGGCGAGGGGACAGCCAGGCTTACCTAGGCCCGCGGGCGCTGTGCCGCGCCCGGCGACATGATGATCGATTGGGCTGTCCTCCCGCCTGCGGGGGGATGCGGCCGCTCAGTCTATACAGGCCGTCCGCCTGGCCCTGCGCGGCAGGACCGGGAGCGGCTGACAGCGGACTGGCGGGAGCTGGCCGCGGTTATTGCCCCATCGGGTGAGTTCGGCTCCGGCTCGCCGGCCTGGCCGGCCGCGTCAGGAATGGCCACCATGGGACGAGATGGCGGGCTCAGGCGGCAGTGAGCGCGTCGTCGCCGAGCTCAGCCAGGATGTGGCAGGCCTGCCGGAGGATCTTGCGGGCCTCGGACAGGGCGGCGCGCTTGCCGTCCTTACGGTCCTTGACCGCGGCGTAGTAGGCGTGGTCGGGGGCCGAGGCTCGGGCGTGGGTCTTGCCGGCCTCAAACACCGCCCAGCGCAGCACCGCCGGGCCCTGCCGGGACAGCCGCCCGGGCGAGCGCCGGGAATCGGAGGAGTGGACGGTGATGTCCAGCCCGGCGAACCGGACCGCCTTGCGGGAGGAGGAGAACCGGCCGGCGCCGCCCAGCCAGCAGGTCAGCGCCAGCGCGGTGACCGGACCGACCCCGTACAGCCGGGCGGCGAGCACCCTCGCCCCGGTCAGGGACCGGGCAGCGGCCAGCAGCCGGTGCCGCAGCACCTCCAGGCGCCCCTCCAGGAAGGCGAGCATGCCCAGCGCGGTGTCCACCTGCAGCTGCCCGGCCGGCGACAGGTGGCAGGCAGCGGCCGCCTGCACTGCCTCGATGTCCTGCTCGGTGCGCAGCGGGCCCAGGGCCGGAGCGCCCTGATGGAAGAACACCGCGCAGCTGCGCCTGGGCTGTGTGCTCGGCCCGCAGGTCGTGGTAGGTCTCCAGCAGCGCCCGGCACTCCAGGACGTACGACGGCGGGATCCAGCACTCCGGCAGCCGGCCCTCGGCCAGCAGCTCCCGCAGGTGCCGCGAGTCGGTCTTGCCGGTCTTGGCGTGCCGCTTGCGGCCGCGGGCGAACGCGGCGTCAGCCGGCTCGGCGACGTGCGCCGCGACGCCGGCCGCGGCCAGCTCCTCCGCGACGTACCGCCAGCCGGTGCACCCCTCCAGCGCGAACGCGACGTCATCGCGGCCAGCGAACCGCACCAGCCAGGACCGCAGGTGCGCCCGGTCGGCCGGGGCGATCTGGCCGCGCTTCACCTCCCCGGTCGCGGTGTCGAGATAGTCGAACGTGAGTTGCTTCCGGTGGATGTCGAGCCCGCCTACGATGGGCATCGGGACCTCCTCAAGCTCCAGCGGGGCCAGCACCCCGCGCCAATGCCTACGCGGTCAATCGTGACGCGTCTGAGCTGAGGAGGTCTCACGCACGGATGGCACCGGCCTCAGCTCAGTTCGGCCCGATGCATGTCATCTATATGTACGCAGCTCTCCCCCCGGCGGCCCCGCCACGGCCCACGAACACCCGCCCGGCAGGCCAGAACCGAGGCTGCCCCAGCCCCCTCCCGCTGACTGTTTCCGCAGCTGAGACGGCATCATCCGGCTCCGTGTGCGGCGGCTGCAGACAGCCGGATCTGGCCCACGCATAGCCCACGGACCACAGCCGACGGTCTGCTGAACCGCTCCCTTTCACGCCAAAAGCCGGTGACGCAATCCAGCGTCACCGGCTCTGACCTGCGAAAATACGGTGGCAGGTGTTGGGTTCGAACCAACGTAGGCTGAGCCGACGGTTTTACAGCCCGTCGCTCCTACCCGAGCCCCATGCCGCTGACCAGCACATACGTCATTCGAGGCTCCGCCCCGGGCCGTCGCCGTCCGCTATGTGTCCGTGGGCGTCGGGCTTGGTCCACGGACGGGGGCGGAAAACCCACGGACGGGGGCGGCGGGAGCGGTTACGTCGACCGTCCACCCGGCTTTGTGCCTCTGACCTGGCATTTCAGGATGCCTGCTCGCTGTCGTCATCTCCCTTGTCACCGCGGACCTTAACCACGATCGCGTGGATGAACACCGCGGCATAGACCGCATCGAGGAGCCGGGCCCAGTCGTTCATCTCCTCGAGCACCTTGTCGGTGATCCGGCTGATCGTCTCCTTCGAAACTGAGGCGCCGTAATCTGGGCGAAGTGCGCACTGATCTCCCCCAGTGGTCAGGCCCCAATGGCTTTAAGTTAAGCAGGCACTGGCATTAGCCAGAAGACGACCTTGGTCAGGGGCGTCAGGCGGGTGGCCTCGCCGTGCTTGCGGGTCTTGTAGCGGCCTCCGGGGCGCTTGGTCTTGCGTTCGTAGCGGCGTCCGGGGCGGGCCGGGACGAGGTTGCGGTGCCAGGTGATCTCGGCAGCCAGGTCGGCGGCGAGCTGGTGTCAAGGAGCGGAGGGGGAAAAGCATCCGGAGTCGCTGATGCGGCTGCGGATGGCCTGGCGGGCGGCGGTGAAGGAGACCCGCAGCGGGTCGAGCCCGGCGTCGGCTGCGGCGTGGCTGATCAGGGTGCGGATCGCCTGGTAGCAGCAGAGCATGGCGTAGATCTCCTGGCGGATCATCGGCGGGGACTTCGAGCGCAGGACGACGGCGGCCCCGCCGCGCAGCGAGGTCTCCAGCTCATCAAAGCAGGTCTCCAGTTGCCAGCGGCGCGCATAGGCGTCCGCGGCCTGCTCCGCTGACAGCGCGGCGGGATCGGTGAGGTCGGTGACCAGGGTGAAGGTCTCCGATATCTCGGTGCCGTCGTCGCTGGTCACCGAGTATTCGATGACGCGTACCGGGATGCCGGGGATGTCTTCGGGGGCGGCGCCCTTGCGGCGCATCGGCCGGGAGGCGGCCGGGTCGGCGATCCGCGACAGGTACGTGCCGTCGGGCAGGACGTCCAGGACCGGGAGGTCTATGTCGCTTTTCGCGCGCCACAGCACATGCACGCCGGCGGCCAGCACATCGGTCAGCAGGCCGTGGGACAGGAAGTTCCGGTCGGCCAGCAGCAGGTCGCCCTGGTTGAGCCGGGGCAGCAGCTTGCGGGCCAGCGGCTGCTCCCCGGTGGCCAGCGGCGACAGCTCCGCTCCCAGCACCGCCCGGGTCCCGCACTCACCCACGCCGACCACCCGGACCTGCGGGAACGGCCCCGGGCCGGCGTCGTTGCCCGGGTAGCCGAACTCCGCGCCGTTCCCGGCGGTCGCGGGCACATCCAGGCACATCCCGTCAACCGCGACAAGCCGCATCGCGGCGATGAAGGCGGTCTCCTGCTCCTCCCCGGCCAGCGGCCCCGCCACCGCCTCCAGCAGCCGCTGCATCACCTGCCAGCCCAGCCGCTGCCGCGCCTGGGTCACCGCGGCGGGCGAGGGCTGCATGCCCAGCGCCACCCGGACCCGGAACTGCCTGGCCCACTCCAGGCCCTGCACCAGCTTGTTCCATACCTCGCCGTAGCCGCACTGGAAGAACAGCACCATCGCCAGCAGCAGGTACACCACCACCCGGGCCGGCAGCGCGCGCTTGCGCTGCTCCCGGACCCCGGCCTCGTCGACAACCCGGTCAACCAGCTCGGGCGGGAACACCTTCGCCAGCACCCCGATCCCGATCCGGTCCGGCAGCCGGTCCCCGGCGACCACCTGCTGCCCTCGTCTGGCCACGCAAGCGATCTTACACCGAAGTGGTCTTAACTTAACGCCATTGGGTCAGGCCCAGTCCCGCGCAGAGGCCCTCCGGGGCCCAAACGCGGACCGGACCAACATTCGCGATCCGTCGTTCTGCACGGTGGATTTGCTGCGCGAGACCGATTTCTGGACGCAGATCGATCCATTCGAGTCGGCACTGGGACCACTCCGCGGATAGACGGCCAGACCATTCTCCCTGGACGAAGTTCGGGAGGGCCGGGTGAACGAACCGTCTCCGAGCGTGGCGCTCTAGTTGCTCCTTCGTGCCCGCCTGAAGAGCGGCAAGCCTAGGCCAGGCTCAGGCGCCTCACTGGTCGGATGGCTGGTTAGCCCTACCTGCCCTTCATCGGCCCCACGGTAGGTGCACCGGGCGGTAGCTCGTCACCTGCCCGGACCCACTCACCGGAAGTTTTTGCGCTAGCCATCTTGGCCGTGCTGACCGGTGTTCTCCGGAGGCGCGCTGGTCCTGAGGCTCGTCTCCGCCGTCGCGATCCCGGCATCGGCGGGCGTGAGCGGCGCTGACCGGTGTAGCCCGACCGCGATCTGCGGGTATACCAGGACCGACAGCACGCCCGCGCCGACCAGGGCGGCGGCGGTGGCGGGGAGCATGACCCCGTCTTGCTGGCCGATGTCGGCCAGGGCGATCAGCAGCGGCAACGTGGTCGCCGTGATGAACGTCATCTCCACCCGCTGCCGGGCCGGGAGGGCACGCCGGTACACCAGCAGCGACGGCAGGCCGCGCACGATCAGCAGCAACGCGAAGAAGAGCAGCAGGCGCAGCGGGTCCTGGCTGATCGCCTTCAGGTCCAGGGTCATGCCGGAGGAGATGAAGAAGATCGGGATGAAGATCCCGTAGCCGACCGCGTCGAACTTGTTCTCCAGGCCGGCGGTATCGATGCTGAGCCGACGGGTCCAGGCCCGCAGCACCATCCCGGCTAGCATGGCGCCGAGCACGACATCCAGGCCGAACCGGCTCGCGACGGCGAGCAGCGCGAACAGCAGGACCACCGCCCAGCGCAGCGTAGTCTGCCCGGTCGCGTCCTGTCCCTCCCGGATGATCCGCTGGACCGTGCTATTCCTGGCCAGCCACGGTACGGCGGACAGGACCAGGGCCAGCACCCCGACCAGGGCCACCGAGGCCAGCGCGATGAAATGGCCCCGCTGGGTGAGGAACACCGCGATGATCAGGATGGGGAACAGCTCCCCGACAGCCCCCGCGGCGTACACGTTCTGGCCGAACGGGCCGGCGAGCATGTCGTTGTCCCGCAGGATGGGTAGCAGCGTGCCCAGCGCCGTAGTGGTCAGCGCCAGTCCGACCGGCACGTAGTCCTTGATGTAGCCGGCCGCGCCCAGCCCGGCCGTCAGCCCCACGGCGATCACCACCGAGATCAGCCAGCCGATGATCGCCAGCTCACCTGGCCGCTGCCGCAGCAGCTGCGGATCCAGCTCGTAACCAGCCAGCAGGAACAAGAAGCCGAGCCCGATATTGGCCAGCAGCTGGATGTTGGACGTCTCGGCCAAGCCGAGCACATGCGGGCCGATCAAGACGCCGCCGAGCAGGAAAATGACCACCTGCGGAATGCGCGGGCCCGGCAGGGCCGCCACCACCAGCGGCGCAAGCGCCGCCACCAGCGCCACGGCCACGAGGTCTTCCAGCCCTCGGTTAAGGTCCACGACGGCCGCGTATCCTGGCGCTACCTTGGTCAACCGGCACCCGAGCACCTCCGGCATCTACCAGTTAGTGATAAGTCGGCAGTACCCAAGCTAGCGGAGGCTCAGCCACAGGAAAGCTCGCAGGAGCCGCCCGATTCGGGCTGGCGGGCTGCGGGCCCTTAGCCAGCAGCTCACTCGCCGGTCCTGCCATGCGGGGAAGGCGAGCGGAACCGGACCACTGTGGCGGACCGGCGGCGCCGTCGACGCGAGTGCCTACGTCTCGGGTCTGGTCGCTGCCATCGTCGTGGCGGCCTTCATCGTCGTGCTGCGCACCTTCGGCACCGTATCCGCGCCCAAGCCGCCCAGCACGCCGAGCGACGGCTGGTGCTGCCCGGAGGAGCCGGCGACGGCGGGCACGGCAAGCCGCCCGGCGCGCGGGTAACGGAGCGATCACGAGATGGCTTTCCACTTGTCCACCCCGGCGCTGCTATGGCATCTATGCCGGACACCCGGCAGAACGCTGACCTGCGGGTACGGATTGAGACGGACTGGCTGGACGTGCGGCACCGGTCTGCGGAACAGATGCTCGGCGGCCATCTAGCGGACAGGGCACTGGACGGCACGCGGGATATACACGAGATGATCTTGAGTGCCGCGGCGAGCACGGCCACTGAAAGCCCAGGTAGCAACGCTGCCGGACAGCCAAGCCACCGACGCTCTTGAAAACCTTAAGGGCAGGGCCAAGCTGGTCTCAGTTCTGGCTCATTTGCCGCGGTTCGAGGGCGTCCGCAAAGGACCGGACCAGGCCGCGGCTCCAGGTCACAGACCACGCTGACCCACCGCGAACGCACGTCCGAAGACTTAGAAGCATGCGGGCAGCGTCACTAACGTACAAACGACGCAGACCTTGCGGCCGGTCCGGGCAGGGGCACATGAGGTCGGGCGTGGTATGACGGGCTTCGCGGAGCAACCGGGTTATCACGGGCGCTGCTGGGCGGTGGTCCCAGGATCGTGCAGCCCACCTTGGCCATGGCCGTGGCCACCGCATAGGGCGTACAGGCCCAGCCATCAGGCGCCGGGGTACGTAGATCCCACCCTGCTTCCCGGAAGGCTTGCTCCAATCCGCCAGGGGCGATGACCTCCAGGATGGTTGCGATCTGGGAGGTGACGAAGTAGGTATAGGGAACGCCCTTCGGCAGGACGGCGACGCCGCCGCCAGAGAGTTCTCGTCGCTGGTCACCGGCCCAGACCGTCAAAGCGCCGTTGAGGAGCAGGAAGATCTCGTCCTCTCGCTGGTGGACATGGACCGGAACCGCGTTTCCCCGAGCGGTGTCGCTTCGCATGATGAGCACCTGACCGTTGCTGACGGCCGAGTCCACTAGGACTTCCAGGGTCGAGCCGCTCATCCAGGCCAGTTGCTGGTGTTCGCCAGCGGCGGCGAAATAGGCGCTCAGCGTCATGGCGTCACGCTAGCGCGCTCAAACCGAGCAGACCAGGTTAGGTCCCCCGCGGGAGGCGGGACCCGGGCTGGCCGTCGCGCGGGGCGGCGGGTGGGGCCGAGGCTTGCATCGTGGCGGATGGCCGGGTCTCGGCGGCGTAAGCAGGAGCGAGGCTCGTGCTCGCGGCCGAGCCTGGCCGCCTTGTACAGGCGGTGGCAGCCGTCGATCACCAACGGGACCGGCGACCCGCCTGTGAGGCTCGATTGCTGGATCTGGCCTAGTCGGACCTCCCAGCTGGGGATCATCCTGAGTGATCATCTCGGTCGTCTACCTGCTCGTACGTTGTCTGCTCGGCTGTCTGATGATGCTGACCCGGCACCAGGTGTCCAAGGATGCCGAGCTCCTGGTGCTCCGGCACGAGAACGCGGTGCTTCGCCGTCAGACCGGGCGGGTCCGCTACCAGCCGGGCGACCGGCTGTGGCTGGCATCACTGTCACGACTGGTTCCGCGCCGCCGGTGGGACGAGGGGTTCAAGGTGACCCCGGCAACGCTGCTCACCTGGCATCGGCGGCCGGTCACCCGCAGATGGGACTACACAAGCCGACGGCGTCCCGGACAGCAGCCTACGGCAGCCGCGATTCGCAAGCTCGTGATCCGCGTGTCCCGGTTCCCTCCGGTGCTGGTCGCCATGCTCCGTGCGCACTTCACAACCTACGGCACCGCACCCGACGGCCGACTGTTCCGGGGAACCCGCGGCGGGCCGCTCAGCGAATCGGTCTACGGCCGTGCCTGGCACTCCGCCCGCGCTCTCGCCCTCGGGCCCGAGCTGGCCGCTAGCGGGCTCGCCCGGCGCCCCTGCGATCTGCGTCACGCCGCCTTGTCGCTGTGGCTGAATGCCGGAGGGGACCCCGCCCAGATCGCTGCCCGGGCCGGGCACAGCGTCGCGGTCCTGCTCACCGTGTACAGCCACTGCATCCATGGCCAGGCCGACCTCCTCAACCAGCAGATCGGCCAGGTCCTCGGGCTGCCCGCAGGATGTGGTCCGTGCCCGTCCGTGGAAAGCCAGCGGTTGCACCGACCGCGCGCGCCCTGGTGAAGGTGTCGTCCGTGGCCAGCAAGCTGACCACCTTGTCGGCGCAGGACATGATCAAGGCCATGATCGCCGGCCAGCGCGACCCGAAGACGCTGGCCGGGCTGGCCCGCGGGAAGATGAAGGCCAAGCACGACGACCTGGTCCAGGCCCTGGACGGCATGTTCGACGACCACCACGGCGAGCTGGCCGGGATGCTGCTCGAGCAGATCGCCTTCCTCGACGACCGGATCGCCCGGCTGTCCGCACGGGCAGCCGAGCTGGCCGCGGCGATGCCCGCCGCCTGGGGCATCAACGCGGACGGGACCACCGGCCCGGACGCCAGCGCCGGCCCGGACGCCCCGGCGCTGAACGCGGTGGCCAGGCTGGCGCAGATCCCCGGCATCCGCGAGGACCAGGCCCGCACCATCATCGCCGAGGTGGGCCTGGACATGAGCCGGTTCCCCACCGCCGCCCACCTGGTGTCCTGGGCCGGGCTGTGCCCGTCCGCCCGCCAGTCCGGGCCCCGCACCCGGGCCGGGAAGAAGGGCCAGGGAAACGCCTACCTGCGCGGGGCCCTCGGCCAGGCCGCCATCGGCGCCGCGCACCGATACGTTCCTCGGCGAGCGGTTCAACAGGATCGCCCGCCGCCGCGGCAAGGCCAAGGCCCAGGTCGCCGTCGCCCGGTCCATCCTGGTCATCATCTGGCACCTGCTGTCCGACCCCGAAGCCCGGTTCACCGACCTGGGCTACGGCTACTACCAGGCGCGCCTCGACACCGGCCGCAAGCTGAAGAACCACATCCGGCAAATTCAAGCGCTCGGGTTCGACGTCACCATCACCAAGGCCGCGTAAACCCCATACGTTCCTGACCAGGCCCGATCACCGCACCAGGCCCGGGTCCCGTCGTCATACGCTCATTTACGTAAGGTGATTTCCGGTCAGACCGCTCTCCTTCTATCCGAGTCAAACGCCGCTGACCAGCGGATATGTGCTGCGAGGTGCGGTCCCGGGCTGCCCGCTCCCGCAGCTCTAGGCCTACAGCGAGCTCACGCGCGTCACGGACAGGAACACGCCCGGCCACGGACGGGCCGGCAGGAGCGGTTACACCGACTGCCACCCTCTCCATACCCGGCAGGTCAGACGGCGGCGACTCCGCACCGACGATCCAGCCGATCGCTCCAGGCAACACCGGCACATGGCACGTATAGCCGCCGATCGGTGCGGCCCGCCTGGTCGGCAGGTCCCGGCGCAGCGTGAGCGCGGCTGCTGGCACGGACGGGTGGTTGCGTTTGCGTGGAGCCCGTGGCCTGGGGTCTTCCTGACTCAGGCGCTGGGGTTCAGCCGGACGATCTCGGCGTTCAGCGCGGTGGCGAACACGGTCCAGCCGGCGTAGGGCACCAGCAGGACCGCCGCCGTCCGGTCAGCCCGCCACGTCTGGCGGATCAGCAGCACGTTGGCGACGTTGAGGCAGGCGATCTCGGCCAGCGCGGCGCGAGGCCGGCGAGCGCGGAAGAACAATGGCGTCCAGGCAGCGTTGAGCGCCAGGTCAAGGATCAGGCCGCCGGCAAGGCGGGTGCGATCGCGGCTCTGGGCGCGTGTGAGCGCCCTGGCGGCTGCGTAAGCGATGGTCACATACAGCGGCGTCCAGACCAGCGCGTAGGCCGGAGGCGGAGGCTGCCACCGGGGCTTGCGCAGACTGCGATACCAGTCGGACCCGGGGTCGGCCGCGACACCGCCGATCGCCGCGGTGGCCGCTACGGCGCCGACGGTGACGATCGTCGTCCTCATGGCCGTGGTGTGCCCCGGTCGCGCCAGGCGAAACCGGGCCACGTGATCACAACGCAACCATGATGACCCTGAGGAGGATGCCTCATCCACCGATGCCGGGTGATCCGGAGCTGGCCGCTGACAGGCGTGGACGAGGCGGGCGGCGAGTTTGGGACTACCTTGGTCAGAGTCGGTTCAGCGCCTTGCGCAGGCCGGCTTCGGCTTCGTTGCCGAGGCGTTCGAACGCAGGCTTGAGCAGTGGGGCGATGATGCGCGATAGGCCTTTGAAGGTGAACTCGGCGGCGTAGGTTACCTCGGTTCCGGGCGCCACGGGCCGGAAGGTCAGGGTGTCTACGGCGATGACGGTCTTGTTCTCCCCGCGAAGTTGAATGAGTTTCTGGTCTACCAGTTCCTCGACTAGGTAGGTCAGCTGGGTCGTCCGGCCGAGAAATGTTGAGGTGTTGAGATAGGTGGTGCCGACTCCGCCGTTGCCGTGCCGGCGCACGGTGGTCACCGTGCCCGGGTCCCAGTCAGTGGTCGTAGTGAAGTCGGAGAGGTAGCCGAACACCGCGTCCAGGGGTTTTTCGGCGACGACGGTCTTGAGCAGTTTCATGGTGTCCTTTGCTTCGGGTGGTCTCGGCCGCGGTGTTCGGCCGGACGGGTGTCAGGCAGCGAGGTGCTTTTCCACAGGGCCGTCCAGACGCGGACGGGGACAAGGCGCGCGGTCTTCATCAGCAGGGCCATCGGGGCGGGGAAGGCGATCTCGGTGCGCTCACGCTCCAGTCCGTCGCAGATGGATCGTGCGGCCTGGCCGGCGTCGATGATGAAGGGCATGGGGAAGGGGTTGCCGGCCGTGAGGTCGGTGCGGACGAAGCCGGGGCAGACAGTCGTGACCTGCACCCCGGTCCGGGCGAGGTGGACGCGCAGGGACTCGAGCAGGTTGATCTGGGCCGCCTTGGTGGCGCCGTAGGCTTCGGCGCCGGCCAGCCCGCGGTAGCCGGCCACGGACGCGACGCCGGCGATGACGCCGTGGTGCCGTTGCAGCATGCCGGGCAGCACGGCTGCGATGGAGTTGCTCATCCCGGCGAGGTTGACCCGGATGTGCTGGTCGAAGACGTCGGTGTCCCAGTCCGCCGGGTCCATCTGCTTCCAGTAGCCGGCGGATAGCACGGCAAGGTCGATCGGGCCCAGCTCCTGCCGGACTCGCGCGGCAGCGGCCGCGACCGACGCGGCGTCGGTGACGTCGGCGGGGAGGACGAGCATGTGCCCGCCCGCTACATCGTGGAGCTGCTCTTCGCGCCGGGCCGAGATCGCAACGGTGGCGCCACGGCGCAGGAGTTCGCGTGCCACGGCGGCGCCGATTCCGCTCGAGGCGCCGACGACCCAGGCGACCTTGCCCTCGAGCTTCATGCCGGCCTCCTGGTCATCTGGAGCTGGCTTACGCCGAGGTAGCCGCTGCGGAAGCCGGCCTCGCTGTAGGCGAGGTAGAGCTCCCACATGCGGCGGAAGGTCTCGTCGAAGCCCTGGGCATGGATGCGGGGCCACTGGTCGCGGAAGCTTTCCCGCCACAGGCGCAGCGTCCGGGCGTAGTGCGGCCGGAGCTCGCGGTGCCACGTCACGCGCAGCGTGGTGTGGGCCGCGAGGGTGTCGTCGATCGCCTGCAGGGACGGGATGATGCCGCCGGGGAAGATGTACTTCTGGATCCAGCTGAAGCTGCGCCGGGTGCCGAGGAAACGGTCGTGGTCCATGGTGATGGTCTGGATGGCGACCCGGCCGCCGGGAGCGAGTAGCCGGTCAAGGGCTGCGAAGTAGGCGGGCCAGTAGGCCTCCCCGACGGCCTCGATCATCTCGACGCTGACGACGGCGTCGTACTGGCCGTTGACCTCGCGGTAGTCCTGGACCCGCACCTCGACGAGCCCGGACAGGCCTGCGGATTCCACCCGCTCACGGGCCAGCCGCATCTGCTCGCGGGACAAGGTGATCGTCGTGACGCGGGCACCGCGCTGCGCGGCGCGGATGGCAAGCGACCCCCACCCCGATCCGATCTCCAGCACGCGGGTGCCGGCCTGGACGCCCGCGAGGTCGAGGATGCCGTCGATCTTGCGCCGCTGCGCGTCCTCGAGCCGGGTTGCGGTCTCCACGGGCTCGCTCTGATCGAACCAGGCCGAGGAGTAGCTCATCGTCGGGTCCAGGAAGGCGGCGAAGAGGTCGTTGCTCAGGTCGTAGTGAGCGGCGATGTTGCTGCGCGAACCATCAAGGGTGTTCTCCTGCTCGCGGGGGACGCGCCGGTCGACGAAGACACGCAGCCGCTGCAGTGCCGGGGGAATCAGCGTGGTCAGCTGCGAGGCGAAGGGGGTCAGCAGATCGGCCAGGTCGGTGCCGGGTCCGGCCCGCCAGTCCCCGGCCATGTAGGTCTCCCCGAACCCGACCTTCGCGTCGCGGCCCAGCCGGGCGAAGAACGCCGCGGGGCGAACGATCGCGAACTCGGGCGAGGCCGGCGATCCTGCTCCGAGCACCCGGCCGTCGGGGTAGGTGACGCGGACCGGGACCCGCCGTACGGCACGTTCGAAGATGATCCGCGCGATGGCGGCCCTGAGCGGCGCCCGTGGTGTGGTGGTGGCGGCGGGCCACCTGATGGCGGCGGAGGCGGTCATGATCAGACCCCTTCCTGTGGGATGTGGTGTGGCCGGGAGCGGATGGGCAGGCGATGGAGCCAGAGCCAGATGCCGTGCACCCGGATCAGGGCCGAGATCCGCTGAGGCATGAGGGGCTGCCGGATGAGCCGGCGGCCCAGGGCGGCGCGCGTCGCCGGCTCGGGCCGACCCCGGAAGGTCGCGCTGAACGCCACGGCATCGTGGCGTCGCAGCGTCACGGTCGTGGCGACCAGGTCCGGCGTCAGCGTGAACCCCAGTTCGTAGCTGCCGGTGACGTCGAAGAACGGGGAGACGTACAAGCTCTTGTCCGTCACGGCGGACCCGGCCTGGTCTGGCCGCAGGAGGTAAGCGTGCCGCTCGCCGTAGGTGTTGTGGACCTCTGCGACGACGCACACGAGGACCCCGTCGCTGCCATAGCACCAGAAGACCGAGAGCGGGTCGAACACGTAGCCCAGGACCCGGGCGTTGGCCAGCATGAGAACCCGGCCCCGGTCACCGAGGCCGATGCCGCTCAGCGCCAGGTAGTTCTCGATGTTGCGCTTGATCGGCAGGCCAGGGTCGCCGAGGTGGTCAGCGCTGCTGAACTGCGCGAACGCCCGCAGGTGCCAAGGCTGGCGGGGGAGGCAGTCCAGGTCGACCAGCCACTGGTAGACCCGATGCCGGAAGGCGTGCTGGACTGGGCCGGGCCGCCGGTGCGTGACCTGGCCGATGACGAGGGCTGGCAGCGGGGGCCGCGGTGCGCGGGCGGGTGCGGACGCCGGCGTGAGCGAGGCCGTGCTCACCAGGTCACTCCGAAGTGCCGGGCTGCCTCGACGCCGGAGCGGCACCCGTCCTCGTGGAATCCCCACCCGTGGTAGGCGCCCGCGTATACGGTGCGGCTGGTGGCCAGGCTGTTCAGCCGTGACTGCGCGCGGACCGCTTCGGGGGTGTAGATCGGGTGTTCGTAGTTCATCGTCGCCACGATGGACTCCGGGTCGAGGCGTTCGCGGTCGTTGAGCGTGACCAGGAACTCCTGCGCGGCCCGGTGGCCCTGGAGCCGGTTCATCCAGTACGTCACCACGGCGGGCTGGCCGGGGCGGCCGCAGGACATCATCCGGTAGTTCCAGCACGCCTGGGCCCGCGCGGCGTCTGGCAGGACCGAGCTGTCGGTGTGCAGCACGGTGACGTTGCGCGAGTAGCCGAACTCCTTGAGGGTGCTGACCTCCTCATCGCTCGGGTCGGCGAGCAGGCCCAGGGCCTGATCGGCATGGGTCGCGATGACGACGCGGTCCACGCGGGTGACCTGCCCGGTGACGTCCCGGATCTGCACGCCATCCTCGCGCCGGGTGACGTCGGTGACGGCATGGGCCGCGCGCACGTCCTTGAGTAGCCCCGCGAGCCGCTCGACGTAGACCCGTGACCCGCCGGCAACGGTGTACCACTGTGGTGACCCGCCGACCCGGAGCATGCCGTGATGGTCGAGGAACCGGAACAGATAACGCGCGGGGTAGGTCAGCGTCGTCTCCCGCCCGGCGGACCACACGCACGAGACGAGCGGCACGGCGTAGTGGTCGATGAAGTAGCCGCTGAACCCCTCCCGCTCCAGGAACTCGCCGTAGGTCGTGAGCTTCTCGTCGTCGGTCGTCCGCAGGAAGGCCGATGCATGCCGGCGGAACCGCTTGACGTGCCACAGCATCCGGACGAACCGGGGGTCGATGAAACGGCGTGGCTGGGCGAATACACCGCGCAGCCCGCGGCCGCCGGCATACTCCAGCCCGCACCCCTCGCAGCGGACGCTCATGCTCATCTCGGCGGGACGCACCTCGATGTCCAGCTCGCCGAACAGCTTGCGCAACCAGGGGTAGGTCGCGTCGTTGTGGACGATGAACCCGCTGTCGACGGCGTGCTGACGCCCATCCGAGTCCGTGACGTCGTGGGTGTGCGCGTGGCCGCCGAGCCGGTCCTCGGCTTCGAAGAGGGTGAGGTCGTGGGTGCGGGAGAGGAGGTACGCCGCGGTCAGGCCGGAGACCCCGGCGCCGATGACGGCAACGGACGGCCGCCGTGCGCCCGCAACCGTGCCGGGTTCCTGAGAGGCGGAGCCGGTGGCGGTAGCCGGATCGTTGGCGCGGGAGCCCATGATGGCAACTTTCGTCTAAGGTTTGTCTAGATAGGACGGTAGCCTTCGCCCCCAGCCTTGTCAAATGTCTGTCTAACTACTGTAGAGTGCTCGCATGGACACTCCCGACGGCTCGCCGGTGCTGCGCATCGGTGAGCTGAGCCGTCGCCTCGGCGTCAGCGACCACGTCCTGCGAGCGTGGGAGAGCCGTTACGGCCTGCTCCAGCCGGAGCGCTCGGCGGGCGGCTTCCGGCTGTACTCCGAGGCGGACGCGCTGCGGGTGCGCCGGATGCAGGCCTACCTCGCCCGCGGGCTGTCGGCCGCCGAGGCGGCGCGAACGGTGCTCGGAGAGAACCACGAAGCCGGAGCGGACCCCGCGGAGAGTGAGCTGTCCGGTGCCCTCCGGCAGGCCCTGGACACCTTCGATGAGCCGGCCGCACAGGCGGTCCTTGACCGGCTCTTGTCCGACCTCTCCGTGACGACGGTGCTCCGGGACGTGGTACTGCCGTATCTCACCGAACTCGGCGAGCGCTGGGAGAGCGGAACGGCCAGCATCGCCCAGGAGCACTTCGCTAGCAACGTCATCCGCGGGCGGCTCGCCGGGCTGGCCCGCGGCTGGGGGAACGGCCACGGCCCCCGCGCCGTCCTCGCCTGCTCCCCCGGCGAGCTTCACGACCTGGCGCTGATGATCTTCGGCATCGTCCTTAACCGCAGCGGATGGAGGATCGACTACCTCGGGATGAGCACCCCGGTCGAGGAGCTGACCCGGACGGTCGACGCGAGGCGCCCGGACCTCGTCGTCCTGGCCGCGACCCTGCCGGAGAACCTCGAGCCCCACGCTGCGCAGCTCACCGCGCTCGCCCAGCGCGCTCCGCTCGCCCTGGCCGGAGCCGGCGCCACGCCGCAGATCGCGACCGCGGTGGGGGCCCGGCTGCTGACCGGCGACCCAGTCACCGAGGCCGAGAATATTCAGTGGCCGCGGTGAAGGCGCTCGCGGGCGGCGCCTTAGGTTTCGCAGACACCAGGCCGTGCCCCGGTACTGGCCGAAACCTGCCACGACGTGGCCGCGACAACACGCCATCCCGGCTGCTACCACGGCGCCAGTAGATCATCCACGGTGACGTGCGCGGCCCGGCCACCTTCAGCACGGCTCTCGCCGGCCGCAAGGCGGACTTCAGCGCGACGATGCCGGCGCCCTGTCGGCACCCCTGCGCAGTCGCCGGAGGGCGAGAAGCTGCACGGCGGGGTTCCCGTGACTGCCCCGCGCGCCGGGAATCATCGTCGGGCACGGCGGCATCTCGTCGGAGCTGGGCGAGACAGCTCGTTGAGCACCTGCCCGTGACGGTCACATCGAAGCCGGTCAGCACCGCACCCAGTCCATCGCCGCCGACGACGCCGTGGGCAACTCGGGTGCGGCCCCACCTTCCAGCGCATGTGGGACCTCTACCTCGCCTACTGCCAAGCCCGCTTCCGGGTCGACTACCTCGATGTCCACCAACTCCTGCCGGAACGCAGCTGGTGACCGGGTCGCCATCCGCGCGCCCTCCTGGCGCCGGGCCCCGCCAGGCGGCGTCCCATCGCACCCTCAGATGATGAACGGGCTATCGTTCCCGCAGCTGGCGGCCCGTGACCTCGGCGGACGCGAAGTGGCGCTGCCGGCTGGCCTGCCCCGGCGAGCGGAACGTCGTCCTCATCGCCTTCCGGCGTGACCAGCAACGGCTGGCGTTCGACCCGGTTCCGGCTGCCGCTCGCCGCGCTCGGGGTGACGCCGGCGACGGGTCCGAAATTTCATGGGTGAGGCGGTGATCGCCTTCAGCCGACGCTGATCTTGTCGCCGTAGCACCACCGGGGCCGTCATGACGATCTTTCCGGGCCGGCATTCTGCTGGGTGACCGGATCGGGCATCGCGATCTGGCGGCGCGAGCGGTCGGCGCCGTCGATGAACCCACACAGCGGACGGAAAGCACGGTCGGGCACCTCATCAAACCAGCCGTCCAGCTCGATTCCGGCTACCAGGTGCGACGTAGCTCGCACCCGTCTCGGCGATCCACCACCTCATAAGGCTGCTGCTCGGTCATCCCTGCCCCCGCGGAGAGATGACCGAGCAGCAGCCACGCTGTCCCGCCCTGCCTGCGCCAGCTTTGGGCTTGGCAGGAGAGCGCGACCGTACTGGTGGACGGCGGGCGGGCGCTGGGAGAACGCAGGTGGCGGTCCGCTGTGCCAGCCCGCCGCCATCCAGATGGGCCTAGAACCGCAGAAGCGTGCTTGCGGTGCCCAGCTTGAGTCCGGCGGAGAACAGCTTGGTTCCCAGCGCGGCATTGAGGGCCTTGGCTGCGGCCGCGGTGAGCTTCAGGCCGATCCCGCTGGCCGTGACGAGGTGCTTGCCCGCCGCGAGCCTGGCGTGCGACAGGTCAAGGCCGAACAGGGGCACGCGTGCCTGGGGGTTGCCGTTCACGATCCCGGTCAGGTCAGCGTGGGTCAGGTCGATGGTGAACGAGCTGACCTCGATCTTCTTGCCGTTCTTCAGGTTGAGGAACAAGATCCCGCCGCGGTGATCGATCGTGCCGCCGAGCGGGCTGAGGGTGACCCGGCCCCCCGTCACCGGGAACGTGAACAGCACTGCCGGGCCGCTGGCGGGGGACTGCACCGACTGGCTGCCTGGCCAGGTCGCGAGCGGCACGATGCCATTGGTCAGCAGCGCCGCCGCGATGCCGGGTGCGGTGGTGACCGCGGTGGCTCCGCTCCTGAGGTGCACAGCCGCAGCGGCCTGAGCCCTCGCGGGCTGAGACGTTGCCGCTGACGCCGCCGTCGCGGAGCCTGCCAGCAGGCCCGTGATGGCCATGGCTGCCGCCAGGTACTTGAACCTTCGCATGTCTTCTCCCTCCGGCCCCGCTCGCACGTGGCCTCGTCAAGGTTTTGTCCAGAGTTCGTTCAAGGGGTAAGCTAAGCCCGTCTTAGAGGGATTGTCAAACTAATGTCAAAGGAATGTATAGTGTTGTTATGGAGTCTCCCCGGGATCGCCCGCTGCTGCGCATCGGTGAGCTGAGCCGGCGCCTCGGGGTCAGCGACCATGTGCTCCGAGCCTGGGAGAATCGCTACGGCCTGCTGCAGCCGGTGCGCTCGCCGGGCGGTTTCCGGCTGTACTCTGAGGCCGACGAGCGGCGGATCCGCCGGATGCAGGCTTATCTCGCCGATGGGCTGTCCGCGGCCGAGGCGGCACGCGCCGCGCTCAGCGGGGACGCGGGCACCCCGCCCCGCCCCCCCGCCCGCGTCGGCGGGGGATGGGCTGTCCGCGGCGCTGCGGCAGGCTCTGGAGCCTTTCGACGAACCGGCCGCGCAGGCCGTGCTGGACCGGCTGCTCGCCGATCTGTCCGTGCCGGCCGTCCTGCGCGATGTCGTGCTGCCCTACCTCGCTGAGCTCGGCGAGCGCTGGCAGCGCGGGACGGCCAGCGTGGCCTTGGAGCATTTCGCCAGCAATGTCATCCGCGGGCGGCTCGCGGGGCTGGCCCGCGGCTGGGGCAGCGGGCAGGGCCCGCAGGCCCTGCTGGCCTGCCCGCCCGGCGAGCTGCACGATATGGCGCTGATGGTTTTCGGCATCGTGCTGCACCGCAACGGGTGGCGGATCGGCTATCTCGGGGCGGACACCCCGGTCGAGGAGCTGGAGCGGGCCGTCGGCGCCTCGCATCCTGACCTGGTCGTCCTGGCCGCTGCCCGTGCGGAGACCCTCGAGCCGCTCGGCCCGGAGCTCGCCTCACTGGCCCGGCGCGCCCCGCTCGCCCTCGCCGGGGCCGGCGCCACGGCGCAGATCGCAACTGAGGCGGGGGCCCGGCTGATGGCGGGCGACCCGGTGACCGAGGCCGAGCGGGCCGGGTGGCCGCGGTGAAAGTGCTCGTCGCCGGCGCGTCCGGTTTCGTCGGCCGCCGGCTGTGCCCGGCCCTGGCCGAGACCGGCCACGACGTCGCTGCCATGACCCGCAACCCTGCCGCCTACGCCGGAGCTGGCACGCCCGTCCGGGCAGACGTTCACCACCCCGGCACCCTGGGCGCCGCGATGGCCGGCTGCCAGGTGGCCTACTACCTCGTGCACTCGCTCAGCGACGCGGACTTCGAACGCAAGGACGCCGCCGCCGCTACGGCATTCGGCCAGGCGGGTGCGCGGGCCGGGCTGCAGCGCATCATCTACCTCGGCGGGCTCGGCGACGATGGGGACGCCCTGTCGGCGCACCTGCGCAGCCGCCGCGAGGCCGAGCAGCTGCTCGGATCGGCCGGCGTCCCGGTGACCGTCATCCGGGCCGGGATCATCGTCGGGCACGGCGGCATTTCCTGGGAGCTGACACGCCAGCTCGTCGAGCACCTGCCCGCCATGATCACGCCGAGATGGGTCGCCACCCGCACCCAGCCGATCGCCGTTGACGACGTCGTGCGCTACCTGCTCGGGGTGCTGGCCCGGCCGGAGGCGGCGGGCCGGGTCTTCGAGGCCGGGGGACCCGAGGTGCTGCAGTACCTCA
The DNA here is from genome assembly GCA_963834685.1 of uncultured Actinomycetes bacterium. Classification (GTDB taxonomy): domain Bacteria; phylum Actinomycetota; class Actinomycetes; order Streptosporangiales; family Streptosporangiaceae; genus Palsa-504. The sequence continues at coordinate 38,338 of CAWICW010000007.1, read as the reverse complement.
CCATGCTGCGCCGCGTCGCTGCCATCCAGGGCCGCCCGCTGCCGATCCTGCCGGTGCCGCTGCTCACCCCCCGGCTGTCCTCCCTGTGGCTGACCCTGGTCACCGACGTCGACACCGCCACCGGCCGGGCGCTCATCGACTCGATGACCAACGAGGTCATCGTGCGGGACCACTCGATCCGCGACCTCATCCCCTTCGACCCGATGCCCTACGACGACGCCGTGCGGAAGGCGCTCGGCGAACGCGCCCAGGCCAAACGCGACCGCCGATGACCGCAGGCCGCCGGCGCCGGCGCCGGGAACGCAGCACGCCCGTCCGGCGCGGAGCCCCGCCCCCGCCCGGCCATGTCCCCGCGGCCCGCGCAGAGCCGGCCACGGCCCGCGCCCGGCGCCGACGGATCGTCACCGCCACCGGCATCGGCGGCGCCGGCCTGCTCGGCATCTCGCTATCCACCAAGGCCGGCTCCCCCCAGTTCTACATCCTCACCATGGGCCTGGCCGGCACCTGGGCCGCCGGCGCCCTCAGCTCCGGACCCCTCCCGCTGACCATAACCAAGGACCCGGACGGCACGTGGCGCCGCCCCGTGGTCATGCCCGTGCTCACCGGAGCGGGCGCCTTCGGGCTCTTCTACGGCGCCGCACAGCTCGCCCGGCACATCCCCCCGCTCAACCGGGCCATCGGCAGCGTCCTGCACTACGCAGACGACGGCTCAACGTCCCTGGTCCTGGCCACCGCGTCCGCCAACGCGGTGGCCGAGGAACTATTCTTCCGCGGTGCGCTCTGGTCCCTCGTGGCCGAGTCACACCCCGTCGTCAAAACCACCCTTGCCTACACCGCCACCACCGCGGCGACCCGTAACCCCGCGCTCGTGCTCGCCGGAACCGCGACCAGCGTGCTCTTCGGCCTCCAGCGCCGCACCTCCGGCGGCATCCTGGCCCCGGCGCTCAGCCACCTCACATGGTCACTCCTCATGCTGCGCTACCTCCCGCCCCTGTTCCCGGCGCCCCGGCGGCCTGAGATCACTCGCGACTGACCGCACCGGCGGCGCGGCAGATGGCGGCGGACAGTGTACTAGCCCCACGCAGAACCAGACGATATGCGCGCGGCAGCCCATGGGTCCTGCTCAGCTTTCAGGCGCACGGATTCGGCAGGGATCTGGTACTGGGGAGACAGGAAGTACGTTTACGTATCGTGATCGGCAACGCTGACCGCTCCGGGCATCCGCCCGTGCCGTCCAGGGGCCCTTGCGCGGCCAGCGTCGCGTCTGCGTCGATCACCGGAGCCCCGGTAGCCGGCCATGGCCTCCAGAACGGCCAGGGCGCTGCTGATCAGTCCGCCCGCGCTGAGCGACGAGGACACGGCCAGCTGCGCAGCCCTAGCCGCGTTCCCGGTGGCCGCCAGGGTCGAGGCGACTGTCAGCGCGCGGCGCTCTCGGCTGCCCGAGCTGCAGCCAGGCTGCTCGCCACGGCGAGGATGACCGGCCGACCGTGCCCTGCGAGCCGAAAGCGTCGCCATTGAGGCCCGCGCCAGCACCCCCGCGCCCGCGCCCGCCGGCGGTCCCGGCGCCACCGCCGACATCGCCTGTCGCGCCGTTGCCGTCGGCTGCGCTTGTCCCGCCCGAGCTACCGCCGCCACCGCCAGTGGTGGCCGTGAAGCTGCTGCCTCCGCCGTTGAGGTGCGTGCCGTTCGTCGAGCCGGTTCCTCCGGTACCGCTCGTTACCGTGAAGGTCTCATCCGGGTCAGCGGCGTCGCCGCCCGCGGTGGCGATGACCGGGACTCCGCCGCCGGTCACGATGGTGGCGTGGCCGGACCTGTCGGGCCGATCGTGAAGTTGCCGACGTCGTTAGGGACGGTGAACGTTCCGGACGTGCTGAACGTCTGGCTCGGCACCCGCGGCCCCGCCCTGGTGGCAGGGTGGCGGGCTGCGGGTGGATGAGTGGGCACTGGCCGTCCGCGTCGGCTATCTTTTGAAGCGCGCGCCGGACCCAAGCCAACGGGGAGGGCGCCGGCGGCTCTGGGCCGCAGCACGAGTACGAACCGAAATCGAAAAGGCTTGTCCGCCCGTCTTCTAGGCCCCTTTCAGGGGTGCGAGACGAGCGGCCCGCGACCTCGGAGCACAGGTCGCGGGACGTCAGAGACCATTGATGGCCTCTTGCCTTCTCGCGTTCGGTTCGGTCGTTCGCTCAGGAGGCGGAAGCCAGGGCGAACGCGTAGGAGAAGCTTGTGCTCGCGCATGTGGGATGGCCCACGGTCGGCCTCGCCATTGTGATCCTGATCGGCCGCGCCATCAGAGACAAAGACCAAACGCGTCGGCTGATCGGCCTCATCGTGGTCCTCGTGACCGTGGTCGTGGGCTCCGTGGCCATCTGCGTGGAACTGCTCGGCATGCAGGTGCCCGGGTTCCACGTAGCCGCCATGACCCGGGCGGCGGCCCCGGTGGCCACCGCCTCGCCCCGGCCCGCGCCGCCTGTCGCGGCCGACCCGGTAGCGACCGCCAGCCCGTCCGGCCACTGTCACGCTCTCCCGGATCTCGCCAGCCATCAGCGCACCCGCCTTCCCCGGCCGCCCCGTTCCCGGCAAATCACCGGGGCCGCCGGGCCGGATGTACGGGAATGCACGCTCGACTCAGCGGCTCACGTCAAGCCGGAACCCGCGACCGGCGCGACCCGTCCGTGGCCGTCCGTGGAAAGCCGACGGTGCACACCGACCGTCCCAGGGGCCGGACGCCGTCCGCTATATGTCCGTGGACACCGCGACACAGCGGTCCACGGCGGTACAAGGTGACACATGGCGGGACGGAGAAGAAACGGCCCGCATAGCCGAGAATTCCTAGCTAGCGGGCCGTTTTCGCAGGTGGTGGCAGGTGTTGGGTTCGAACCAACGTAGGCTGAGCCGACGGTTTTACAGACCGCTGCCATATGTAGTCTGAACTGCGGATATGCGGCTGGCCGCCGAACTTCGCCACGCATTCGCCAGAACTTTGCGAGCTGGCCCAGGCATCGGCGAGGTGCTGACCATGGCGTAGCCGATCAGGGCACCGGTCCGTACGGCCGGTTCCGGGACGAGGAGACTCCCGGGGGCTTCGGGGATTTCGGCGGGGGCACGGTCAATCCCTGGACTGTAGACCCAAGTTACGTCGGAGTGTCGCTTGAAAAGGGGACATGAGACGCAGAAACGCTGCGTTTAGGCCGCGAAGATGTAGCCAGAAGAATCTGGCGATGCCCTCGACGTGATACTAGGTTGACCATCAACGACGGCCGGATGCCGTGCCGGACGGCGGCATGTAGCCAGAACGCCGACTTGTCTCACCTGTCGTTTGCCCAGGTCATGTCGGCATTGGCATCAGCTGGGTCACGTAACTTCGGTGTAGGAGAAACGGTCCCGGCCGCGTTGCTGGACACGTCGGCTTTGCAACACCTTTTGCGACAACCACTGGGCGGTGGCCGCTCAATCCGGGCGGCCGCCGATGATCATGTCGTTAATCGTTCGATTCTCAGACACCACGGGTTTATGCCGCGCCGGGTTTGCCGTGCTGGCCCACATCTTAAGGACTGGAGGCTTTCATCCTTACGCACAGGCAATTGACCCGTCCGAGTTCAGGCCGAACCGGCGCAGTCGCTTCGCTTCTTCACCCCGGCCTTGCTTCTTCAGCAGGTCGGCAAGCAGTTCCGCCAGCTGCCCGGCGTCAGGCCAGTCTCCGGCGTCGGCCAGGGCCCGCAGTATTTGCTCGGCCTCATTGAGGTGACCGTGCTTAACCAGCAGGTCCGCCAGCTGCCAGGCGGCGTGCCAGTCGCCGGCGTCGGCCCTAGCTCGCAGCTCATCCAGGTCGCTGCGCTCGGCCAGCAGCCTCGCGAGCTTCAGGGCGGCGTGCCAGTCGCCGGTGTCGGCCCAGGCCCGCAGCCCGTCCAGGTCGCCGCGCTCAGTCAGCAGGTCGGCTAGCTGCCCGGCGGCATGCAGGTCGCCGGCGTCGGCCCTGGCTCGCAGCTCATCCAGGTCGCTGCGCTCGGCCAACAGCTCGGCTAGGGTTCTCTCGGCCCACCCGTCGCCGGCGTTGGCCCTGGCCCGCAGCTCATCCAGGTCGCCGCGCTCGGCCAGCCGCTCGGCCAGCTGTTTGGCGGCGCTCGGGTCGTCGGCGTCGGCCCCGGCTCGGAGTATTTCTACTGCCCCGTCGAGGTCACCGCGCAAGTCCGCCAGCTGCAGGGCGGCGTTTTGGTCGCCATTGCCGACCCGGGTCTGCAGTATTTGTTTGGCCTCATCGAGATCGCCCCGCTTGGCCAGCAGGTCCGCCAGTTGCGCGCTGGCGGGTCCGTCGCCGGTGTCGGTCTGAGCCCGCAGTATTTGTTCGGCCCCGTCGAGATCGCCCCGCTTGGCCAGCAGGTCCGCCAGCTGCCAGGCGGCGTGCCAGTCGCGGGCGTCGGCCCGGGCGCGCAGCTCATCTAGGTCGCCCCACCCGGCTAGCAGCCCCGCTAGCCGCCAGGCGGCAATCCAGTTACCGGCGTCGGCCCAGGCCCGCAGCCCGTCCAGGTCGCCCCGCTCGGCTAGCAGCCCCGCGAGCCTCAGGGCGGCAGCCCAGTCGCCGGTGTCGGCCCACGTTCGCAGCCCGTCCAGGTCGCCCCGCTCGGCTAGCAGCTCTACCAGTTGCATGTTCGCGGATCCGACGTTTGGGTCGGCCGAGGCGAGCAGCATTTCTACTGCCCCGTCGAGGTCACCGCGCTCCTGGAGCAGGTCGGCCAGCCGCCAGGCGGACATCTGGTCGCCGGCGTCAACGGCGTGGCGGTATAGCGGGATGGCATAGCGGTACAGCAGCCGGTTCCTGGCGCTGTCGGCGAGCCGGGCGGTATCGGCGGGGTCGTGGACATGGTTGAGCACAGCGTCCCAGGCGCTGGCGGGCATGCGGGCGTAGCGGCGTTGCCGATGGGCGTGCTGGATCAGGTAATCCGCAGCGATGTACCCGGCGAGCTGGCCCATGCCAGCCCCGGCGGGGCTGAGGGCAGCGGCGGCGCCGTGCAGCTTGCCGGTAGCGTGGTCCAGCGCCTGCTCGAACCAGTTCTCCGGCGCCTCGGCCTGCTGCTGGCTGGTGCAGTAGCCCGGCGCGGCGGCGCGCAAGAAGTCAGCGCTTAGCGGTGCGCGCGCGCCGAGCCGGGCCGCATCCAGCGCCGCAGTGAGGACGGCCCACGCGTATGGATTGGCGGTCTTGGCGTCCTCCCACCGCGCGACCAGCTGCGGCGCGGCCGCCAGGGTCTGGGTTAGCCCGTACCTCGCCGATTCCAGCGCAACCCGCAGACGTCGGTCACGGACCGCAGCAGCGCGGGCCCGGTCCTGTTCGGCCGGGGTGAACTCAGGGTCGACGCGGATGACCGCGGCCAGGTCCAGTACCTCCCGCTCTCGCGAATGCGGATCAGCACTGGCGGGAAACGGCATGGTGGTGTAGGCGGTGTACCAGTCCGGCCAAATCGTGCCGATGATCACCGCCGGATGCGGGGCGTTCAGCAAGGCTCGCATAACGCCGCCGGTCAGCCCGTGCTCGCCATCCAGGTAGCGCTGCAGCTCATCTAGCCATACCACCGTTCGCGCGGTCGGCGTCGCGGCCAGCGCTGCGACCTCGGCCGACCCGGCTGGGTGCACGAGCCACCAGTCTGGCAGCAGCGCAGTGAGCGCCTCGAATGCGCAGCGAGTCTTCCCGACCGAGGACCCACCGACCAGCAGGACGAACCCGCCCCGCCTGGCGGCGGCCGCCACCGTGGCCCGCACCCCGGACTCGCCGTCGTCGACATCCCGCGGCACGTACTCCGGCGGGACCTCATCCGGCAACCCCGGCACGCTGATCGCCGCGTGCACGCCCAGCCGCCGTGGATCGGCCTCGGTGACCCGCAACGCCCCAGCCGGACGCGCCGGTTCGATGCTCCTGGCCGGGCCTCCACCGCCGGACGACGGTGTCGGCACGGCGATGGCCATAGCGGCCAGCCGTGCGAGCATGCCTTCGACCCGCTGTCCTTGCAGGTGGGTCAGGTCATGGTTGAGCTGGTCGGCCAGCGGTGCCAGCGGTCCGCCGCCAGATCCGCGGAACATAATCTCCCGTACCAGGTGGCCGGTCAGCTTCTCCGCCACCACAGTGCCTGACACTCCCAGAATCTCCGCCGACGCTTGTCCGGTCCCAGTCCGGACGGCATCATCCAGCACGGCCAGTTGTCTCACTATCCCCGCCTGCAGTCCTTCCAGCATCGTCACCGGCCCCGCCAGTGGCGTCCCGGGCACTGGCTCGCGGAAGACTTCGCTGATCACCATCGCGAGCTGCCCGGCATGTTCGACAGATGTGCTCATGTCAGCGGCGGCTTCCTGGACAGCGGCGGCTGCCGCCTTCCGTAGTGCACGCTCCTGGTCGCTGCCGAGCACCAACGCGATCAGCTTCTTGCGGCCAGCATCGGCGAGCAGCCCTACTAGCCAGGCCCCAAGATCGTCAGCGACGAACACCATACTGGCAGTATCCGGCCACCGCACGCCCTCGACTACTTTCTCGCCCGTACGGTCATGGCCACACCTTGGCCTGGTTGTACCTTTGTGGGCCTCCAAGAACAACTGGACTTCCACGCAGATCACTGCGTTATCAGGGATAATGTGCCATTACCGCCGATAGCGTCCTGGTCATGGGAACGGTCGGCCTCCTCACCATGGCCGCCGATGGCGTCCCCTTCAGCCATGCTGAGCGGGACCCAGCCCAATATGGAGTAGTCCAACCGGGACCGGCGGGCCGTTCACGAGCGGCGCCGCAAGGGCCGTCGGCGCGGGCGTCAGTCAGGTACGCAACAGTCGTCGAGTTCGACCGTTAGCCGCTGACGTCCTGCTCTCCCGATCGGGCCTGGTGCAGGGCTTAGGGTTCACGGACGTCGTGCCACATCAGATGGCGCTCAAGGTTTCCGGCCATTCACCGCCGAAGATCACAGTCTTGTGGGTGCCGTTCCTGGCCTCAGGGCGGGTCCGCCTTACCCGTTTCGGCGATGGCGGGCGTCTTGTCGCCGGTACCGGGCCTGCAGGCGTCGGTCTCGTCCGGTGCCCTGAGTGAGCGGGGCGGCGGCCCGAGCTGGCCGGGGTGGTATATGGCGTCCAGGAAGCCGATGTACCGCTGGTATGCCTCGTCAGCGTCGCGGACGCCGAAGCCGGGCGGTATGGCTCCCTGGTCACTGCCGTGGTAGGGGTCGCGGGCGCCGGTCCATTCGCCGAACCAGTGCATTGCCTTGTTGCGCGCGGGGCCGTCTGGCATGTCGTGCCACCACTGGTAGAGCTCGGCGTGCCGGAGGCGGTGCAGCTCGTTCTCGCGCCGGTCCTGGCTGTTGCGCAAGGTCTCGGCGCGGAGCTGCCAGCGGGCGCGGAGGAAGCCGAGCCATGCCACGCCGCCGCCGGTGGCGCCGATGACGGCGGCGATGGCCGTGATCCACTCAAGGGGGGTGTTCATGGCTGCCAGCATGCCTGGCCGGGCGCGCCGGTCGGGGAGCACCGCGGCGGTGTGCAGGTCCTGGAAGCCGTCGAGCTGCCCGCTCAGCGTCTAGGCCGCAGCCAGCGTGTAGTACACGTCACCGCCGTTATGCTCGACGTCCGTCAGCTTTACGCCCGTGATCCTGAGACGGTCCAGGGTCAAGACCTCAGTCTCATGCTTGACGTCGGGCTGGCCGCCGTCCAGCACGTCATAGTCCACCCCATCGCCGGCGCGGCGGGCGCCTGTCAGCGTCCTTACGCGGCCGTCGTGCTCATACCAGCTGCGTTCAAGAAAACCAGCGGGCATACGGGCCTGCTCGATCCCGCTCAGCGCGTAATAGATATTGCCGTTCCTAAGCTGGACACCGGTAAGCGTTGCGCCCTTGATCCTGAGAGCCTGGAAAACCTGCTCGGGCGTCTCGGTGAACTTGCTGGCCTGGCCGTTGTAGTTAAAATAAGTCTCGACATTGCCGTCGACCAGCCGAACGTCCGTCACCCCGCTATTTAGCATCTTTTCGATTTCCCGTACCGGGCGGTAAGCCAGTATCACCAGTGATTCCTTTCGCGTGCCCTGGGCGTAAGAGTACGGATGGCCTGGGCGTCTTGCCTTCATCAGACCTCCCTTGTTGCACACGATGAGAGTGTGTAGCGCGTTCCCATAGTGGGCTATACGGAGGACGCTATCAACATGCCATGCACAACGCAAACTTGTCCCTGCACAAGATGAGAGTGCATAATGCGGCGATGGACTCAGCGACATACGGGGCCGTCCTGGCTGCCAACGTGCGGGCAGCCCGGGCCCGGGCCAGCCTCGGGCAGGAGACCGTGGCGGCCCGGATGCGCGCCCTCGGCTACGCCGAATGGCGTTACCAGACGGTCGGCGTCGTAGAGAAAGGCAAGCGCCGCCTGGGCGCCGAGGAGGTCCTGGCCCTGGCCGAGGCGCTCGGAACAACCGTGTTCGCCCTCATGCGCCCGGCCGAGGACGACGGCCTGATCCGGTTCCCTTCTGGCGCCGCCATCAGCGCCCGTTCGGTGGCTTTGTCGGCGGTCGCGCACAACGACGGGGCCGTCACCTGGGACGGCAACGAACCGCGGTTCTCCCCGGACAGCGGCGACGTGACGGCTCAGGTCATCATCGGCCCGCGGTTCCCCCCACCTCCCGAGGGTCGTTAGTAACAATCGTCGACCCGGCATCGGCCACCAAGCTCATTCCCGGACTCGTGACACGTTCATCAAGGACCGGCCAGGGCCTACTTTGCGGCTCGCCGTAGCTGTAGGAGTGCGTAGAAGGCCGTGAGTTCATCCAGACTGAAGGTTCTTGGCGCTGAACTCACGGCATTGGCGGTCGTCAGCATCAGAATTCCGGTGAGTTCGCGTCCGGGGCGAGGAGGTGCTCGCCGTCGTTGCCGCCGAGGGGATCGCGAAGTTGGCGAGGTCGGTGCGGAGCGTCTCAAGGCCGCGGCCTGGCGTGTCGGCCAAAATCGCGCCCGCGAGCAGGCCGCAGGTAACGCCCAGTAGCCACATGCCGGGCGTCCGGTACCTCCGCTTACGCCGCTGGCTCAGAAGATGAAGGGGAACCTCACGTAGGTGAACTGGTCAGCCGCGGTGGCCTGGCTGCTCACCCCGCCGACGGTGACGATCACGTCCACCGTCCCGGAACCCGGCGGCGAGATCACCAAGATCGTTGCCGGCGACGCGAGCAGCACGAACGCCCGGTGACCGCCGAAGCTCACGCTGACCCGGCAGGACCGGTGGTGCGGCGGGCAGGCCAGGCCGGTGCCGGTGATCCGGACCAGCGTGCCGCCGAACTGCGGACCGCGATCGGGCCGCACCCCGGTGACCACCGGGCTGGCGTAGGAGATCACCACCTGGCCGTTCCCCGACCAGGCTCCGTCGCTGACGGTAACGTGCGTGGCCGACGAGGTCACGAAGTCCGACCCGCCGCCGCCTCCGCCGCCGCTGGCTCCGAGCACGAAGTTAACGAGGCTGGCCCCGCCGCCGCCTCCGCCGCCTCCGCCGAAGTAGCCTCCGCCGCCTCCGCCGCCGCCGCCGCCATTATCGCTGCCGGACCCGCCGGCACCCCCCGCGGCCGACACCCCCGTGGAACCCGCTGTGCCGTCCAGCGCCGGCTTGCCGCCGCTGCCCGCAGTGCCCCCGGCCCCGCCGCCGGTCGCGGTGCCGGGCATGCCACCGCCGCCGCCGTTATCGTCGGAAGCATTGCTGACACCGGCCACCCCGGCCGCCGCGCTGGGGCCCCCGGTTCCTCCAGCCGGGCCGCCTGCTCCGAAAGCCTCGGTGCCACCCCCGTTGCCGCCGGCTCCGCCGCCGCCGCCCGCCACGGCCAGCGTGACGGTTCCCAGCGCGAAGCCAGACGCGCCGCCGCCGCCGCCCGCCAGCATGGGGAGGTTCCCGACGCCACCGCCATCACCCTGGCCGCCGCCGTTGTAGCCGCCGGCCTCGTTTCCGTCGCCCGGCGCCGCCCCGCCCACCTGGACCTGGTAGGTGTCACCGGCGGTCACCGGGATCGTCGCCACCACGGTGGCGCCCTTCCCGCCGGCCTGATGCGCAAAGCTCGCCCCGCCGGACTCCCCGCCCCGCGCGCCGTCCAGGGTCACCGTCGCCGCGGACACCCCCGGCGGCGCCACCCAGGACTGGGCGGTCCCGGTGAAGCCGAACGTTACGGTGCACATGGCCGCCGCGCACGACGGTACCGGCGCCGCGGCGGACGCGGGCACCGCCTCCAGCACCGGAACGGCCAGCGCGACGCCGGCCACCAGGACCGCCCCGGCAGCCACCTGCCCCCAGGCCGCCGGACCGCGCCGGTGCCCGCTGCCGTTCGCGACCGCACTCATGACCCGCGCTCCCCTCCCGCCAGGCCCGCGGCCGGGTCTTCCGGACCGCATGGCAGGACCCCCGGACGCCGCCGGCGGCTCGCTACCGCATTATCCTCGCGCGGCCAGCCGCTGCGAACGGACTTAGGGAGATATTCGTCTGATTGAGACATGGCTCAGGGGGCCTGGCCGCAGACGAGTGGTCAGGCGGACCAGGCGGTGACGGGGAGCCAGGCGGGGCGGGAGTGCTCGACGATGGCGATGTCGTCGACGTGGCGGCGGGATCGACGGCACCGGAAGCCCAGCGCCAGGCCCTATCGGGACAGCAGGACACTATCGGCTGACGGACGAACTCAACGAGGATTGCTTATTCTCCGCAAGTTCAGCCGGACTGAAGGTTTCTCACGGCGAACTCGCGGTGATAGCGGTCATCAGGGCCGGAACCACGTCGGGTTCGCTATCCGGGCTGGGATTCACTCGCACTGCCCGGCGGCACGGCGGATCGCGGTGGTGACCAGTTCCAGGCTCTGGCGGTCAAGGCCCGGGATGGTGAAACTTCGCCGCGTATTCGCCGGGACCAGCCGTAGACGGCCGGTTCTCGCCGGACACAGCCGGACACGAACGCAACAGCCCTTCACCACGTCTCTGCTGGTGAAGGGCCGTTTTCGCTGGTGTGGCAGGTGTTGGGTTCGAACCAACGTAGGCTGAGCCGACGGTTTTACAGACCGCTCCCTTTGGCCACTCGGGCAACCTGCCGTGTGCCGTCCGCGCGGGCGGCATCGAAAAGGATAGCCCAAGACACGACGAGACGGTTAGCCGACGGCCAGTCGGGGCCGCACTAGGTCCGACCCGCGGCCGGCGCGTCCGGCGTGACGGCTCGCGGCCGGCGCGTCTAGCCTGGGAGTCGTGGCATCCCAAGACTCTTCCTTTGACATCGTGTCCAAGCTCGACCGCCAGGAAGTTGACAACGCGCTCAACCAGGCGGCCAAGGAAATAGGTACCCGGTTCGACTTCCGCGGCGTGGGCGCGTCGATCGCCTGGTCCGGCGAGCACGCCGTCGACATCCGGGCCAACAGCGAGGAACGCGCCAAGGCCGTCCTCGACGTGTTCAAGGACAAGCTGGTCAGGCGCGGCGTGTCGCTCAAGACCCTGGACCCGGGCGAACCCAAGCTCTCCGGCAAGGAGTACCGGATGGCCGTCGCCCTCAAGGAGGGCATCAGCCAGGACGACGCCAAGAAGCTGTCGAAGATCATCCGGGACGAGGGGCCGAAGGGCGTCCGGGCTCAGGTCCAGGGCGAGGAGCTGCGCGTCTCGGCCAAGAAGAAGGACGATCTGCAGGCCGTCATCGCCCTGCTGAAGGGCAAGGAGTTCGACTTCGCCCTGCAGTTCGTCAACTACAGGTGAAACAGCGCATCTCCGAGCCATCTAGCTGCGTGCTCTTCTTCTTAGCGTTCCAAGCTGGTAGCCGGCAGGCGCCCGAAGTATCAGACCACGGCCTACTTGAGAAGCTTGAGGACGATGACGAGGAGAAAGATCGCTCCAACAACATACAACGCTGCACTGCCGGCGTGGCGCCAAGCCGTGTTCCGCTGGTTGCGCGCCGTCGTCCTAGTCGCCTTGAGTGACTGCCACCTAGCGCGAGCCTCCCCAGAGCGGTAGACAGCGAGGCCGACCAAGATAGCGCAGAGGATCAACAATGCCCCCATTCGTCCAGCTTGCCACCATCCTGTCCGGAAGTCAGTACTTACTTGAATCGGTTCCAAGTCAATCGCCACCAGCAACAGTGGACGCCAGCGAACGCCGAAGACCCAGCGGAGCGAGTGTGGCTAGCGGGACCGCTCAGCGCCTGGGAGATGGCTCAGCGGCGATAGCCCGCCAGGGCTTCGAGGCGGCGGAGGCGCTCGCCCAAGAGCGGGTGGGTGGCGAACAGCCGGGCGAACCCTTGGGGGCGGAACGGGCTGGCGATCATGAGGTGGGCGACGGAGCTCAGCCGGGCGTCCGGGGCCAGGGCCAGCTCCGCGACGCCGGCCTCGATCTTGCGCAGGGCACCGGCCAGGGCCATCGGGTCGCCGGCCAGCAGGGCGCCCGCCGTGTCGGCCCGGTACTCGCGCTCCCGGGTTACCGACAGCCGGATGACGAGCGCGGCGACCGGCCCGAGGACCAGCATGAGCGACGCCTCGACCACGCCGAGGCCGGAGGAGGCGGAGCCCGGCGCGGCGGCCGGCGAAGTGCCGCCGCTCCCGGCGCGCGCGGGCAGGAGCCGGGCCAGGCCGGCCGGGAACGTGATGACGGTGGCCAGGCCCGCCGAGACCGTAGCGGGCAGGATGTCCCGCCCGGACACGTGGGCGAGCTCGTGCCCGAGCACGCCGCGCAGCTCGGCCTCGTCGAGCGACGTGAGCAGGCCCTCGGTGCAGCAGATGGCGGCGGTGCGGGGATTGCGGCCCACGGCGAACGAGTTCGGCTGCTCGGCCGGGGACAGGAAGAGCCGCGGCACCGGGAGCCGGCCGCCCTTGCTCAGCTCCCGGACCAGCCGGTAGAGCTCGGGATGCTCGACCTCGCTCACCGGCCGGGCCGCCATCGCGGACAGGGCCAGCCGGTCGCAGTACGTGCCGACGGCGGCCAGCACGACGGCGGCGACCGCGACCCCGGCGATCGCGCCGGCGCCGCCCGCTACCGCGGCGCCGACCCCGGCGCAGAGGGCGACCAGCGGGAGCACGGCGGCCGCGAGCCGGGCGGCCGCGCCGCTCAGCCCCGCGGCCCGCCGGTCAGCGCGCACGGCCATGCACCTCCCGGGATCCCGCGTTCGGCCAGCATGCCATGAGGACATCATCTCGCCGGAATGTGACCCGAGTCTCGGCCGCGGGGCCAGGCACGTTATGCACAAACCTGACCGCGGGTTCTTACCGGAATCTGTCACAAACTACATCGGACTCGCCAGGTCGCGATGGGCCTGGGAATATCAACGCGCAGATGAACGTTCCCCCGCCTGTTCCGGCGTAAGATTTGTACCGTCCTAATGCCCCCAGCCGTGGGGTGGTGCTGCGTGAGCGTTCGGCCGCGGCATGCCGAGGAGGTCTTCCAACCGTGACCAAGCAGGTCCAGCAGCTCGATCACGTCATCATCAGGTTCGCCGGCGACTCCGGTGACGGGATGCAGCTCGCCGGAGACAGGTTCACCCAGGAGACGGCGATCTTCGGGAACGACCTGTCCACCATGCCGAATTTCCCGGCGGAAATCCGGGCCCCGGCCGGCACTCTCGCAGGCGTGTCGAGTTTCCAGCTGCAGTTCGCCGACCACGACATCCTCACGCCGGGTGACGCTCCGGACGTGCTCATCGCGATGAACCCGGCGGCCCTGAAGGCCAACATCTCGGACCTGCCGCGCGGCGGCGACCTGATCGTCAACACCGACGAGTTCACCAAGCGCAACCTGACCAAGGTCGGTTACGGCGCGAGCCCGCTCGAGGACGGCTCGCTCGAGCAGTACAACGTGCACGCCGTGCCGATCACGTCGATGACGGTCAAGGCCCTGGAGTCGTTCGAGATCACCCGGAAGGACGCCGAGCGGGCCAAGAACATGTTCGCGCTCGGCCTGCTGTCCTGGCTGTACGACCGGCCCTCGGACGGCACGCTCAGCTTCCTCAAGGCCAAGTTCGCGAGCAAGCCCGAGATCATGGCCGCGAACGTGGCCGCGTTCCAGGCGGGCTGGAACTTCGGCGAGACGACCGAGGCGTTCCCGGCCCGCTACGAGGTCAAGCCGTCGCCGCTGACCCCCGGCACGTACCGCAACATCAGCGGCAACACCGCGCTGGCCTACGGGCTCGTCGCGGCGTCGCAGCTGGCCGGGCTGCCGCTGTTCCTCGGCTCCTACCCGATCACGCCGGCCTCGGACATCCTGCACGAGCTGGCCAAGCACAAGCGGTTCGGGGTCCGCACGTTCCAGGCCGAGGACGAGATCGCCGCCGTCGGCGCGGCCCTGGGGGCCTCGTTCGGCGGCTCGCTGAGCGTGACCAGCACGTCCGGACCCGGGATGCTGCTCAAGGCCGAGACCATCGGCCTGGCCGTGTCGGTCGAGCTGCCCCTGATCGTCTGCGACATCCAGCGGGCCGGGCCGTCGACCGGAATGCCGACCAAGACCGAGCAGGCCGACCTGCTGCAGGCCATGTTCGGCCGCAACGGGGAGTCACCGGTGCCCATCGTCGCCCCGGCCAGCCCGGCCGACTGCTTCAACGCCGCGATCGAGGCGGCCCGGATCGCGGTGAAGTACCGCACCCCGGTGATCCTGCTTTCCGACGGCTACCTGGCCAACGGCTCCGAACCGTGGCGGATCCCGGACACCGCCAGCCTGCCCGACCTGAGCGCCGAGTTCTCATTCGCCGAGCCGGCCGGCCCGGACGACGGCGAGTTCGAGCCGTTCCGGCGGGACCCGGTGACCCTGGCCCGGCCGTGGGCCGTCCCCGGCACCCCGGGCCTGGAGCACCGGATCGGCGGCATCGAGAAGGCCGACATCACCGGGACGATCGACTACGACCCCGACAACCACGACCGCATGGTCCGGCTGCGGCAGGCCAAGATCGACGGCATCGCGGCGGACATCGGGCCGCTGGCCGTCGACGACCCGGACGGCGGCGCCCGAGTGCTGGTGCTCGGCTGGGGGTCGACGTTCGGCTCCATCGGCGCGGCGGTCCGCCGGGTTCGCAACGCCGGGCACGCCGTGGCCCAGGCGCACCTGCGGCACCTCAACCCGTTCCCGCCGAACCTGGACGAGGTGCTCCGCCGGTACGACAAGGTGCTGGTCCCGGAGATCAACCTCGGTCAGCTGGCCCTGCTGCTGCGCGGACGTTACCTGGTCGACGTGATCTCCTACAACCGGGTGCGCGGCCTGCCGTTCCAGGCTACCGAGCTCGCCGACGTCATCGAGGATGTGATCGGTCATGTCTGAGACGAACGGCCACGGCCGGGCCGCCGCCCCCGAGGAGGGCGCCGGGGATGGACACAGCCATCGGCTGGCCTCGCTGACCCTGGTGCCCAAGGCCACGGTCCGTTCGGCGACCAAAGATTTTAAATCCGATCAGGAGGTGCGGTGGTGCCCCGGTTGCGGGGACTACGCCATCCTGGCCGCGTTCCAGGCGTTCCTGCCCGAGCTTGACGTGCCGCGGGAGAACGTGACCGTCATCTCCGGGATCGGCTGTTCGTCCCGGCTGCCGTACTACGTGAACACCTACGGGATGCACTCCATCCACGGTCGCGCGCCGGCCATCGCCACCGGGCTCGCGGCGTCCCGGCCGGACCTGTCGGTCTGGGTCATCACCGGCGACGGCGACGCGCTGTCGATCGGCGGCAACCACCTGATCCACGCGCTGCGCCGCAACGTCAACATCAAGATCCTGCTGTTCAACAACCGGATCTACGGGCTGACCAAGGGCCAGTACTCGCCGACCTCCGAGCAGGGCAAGGTCACCAAGTCCACCCCGTTCGGGTCACTGGACCACCCGTTCAACCCGGTGTCCCTGGCCCTCGGGGCCGACGCGAGCTTCGTGGCGCGGACCATCGACTCGGACCGCAAGCACCTGACCTCGGTGCTGCGGGCCGCCGCGGACCATCAGGGTGCCGCGTTCATCGAGATCTACCAGAACTGCCCCATCTTCAACGACGACGCGTTCGCGCCGCTGAAGGAGCCGACCGCGGCGGGCGAGCGGCTGATCAAGCTGGAGCACGGTGAGCCGATCCGGTTCCGGGGCGGGATGCAGGGCCTGCGGTTCGGCCGTCATGGTGAGCTCGAGGCGGTCGACGTGGACGGCGCCGACCCGGACACGCTGATCACCCATGATGCGCACCGGGCCGATCCGTCCTACGCGTTCGCGCTGTCCCGGCTCGATGCGGCCGACTTCCAGCACACGCCGGTCGGGGTGTTCCGGCAGGTGGAGCAGGCAAGTTATGACCGGCTGATGGCCGAGCAGATCGCTGCGGCCCGGGCCCGTAGCGGCCCGGGTGACCTGAGCGCGCTGCTCGCGGGCCACGACACCTGGGAAGTCAGCTAGGCAAGCGCCAGCGCAAGTCCGAGCTGGTCGAGCGATGCGAGGCGATGGTGGCCGCGGTCAGGCAGGCTAGCGAGCGCGCCAGGGGTACATGCCGGAACGCACGCGCTCAGTCTCGCGGAGACACCGTCTCCCGGCCCGCGTACGTCGCGGCCTTCATCGGGCGGCCGTCATAGCTGAGTACGGCATCAAGATCTGGACCGAGGATACGAGCGGCGACCAGTTCAGCCGGTCCTTTTCTCCACGAAGTCGCACAGCGCGAGGAACGCCGCCCGGGCCGGTACGTCGGGTAGCGCCATGATCTCGTTCCGGGCACCCTGCGCCCAGCTCAGCACGTGGGCGCGGGACTCGGCCAGGGCCGGATGGGCGCGCAGCAGAGCCAGGGTCTCGGCCAGCAGGGCGTCATCGGTCAGGTCAGCGTCGACGAGCAGCTCGTGCAGCCGCCGGTCCGCCGCGGACTGTGCCGCCACGGACTGTGCCGCCGGGGACAGTGCCGTCTCGGACCCGGCCGCCTCGGACCCGGCCGCCTCGGACCCGGCCGCCTCGGACCCGGCCGCCTCGGACCCGCCCGCCTCCGGCTGGCCGGTCGAGCGCAGCGCGTAGAGGACCGGCAGGGTCCGCACGCCCTGGCGCAGGTCGGTGCCGGGCGTCTTGCCCGACTGCGCCGAGTCGCTGGCGATGTCGATCACGTCGTCGGACAGCTGCCACGCCACGCCGAGCTGCTCGCAGGCCATCGCGATCCGCGTCGCCACCTGGGCCGGAGCGCCGGAGAACAGGGCGCCGAACTGCCCGGAGGTTGCGATCAGCGATCCGGTCTTCTCGGTGATGACGTGCATGTAGTGGTCGAGCGGGTCCTGGCCTGCCCGCGGCCCGATGGTCTCGGCCAGCTGCCCGGCGACCAGCCGGCCGAACGTCTCGGCCTGGATCCGGACCGCCTCCGGGCCGAGGTCGGCGAGAATGCGGGAGGCCTGCGCGAACAGGAAGTCGCCGGTCAAGATGGCGACCGAGTTGCTCCACCGGGCGTTGACCGAGGGATGACCCCGGCGCACCTCGGCCTCGTCCATGACGTCGTCGTGGAACAGCGTGGCCAGGTGGGTCAGCTCGATGGCCACCGCGGCCTGGATGACCCGCGGGTCCTTGGGGTCGCCGAACTGCGCGGCCAGCAGCACCAGCAGGGCCCGGAACCGCTTGCCGCCCGCCGCGATGGAATGCCTGGAGGCCTCGGTAAAGAGCTCGTCACCGGGATGCGCCGTCTGCATGAGCGATGCCTCGACCCGGGCCAGATCGTCAAAAACCTCCGCCGCCAGGGCGGAGTCCGGGAAATCTACCGGAACTGCGGTGATCACACACTCTCCAGGTCATCGGCACGCGCGAACGCCTCGGATTTCCGAGTATGCCCTATCTTTGCGGCGGGGCGACCCCCCGGACCCCCCGCTTACCCGCTGCGGTGCTCGCCGTAGTATCGCGCCGCCGGGGGGCTCTGCTTGCTCCCGCGGGCCCACCCCAGACCCCCGCGGGCGGCGCGATGGGCGGCGCGATCAGCTCACGAACAGCGTATTCGCCGCATGGCCGGCCAGGCTCAGGAGCGGTTCTGGCACGATGCCGAACACGACCGTTGCCGCGACGCCGAGGCCCACGGCAGCGCCGCTGAACACGTTCGGCACGACGACCTCGGGTCCGTCGGGCACCGGGTCGCTGAAGAACATCAGCACGATCACGCGGACGTAGAAGAACGCGGCGATCGCGCTGCTCAGCACGCCGACGATGACCAGCGGCGTCTCGCCGGCGGCGATCGCGGCCTGGAAAACGGCGAACTTGCCGATGAAGCCGCTGGTCAGCGGGATGCCTGCGAAGGCCAGCAGGAACAGCGCGAAGATGCCCGCCACCAGCGGCGACCGCCGGCCCAGGCCCGCCCACCGGGACAGGTGCCCGGCCTCGCCGCCCGCGTCCCGCACCAGGGTGATCACCGCGAACGCGCCCACCGTGGTCAGCCCGTAGGTGGCCAGGTAGAACAGGCTGCTGGACAGGCCCGCCGCGCTAACCGCGATGACCGCGGTCAGCACGAACCCGGCGTGCGCGATCGAGGAGTAGGCGAGCAGCCGCTTCACGTCGGTCTGGGTGATGGCGACGACCGCGCCCACGACCATGGTGAGGACCGCGACCACCCACATCGCCGGGCGCCAGTCCCAGGTCAGGTTGCCGAACGCGACGTAGAAGACGCGCAGCAGCGCGCCGAAGGCGGACACGACGGTGCAGGAGGCCATCAGCGCGGTCACCGGCGTCGGCGCGCCCTGGTACACGTCGGGTTTCCAGCCCTGGAACGGCACCGCCCCGACCTTGAACAGCAGCCCGACCCCGGTCAGCGCGATCCCTGCGTACAGCAGCGTCGCGTTGGTGGTGTTGCTGGCCGCCGCGGACGCGATGGCCGACAGCGAGACCGAGCCCGCGAAACCGTACAGCATCGCGACGCCGAACAGGAAGAAGGCCGAAGAGAACGCGCCGAGCAGGAAGTACTTCATGGCCGCCTCGTGCGACAGCAGGCGGCGGCGCCGGGCGAGCCCGCACAGCAGGTACAGCGGCAGTGACAGCACTTCGAGCGCGATGAACATGGTGAGCAGGTCGTTGGCCGCGGGGAACAGCAGCATGCCCCCGACCGCGAACAGGGTCAGCGGGAAGATCTCGGTGTGCATGGTCCCGGTGACCAGGCCCTCGCGCTCCTCCGGGCTGCCGGGCGGCGCGGCGGCCTGCGCGGCGAACGGGCTGTTGCTGGTGTCCGCGATGAGCAGCACGCTGACGAAGGCCAGGACCAGGATCGTGCCCTGGATGAACAGGGTGGGACGGTCCACCGCGACCGCGCCCGCGGCGGAGATGTGGCCGGGACTGCCGTGGTCGAAGATCGAGTCAGAACGCGGTCACGATGGTCAGCACGAAGGCGGCAGCCAGCGAGCCCAGGGTGATCACCAGGTGGACGGGGCGGCGCAGCGGGCGGGGGGTGAAGGCCTCGACGAGGATGCCGACGATGGCGGCGCCGAACACGACCAGCATGGGCGAGAGCTGGCCGTACTCGATCCTCGGCGGGGCGATCGCGCCGGCCACGCTGCTCACCGGGATGGCCAGGACGCCGGTCACGGTGCGGTTCCCTTCTGCACGGCGGTGGTATAGACCGCGGTCGTGGCGAATCCGGGCGCCGGATGCGCGGGCACCGGGTCGGTCTCGTGCACCTGCGCCATCGTCACGCGCACGGCGGGGTTGATGATGTCGAGCACCGGCTTGGGGTAGACGCCGACCCCGATGATCAGCACGACCAGCGGCGCGACGGCCAGCAGCTCGCGAGCCCTGAGGTCCTTCATCCCGGCCACCTGGTCACGGACCGGGCCGCCCGCCACCCGCTGGTACATCCACAGGATGTAGATCGCGGCCAGGATGATCCCCGCGGTGGCGAAGGTGGCGGCCACCTTGTACCGGGAGAACGTCCCGATCAGGACCAGGAACTCGCTGACGAAGGTGGAAAGCCCGGGCAGCGACAGCCCGGCCAGGCCGGAGATCAGGAACAGCCCGGCCAGCAGCGGCGCGACCTGCTGCACGCCGCCGAAGTCCTCGATCCGGGTCGACCCGCGCCGGGTGATCAGGAACCCGGCCAGGATGAACAGCGCGCCGGTGGCGAAGCCGTGGTTGACCATGTACAGCGTCGCGCCCGCCACGCCCTGGCTGGTCATCGCGAATATGCCGAGCGTGATGAAGCCGAAGTGCGAGATCGAGGTGTAGGCGATCAGCCGCTTCATGTCCTGCTGGCCGATGGCCACGATGGCCCCGTACAAGACCGCGATCACCGCCAGCGTGATGACCAGCGGGGTGAAGTACTTCGCGCCGGCCGGGAACAGCTCGAAGCAGTACCGCAGCATGCCGAACGTGCCCACCTTGTCCAGCACGCCGACCAGCAGCACGGCCGCGCCGGGCTGCGCCGAGGCCGCGGCGTCGGGCAGCCAGGTGTGGAACGGCCACAGCGGCGCCTTGATCGCGAACGCGATGAAGAACCCGAGGAACAGCCACTTCTGCACGGTCGGGCTCAGCGGCACGTGGATCAGCACGCTGAACAGGAACGTGCCGTGGTGCCCGGTGACGGCGCTTTCCGTCGAGTACACGTACAGCGCGATGACCGCGACCAGCATGAGCAGCCCGCCAAGCAGGCTGTACAGCAGGAACTTGACCGCCGCGTACTGCCGCTTGCCGACCCCGTAGCTGCCGATCATGAAGTACATCGGGATCAGCATGGCCTCGAAGAACACGTAGAACAGGAAGACGTCGGTGGCCGCGAAGACGCCGATCATCATCGTCTCGAGCGTCAGCATCAGCGCGAAGTAGGTCTTCACGCTGTGCCGTCCCGCCTCGGCGTCGTTCCAGGAGGCCAGGATCACCACCGGCATCAGCACCGCGGACATGGCGATCAGGACCAGCGCGATGCCGTCCACGCCCAGCGCGTAGTGCACGCCGAACGCCGGGATCCACGAGTAGGTCTCGGTGAACTGGAAGTTCGGCCCGCCGACCTGGAACCTGACCGCGATGATGATCACCACGACCAGGGTCACCAGCGAGAACGCCAGGGCCAGGTACTTGGCCAGGCCCTCCCGGGCCCGCACGTCGGCCGGGGCGCTGTCGGTCGGCAGGCCGGGCACCAGCATGATCACGATCGCGCCGAGCAGCGGCACCGCGCCCGCCACGGTCAGCCAGGGGAAGCCGTTCATCTAGAGCCTCACCGCCAGGAGCAAGGCGACCAGCAGTGCGGCGCCGAAGAACATGGACAGCGCGTAGGAGCGCACGTACCCGGTCTGCAGCCTGCGCCATCGGCCCGATGTCCCGCCGACGAGCGCGGCCAGGCTGTTCACCAGGCCGTCCACGCCGCGGTTGTCGAAGTACACCGACAGCCGGGTCAGCCACTGACCGGGGCGCATCAGGACCGACTCGTTGAACGTGTCGCCGTACAGATCCTTCCGGGCCGCGACGACCAGGGGGTTCCCCCGCGGCGCGGTCTCGGGGACCGGGACCCGCCCGTACATGACCCAGCCCAGGGCCACGCCGGCCAGGGCCAGTATCAGGGCCACGATCCCGGCGGGCGTGAGGAACCCGTGCGGGACCGGCGGCACCCCGACGACCGGGGCGAGGAATTTCTCCAGCCGGTCGTTGATGATGAGGAATCCGCCCGCGCCGACCGAGCCGATCGCGAGCACGATCATCGGCCAGGTCATCACCGGGGGCGATTCGTGCGGATGCGCGTCTTGCGCCCAGCGCCGCTTCCCCCACCAGGTCATGAACATCATCCGGGTCATGTAGAACGCGGTCAGTCCGGCGCCGATCAGCGCGCAGATGCCGAGGATCCAGCCGCCCGCGCCGTGCTCGGTGAAGTCGCCCTCGATGATGGGGTCCTTGACGAAGAACCCGGAGAACGGCGGGATGCCGATGATGGCCAGGTAGGCCAGGCCGAACGTGACGTAGGTGACCGGCAGGGAGCGGGCCAGCGCCCCGTACTTCCGCATGTCCTGCTCGTCGTTCATGCCGTGGATCACCGAGCCGGCGCCGAGGAACAGCCCGGCCTTGTAGAACCCGTGCGCGAGCAGCAGCGCGATGGAGAACACGTATCCCTCGGGCCCGAGGCCGGCGCCGAGCACCATGTAGCCGATCTGGCTCATCGTGGACCCGGCCAGCGACTTCTTGATGTCGTCCTTGGCCGAGGCGATGATGCCGCCGAACAGCAGCGTGACCGTGCCGACCACGGCGATCGCGAGCCGCGCGTCCGGCGCGACGGCGAGGATCGGGTTGGACCGCACTAGCAGGTAGACCCCGGCGGTGACCATGGTGGCCGCGTGGATCAGCGCCGACACCGGCGTGGGGCCCTCCATGGCGTCCAGCAGCCAGGACTGCAGCGGCACCTGGGCGGACTTCCCGCACGCGCCGAGCAGGAGCAGGAAGCCCAGCGCGGTGGCCACCCCGCTGCCGCCGGACGGGACCTGGCGGAACACCCCCGTGAACGACACCGTGCCGAACGCACTGAACATCAGGAAGATGGCCAGGGTGAGGCCGGCGTCGCCGACCCGGTTGACGACGAACGCCTTCTTCGCCGCCACCGCCGCGGAGTTCCTTTCCTGCCAGAACCCGATCAGCAGGTAGGAGGCCAGGCCGACGCCCTCCCATCCGACGTAGAGCACCAGGTAGTTGTCGGCCAGCACGAGCAGCAGCATGGACGCGAGGAACAGGTCCATGTAGCCGAAGAAGCGCCGCCGGCCGGGGTCGTGCGCCATGTAGCCGGCCGAGTAGATGATGATCAGCGACCCGACCCCGGTGATCAGCAGCACGAAGCAGATCGACAGCGGGTCGACCAGCAGGTTTACGTTGGCCTCGAAGCGGCCCACCAGGATGTAGGTGTACAGGTGCTGGTCCTGTTCTCGGTTGGTGTCCCCGAGCAGGGCGAAGAAGGCGATCACGCCGTAGACGAACGCGGCGACCGGCATCGCGCACCCGAGCAGGTGCCCCCACCGGTCGGTGCGCCGCCCGCCGACCAGCAGCACCACGGCGCCGAAGAGCGGGAAGGCAAGCAGCAGCCACGACAGCTTCAGCGCCCCGGTGGCCGGCACGGTGGTCAGCGCCTGGGCACGAACGACGTCCGCGAGGGCCGTGCCAGTCAAGGTCGTCATTCCCTTCAGTACTTGAGCAGGTTGGCGTCGTCCACCGACGCGGACCTGCGGGCCCGGTAGATCGCCATCAGGATGGCCAGGCCGACCACGACCTCCGCCGCGGCCACCACCATGACAAAGAACGCGATGACCTGCCCGTCCAGGTTGCCGTGCAGGCTGGCGAACGCGACGAAGGCCAGGTTGCAGGCGTTCAGCATCAGCTCGATGCACATGAATACGACGATGGCGTTGCGCCGGACGAGCACGCCGACGGCGCCGATCACGAACAGGATCACCGAGAGCGCCACGTAGTGGACCGGGCTCATGAGTCGGCCCTCCCGGACGGGGCGGGCTCCCATTCGCCGCCTTCCGCGGTGATCTCGAGCGTTTCTTCGGGCGGAACGAACTGTGGTGTCTCGCTCGGGTCACGCGGAGACAGCACCGAGCTGACCGACTGCTCGGCGGTCGTGCCGTCCGGCAGCAGGGCCGGCCGGTCCGCGGAGTCGTGCAGCGCGTATACGCCGGGCGACGGGTCCGGCGCCAGATGGCCGCTGGCCAGCCGCCGCGCGGCAAGTTCCCGCTGCGTGGGCCGGGGCGCGACGCGCTCGCGGTGCGCCAGCACCATGGCCCCGACCGCCGCGGTGATCAGCAGCGCACCGGTGACCTCGAACGGGAACACGTAGGTGGTGAAGATCAAGGTGGCGATGCCGGTCAGGTTGTCCGCGCCGCCGGCCGTTTTCGACAGCGTGGCCGGGCCGATGGCCGCGTGCCCGATGCCCAGGGTGAGCAGGACGAACAGGCCGATCGCGACCAGGCCCGCGGCCAGCCGCTGGCCCTTGATGGTCTCCACGATCGAGTCCGCCGAGCTGATGCCGATGAGCATCAGGACGAACAGGAACAGCATGAGAACGGCGCCGGTGTACACGATGATCTGCACGAAGGCCAGGAACGGCGCGCCCTGCATGGCGTACATGGTGGCCAGGCAGAGCATCACGACGGCGAGCATCACGGCGCAGTGCACCGCGCGCCGGACCAGGATCATGGCCAGCGCGGCTCCCACCGAGGCGATGGCCAGGATCCAGAAGACGGTTTCCACCGCGATGGAGTCGGTGTTGGTGCCGGCCGCCAGGACGTCCGTCATTGGTCCTCACCCCCCTCCTCGCGGACTTCCGGCGGGGCCCACGACAGTGAGGCGTCGGGCGATCCGGCGAACACCGCCGGGCCGGACGGACCGCCTGGCCCGGACATCCCCGGCGCGCGCGGGCCGCGGACCAGGCCGGCCGCGCCGAGGCGGTAGTAATCCTTCTCGTCGTCCCCGAGCCGCATCGGATGCGGCGGGGCCTCCCCGCCCGGCAGCAGCGGCACGAGCAGCTGCTCCTTGGTCCAGATGAGGTTTTCCCGGCTGTCGTCGGCGATCTCGTACTCGTTGGTCATGGTCAGCGCGCGCGTCGGGCAGGCCTCGATGCACATGCCGCACAAGATGCAGCGCAGGTAGTTGATCTGGTAGACGTGACCGTACCGCTCGCCGGGGGAGAACCGGGCCTCCTCGGTGTTGTCCCGGCCCTCGACGTAGATCGCGTCGGCCGGGCAGGCCCAGGCGCACAGCTCGCAGCCGATGCACTTCTCCAGCCCGTCCGGCCACCGGTTGAGCTGGTGGTGGCCGTGGAACCGCGGCGCGGTGGGCTTCTTGACCTCGGGGTACTCGACGGTTTCGACCTTCCGGAACATCTCGTGGAAGGTGACCCCGAACCCCTTGATCGGGTTGAGGAAATCAAGCACCAGTGACCTCCCTGGTGGAGGTTTCGTTATCGAGGCCGAGGCCGTGGTAGTGCGGCAGGTCGAGCGGCGGCACCGGGAAGGAACTCGTGCCCATCGGCACGTCCTGACCGGCCTCGCTGGCACTGGCGGAATCCGCTGCCGCGAACCGGGCGGCCCGCTGCTGCGCGGCGGTGTCCCACATGGAGGCCAGGACGATGATGATGACCAGGACGACGCCGCCCACCACGTACGGGATCGTGTTGTGCGTGTCGAGCCGCCACGCGCGCACGGTGGCGATCAGCAGGATCCAGACGATCGAGACCGGGATCAGGACCTTCCAGCCGATCGCCATCAGCTGGTCGTACCGGACCCGGGGCAGGGTGCCGCGCAGCCAGATGTAGCAGAACAGCAGGATGTAGACCTTGATCACGAACCACAGCACCGGCCACCAGCCGCTGTTGGCGCCCGACCAGAGCGACAGCGGCCACGGCGCCCGCCAGCCGCCGAGGAACAGCGTCGTGGCCAGCGCGGCGACCGTGGTCATGTTGATGTACTCGCCGAGGTAGAACATCGCGAACTTCATCGAGGAGTACTCGGTGTGATAGCCGGCCACCAGCTCGCCCTCCCCCTCGGGCAGGTCGAACGGCAGCCGGTTGGTCTCACCCACCATGGTGACCAGGTAGATGACGAACGAGACCGGCAGCAGCCACGCGTACCACTCGTGCTGCTGCGCATTGACGATGGCGGTGGTGGACAACGAGCCCGCGTAGAGGAACACGCCCACGAAGGCCAGGCCCATCGCGATCTCGTAGCTGATCACCTGCGCCGCCGAGCGCAGCGCGCCGAGCAGCGAGTAGGGCGACCCCGAAGACCAGCCGGCCAGCACGATCCCGTAAACCCCGATCGAGCTCATGGCCAGGACCAGCAGCACCGCCACCGGCAGGTCGGTGAGCTGCAGCGGGGTGTAGTGACCGAAGATCGAGACTACCGGGCCCCACGGGATGACCGCGAAGGCGATGAAGCAGATCGACCCCGATATCACCGGCGCGGCGATGAACAGCAGCTTGTCCGCGGTGCGGGGAATGATGTCTTCCTTCAGCGGCAGCTTGAGCGCGTCCGCGATCGGCTGCAGCAGGCCGAAGGGCCCGGCCCGGTTCGGGCCGGGCCGGTTCTGCATCCGGCCGATGACCCGGCGCTCCGCCCAGATCATGAAGATCGTCGTCAGCAGCAAGAAGAGGAAAACGATGACGACCTTCAGCAGCACCATCCACCAGATCAGCTGGTTGAAGTCGCTGAGCGTCGGGTCCGGGGGGGGAGCCGCCAGCACCTGCGGCAGCCCTCCTGCCTGCATCATTCCGGCCTCCTCAGCGTGACCATGGCGCCGTGGCCCGCGCCGAGCTCGGCGCGGAGGGTGGCTCCGCCGGGCAGGCCCGCCGCCGGGAGCCAGACCACGTGATCGGCCATCGGCGCGAGCTCGACGGGCACGGTCACCGAGCCATGAGCGGTGGCCACGGACACCTTATCGCCGTCGGCCAGGCCGGCTTCGGCCGCGGTCGCCGCGGACATCCGGGCCACCACCGGACGGGCGGTGCCCGCCAGGGACGGCTCGCCATCCTGCATGCGCCCGCTGTCCAGCAGCTGGTGCCAGCTGGCCAGCCGGACTCTATCGCCTCGGGGGGAGCGATCCCCCCCAGACCCCCCCTGCTCTTGGGGGGAAACCGTTCCCCCCAAACCCCCTCGGGGCGGCTCGGGACGCGTGCCGCGCCAGGTACCGAGCGCGGCGAGCTCCGCGCGCGCCGCCGCGGCATCGGGCAGCCCCAGATGGACGTCCATCTGATCGGCGATCGCGCCGAGCACGTACAGGTCGGTGCGGACCTCCGGGACCTTCAGCGCCTCGGCGAACGAGCCGCCGCGTCCTTCCCAGTTCACGAACGTCCCGGCCTTCTCGGCCACGGCGGCGACCGGGAACACCACGTCGGCACGGTCGGTGACGGCGCTGGCCCGCAGCTCGACGCTGACCACGAACGGCGCCATCTCGATCGCGTCCAGCGCGGCCCGCGGGTCCGGCAGGTCGGCCGGGTCCACCCCGGCCACCACCAGGGCGCCGAGCTCACCCTCGGCCGCGGCGGTGAGCATGGCCGTGGTATCGCGTCCCGGCGTGCCGGGCAGCGCGCTCTTGCCCCAGGTCCTGGCCACCTCGGCGCGGGCCGCGGCGTCGGTCACCCGGCGGCCGACGGGCAGCAGGCCCGGCAGGGCTCCCGCCTCGACGGCGCCCCGCTCGCCCGCGCGGCGCGGAACCCAGGCCAGCCGGGCGCCCGACGCGAACGCGAGCCGGGCCGCGGCCGCGAGCGCGCCCGGGACGGCGGCCAGCCGCTCGCCGACCAGGATCACCGCTCCGGGCGCGGCGAGCGCCTGGCCCGCCCGCCGCCAGCTCTCGTCGGCGGGTTCCCCGCCGGCCGCCTTCCAGCCCGGAGCGCTGGCGGCGTCTCCGGCCGTCAGCGCAGTAAGCGCGGCGGCCTCGTCGCCGGGCAGGGTGGGCAGCAGAACACCGGACAGCTTGGCCAGCCCGGGGCTGGCCAGCGCCGCGATGGAGAACACCGGCAGGTGATGGTGCCGCACCGCCTTGCGCAGCCGCAGGAAGACGATCGGGGACTCATCTTCCGGCTCGAACCCGGCCAGCAGCACCGCGGGTGCCTGTTCCAGGCCGGCGTAGGTGACGGTGATGTCGCGCCCGGCCACGCAGGCCGCGAGGAACTCCTCCTCCTCGGCCGAGTGCGGGCGCGCCCGCATGTCCACGTCGTTGGTGTCGAGGGCAACCCGGGCGAACTTGGCGTACGCGTAGGCGTCCTCGAGCGTGAGCCGGCCGCCGGCCAGCACGCCGACGCCGCGCGGTCGCTCGACGTCCGCGTCGCGCGCCGCGGCCAGGCCGGCCGCGGCGACCGCGAGGGCGTGCGGCCAGGAGGCCGGGACGAGCACGCCGTCGGCGTCCCTGACCAGCGGAGAAGTGAGCCGGTCGGGCTGAGTCGCGTAGGTGAAGGCCCAGCGGCCCTTGTCGCAGTTCCACTCCTCGTTGACCAGGGGCTCCTCGCCCGCCAGCCGGCGCATCACCCGCCCGCGCCGGATGTCGGTCCGCTGCCGGCACCCCGAGGCGCAGTGCTCGCACACGCTCGGCACCGACACCAGGTCGTACGGCCGGGACCGGAACCGGTACGCCGCGCCGGTCAGCGCGCCCACCGGGCAGACCTGCACCGTGTTGCCGGAGAAGTAGGAGTTGAACGGCCGGCCGTCGGCGGTGCCGATCATCTGGGCCGGGCCGCGCCCGAGGAACTCGATGAACGCGTCCCCCGCGATCTCCTCCGACGTCCGGGTGCACCGGGTGCACGAGATGCACCGCTCGCGGTCCAGCAGCACCTCGGTGGAGATGGCGACCGGTTTGTCAAAGGTCCGCTTGTCGAAGGTGAACCGGGTCTCGCCCCGCCCGTTGGACATGGCCTGGTTCTGCAGCGGGCACTCGCCGCCCTTGTCGCACATCGGGCAGTCCAGCGGATGGTTGATGAGCAACAGCTCCATCACGCCCTGCTGCGCCTTGTCCGCGACCGCGGAGGTGAGCTGGGTGTGCACCACCATGCCCTCGGTGCAAGCGGTGATGCACGAGGCCAGCGGCTTGCGCTGGCCTTCCACCTCGACCAGGCACTGGCGGCAGGCGCCGATCGGCTCGAGCAGGGGATGTTCGCAGAACCGCGGGATCGCGATGCCGAGCAGTTCGGCGGCCCGGATGATCCACGTGCCCTTGGGCACCACGATCTCGAACCCGTCGATGGTGACGGTCACCGTGTCCTGCGTGGTCTGCACGGTCATGTCTCGCTCCCTGCTGCCCCCCGGAGGGACGACCCCCCGGACCCCCCGAAGCCTTCGGCCCAGACGGTGGATGCCGCCGGATCGAAGGGGCAGCCGCCCTCCTTGTGGTGCTGGATGAACTCGTCCCTGAAGTAGCTGGACGGCCGAGGTGATCGGGGGCGTCGCGCTGTCGCCGAGCGCGCAGAACGCGCGGCCGGTGATGTTGTCGCAGATGTCCAGGAGCTTCTCGACGTCTTCCTCGGTACCCTGGCCGTGTTCCAGCCGGTCCAGGATGCGGACCAGCCAGAACGTGCCCTCCCGGCACGGCGTGCATTTCCCGCACGACTCGTGCTGGTAGAACTCGGTCCAGCGGAGCACCGCGCCGACGACGCAGGTGGTGTCGTCGAAGATCTGCACCGACCTGGTGCCGAGCTGGGACCCGGCGGCGGCGACCGACTCGAAGTCCAGCGGCACGTCCAGGTGCTGGTCGGTGAGGATTCCCGCCGACGAGCCGCCGGCGGTCCAGAACTTGAGCCGCCGGCCGCCCCGCATCCCGCCGGACAGCTCAAGCAGTTCGCGCAGCGTGATGCCGAGCGGAGCCTCGTAGGTGGCCGGGGTGCTCACGTGGCCGGAGAGGTTGAAGATCCCGCATCCCTTGGACTTTTCCGTGCCCAAGCTGGCGAACCAGTCCGCGCCGTTGAGCAGGATCGAGGGCACGCTGGCGATCGACTCCACGTTGTTGACGTTCGTCGGCTGGGCGTACACGCCGGCCACGGCCGGGAACGGCGGCTTGTTCCGCGGCAGTCCGCGCTTGCCCTCCAGCGAGTCCAGCAGCGCGGTCTCCTCGCCGCAGATGTAGGCGCCGGCCCCCGCGTGCACGATGACGTCCAGGTCGAACCCGGAGCCCAGGATGTCACGGCCGAGGTAGCCCGCCGCGTACGCCTCCTGCACCGCGTGCCGCAGCCGCCGGATCACGTGCAGGACCTCGCCCCGGACGTAGATGAACGCGTGGCTGGCCCCGATCGCGTACGAGGCGATGGCCGCGCCCTCGATGAGCGTGTGCGGGGTGGCCATCATCAGCGGGACGTCCTTGCAGGCGCCGGGCTCCGATTCGTCCGCGTTGACCACCAGGTAGTGCGGCTTGTCGTCGCCCTGCGGCAGGAAGCTCCACTTCACGCCGGTCGGGAAGCCGGCCCCGCCGCGGCCGCGCAGCCCGGAGTTCTTAACGATCGCGATGACCTCGTCGCGCGGCATGCCGAGCGCCTTCGGCAGCGCCTGCCAGCCGCCGGCCCGCCGGTACCCGTCGAGGGTGAAGATATCGGGCTGGTCCCAGTGCGCGGTAAGTACCGGGGTCAGGGTGTCGGTCACCGCGGCTCCTTCGCTTGGTCGCCCGCTTTGCCGCCCGCCCGCCCTGGTTCCGGCGCGGTCCAGCCGTGCTCCTTGGCGATCCTGAGGCCGACCAGGTCGGCCGGTCCCGCGGCCGGGCCCTCGGTGGCCAGGTCGTCGTTGAAGCCGGCCAGGATCCGGGCCGCCTCGCGCCAGGTGACCAGCCGCCCCGGACCGCGGGTCGGCGTCACCTGGTTCCCGGCGCGCAGGTCGTCGGCGAGCTGGCGGGCCGATTGCGGTGTCATGTTGTCGAAGAACTCCCAGTTCACCATCATCACCGGCGCGTACTCGCAGGCGGCGTTGCACTCCACGTGCTCCAGGCTGACCTGGCCGTCCGGCGTGGTCTCGTCGTCGCCCACGCCGAGGTGCTCGCGGAGTTCGGCGAGGATCTGGTTGCCGCCCAGCACCGCGCACACGGTGTTCGTGCACACGCCGACGTGATACTGGCCGACCGGGCGACGCTTGTACATGGTGTAGAAGCTGACCACCCCGGTGACGTCGGTCTCGGTCAGTCCGAGCTTGGCCGCGCAGTACTCGATGCCGTCCTGGGAGACATAGCCCTCCTCCGACTGGACGAGATGGAGCAGCGGCAGCAGTGCCGATCTCGAGCCCGGGTACTGGCCGATGATCCGCGCCGCGTCCGGGTCGAGACGAGAGCGCACATCGTCGCTGAACGGCATTACCGGTCTACGCCTCCCATCACGGGATCGAGGCTCGCGATCGCGGGGATCAGGTCGGCCACCATGCCGCCCTCGCACATCGCGGCGACCGACTGCAGGTGCACGAACGAGGGGTCGCGCAGGTGTACCCGGTACGGCCTGGTCCCGCCGTCGCTGACCACGTGCGCGGCCAGTTCGCCCCGGGGGGACTCGATCGTCGCGTACGCCTGGCCGGCCGGCACCCGGAACCCCTCGGTGATCAGCTTGAAGTGATGGATGAGCGCCTCCATGGACTGGCCCATGATGTGCGCGATGTGCTGCGGTGACGGGCCGAGGCCGTCGGGGCCGAGCGACAGCTGGGCCGGCCAGCCGATCTTGGCGTCGGGGATGATCACCGGGTCGGCCGCCGGGCCGGGCGAACCGCGGTCCGCCAGCCGGTCGACGCACTGCATGACGATCCGCATCGACTGCTCGATCTCGTCCATCCTGATCAGGTACCGGCCGTACGCGTCACACGTGTCCGTCACCGGCACGTCGAAGTCGTAGGTCTCGTAACCGCAGTACGGCTGGGATTTGCGCAGGTCCCAGGGCAGCCCGGTCGACCGCAGGACGGGACCGGTCACGCCGAGGGCCATGCAGCCCTGCAGGTCGAGGTAGGCGATGCCCTTGTTCCGGCCGATGAAGATCGGGTTGGCGTCGATCAGCGTGCGCAGATCGTGGATCAGCTTCGGCGCGCCGTCGTCGAACGCGCGGATCGCCTCGAGCGCTCCCGGCGGCAGGTCCTGCGCCACCCCGCCGGGCCTGATGTAGGCGTGGTTCATCCGCAGGCCGGTGATCAGCTCCAGCAGGTCCAGGACGCGTTCGCGCATGCGCGCGCCCTGGGTGTAGATCGTGGTCGCGCCCAGCTCCAGGCCCATCGGGGCGATCCCGCCCAGGTGCGAGGAGACCCGGTTGAGCTCCATCATCAGGACCCTGATGATCTGGGCGCGTTCGGGAATCCTGTCCTCGATGCCGAGCAGCCGCTCCACCGCGAGGCAGTAGGCGGTCTCATTGAAGATCGGCATCAGGTAGTCGGCCCGGGTGCAGAACGTGACGCCCTGCGTCCAGGTGCGGTACTCCATGTTCTTCTCGATGCCGGTGTGCAGGTAGCCGATGGCCGGGCGCACCTCGGCCACGGTTTCCCCCTCCAGCGTCAGGACCAGCCGGAGCACCCCGTGGGTGGACGGGTGCTGGGGGCCCATGTTGACGACGATCCGCTCGCCGCTCTCGAAGTCCGTGGTCTCGTTCGCGGCCGCGACGATCTCGTCCCAGTCCTCGCCGGAGACCGTGTAGACCCGGCCCTCGGTGGCCTCGGCGTCGCTCGCTCCGGCCGCCGCGTGCGGCATGCCGCTGGTCATGAGTAGTGCCTCCGCTCGTCGGGAGGGGGGATCGTGGCGCCGCGGTACTCGACCGGGATGCCGCCGAGCGGGTAGTCCTTGCGCTGCGGGTGACCCTTCCAGTCGTCAGGCATCTCGATCCTGGTCAGCGCGGGATGCCCGTCGAAGACGATGCCGAAGAAATCCCACGTCTCCCGCTCGTGCCAGTTGCAGGTCGGGTACACGCCGACCAGTGACGGCACGTGCGGGTCGGCATCCGGCACGCTTACTTCCAGCCGCACCCGGCGGTTGTGCGTGATCGACAGCATGTGGTACACCGCGTGCAGTTCGCGCCCGACCTCTTCCGGGTAGTGCACGCCGGATACCCCGCTGCACAGCTCGAAGCGGAGCGCGGGGTCGTCGCGCAGTTTCGCCGCCACCTCCGGCAGCCGCTCCCGGCGGACGTGGAAGGTCAGCTCGCCCCGGTCGACCACCACCCGCTCGATGGCATCGGAGAAGCCGAGCGTGTCGGCGATCTCGTCGAAGTAGGAGCCATACGGGCGCGGGCTGTGCCGCGGGGGCTGCTGGTGTACTCGGAGCAGCCCGAAGCCGGAGGTGTCCGGGGTGCCCTGCACGCCGAACATGCCGCTGCGGATGACCGGCTCGCTCAGCCGCTCCTCGCCGAGCCGGGCGGGCAGGTTGGCGTCCGCTCCGGCGGGATCCGCCTTCGGGTCCGGGCCGGGTTCGCTCACAGCCCGGATCCCTCGGGGGCGACCAGGCGCACCGCCCGCTGGTTCAGCCGGGCCTCCTCGAGCTCGGTGATCTGCCGGTCCCGGTCCTTGCCGAGCTTCATGTTCATGATCTTGTCGTGCAGCTTGAGGATCGCGTCGAGCAGCATCTCCGGGCGCGGCGGGCAGCCGGGCAGGTAGATGTCGACCGGGATGACGTGGTCACAGCCCTGCACGATCGCGTAGTTGTTGAACATGCCGCCGCTGGAGGCGCACACGCCCATCGAGATGACCCACTTGGGGTTGGACATCTGGTCGTAGATCTGCCTGGTCACCGGCGCCATCTTCTGGCTGAGCCGGCCGGCCACGATCATCAGGTCCGCCTGCCGCGGGGTGTTGGAGGCCCGTTCCATGCCGAACCTGGCCAGGTCGTGCTTGGGGCTGCCGGTCTGGAACAGCTCGATGGCGCAGCAGGCCAGGCCGAAGGTGGCCGGCCACACCGAACGGGCCCGGGCCCAGCCGGCCACCTTCTCCACCGAGGTCAGCAGCACGCCACTCGGCAGCATCTCTTCGACACCCATGGCTAATCCCACTCCAGGCCGCCGCGCCGCCAGACGTACGCGTAGGCGACCAGCACGGTTATCACGAAGGTCACCATCTCGATCAGGCCGAAGGCGCCGAGCTTGTCGAAGGTGACCGCCCAGGGATACAGGAAAATGATCTCGATGTCGAACAGGATGAACAACATCGCGGTCACGTAGTACTTGACCGGGATCCGGCCCCCGCCCGCCGGGTGCGGCGTCGGCTCGATGCCGCATTCGTAGCTCTCCAGCTTGGCCCGGTTCCACCGCTTCGGCCCGGCGATGGCGCCGAAGGTTACGGAGAAGGCGGCGAAGCCGAGGGCCAGCAGGGCCAGCACGAGGATCGGAACGTAGAGCCTCATCGATGTTTCCTCCCTCCACGGGCCGGATGCCAACCCCTTATCCTAGGGACAACCGGCATGACCCTTCACTCAGGGTTAGGGGCGAGCTTGGACAGGCCGCTGACCAGCCGGTCTGCCGCATCCCCCCGCGGATCGGTCAGGTTGGCGAGCAGTTTGAGCGCGAAGCCCATCAGGGCCGGCCGGGACATGCTGTGCCTGGTCGCGAAGCGCATCAGCCCTGGCCGGCCGATCGCCTTGACGAACACCCGGCCCGCGGCGTAGTAGCCGCCGTAGGCCTGGTTGAGCGCCCGCGGATACCCGGCCAGGACCCGTTCGGTCTCGGTCCGCCGGGCCCGGGCCAGGGCCTGCGCGATGGTCCGGGCCAGGATCTCTCCCGACTCCATCGCGTACGCGATCCCCTCGCCGTTGAACGGGTTCACCATGCCGCCGGCGTCGCCGACCAGCAGCAGGCCTCGGTAATAGTGCGGGGTCCGGTTGAAGCCCATGGGCAGCGCCGCGCCCCGGATCGGCTGGGTGCGGTTCTCCTCGGTGAAGCCCCACTCGGCCGGCATGCCCGCCAGCCACTTGCGCAGCATGGCGTGATAGTCGGTATGGCCGAACGCGGCGCTGGTGTTCAGCAGCCCCAGCCCGACGTTGGACGTCCCGTCGCCCATGCCGAAGATCCAGCCGTACCCGGGCAGCAGCCGGTCGCCGTCCCACAGGTCCAGCCAGGACTCCAGGTAGTCATCGTCGTGCCGCGGGCTCTGGTAGTAGGTCCGCACCGCCACGCCGAGCGGCCGGTCGTCCCGCTTTCGCAGCCCCATCGACACCGACAGGCGGGAGGAGTTGCCGTCCGCCGCCACGATGACCCGGGCCCGGTAGGTACGCTCGCCGTCGGCGGCCTTGGCCGCCACCCCGGTGATGCGGCCGGTCCGGTCGTCGAGGACCGGGCCGGTCACGGTGATGCCCTCGAGCAGCCGGGCGCCGGCCTGCTGGGCCCGGCGGGCCAGCATCTGGTCCAGGTCGGTCCGGGGCCGGACCAGCCCGTACTCCGGGTAGCTGGACAGTTCGGGCCAGGGCAGCTCCATCCGCTTGCCCGCGCCGATGACGCGCAGGCCCTTGTTGCGGACCCAGCCGTCCCGCTCGCTGACGCCGATGCCCATGGCCACCAGCGCCTTGACCCCGCGCGGGGTCAGGCCGTCGCCGCACACCTTCTCCCGCGGGAACCTGGACTTCTCCAGCAGCAGGACGTCGAGCCCGGCCTGGGCCAGGTAATAGGCGGTCGTCGAACCCGCCGGCCCGGCGCCGACCACGATGACATCGGCTTGGTCGGCGGGGCGGCGCTGGCCGGCTCCGTCGCTGGCCTGGGTGACTGGGGGACTATGCTCGGTCACGGGGTAAGATCCTGAACTCTTGTGAACCGCTTCACAAATTCTTTGCCTTTAGTTTAGACCCCCATGGGGGTCGCCATCGGGGGGTCAGCCGTGTCGGCCGCTTGCCTCCGGGGCCCGCCGGGCGACGTGCACCGCGACCACGCCCAGGCTCAGGTCGCGCCAGCGCACCGCCGACCAGCCCGCCGCCTCGATCACGCCGGCCAGTTCGCGCTGAGCGGGCCAGTCCGAGATCGACTCGGCGAGGTACTGGTAGGCCTCTGGATTTCGCGCCGTCCGCTGCGCGATCGCCGGGAGGACATTGATCAGGTAACGCCGGTAAAGCATATCGAGGGGAGCAATCGTGATCGTGCTGAACTCGCACACCACCAGCCGGCCGCCGGGCCGGGTCACCCGGCGCATCTCGGCCAGCGCCGTACCCGGGCGGGCCACGTTGCGCAGCCCGAACGAGATCGTCACCGCGTCGAACGCTTCGTCACGGAACGGAAGCCGGAGCGCGTCGCCGGCCACCAGGCTCAGTTTCCCAGGGGGGACGACCCCCCTGGAACCCCCCGCAAGCCCGCGCAGGTGGCGACCGTAGTCTCGCGCGGTCGGAGGGCCGCCGGCCCTCGCGGCCCGCGCTCGGCCCGCCCGGAGCATGCCCAGGGAGAAGTCGCAGGCCACGCAGTCGGCGCCGGTGGCGGTGAACGACAGGGCGGACGTGCCGGTGCCGGCCGCCAGGTCCAGCACGCGGTTACCCGGGCCCGCGCCGGTGATCCGGGCCACGGCCCGCCGCCACAGCCGGACCTGGCCCGCGGACAGGATGTCGTTCAGCAGGTCGTAGCGCTCGGCGATGCCGTCGAACATCGCCGCGACGTCACCAGGCTGTTTGTCCAGATCCGCACGGGTCATGCCCTCAGCCTACGGGTCATCTGCGCTAGCCACGGGGGCACGGCTCCCTTGGCCCCCCGCTAGAGCAGCGCGGGGCGCTGCCATTCCTGGCCGAGCACGTGCTGGGCCAGGAAGGCGAAGACCGTCTCGTACCAGATGCGCGCGTTGCCCGGGGTGAGGATCCAGTGGTTCTCGTCCGGGAAGTACAGGAACTTGGCCTCGACGCCGTACCGGGACAGGTCCCACCACAGCCGCAGCGCCTCTGACACCGGCACGCGGTAGTCCTTGTTGCCGTGAATGACCAGCATCGGCGTACGGATCCGCTCGATGTGCCGGTGCGGCGAGTTCGCCTCGTACATCTCGGGCTGGGTGAGCGGATCCCCGAACTGCGGCCGCCAGAACGTCGGATGGTCCGTGGTGCCGAACATCTGGTCCAGGGCCCAGAGCCCGGCATGGCTGACGATTGCCTTGAAGCGGTCGGTGTGGCCGGCCATCCAATTGGCCATGTAACCGCCGTAGGAGCCGCCCATCATGGCGACCCGGTCGGCGTCGATGTCCGGGCGGGCCAGCACCGGCTCGGTCACGGCCATGATGTCGGCGAACGGCCTGGCCCCCCAGTCGTGATAACCGCGAGCGATGAAGTCCTGCCCGTAACCGGTGGACAAAGCCGGGTCGGGCAGCAGCACGGCGTAGCCCCGGGCCGCCATGAGCCACGGGTTCCACCGCCAGGACCAGGCGTTCCAGCTGCTCATCGGACCGCCGTGCACCCACAGCAGCAACGGCGCGGGGTGGTCGGACGACGCACCCTCCGGGAGCACGAGCCAGGCCCGGACCGGCTGGCCGTCGTCGGCGGCCGCCTGCACCTCGGCCAGCCGGCCCGGCACGGCCAGGGGAGCGCCCGGGCTGTCCAGGGTGACCGGCCCGGCCGCGCCGGTATCGGGGTCCAGGTCGATCCGGACCGGGGTGGGCGGCGAGTCCACCGCCGAGCGCAGCGCGTACAGGTACCGGCCGTCCGGCGCCGGGTTCAGGTCGGTGTACGCGCCGTCGTCACCGGTCACGCGGGTCACCTGGCCGGTGTGCGGGTCGACCCGGAACACCGGCCGCCGGCCGCCGTCATCGGCGGCGAAGTACACGGTCCGGGAATCGGGCGACCAGGCCGGGTCGGCGGGCCACTGGTCCAGGCCGGGCAGCAGGTCGCGGCCGGCTTCCCCGGCCGCGCCCGCCCCGTTGACGCCCAGCACGACCAGGGTCAGGTCGGGCGGGCGTTCCGGGGTGGCCTGCGTCTCCCGCTGGCAGAGGATGAACCGCCCGTCGGGCGAGACACGCGGGCCGGAGAAGTTGTACTCCGGCGCGCCGAGCAGCACGCGGCGTTTCCCGGTGGCGACGTCGATCATGACCAGCTCGGCGTACGACTGCCCGGCCGGGTGCCACAGCTGCCACCCGGTGATCACCGAGGCGCCGTCCGGGGTCAGCTCGAACGCCTCGTCGTCCAGCGCGCGGCCCGGGTCCGGGGTCAGGTCACGCAGCCCGGCGAACTCCTGGCCCGGCCCGGCTGCCTCGTTGAGCAGGTCCGGGTCGACGCAGAACAGCCGGACCTGGTCCGGGCCGAGGTCGTGGTCCCAGTACCTGACCGGGGCCGACTCGTGCAAGATGGCGGTCACCGCGGCGTCGCCGCGTTCGGCCCGCAACCGGGCGTCGTCCGCGGCGCTGTTCGCGTCGGGTCCGTCGCGGCCCGCGGCCGGCAGCACCGGCGCGCTCAGCACGACGGAGCCGGCGTCCCGGGCCACCTCGGCCGCCGTGACCCCGCCGGGCGGGGCGGCCACGATCCGGGCCTCGCCCCCGCCGGGGGGCAGCAGCCACAGCGCGGCGCCATCGGCGCCGTCCCGCCGGGCCGGTCCTGCTCCGGGATCGGGCCGCTTGGAGGTGAACAGCAGGGACCCGTCCGGCAGGAACCGCGGGCTGGCCTCGCCCTCCGCGGACCGGGTCAGCCGGCGCGCCGGGCCGCCCTCGGTATCGATGCGCCACAGGCTGGTCAGGTACTTCTTCCGGTCCGGGCTCAGGGTCTGCACCGCCGCCGCCAGCCAGCTCCCGTCCGGTGACAGCCGCAGGGCCGTCACCCGCGGGATCGCGGTGAAGTCCGCCAGGTCGTGGAACGGGGTCGTGGTCCGGCTGCCCTCGGCAGGCGATTCAGCGCTCACAGTTACTCCCCATCACGTCGATAAGCCGCAATTCGGACCATACCCATTACGAAGCGCTGTCTCCCGCTTGCCGGCCAGGCGCCTTCAGACGCTCCGGGCGTGTGACACAAGGGCTAGCGGGCGTCGGTGATCATGGCCGCGCCGACCGTGGCGTTGGTGGCCTCGTCGATGAGGACGAGGCCACCGGTGGCCCGGTTCCGGGCGTAGGGATCGCAGAAGATGGGCTGGGTC
>CAWICW010000006.1:0-16924 GCA_963834685.1 uncultured Actinomycetes bacterium | reverse complement strand
AACAGCCCGGCGATCCGGACCAGGACCCCCGGCTTGTTCTCCACCAGCACGGACAGCGTATGGCAGGTCATTCTGTGCCTCCCGCTCGCTTCCGGGGCGCCTTTAGGCATCCCCTTCCTTCGTCGCTCGTTCCTCGCACCTGGGGTGGGTCCGAGGGGACAAACACAGTCCAGGCGACGCCGCGCCCCTCCAACTCGCTCATTCCTCCGAACCTCCCCAGTCGGGCGCCAGGCCGCGCGCGAACTTGATGTCGTTGTTGGACGTGCCGGCCGCGACCATGGGCCAGACCATAGCGTCCTTGTGCACCACGAAGTCCAGCACCACCGGCCGGTCGTCGATGGCCATGGCCCGCTCGATCACCCGGTCGACCTCGGCGGGCTCCTCGCAGCGGATGCCCTCGCAGCCGTACGCCTCGGCCAGCTTGACGAAGTCCGGGATCCGGGTGCCGCCCAGCTTCTTCGGCTCCGCGTGTTGGCTCGGGGGGACGACGCTGCCGGCCTGGCCGCCTGCGGCGGCGGGCCCAGACCCTCCCGCAACGGCGACGTGCAGGTCGGTGTTGGAGTAGCGCTCGTTGTAGAACAGCGTCTGCCACTGCCGGACCATGCCGAGGCTGCCGTTGTTGATGATCGCGACCTTGACCGGGATGCCCTCCAGGGCGCAGGTGGCCAGCTCCTGGTTGGTCATCTGGAAGCACCCGTCGCCGTCGATGGCCCACACCGTGGCGTCCGGGCGGCCGACCTTGGCGCCCATGGCGGCGGGCACGGCGAAGCCCATGGTGCCCAGGCCGCCCGAGTTGATCCAGGTCCCCGGGTTCTCGTAGTCGATGAACTGGGCGGCCCACATCTGGTGCTGGCCCACCCCGGCCACGTACACCGCCTCCGGGCCCGCGATCTTCCCGATCCGCTGGATCACGTACTGCGGCGCGAGGGTGCCGTCGTCCGGCTCGGCGTAGCCGAGCGGGTAGGTCGTCCGCCAGGAATCGAGCTGGGCCTTCCAGGCGCCCAGGTCGGGCTGGCGGCCCTGCTCGTGCTCGGCCCGGATGGCCGCGACCAGGTCGGCGATCACCTCCCGGCAGTCGCCCACGATCGGCACGTCGGCCCGGCGGTTCTTTGAGATCTCGGCCGGGTCGATGTCCGCGTGCACGATCAGCGCGCCGGGCGCGAACGTGTCGAGCTTGCCGGTCACCCGGTCGTCGAACCTGGTGCCCAGCGCGATGAGCAGGTCGGCCTGCTGCAGCGCGCCGACCGCCGTCACGCAGCCGTGCATCCCCGGCATGCCCATGTGCAGCGGGTGCCGGTCGGGGAACGCCCCCCTGGCCATCAGCGTGGTGACCACCGGGATGCCGGTCAGCTCGGCCAGCTCGCGCAGCTGGGCCGCGGCGCGGGCCTTGATCACGCCGCCGCCGACGTACAGGACCGGGCGCCGGGACTCGCTGATCAGCCGCGCCGCCTCGCGCACCTGCCGGGCGTGCGGCCTGGTCACCGGGTGGTAGCCGGGCAGGTCGAAGGGCACCGGCCAGCTGAAGTCGGTGGTGGCCTGCAGCGCGTCTTTGGAGATGTCGACAAGCACCGGCCCGGGACGCCCGGTCGAGGCCACGTGGAAGGCCTCCCCGATGGTGCGGGCGATGTCCTCGGGCTTGATGACCAGGAAGTTGTGCTTGGTGATCGGGATCGTGATCCCGGAGATGTCGGCCTCCTGGAAGCCATCGGTGCCGATCAGGCTGGACGGCACCTGCCCGGTGATGGCCACGATCGGGACCGAGTCCATGTAGGCGTCCGCGATGGGCGTGACCAGGTTCGTCGCGCCCGGCCCGCTGGTCGCCATGCACACGCCGACCCGCCCGGTGGCCTGCGCGTACCCGGTGGCCGCGTGGCCGGCGCCCTGCTCGTGCCGGACCAGGATGTGCCGGATGATCTTGGAGTCGAGCAGCGGGTCGTAGGCCGGCAGGACGGCGCCGCCCGGGATGCCGAACACCACGTCGGCGCCGACTCGCTCGAGCGCGTACACCAGCGCCTGCGCGCCGGTGGCCCGGACCCGGCCGGGGCTCGTCGCCTGCGCCCGCGGCGGCTCGGTCGACCCATGCTGGGCCGGGGCGTGCTCGGCGGGCCCCTGGTCGGCGGCCGCCGGGGCTTCGGCGTGGGAGTGCTCGGCGGCGCGCGCGGCGTCGCGGTGCGACGAGCGGGCGGCCAGGTCCCGCGGGCTGGGCACGGCGGCGGAGGCCGGCGGTGCGGGGCTGCCCGCTGGGCTCTCCGGGCCGGCGGTACCCTTGCGGCCCGTCATCTGCTCGGTCATCGGTTAGTCTCCCTGGCTTGGCTCTGTTGGCTCTGTTGGCTGGTGGGCGAGGTTGGCTGGTGGGGCGAGCGGCATAAAAAATCCCCTCGTGCCGGGCGGCAGTCGAGGGGAGCGCGCAGGAACTGGCTTGGTCAGCTGGCTGCGCGCCGGCCAAGTACGAGGATCTGCGAGTGCTTCACGGGTATCACCTTACTGCGATCGGTAATCGGAACGTGAATCGATGGCGTATTTGTCTCACATTCCGAGACGGGCCGGCTCATTAGGCTCGTCGCACGCCTCCCCGGAGGTCCTGATCAGCGCCTCGACACCCGCGGCGGCCATGGGCCGGGCGACCAGGAAGCCCTGGCCGTAGTCGCAGCCCATCTCGCGCAGCGCGCTGAGCTGGCGGGGCTGCTCGATGCCCTCGGCGATGACCCGCAGGCCGAGCTCGCGGCCCACCTGCACTACGGTCCTGGTCAGCAAGGTCAGCGTGTCGTCGTGGCCGAGGCCCGCCACGAACGAGGGGTCGATCTTGATGATGTCCAGCGGCAGCCGGCGCAGGTGGGCCAGCGAGGCGTACCCGGTGCCGAAGTCGTCGATGGCCATCCGCACGCCCATCTGGTGCAGCTCGGCGAGCCGGTCGGCGATCAGCCCGTCCTCCTCGACCAGGATCCGCTCGTTCACCTCCACGGTGAGCGCGGCCGAGGGCAGGCCGGTCTCGGCCAGGATGGCCGACACCCCGGCGGTGAAGCCGGGCGCGGTGATCTGGCGCGCGGACAGGTTGACCGCGACGCCGATGTCCCATGAGGCCCGGCGCCAGGCGGCGCCCTGCGCGCAGGCCTGGCGGAGCACCCACTCGCCCAGCGGCACGATCAGGCCCGACTCCTCGGCGGCGCCGAGGAACTCGCGCGGGGTGACGACCTCGCCCCCGCGCCACCAGCGGACCAGAGCCTCGGCGCCGACGACGCACGAGGTGGCCAGCTCCACGACCGGCTGGTACTGCAGGGTGAGCTCGCCGTTGCCGATGGCGCGCTGCAGGTCGGTCACGATCTCGAGCCTGCGGACCACGTCGGCGTGCATGTGCGCGGCGTAGACCTCCGCCCGGTCGCCGCCGGCTTCCTTGGCCCGGGACATGGCCACGTCCGCGTTGCGCAGCACCAGCCCGCTCGGGTCATCGGGGTGGTCCGGGGAGCCGGGGTTCCGCCCGGCCAGGGCCACGCCCACGCTCGCGGTGAGCGCGATCTGCTGGCCGGCCACCCGAAACGGCTCGGCGGCGACCACGCCGACCAGCCGTTCGGCGATCTCGGAGAGCTCCGGCACGCCACCCGCGTTCTCGACCAGGACGGCGAACTCGTCACTGCCCCAGCGCGCGACCATGTCGTGGACCGGGACGGTGGCGCGCAGGCGCCGGGCGGCCTGGGCGAGTACGAGGTCACCGGCGCCGTGGCCGACCGAGTCGTTGACCGCGGTGAAGCGGTCCAGGTCGAGGAAGATGACGCCGACCCGGCGGGCCGTCGTGGCGTCGCGCAGCAGGTCCCGGGTCCGCTCCTCGACGTAGGCCCGGTTGGGCAGGCCGGTCAGCCCGTCGTGGAAGGTCAGGTGCGCGACCTGCTGGCGGAGCGCCACCTGGTCGCTGACGTCGCGCGCGGTGACCATGATCTGGCGCGGCGCGCCCGGGACCTGGTACCGCAGCACGGTGGACTCGACGTGCCGCCACGTCCCGTCGGCGGCCCGCACCCGGGCCGGGAACCGCCCGGCCGAGCCGGGGGCCTCGGCCGACGCGAGCGCGAGCCGGGACGCGGTGCGCACGGCGCCGCGGTCCTCAGGGTGCACGAAATCCAGCAGCCGCCGCCCGGCCAGGTCCCCCGGCGCGTAGCCGTAGTCCCCCACCGCCGGGCTGGCGTAGCTGATGACGCCCTCCAGGTCGCAGACCAGCACGACATCGCTGGTCCGGCTGGCCAGCTCGCGCAGGCTCCGGCTGGATTCCCGCCAGATCCCGAGGATGACCCCGTTCTGGTTGACCAGCATGAAGACCCGCACGGCCAGCACCAGCACGCCCGCTCCGCCCGCCACGACCAGCGCGGCCCCGGACGCGGGGGCGCCGGCCAGGCCGCTGGCGATGACCACCACGGTGGCCACGGCGGCGGCCAGCGCGGCGATGATGGTGGCGGCGGCCGAGCTCGAGGCCCGGCGGGTCCAGCTCGTCTCGGCCACCAGCCACGGGGCCGCGCCCAGCAGCAGCGCGCCGAGCAGGGCCAGTACCTGGGCCGCGACGCCGGGGTGCCCGCCCAGGGCCCGCTGGCCCACGGCCAGGGCGTCCCCGACCAGGACGGCGACCAGGGCCAGGTAGGGCAGCATGACCCGCCGCCAGGCGGTGGTCACCATGGGCAGCAGCGCGCCGAGCACGGCCAGGTCGGCCAGCGGGTGGATGAGAGCGAGCAGGAAGGTGCCGGGCCGCTCACCGGACCGGTGGAACTCCGCGCTGAACAGGGTGACCCAGCCGATCACGAGCAGGGCAACGGCCATGACGTAGCCGTCGGCCAGCCCGGGCAGGACCGGTGCGGAGGCGCTCTCCAGCGGGCTGGCCCCGTCGCCGCCCTGGGCGGCGGAGACCCTTTCCTTTTCCGCCGTGGTCAGCATCACGATGCCGACGGCGGCTACGGCCACGGCCAGCAGCGGCGGCAGGTCAGCGAAGGACAGCCCGGATCCGGGACTGAGCGCCGAGCCGAGCACCTGCTGGGTGATGAGCCCGGCGCAGTACAAGGCGGCGGCCCCGGCCAGCCACCGGTAGCCCCGGGCGAAGGCGCTGGCCTGGCGGCGCGCGCCGAGCCACAGGCTCACCGCCGCCGCGAACCACGCCAGCACGCCAAGCACGCTCATGCTCGGTACCCCGAGACGATCAGGCGCACCCGGGCTCCTTCCGTTCCGCTGTGCCGTCCTAAAAAGCTCAACGCACGCCAGGCAAGTACAGATAGCTGCGTCACGCTCTTCGTTACCTCGTCGTAACGAAATGTCGCCGACGTGGCGCATCACCGAGCGCCGGCGGCCACCGGGGTCCCCGCCCCAAGACGGCCTCGCAACCGGTGTGACGCTCACTCTACGTACCCGAGATCACACTTCGGTTGAGGGCCGGGAACTGTAAGGCACCGGAACCCAGACGAGGCCGTGACCATCCGCTGACGGTTCTCCCAGGCTACAGCCGGGCAATCCGGCAAGCCGGTGCAGCGGGCGGAAGCGGCCCCAATCCGTTACCGTGCCAGCGCGAGCGGCCCATTCCGGGGGCCGGCCCGGTGCGCTCTAGTTGCCCGGCGAGCCGGCCGGTCTTCTTCCGGGAAC
This sequence comes from uncultured Actinomycetes bacterium, assembly GCA_963834685.1. Classification (GTDB taxonomy): domain Bacteria; phylum Actinomycetota; class Actinomycetes; order Streptosporangiales; family Streptosporangiaceae; genus Palsa-504. The sequence continues at coordinate 11,317 of CAWICW010000006.1, read as the reverse complement.
GTTACCGCTCAGTATGGAACTCCTCACGGGGTACTACAGCCGCAGCGTGTGATCTTGTCGGGCGTCCGTCAGATTCCCTGATGCACGACCCCCGGTGGGCCCTGGTTTCGGTGCCCGTGGACGACCTGACTTAGACTCCTGCGCAGTGCAAGCCAGGTAGGCGAACCAGGGAGGCCGCCGGTGCGCAAGGTCCTGATCGCGAACCGCGGCGAGATCGCGGTGCGTGTCGTCCGGGCGTGCCGCGACGCCGGCCTGGCCAGCGTGGCCGTGTACGCCGAACCCGACCTGGACGCGCTGCACGTCCAGATGGCGGACGAGGCGTATTCGCTGTCCGGGGCGACCGGCCCGGAGACCTACCTGGACATCGACAAGATCATCAAGGTGGCGCTGGAATCGGGCGCGGACGCGGTGCATCCCGGGTACGGGTTCCTCGCGGAGAACGCCGACTTCGCCCGGGCCGTGGCCCGGGCGGGCCTGACCTGGATCGGCCCGCCGCCGGAGGCGATCGAGGCGCTGGGCGACAAGGTACGGGCCCGGCACATCGCCCGCCAGGCCGGGGCGCCGCTGACCCCGGGGACGCAGGACCCGGTGCGCGACGCCGAGGAGATCCGGGCGTTCGCGGCGCAGTACGGCTACCCCATCGCGATCAAGGCCGCGTTCGGCGGCGGCGGCCGCGGCCTGAAGGTGGCCTGGCGCGAGGAAGAGGTGGCGGGGCAGTACGAGTCGGCGGTCCGGGAGGCCACCGCGGCGTTCGGCCGGGGCGAGTGCTTCGTCGAGCGGTACCTGGACCGGCCCCGGCACGTGGAGACGCAGTGCCTGGCCGACGCGCACGGCCACGTGGTGGTCATCTCCACCCGGGACTGCTCGCTGCAGCGCAGGCACCAGAAGCTGGTCGAGGAGGCCCCGGCCCCGTTCCTCGGGTCGGAGCAGGTCGAGGCCCTGTACGAGGCATCCAAGGCGATCCTGCGGCTGGCCGGCTACGTGGGCGCGGGCACCTGCGAGTTCCTGGTCGCTCAGGACGGCACGATCAGCTTCCTGGAGGTCAACACCCGGCTGCAGGTCGAGCATCCGGTCAGCGAGGAGGTCACCGGCATCGACCTGGTCCGGGAGATGTTCCGCATCGCCGACGGCGAGCCGCTCGGCTACGACGACCCGCCCGCCCGGGGGCACTCGATCGAGTTCCGGATCAACGCCGAGGACCCGGGCCGGAACTTCCTGCCCGCCCCGGGCACCATCACGACCTGGAAGCCCCCGTCCGGCCCGGGCGTGCGGCTCGACTCCGGGTACGCGAGCGGGATGACGGTCCCGCAGGTGTTCGACTCGCTGATCGCCAAGCTGATCGTGACCGGCGCCAGCCGGACCGAGGCGCTGCAGCGGGCCGCCCGCGCGCTCGGCGAGTTCGAGGTCGGCGGCATGCCCACCGTGCTGCCCTTCCACCGCGTAATCGTCACGGACCCCGCGTTCGCCGACCCGCCGCTGCGGGTGCACACCCGGTGGATCGAGACCGAGTTCAGCGCTCCGATGCCGGCCCAGGAACCCGCGGAGACGGCCGAGGCGGCCGACCGGGAGACGATCACCGTGGAGGTGGGCGGGAAGAGACTGTCGGTCGTGGTGCCCGCCGCACTCGGCCAGGCGGGCCGACTCCCAGCCGGGTCAGGTTCGGCCGAACGGGTCCGTGGTATCCGCTCCCGGCACAAGCACCGCGCTGGCAGCGGCGACACGCTGGTCAGCCCGATGCAGGGCACGATCATCAAGATCGCGGTCGCGGACGGGGAGCGGGTGTCGGCCGGGGACGTGATCGTGGTCCTGGAGGCGATGAAGATGGAACAGCCGCTGACCGCGCACAAGGACGGCACGGTCACCGGGCTGGCCGTGGCGGTGGGCCAGACGGTGGCGGCGGGCGCGCCCATCTGCGAGGTCAAGGACTGATCCGCGGTGAGCAGGCTTCCGGGCGATCCGAGTGCGGGCCGGAAGGTGCTGTTCGCGCTCGGCCTGCGGCTGCCGGACCGGAACCGGGAGTGGGTACGGCACGAACTGACCGACGCCGGGTGGCGGGGCCGGCTGACCGGCCGTCACCTGCTGGTGACGCTGCCGTTCGCCGCCGCGCTGGCCGTCTTCCCCGGCCCGCTGTTCATCCACGTCATGGTGCCCGCGCTGTTCCTGATCAGCAGCGTGGGCGTCGTGGCGATGTACGCCGACGACATCCGCGTATCCCGGCTGCGCCGGCACGGGATCACGCCCCCCGACGACCCCGACCTGGGCCGCCCGTCGCATTAGGCCATGACGATGACCTGCATGTGCGCTGCTCTGGCAGGGCGAGGGTGGGGGAAACCCCAGGACGCGACGGGGGCTAACCGCATTCCGCTCGCCGGCCCGAGGTCAGTACCGTTTCTGCAGGGGTTGACGGAACTTCCGGAGGGCACGATGGCCACAGATCGCCAGGCTGAGATCGCCGCCTCGGTGGCCGCCCTGCAGGACCTTGGCCCCGGCTATGACCAGGCACTGGCCGAGGGTCTGGTGGAACGCATCGGCGCCGACATCGACAAGCGGATCGCGGCCGAGGTCGACAACCGGGTCACGGCGGAGGTGGACAGCCGCATCCTGACCCAGCTGGACCGGTACGCGGGCTGCCGGCACCAGCGCCGCCGGGCCAAACGCATGATCCGGGCCGAACGGCGCACGATCCGGGCCGAGCAGGCCGACCGCTCCGGCCGGCAGTCCCTCGCGCTGGCCCTCGGGTCCATGCTGGTCACCCTGCCGGTGACCGCGATCGTGCTCAAGGGGTCCCCGGGCGGCGCCGCCATCATGCTCATGGCCCTGATCTGGGTCATCGTCGGCATCATCAATGTGGCCTACGCCTGGCGCAAGTACCCGCAGCAGTAGCCGGGCGCGTGGGCGGGGCGGGAAGCAGGCACCACGGCCCGTTCGGAATAAAAGATCTTTCAGAGGGTGTCGGGGGGGAACTCCATCAGCTTCCTGGCCGCCTCGGTGATGCTGCCGGACAGGGACGGGTAGACGGCGAAGGTCCGGGCTAGCTGCTCGACGGTGAGGCGCTGCTCGACGGCGATGGACACGGCGAGGATGAGCTCGCTGGCGCGCGGGGCGACCACCACGCCGCCCAGGACGACGCCGGTGCCGGGGCTGGACAGCAGCTTCACGAAGCCGTCAGTGACCCCGGCCATCTTGGCCCGCGGGTTGGTGGCCAGCGGCAGCTTCAGCATCCGGGCCGAGACCTCGCCTGCGGTGACCGCGCGCTGGGTCACGCCGACGGTGGCGATCTCGGGGTCGGTGAAGATGGTGGCGGCCACGTGGTCCAGGCGGATCGGGTGGACCGACTCGCCGAGCGTGTGCCACATCGCGATCCGGCCCTGCATGGCCGCGACCGAGGCCAGCATCAGCACGCCGGTGCAGTCCCCCGCCGCGTACACGCCCGGCACCGAGGTCCGCGATACCCGGTCGACCTGGATGAACCCGCGCCCGTCGACCTTGACCCCGGCCTCGTCGAGGCCGCAGCCCTCGGTCCGCGGGATCATGCCCACGGTGAGCAGGCAGTGGCTCCCGGCCAGGGAGCGGCCGTCGTCGAGGGTCACGGTGACGCCGTCGCGGTCGCGGGCCACCGCCTGGGCCCGGGACCGGCCCAGCACGGTCATGCCGCGGCGGCGGAAGACGTCCTCGATGTGGCTGGCCGCGTCCTCGTCCTCTTGCGGCAGCACCCGGTCCCGGGAGGAGACGAGGGTGACCCGGGAGCCGAGGGCCTGGTAGCCGCTGGCGAACTCGGCGCCGGTGACGCCGGAGCCGATGACGATGAGGTCACGCGGGAGTTCGGTCAGGTCGTAGAGCTGGCGCCAGGTCAGGATGCGCTCGCCGTCCGGCGGCGCGCCCGGCAGCACCCGGGGCAGCGCGCCGGTGGCGATCAGGACGGCGTTGGCCTTGATCTCGGTGTCGCCCGCCCGGACCCGGCCCGGGCCGGCCAGGCGGCCCTGGGCCTTGATCACCCGGATGCCCTCGGCGGCCAGCCGCGCGGTGATGTCGGCGGACTGGGCCCGGGCCAGGTCGGTGATCCGCTCGTACAGCCGGGCGGCGTTGACCGTGGCCAGGCCGCCGCTGGCGATGCCGAGCCCGGCTGACCGGTTGAGCAGGGTCATCGCGTTGGACGTCTCGATGAGCGTCTTGGACGGGACGCAGTCGGTCAGTACGCAGGCCCCGCCGAGCCCGTCCGAGTCGACGACGGTCACGTCGGCGCCGAGCTGCGCCGCGACGAGGGCGGCCTCGTACCCGCCTGGCCCGCCGCCCAGGATCGCGATTGAGTGCTGTGGCAAGGTCACGATTGGTGATTCTCCCCCACAGATGAGTCGCAGTCATGTATCGGCGCGGGGCATGCCCGGCGGACCGCGGCGCGACGCCGTACGCTTGCCCCCGTGGCACTGTACGCAGCCTACGGCAGCAACATGGACCCGGAGCAGATGCTCCTGCGCTGCCCCCACTCTCCCCAGCGGAGCACCGGCTGGCTGGAAGGCTGGCGGCTGACCTTCGGCGGCGAGGACATCGGCTGGGACGGGGCGCTGGCCACGGTGGTCGAGGAGCAGGGGTCCCGGGTGTTCGTCGTGCTCTACGACATGTTCGAGACCGACGAGAAGGAACTCGACAACTGGGACGGCGTGACCCTCGGCTACTACCGCAAGGCCAAGGTCCGGGTGCAGACCCTGGACGGCGACCTGCTGGCCTGGCTGTACGTGCTCAACTTCTACGAGGGCGGGCTGCCCTCCGCGCGGGCCATCGGCATCCTGTCCGACGCCGCGGAGAAGGCGGGCGCGCCGGAAGACTACGTGACCGCGCTGCGCGCGCTGCCGTGCGCGAAGATGGGGGACGCCAATACCAGGCCGCAGGAGTCCGAGCCGCCCTGGACCTAACCGGTTAGACAAGGGCGATGACCAGCAGGATCAGCGCGGGGATGAGCAGCGCGAGGAGCGCCGACCGGTTCCAGGTGCTCTTCAGCGGCTCAAGCCAGCCGGTGATCCGGAGATCCGCGGTACCGTCCGCGGCCGGCTCGACCTGGCCGGCCGGCTCGGGTTCGCCGGCCGGGCCGGCGCCGGCGATCTCCACGGTGCCCTCGGCCCAGACCGTCTCGGCCCGGGCCGCGGTCGCGTACTCGCTGAGCACCCGCACGATCCGCTCGGCTTCCGCCTCGGCCGACGAGGCGTCTTCGCTGCTCGCCGAGCTTCCGTACCCGAGGTCGCGGCGGCCGCCGCCGTAGCCGGCGCCCAGGCCGAAGGTGCCGAAGGACGAGCGGCCGGAGCTCATCCGCGCGGTGTTCCGGCGTGCCTTGGCTTCCGCGGCGAGCTTGCGGCGCCGCGAGTAGTGCACCGCCCAGGAGTAGATGACCTTGGTGTCGTCAGGGCCCCGCCGGCAGTGGACACGCAGCAGGTCGGCCAGGTCGACCTCGGTCACGCCGGCCCACCCGACGTGGTGATCGCGCAGCGGGTTGACGACCGTGATCCCGGCGCTGTCGGCGATGATCCTGGGCCGCTGGGCGGTGACGTAGGCCACGCCGGTGGCCAGCACCAAGATGGCCGCCGCGACCAGCGATAGGTGATCGCGGCCCTGGACGGCCAGGTCGATCAGGTTGGCCGCGGCGAACAGCAGCCAGACCCACCAGACGACCACCGCGGTCGGCGAGCGGAACGTCTGCGCGCCGCCCGCAGGGTCGGCGCGCTTCTTGCGCCCGACCGGCACGCTACCCATCCACTCAGCCTAACCCCCGCGAGCCAAAGGGCGCGGCACAGCCTGGACTGACGAGCGAGGAACGAGCGAGGAAGGAAGGCGGTGCGTCAAGAGCGCCCGGAGGCGAGCGGGACAACAGAGCGAGCGGGACAACAGAGCGAGCGGGACAACAGAGCGAGCGGGGAGAAGTTAAGCGCCGGTGACGCCGGGCAGGGGCTGGGCGACGATCGCGCCGTCATCCCACAGCGCGTCGATCGCCGTGGCCACCATCGCCTTGACGCCGACCCCGATGGCCCGTTCGTCCACGTCGAAGGTCGGCTGGTGGATGTCCAGCGACGCGGTCGAGCCGGGCACCCGGGTGCCCAGCCGGGCCAGCGCGCCGGGGATCGACTCCAGGTACCAGGCGAAGTCCTCGCCGCCGAGGCTCTGCGGGGTCTGCACCACCGAGCCCGGGCCGAGCACGTCGAGCGCCGCGGCCGCGAGCATGGCCGCGCTGCCCTGGTCGTTGACCGTGGGCGGCACGTTGCGCTGGTAGCTGAACTCGGTGTTGAGCCCGTAGCTGGCGGCCACCGAGTCGATGAGCTCCTTGAGCAGGTCGGGCGCGCGGTGCCAGGCCTCGTCGTCGAGGCAGCGGACGGTGCCCTCGACGATCCCGCCGTCGGGGATCGCGTTGGCCACGGTCCCGGCGCTGACCCGGCCCCAGACCAGGCTCAGGCTGGACCGGGGGTCGACCCGCCGGGATAGCGCGGCGGGCACCTCAGTGATGATCTTGCCGAGCGCGTACACCAGGTCCACGGTCAGGTGCGGCCGGGCCGTGTGGCCGCCGGGCCCGGACACCCGGACCTGGATCCGGTCGCAGGCGGCCGTGATCGCGCCGGAGCGCACGCCGAGCTGGCCGGCGTCCAGCCGGGGGTCGCAGTGCAGGGCGAAGATCCGGCCGACCGAGGCGAGGCCGCCCGCCGCGAGCACGTCGAGGGCGCCGCTGGCGGCCTCCTCGGCGGGCTGGAAGACGAGCCGGACCCGGCCGGGCAGCGAGCCCGCGGCGGCCTGCTCGGCCAGGTACAGGCCGGCGCCGAGCAGGATGGTGGTGTGCACGTCGTGGCCGCAGGCATGACAGGTGTTCGGCACGGTGGAGCGGTAGGGGACGTCCTTCTCGTCGGCCATGGGCAGCGCGTCCAGGTCCGCGCGGAGGGCGACCACGGGCCGGTCGGTGTAGGCGTCCTGCTCGTCCAGCGTGCCGATGTCGACCGTCAGGCCGGTGCCCTTGGGCAGGATCACCGGCCGCAGGCCGACCGCGGCCAGGCGCAGGGCGACCCGGCGGGTGGTGCGGTGCTCGGCGTTGGCCAGCTCGGGATGAGCGTGCAGGTCGCGGCGGAACCCGATCAGCTCGTCCTCGTGCCTGGCCAGGAACGCGTCCAGATCCGCGGCCAGATCATTTCCCTGCTGATATTCGGCCATGCCCGGCACCCCCCTGCGTGCAGAAGCTATCGTCGGCGAATTCCGTGATCAGGGCGTCCACCACGCTGAGCAGGTCCCCGGTACGCGCGTAGACGGCCCGCTGCCGTTCGTACGAGGCGCCCCGCTCGAGCACCTCGAAGGCCACCGAGAGCTCCTCGAGGCAGCCCAGCCTCGAGGCGACCGGCTCCAGCTCGCGGAGCAGCTCGTAGAGCTCGTCGCGGAGCGGCGCGGTGGCGCCGGCCTCATCAGTGATCACGGTCGCATCCAGCCCGTATCGCGTCGCGCGCCACTTGTTGTCCCTGACCACCCAGGCGGACGGTGACGGCAGCGTGTAGCCGCGGTCCAGCTGGGCGTCGAACAGCTGGACCAGGCACTGCGAGAGCGCGGCCACCATGCCGACCTCGCGGAGCGTCGGCAGCCCGTCGAACATGCGAATCTCGACGGTGCCGAAGTCCGGGTGCGGCCGGATGTCCCACCAGACCTCCTTGATGCTGCGGATGGTCCCAGCGCGCAGCAGCGTGTCCATATAGTCCTCGAACTGCTTCCAGTCCGTGAGCCGGTTCGGCGGGCCCGCCGTCGGCAGGGCCCCGAAGGTCACGGACCTGCTGGAGGCAAGCCCGGTGTCGTACCCACACCAGAACGGGCTCGACGCGGTTATCGCGAGAAAGTGCGGGAGGTACGCGGCGAGCGCATTGACGATCGGAATCGCCTTGCGCCCGTCCCGGATCCCCACGTGTACATGCACGCCGAAGGTCTGAATCCGGCGGACAAGCCATTGCATTTGCTCGACGAGCTCCGCATAGCGCTGGATGGGCGCCATGGTCGCGTCGCGCCAATCACTCACCGGGTGGGTCCCGGCGCATGCCAGCAGGATACCGTGCTCGGACGCGACTCGCTGGAGATCAGTGATCGTTTTGGCCAGGTCCTCTTTAGCCTCCGATACCGTGCTGCAAATGCCGGTGACCACCTCGAGGGTGGACTGCATCAGCTCGTAGCGTATGTGCGGATGCTCACCGGTGTCGCCGATTACCGGCAGGTCGGCGAGCAGCTTGCCTGCCTCCTGCCGTAGCATCCGGCTCTCGGAGTCGATGAGCTGGACCTCCCATTCGACGCCGAGCGTCGTGCCGCGGGAAGGATTCCACTCGATAGCCATGACCGACCTCCAGGCCCGGAATATTGAATCGTCAGAGTTCGCCGGGCTGGTACTCGCCCCATACGTCACGCAGCGCGTCGCAGACCTCTCCCAGGGTGGCGTCCGCCCGCAGCGCGTCCCGGAGCGGGTAAAGCACGTTTTCCGTGCCTCCCGCGGCTTTCTTGAGGGCGCCGATAGCGCGGCCGAACGCGGTTTGGTCCCGCTGTTCCTTGAGCCGGGCCAGCTTTCCGGCCTGCTCGGCCTCGAGGGCCGGGTCGACGCGCAGCGGCTGATACGGTTCCTCGCCGTCAATGGCGAACCGGTTCACGCCGACCACCACCCGCTCACCGTCGTCGATTTCCCGCGTGACGTGATAGGCGGCGTTCTCGATCTCCGCCTTCTGGAAGCCGTGCTCGATGGCGGCCACCGCCCCGCCCATGTCCTCGACCCGGTCGATCAGGGCCCGGGCCGCGGTTTCGATGTCGTCGGTCATCGACTCGATCGCGTAGGAGCCCGCGAACGGGTCCACGGTGGCGGTCAAGTCGCTCTCGTAGGCGATCACCTGCTGGGTTCGCAGCGCCAGCCGGGCCGCCTTGGCGCTGGGCAGGGCCAGCGCCTCGTCGTAGGAGTTGGTGTGCAGCGACTGCGTCCCGCCCAGCACCGCGGCCACGGCCTGCAGGCTGACCCGGATCAGGTTCACCTCCGGCTGTTGCGCGGTGAGCTGCACACCCGCCGTCTGAGTGTGGAACCGCAGCATCTGCGAGCGCGGGTCCTGGGCCTTGAACTCGGTTTTCATGATGTGTGCCCAGAGCCGCCGGGCCGCGCGGAACTTGGCCACCTCCTCCAGCAGCGTGGTCCGGGCCACGAAGAAGAACGACAGCCGGGGCGCGAACTCGTCCACGCTCATTCCCGCTGATATGGCGGCCCGGACGTATTCCATGGCGTTGGCCAGGGTGAACGCGATCTCTTGCACGGGCGTGGCGCCGGCCTCGGCCATGTGGTAGCCGGAGATGGAGATCGTGTTCCACTTCGGCAGCTCGGCGCGGCAGTAGGCGAACGTGTCGGCCACCAGGCGCAGCGACGGGCGTGGCGGGTAGATATAGGTACCCCGGGCGATGTACTCCTTGAGCACGTCGTTCTGGATCGTCCCGGTCAGCTGCTCCGGGCGGGCGCCCTGCTCCTCGCCCACCGCCTGGTACATCAGCAGCAGGACCGCGGCGGGCGCGTTGATGGTCATGGAGGTGGACACCGTGCCGAGCGGGATCTGGTCGAACAGCGTCCGCATGTCGTCGACACAGTCGATGGCCACGCCGACCTTGCCCACCTCGCCGTGCGCGACCGGCGCGTCGGAGTCGTATCCCATCTGGGTGGGCAGGTCGAAGGCGACCGAGAGCCCGGTCGTACCCGCCTCGATCAGCTCGTGATAGCGGCGGTTAGACTCCTTGGCCGTGGCGAAGCCGGCGTACTGCCGCATCGTCCACGGCCGGTCGACGTACATTCGCGGATACACTCCGCGAGTGAACGGATACTCTCCCGGCTGGCCGAGCTTTTCTGCGGGCCGGAAATCCGTAAGCTTGCTGTCGTCGTAGACGGGATCGATGGGCAGTCCGGACTCCGACGTTCGTTCCATAACGCTCAGGTTACTTCGGGACAGGCCGGTAACCCCAGGACGAGAGCTGGGAGGCTCATGCTGGACCGGATCAGGCCGCGGCGGGCGCGGGCCGTCCTGGTCGCCGCGGGTGCCGTGCTTGCGGTCTGGCTCGGCGGGTCCGCCCCGGCGTCGGCCATGGTGCTAGGCGGTCCCGGGTCGACGCCAGCCTCCGCGTCTCCGGCCGCCCAGGCCATCGGCGGGCCGCAGCTGGCTTCCAAGGGCGTAGTGGTCAACTACCCGTCGCGCTCGGCGCCGCGGCTGCCCGGGGTGGCCGCGTCGGCGTTCGTCGTGGCCGACGCCGGCACCGGGCAGGTGCTCGCGGCCAAGGACCCGCACGGCTGGTACCGGCCGGCCAGCACGCTCAAGATGCTCACCGCGGTGGCCCTGATCCCGCTGCTCAACCCGGACGCCACGGTGGTGGCCAGCAAGCAGGCCACCTCGACCGTGCCGAACGTGGTCGGCCTGGTCGCCGGGCGGGCCTACAAGATCTCCGACCTGTTCACCGCGCTGCTGACCATCTCGGCCAACGACGCCGCGATCGCCCTGACCCAGGCCACCGGGTCGTTCGGCGAGGGCATGTCGCTGATCAACGCCGAGGCGCGGCACCTGCAGGCCGACGACACGGTCGCCGTCGACCCGAACGGACTGGACGTCCCGGGCCAGCACACTTCGGCCTACGACCTGGCCCTGATCGCCCGGCAGGCGCTGAAGCTGCCCGCGTTCCTCAAGTACGACCAGACCATGAGCGCACGGTTCGTGGTGGCCCGGCGTAAGGCGGTCGAGCTGTACAACCAGAACTCCCTGCTCACCACCTACCCAGGGGCCGTCGGCGGGAAGATCGGCTGGACCAGCGCCGCGGGCGCCACCTACGTCGGGATGGCCACCCGGCACGGCGTCACGCTCATCGTGACCCTGCTGCACTGCCCCGCGCTGACCGAGATCACCTCCGCGGAGAAGCTGCTCGACTGGGGCTTCGCGGCGGAGGGTAAGGTCTCCCCGGTCGGCACGCTGGTCGGTCCGCTGCTGCCGCCCTCCGCGTCACCGGCCGCAGCGGCCTCGCCGCCGACCCGGGCCGACCTCATCTCCCGCTCGCACCCGGTAGCCAGCCCCTCCGCGCTGGCCGCGGCCGGGTTCAGCTGCGTCGCGGTGCTCGCGGCCGTGGCTCGGCTTCATGTACAGCCGCCGCCAGCGGGTGCGGGCTTCGCGGGCCGACCGCTTCTCGGACCGTCCGGACCGCTCCACGCGCGACCGCGTCTAGCAGTCTTAGACCCGTGCGGACATAACCCCGCAGAGGGACACGGGTTCGCTGCGGGCGGGGGCTGGGACTGCAGCCTCGGTGGAGCATCGAGCCGGTT
>CAWICW010000005.1:0-22010 GCA_963834685.1 uncultured Actinomycetes bacterium | reverse complement strand
CGTCACGGGACGCCGCTGCCGCCACGCCACGCGGAGGGAGCTCTCCGGTTACCGCGGAGGTTCCGGCTTCCGCGGAGGATCGTGGCGACCCCGCCTGCCCGGATCCTCCGCAACGGCCGGATCCACCACGATAATCCACGCCGTTAACCGGCAAGCGGGCGGAAACGCGCCTTTTACGGCACGGCAGTACGTCTGCCGGCGCTTCTTCGGCTGGGACGGCGCATGATCAGGGCGCGATCAGGGCGCGCGGCTGATCAGGACGTGACCAGGGTGCGCAGCAGGCGGACCGGCGGTGAGCCGTGGGCGAGCATGCGGTCGTGGACCTCGCGCGCGTGCCAGGCCGGGATCGGCGGCCCGCAGCTCGCCGGCCAGGTCCGAGACCTCGGTGTAGCCGACGTAGTAGGTGGACAGCTGCGCCGAGGTGAGCAGCGCCCGGCGCCACTTGCCCGCCGCCTCGCCCTCCTCCTGGTAGCCGCGGTCGGTCATCAGCGCCATCGCCTCGGCCTCGGTCATGCCGTGCGCGTGGATCCGGGCGTCCAGGATGGCGTTGATGATCATGCGCAGCTGCATCTTGAGCTGCTGCATGCGGACCGCGCGCGGATCGCCGTCGCCGGGGTACCCGTGCTCGGCCATCAGCTCCTCGGCGTACACCGCCCAGCCCTCGACGAACGAGCCCGACCTCAGCGCGCGCGCGGACCGCGGTCAGCCGAGCCGGCGAAGCGCCGGGAGTGCTGCAGCTGCAGGTAGTGGCCGGGCATCGCCTCGTGGACCATCAGGTCGTGCACCATGTGCCGGTTGTACTCGCGGTAGAACGAGGCGACCCGCTGCGGCGTCCAGTCGGCCGGCGTCGGCGACACGGCGATGAAGGTGGGCAGCGGCGCGGGCTCGAGCGGGCCCGGCGAGTCGCAGTAGGCCACGGCGACGCCGCGGTCGATCTCCGGCATCGCGATCACCTCGACCGGATCGTCGTACACCGTGACCAGGCGGTGGTCGGTCACGAACGCGATCTGCGCGGCCAGGGCGTCCCGGCAGAAGCCGAGGATGGTCGCGTCGTCGGGCACGTCCGCCGCCAGCCGGTCGAGCACCTCCCGCACGACCGAGGGGCCGGACGCGGCCGACCCAGCCTCGGCGGCCAGCGCGGCGATCTGCTCGCTGACCCGGTCCAGGTCGGCCTGGGCCCGGGCCAGGATGGCGTCCGCGTCGGCGGCCGCGCTCAGCGTCAGCGAGAGCTTGCGGGCGAACCGCTCGGGCCCGATCCGCGGATCCCGGTCGCCGTCCGGCCCGGGCGCCGCCGGCCAGGCGCGCCGACAGCCAGTCCCGGTGCTCGGCCAGGGCCTCCAGCGCGGCGGGCCGGACCCGGCCAGCCGCGGCCGGAGGATCCCGGGCACCGCCGTCGAGCGCCGCGTCGACCGCCTTGCCGACCAGCGCGATCGTCGCCGTCGAACTGCCCGATGGCGGTCTCCAGGTGCACCCTGGGCATGGCCCCGAGCTGCCGCCGGGCCTCGGCCAGCACGGCGGGCACCTCGGCCAGCCGGCCGGCCACCGAGGCGAGCCGGTCGGCAGCGGGGCGAAGTCCCGGGCCAGCAGCAGGTAGATGGCCCGCCCGGGTTGGCGAGCAGCGGGTTCCAGGTGTGCTCGCGCAGCTCGTCAAGCTCGAACGACCCGCCGGGCCACGCTGTCGGCCATCATCGCGGCGTCGACCCGGTGCTCGGCCGACAGCGCGCCGACGTCCAGCGCGCTCCAGCCGGGCGGCCCAGCCGTCCAGCGCGCGCCGCTCGGCGGCCCGGGCCGCCTCGGACTGGTCGGCCAGCCGGCGTCGAACCGGTGGTCGCCCAGGCCGGTGGCCAGCTCCGGATGCCGTTCCGCCCGGTCGTCGAGGTACTCCCCGCCAGCCTCGCGAACTCCCGATCGGCCTCGCCGTCCATCGAGCCTCCAGTCTTATCCGCGTCCGCACCACGTAACGAATGAGATCATGACCCGGTGCGCGTGCTGATGCCGCTTCCGGACCGGGACTTCGACGTCACCGAGGTCGCGGTGCCGTGGCGGATCCTGCGTGACGCGGGCACGAGGTCGTGTTCGCCACCGAGCAGGCCGGGACCATTCCGGCCGCCGATCCCCGGCTGCTGACCGGGGTCCTGTTCGGCCAGCTCGGCGCGGCACCGGAGGCCAGTCGAGCAGTACTAGGAGCTGACCAGGGCGCCGGAGTTCGGCGCGACGCAGGCGTGGGCGGACCTGGACCCGGCCGCCTTCGACGGGCTGCTGCTGCCCGGCGGGCACGCCCCCGGGATGCGCCAGTACCTCGGCTCGCCGGTGCTCCAGGCGCAGGTGGCACGGTTCTGGGCCCTGGGCAGGCCGGTCGGCGCGATCTGCCACGGCGTGCTCGTGCTGGCCCGGACCCGCGACCCGGCCACCGGCCGCAGCGTCCTGGCCGACCGGCGGACGACCTGCCTGCCGAAGTACATGGAGCGTTCGGCCTACCTGGCCACGGCCTGGCGGCTGGGCCGCTACTACCGCACCTATCCCGCCTACGTCGAGGATGAGGTCACGGCGGCCCTGGACGACCCGGCCCGCCAGTTCAGCCGGGGACCGCGCACGCTGTCCGCGCGCGGCACCGCCGCCGACGACACCCCGGCCTTCGCCGTCCAGGACGGCAACTACGTCTCCGCGCGCTGGCCCGGCGACGCGTACCTGTTCGGCCGCCGGTTCACCGACCTGCTCCAGCCTGCTTCTTAAGAAGATCTTTTCGGCCGAACGGATCCGGGTTCCCCTGGTCCCGCCCCGTCCTCGCGGCCCGTGGCGGACTCCGTGGTCAGGAGCTGCGCACGACGACCGCCGACGACGGGTAGCCGCTGGCCCCGTTCGGTGGCGGCTGGGCTTGCACGGCGGTCTGGGTGTAGCCGGTGGCGTCCGTGGCCCGGGCCTCGAGCACGTGAGTGCCGGGGGTGGCGTCCCACTCCCACACCCACTGCCGCCAGGTGTCGATGTCGGGCACCGCGGCCAGCCGCGCCTGCTGCCACGGCCCGGTGTCCACCCGGACCTCGACCGCGGCGACGCCCTTGTGCTGCGCCCAGGCCACGCCGGCCACCGGGATCCGCCCCGGGGCGATGGTGGCGTTGCTGACCGGCACGTCGATCCGGGACTCGGTCTTGATCGGCGCCTGCTGCGACCAGCCACGGGTGGCCCAGTACGCGTAGGCCGACGCGAACGTGGTGACCTCGATGTCGGTGACCCACTTGCACGCCGATACGTAGCCGTACAGCCCGGGCACCACCATCCGGGCCGGGAAACCGTGTTCGACGGGCAGCGCCTGGCCGTTCATCGCCACCGTGAGCAGGGCGTCGCGGCCGTCCAGGACGATCTGCAGCGGGGTGCCCGAGGTGAACCCGTCGACCGAGGTGCACAGCAGCTGGTCGGCGCCGGCCAGCGGGCGGGCCTGCCGGATCAGGTCGGCCAGGCTCGCGCCCAGCCACAGGGCGTTGCCCACGTAGGGTCCGCCGACCGGGTCGGACACGCAGGTGAGCGTGATGTAGTCCTCGATGAGCGGCCGCCGCAGCAACTGGTCGAAGGTCAGGGTCACCTCGCGCTGCACCATCCCGTGGATGCGCAGCTGCCAGGTCGCCGGGTCGACCTCGGGCAGCAGCAGGGCGGTGTCGACCCGGTAGAAGCTGCCGTTCGGGGTGATGAACGAGCTGAGGCCCGGGATGTTCAGGTTGACGCCGGGCGGGAGCGGGGGAGCGGCGACCGCCGGCCTGGGGAAGCGCAGCGCGGCGCGGGCCGCGCTGACGTTGTGCCGGGTGATCAGCTCGCGCCCGACCAGCGCGCCCGCCGCCGCGGTCACCACGGCGACCCCGCTGGTGGTCAGGAACCGCCGCCGGGCCGGCCCCTGCGACGCGCCGCCGTCATCGGGGTTGGGCAGGAAGGTGAACGAGGACGCGGGCGTGGCCTGGTCCTGAGCGTTCTCGGCCGCGGCGGGCGCGGGCAGGTCGGGCGGCGTGAGCTCGCCGGCCGGGGTCCGGGTGCCCGCAGACCTGCTCGGCCGGGAACCGAGCCCGCGCGCGGCGCGGACCAGGCGGGTCAGTGCGAAGGCCCCGGCCGCGGTGCCGACCAGGGTCGGGATCACGTATCCGGCCGTCGCGGTCGGCCGGGTCAGCGCGGCCGCCAGGCCGATGCAGGCGAACACGGCCAGGCCCAGCAGGCCGAGGGCGAGCCGCCGCACCGCGAGGATCCCGATCACCGCCGCGAACGCGGCCAGGATGACCAGGATGCCCACCAGCAGCGCGTTCTTGTCGTCGACACCGAACGTCGAGATGGCGAAGTCCTTGACCGGCAGCGGCGTGAGATCGATGGCGGCCTGGCCGACCGCGAGCACCGGGGAGCTCTGCGCCACGGTCAGGCCGGCCGCGAGCTGGCCGACGCCCATCGCGACCGCCGCGGTGAGCACCCCGGCGGCCGCCCCGGCGAGCGCGCTCGGATGCGCGGGCTGGCCGGCGGCGGGGCCGGTCTTGCCGCCTCCGGCGGCGGGGACGGGCGGTCGTGTCATGGCGGACTCGCAGGTAGACGCTGCCTCCACGCTACCCGCCGGGCAGCCTGCCTCAGGCGCGCAATTATTGTCTTCTGATAACCACTAGTCCTCGAAGATCCAGCGTGTGGGCGAGCCGGTGAAGTCCCCGGCCCGCAGGCTGAACACCCGGCGCGGCCGCACGCCCACGGTCGCGTTGGCGGCCGGATCCAGGAAGTCCACGCCGAAGTCCGTCCGGTACTTGGCGTTCATCAGGTCGATCACCCGCTGCAGCACGGCCGGCTCGGTCGCGATGTGCGCCACGCCGTCGATGACCACCGGATCGGAGGCGTCCTCGGTGGTGATGCAGCAGCGCGGGTCGGCGGTCAGGTTGCGGATCTTGCGGGAGCCCACGGCGCTGGTGAACCACAGCGTGCTGTCGTCCCACATGCCCCAGACCGGCATGACGTGCGGCCGCCCGTCCGGCCAGACGGTGGCCACCCAGTAGTTGCGCGCCGCGGTCAGCCGCTCCGCGGCCCAGGACCAGTGCAGGAGCCCGCTTCCTTCCGCCGGCCCGGAGATGCCGTACCCGGGCATATAGGGCCGGCTAACCCGAGGGATCTCCATGGCGCAGGTCTACCATGCTGTGCTGTTTCGGGGGGGCGACCCCCCGAAACCCCCGATCCTGGGGGAAAGCCTTTTCCCCAGACCCCCTCGGCCCCCAATAGGTCTCCGGTGCGACTAACGTTGGGAGCCGTGAAGGCATCACCACAGAGCCAGCTTCGGCTGCTCGAACTGGCCGACCTCGACGCCGAGCTCGGCCGCCTCGACCACCGTCGGCGCAGCCTGCCCGAAGTCGCCGAGTTCGCCCGCCTGGAGGCCCGGGCCAGCGAGCTCAAAGACGAGATCGTCGTGACCGAGACCGAGCTCAGCGACCTCGCCCGCGAGGAGAACCGGGCGGAGCGCGACGTCGAGCAGGTCCGGACCAGGATCGACCGGGACCGCGCCCGGCTGGACGCCGGGCAGGTGTCCGCCGCCCGCGAGCTGGCCACCTTGCAGTCCGAGATCGAGTCGTTGCGCCGCAGGCAGGGTGATCTCGAGGAGATCGTGCTCGAGCTGATGGAGCGCCGGGAGGGCCTGGTCAGCCGGCGAGACGAGCTCGCCGCCGAACGCGACAGCCTGGGCACCGAGACGGCCGAGGTAGCGGCGCGGCGCGACGCGACGTTCAAGGAGATCGACGAGCAGGCGGGCAAGGCCGCCGAGCAGCGCGGCACCGTCGCCGCCGACGTGCCCGCCGACCTGCTCAAGCTCTACGAGCAGATCCGTGACGTACGGGGCGTCGGTGCGGCCGCGCTGCGCGCGGGCCGCTGCGAAGGCTGCCACCTGACCCTCAACACGGTGGACCTGAACCAGATCCGGGCGTCCGCTCCCGACGAGGTGCTCAGGTGCGAGGAGTGCAGGCGGATCCTGGTCCGCACGCCCGAGTCTGGCCTCTAGGTGCGGCCCGGGACCCACTGGCGGCCCGCCGAGGGCGAGCCCACGGTCACCCTGCTGCTGCGGCACGGGCAGACCCCGATGTCCGTGCAGAAGCGGTACGCGGGCCGGTTGGACGTGCCGCTCACCGACGTCGGCGTCCAGCAGGCCGCCGCTTCGGCCAAGCGGCTGGCGTCGGCCGGCCTCGGCGTGATCGTGACCTCGCCGCTGCTGCGGACCGTGCAGACGGCGCAGGAGGTGGCCGCCGTCACCGGCGCCGCCGTGGTCACCGACGACGGGTTCCGGGAGACCGACTTCGGCGCCTGGGAGGGCCTGACGTTCGTCGAGGTGCGGGAACGCTGGCCGGCCGAGATCACCGCCTGGCTGGCCGACCCGGAGGTCGCTCCGCCCGGCGGGGAAAGTTTCACCGACGTGAGCGCGCGGGTCACCGCCGCCCTGCACCGCGTGCTGGCCGCCCGGGCGGGCCAGACGGTGCTCGTCGTCAGCCACGTCACGCCGATCAAGACGCTGGTCGCCGCGGCACTGCTGGCCCCGCCGGCCGCGCTGTACCGGATGCACCTGGACGTCGCGGCGCTGTCCGAGATCGACTGGTACGCCGACGGGCCGGCCGTACTCCGGTCGTACAATGACACCAGTCACCTGTCCTGATCAATAGACTCCACTGTCATGGACGACCGCGGGCGGCTGACCGCTCCAGGCAGCTTGTTGGATGGGACGATCCTCGCCCCTGAGGGCGAGGATCTCGCTCAGCCGCCTGAGGGCGGCGCAAGCCTGGCCGAACTGGCCGCCCAGTACGGCCTGCGTCCTAGTTCCGCGCGGCCCAGCATGTTCGCCTACCTGCGCCTGGTCTGGCAGCGACGGCACTTCATCGTCGCCTACTCCACGGCGCGCAGCGTGTCCATGTACACCGAGGCCAGGCTCGGCCAGCTCTGGCAGGTGCTGACCCCGCTGCTCAACTCGGCGGTCTACTACCTGGTCTTCGGGATCTTGTTCCAGGCCAACCGCGGCATCCAGCACTACATCGCCTACCTGGTCACCGGGGTGTTCATCTTCGGCTTCACGGAGCGGTCGATCGTGGTCGGCTCCACCGTGATGCGCGCCAACATCGCGCTGATCCGCGCTTTGCACTTCCCGCGGGCCTGCCTGCCGCTGGCGTACGTGCTGGTGGAGTTCCAGCAATTGCTGCTGTCCCTGCTGGTGCTGTTCGCCATCGTGCTCGGGACGGGGGAACCGCTCACCTGGTACTGGCTGCTGCTGGTGCCGGTCATGTTCCTGCAGGCGACGTTCAATATGGGCGCCGCGCTGATCATGGCCCGGCTGGGTGCCGGCGCGCAGGACGTCAGCCAGCTGATCCCGTTCCTGACCCGGATCTGGCGGTACTTCTGCGGGGTCATGTACAGCATCGCCTCGCTGCCCGCCTCGCTGCCGGAGTGGGCCAAGAACGTGCTGCAGCTCAACCCGGCGGCGGTGTACATCACGCTGACCAGGAACGCGATCATGTACACGCAGCGCACCAATGCGCCGGGCGCCCAGCCGTTCAACGCGGGCAAGTGCGCCATCTTCAACGCGAAGAAGATCCCCGCCCTGCAGGCCTACTGCCACCCAACCGTCGTGCCCAGCGAGCTCTGGCTGGCCGCGGTCGGCTGGGCGGTCGTCACGCTCGCGGTGGGAGTGGTGTTCTTCTGGCAGGCCGAGACCCGGTACGGCCGGGGCTGACCTCGGTACCCCCGCGGGCGTTCAGCCAGTCTCCCGACAGCAGCGCGGCCAGGGTGGCCAGGGCCCAGGCGGCGTGCGCGTCCGGCTGCGGCGGGGCCAGCGCCCGCTCGGCCGCCGGCCGCCGGACGATCTCGAACATCCCGCCCGCGGCCCCCAGGTCCAGGGCGTAATCGCGGAGCAGCCGGGCCATCTGGTCCCCGTAGGCCCGCCGCCAGTCCGACGCGCCGTCAGCTTCGGCGGCGCCGGGCGCCGCCTCGGCCCGGACCGGCGGCGTCCGTGGCCCGGACTTCCAGCCGCTGCCCGCCAGGGGCAGGTCGAGCAGTTCCGGGCTCAGCGCCGCGAGGACGCCGCGGTGCAGCCGGTCGGTGATCCGGTCCGGCAGCGGAACCGCGCGGGCGGCCCGGACCACCTGGTCGCCGAAGAAGGGCTGGACCAGCGGCTCGCGGAGCAGGTAGGCCTGGCGGGCCGCGGCCGACCACCGGCCGGCCCGGTTCACCAGGTAGAAGTCGTCCAGGGTGCGCAGCGGCCCGCGGGGGAGTGAGGCGGCGAACGGGGCCAGGCTGGCCAGGTACGCGCCGGCCGCGGCCGGGCGCAGCAGGCCCAGGCGGCGGGTGACCATGCGGCGGAACAGTTCGGTCCCGCGCGCCTCGCTCCAGGCCCGGGCCGGACCCCGAAACCGGCGTGCGCTCCAGGCGGCGGGCGCATAGCCGCCGCGTAGCAGTTCGCCGCCGTGCCCGCCGGTCTGCACCGGTTCGGTGGCGACCCGCGGGTCGGGCCGGCCCACGTTCTCGAACGCGGACAGCATCCCGTCGGAGACCAGCACCGCCGAGCGTAGCCTGGCCAGCACGTCGGCCTCATCGGGCGCCTGCTCGGGGGCCGCGGGGCGCGGCTCGGTGACCACGTGCTCGATGCCGAGCTTGGTGGCGATCATGGCCGCCACGATGACGTCGGGGTGGCTGGCGAAGCCGTGCGTGCGGGCCCGGAACGGCACCTGGGCCGCGGTCAGCGCGGCGGCGATCAGCCGGCTGTCCTTGCCGCCGGTCAGGGACAGCTCGACCGGCACGCCCCGCTCGCCCAGCGGCCGGGCCGCGTCGACCAGGGCGGCGGCGACCGCGCCGTACGACCCGTCCGGGCCGGGCCCCTCCACCCGGGCCGCGGTCACGACGGAACGGCCGGCGGTGACCGTCAGCTGCTGCTGAGCCAGCAGGGCGCGGACGCCGCGAAACGGAGTGGCGGCGCCCACCGGGTAGCCGAGGCTCAGGAAGGCGGCCGCCATCACCGGGTCGGGTTCGGCCAGCCGGCCCGCGACGGCGGCGGCCCAGGAGGCGCGATCGCTGACCAGCACCGCCCCGGGGACAGCGGCCCGGTAGACCGGGTCAACCCGGGTGACCCCGGTCCGCGCGTGCAGCCCGCCCTGGTCGGCCCAGATCGTCGCCGCGTGCGAGCGGGCCGCCGGCTGCTCGCCGCCCGGCCACAACACCATGGCCGAGCACCCGTCGTCCGCTTGCCACACGACGGCCGGCGGCCCGGGGATCGGCATGACCCGGGGATCGGTGCTCGCCGCCGCGCTGACCAGCGCCGCGCACCGCTCGCGGGTGGTCCCGCTGATGGCGAGGGTGAAGTACATGGCGCCTCAGCCGGAGCCGAGCAGCTCGAGCATCGGCCCCGGCATGGCCGGGTCCAGGTCGGTGGTGAGCAGATCACGCCAGGCCTCGCACACGCGCGGCAGGTTGAACGCGGCCGCGGCCTGCGCGTGGGCCTCGTCACCGGCCCGCCGCCAGTCGCCCTCGTCGTCCAGGGCCGCGATCGCGGCCGCCATCTCGGCCGGGCCGCGGTGGATCCAGCGCGTGTCGTAGATAGTCTCGGCGCCCGGCCAGTGCCGCAGCACCGGCACCGCCCGGGACGCCATCCCCTCGGCCGGGGCGACGTGGAAGCTCTCGTCGTCGCTGGTGGACAGCATGAAGCCGACCCGGCGCAACCAGGCCGGGACGTCCGGGCCCGCGTCGTCGAACACCACGGCCCCGCGCAGCAGCGGGGACCGCTGCACCCGGCGCAGCACGGCGGCGTAGTGCTCGCGCTCGGCCGGGTTCTGCCACACCCACCAGTGCTCCCACGGCATCCCCGACTTGATGAACAGCAGGTACCGGTCGTCCTCGCGGCGCAGTTCCTCCAGCACGTCCAGGGCCAGATCCAGGCGCTTGCGGGACGGGACGATGCCGACCAGGCCCAGGTGGAACCGCGCGCCGTCAAGCTTGGGCCGGTCCAGCTGGGCCACGTCGATCGCGTTCGGGACCGTCACCACCTTCGCCTCCGGCCAGCCGGTCTGCTCCCGGGTCAGCCGCGCGTAGTGCCGGCTCACGCACACCACCTGGTTCACCGCCCCGATCTTGACCTGCGCCGGGTAGGGCGAGGTCAGCTCGAACCGGTGCAGCCGGACCAGCAGCCGTGACCCGCGCCGCTTGTGCCTGCTGTACCAGACCGCGTTGGGCCCGCACCATTCGCAGACCACCACGTCGGCCCAGCCCGCCAGCTCCCGGCTGACGTCGGCATCGTGCTTGCCCAGCGCGGCCCACTGATCCAGCCGCACCTCCAGGCCCGGCTGCAGCCGCAGGTAATCCAGCAGCGGCGTGAAGAACTTCAGGTCGTGCCCGGCCACCACGACCTTCAGCTTGTCCGCGGTGCTGGCCCCCTGGACCGCTGTCACGGGCAGCGCGCGGCCCAGGTACCCGCGCAGCCGCTCCGCCGCCCGGTCCAAGGTGAACTGCTCGGCGGCCCGGCTGGTCCGGTCGGCCGCCTTCCGGTACAGGCGGGGATCGGCCGCCGCCGCGGCCGCCACGTCCACCACGTCGGTCAGGCTGGCCGCGAACAGCGGGTAGTCGGCTCCCAGGAGTCCCTCGTGCATCGGGGTGCGGTTGAGGATCACCGGCAGCCCGATGGCGCCGTACTCCAGCACCTTGGTAGATAGCTCCAGGCTCGCGTCCAGGTCGGGGTGACGCCAGCCCAGCCCGATGTCGCAGGACGCCGCGAGCCGCAGAGCGTCCTCCCGCGAGTGCCCGCCGTGCCAGGTCACGTCCTTGGTGTCGAGGGCGGACCGCATCCGCTGCTGGTAGTCGCCGGGCGCGTTGTGGATCTTGTCGCCGATCATGTGCAGCTCGGCGGCCACGCCCCGCGCGGCCAGCAGGCCGGGCAGTTCGGTCATCTCCAGGGTGTTCCAGCGCGGCGCGAACTTGCCGGAGTAGACCAGACGCAGCGGCGTCCCGGCCGCGGATGCCCCCCGGGACGTGGGGATCTCGGCCAGGATGGGCGGCAGCAGCACGCACTTGCCGCACGCCGCGGGAATGCTGCCCTCCAGGAAGCAGCGGAGTTCCTCGGTCTGGCAGAGCAGGTAGCGCGCGGCGGAGGCGATCATCCCGAGTTCTTCGGCGGCCGCGGACGTGAGCCCGGGCACCGACTGCGGCACGTCGGTCAGGTACGGCCACAGCCGCCCGGCGAACGCACCGCTCTTGGCCGCCGCGGCGGTGACCGCCCGGCCGCGCAGCACCACCAGGTCGTGCGGGGCCTCGGCGTCCAGGCGGGCGAGCAGGTCCGGGGCCGCGGCGGCGGTGACCGGACCGGGACCTTCCAGCAGGTGTTCCTCGAACGGCCGGCGGACCGTCACCCCGGGTTCGGCCAGCAGCGGCGCGATCAGGCGGCTGGTGCGGACCGGGGCCTTGAGCACCAGCGTCACCGCGCAGCCCGCCCCGGCCAGCGCCTGGGTGACGGACTGCAGCCAGATGGCCGAGCCATCGATCAGGTTCAGGTCGATGTCACCGTAGACAAGCGCGCGCGTGGTCAACGCGGACAACTCCTTAGCTGAGAGAGAAGAGCCGTAGACCCTGGTCCGAGTTGTTGGGCCCGTCCGGGCCGAAGAACTCCCGCCGGGCCAGCGCCGGGTCGAGCGAAGTCACGGACGCGTAGCCGGACCCGCCGACCCCGGCGTAGCCGACCGCGTCCGCCTGCGCGCACTCCCGCGCGCAGGCCAGGTCGAGCAGGTACCACTCGTCGTACTCGCGGTCGGCCTGCCACGGCGCGACCCAGGGCGAGCGCGCCGTCTTCGCGGCGAGCGCGACCCAACCGGCGCCCCCGGCTTCCTCCGGGACGGCCGTAACCAGTACGCTCGGCCCGGCGAGGTCGGCGAGCGCGGCGGTGACCGCGTGGCAGGACAGCTCGGCGGACTCCCCGGCCCGGGCGGCGACCGCCACCACGAGCTCGGCGGGCGCGCTGCGCTGCTGTCGCAGGCGCGCGGCCAGGGCCGCGGCGCCGACCGCGTCCTCGACGCGGGCCAGCACCGCGATCTGCCGCCCGGTGACCAGGTGATCGGGCAGCCCGGCCAGGCTGGCCAGTCCCGCCAGCCGCACCGGTGTCGCGTGCGTGGTGAAGATCTCCCGCAGCTCCGGAAGCGTCTCGGCCTCGGTCAGCGGCGCCTGGGCCCGGGCCGCGGCGATCTGCTCCCGCAGCGCGGCCGGCTCGCCGGTGACCATGACTACGCGCGCGCCGCAGGCCCGCTGCTCGCGCGCCTGGCCGGGGGAGACGGTGACGAACAGGGCGTGCTCCCGGTACATCGCGGGCCGCCGGCGCCACGCGGTCTCGCCGGTGACCGTCACCGGCCCGGCCACCCCGGTCAGCGAGTCGAGCAGGGCCCGGACGGCGGGCGGCTCCCGGGGGTCCCGGGGACCGGCGTAGACCGGGTCGGACGGCCGCTGGCCGGCCAGCCCGATCGGGTTGAACCGGGCCAGCTGCACGCCGAAGCCGTCGTCGGACACCGCGTCGCAGCTGGCCGCGACCCAGTCCAGGCCCGGCGCCAGATGCGCGGGGACGTTGCGGGCGAAGATCACCGGCTTGCCGAGCGCGCGGGCCGCCGCGATCAGCCGCCCCAGTCGCCGGCCCCGGTCGGCCGCGGCCGGGTCGCCGGCGTAGGCCCAGGCCGAGCTGGCCAGCATGGCCGCGGCCTCGATCACGACCACGTCGGCGCCCACGCTCTCCAGCATCACGTCCGCGTCGTGCGGCAGCAGCGGGTAGACCGCCGCGTCGGGGGCCAGCGTCGCGCACGATTCCGCGCTGAGCACGCCGGTAACGACCAGCCCCGGCGGGCTGAAGGTGGCCGAGGCGGCACCCGGCGCGCCCAGGCCGGGGGCGGTCAGCGCGGACAGGAACCGCTCCCCGCCGCCGGCCAGGTCATTGAGCTGCGCCGACGCCAGCGCGAGGGTGGCCGCCGCCGGCCCAGTCAGGCCGCCGCGTTCCCGCCACAGCCGGATCAGGTCGAGCGGCAGCTGGACACCGCGGGACCACGGTCGCCGAGCGGCGCGGACCAGGGTCCGGCCCAGGGTCAGCGTCGCGGAGTCTTCCAGTGCGGACAGCCGCGCCTGGGTCATGGCCAGCTGCAGCCGGGTGTCGCGCAGCGTCCGGGCCAGCCGGTCGCGCTCGGCGGCCAAGCCGGGATCACTGCCGACGCTCGCTTCCGGCCCATCCTGGGATGCGCCGGGGTCATCCGCGGGAACCATGCTCATCGGCGGTCCTCCTGGTCCAGCCAGGCGGTGATGATCCGGGCGATCCGCGGGCCGGCCTGCCCGTCCCACAGGGGCGGCAGCTCGCCCGGGTAGGGCCCGTCGTGGCAGGCCTTGAGCACCGCGGCGGCCAGTTCGGCGTCGGTGACCAGGCGGTTACTGCCGCTGGTGATGGTGATGGGCCGTTCGGTGTTCGGCCGCAGGGTCAGGCACGGCACCCGGAGCAGGGTGGTTTCCTCCTGGACCCCGCCGGAGTCGGTGATCACCGCGCAGGCTCCCTTGACCAGGGCCATGAACTCCAGGTAGCCCAGCGGGTCGCAGACGTGCAGCCGGGGGTGCGCGTCCAGGCCCGCGGCTTGCAGCGCGGCCCGGCCGCGCGGGTGCACCGGGATGATCAGGTCCAGCTCGTCGGCCACCTCGTGCAGGGCCTGAACCAGAGCGGCCGCCGCCCGCGGGTCGTCGACGTTGGACGGCCGGTGCAAGGTGGCCACCACGTACCGCTCCGCCAGCCCGGCGGCGGCCCGGGCGGCGGCCACGTCGAACCGGTCCAGGTGGGCCAGCAGCGTGTCGATCATCGGGTTGCCGACCAGGTGCATCGCACTCACCGGGCGACCCTCGCGGGCCAGGTACCCGATCGCCTCCGGCGAGGTCGCGAACAGCAGCGCGCATAGCTGATCGGTCAGCCGCCGGTTGATCTCCTCCGGCATCGAGTCGTCGAAGCTGCGCAGCCCGGCCTCCACGTGGGCCAGCGGCACCCCCAGCTTGGCCCCGGCCAGCGCCGCGCCCAGCGTGGAGTTGACGTCCCCGTAGACCACGGCCAGCGCCGGAGAGTTCTGGACGAACTCCAGCTCCATTCCGGTCATGACCTCGGCGGTCTGCCTCGCGTGGCTGGCCGAACCCACGCCCAGGTTCACGTCCGGCCGCGGCAGGCCTAGCTGGACGAAGAACACCTCGGACATGCGCTCGTCGTAGTGCTGCCCGGTGTGCACGATCCGCTGCTCGTGCCCCAGCTCCGCCAGCGCCGTGATCACCGGCGCGGCCTTCATGAAGTTCGGCCTCGCGCCCAGCACGTGGGTGATAGGTGCGCGCATCGCGTCCTTTCCGTTCACCTGAACCGATAAAATCTGCCGTGATGACGTCCGCCCCGCGCCGGCCGGGACCCCATTGCTTCCGCGGCGAGCATGTGTCGCCTCGCGCTCTTACGCTCGCGACTTCGATCGCCTGGCGGCACGTGGCCGCCGATCCGGTCCGTGCCGTGGTCCTGGCCCAGAGAGTACTGCCCCAGCCGCTGCGCGGGTGGCTCCGGCTCGCCGGACCCTACGGGCGGGCGGCGGCGTTGTGGGGCGCGGGGGACCGGGCCGCGGCGCTGGCCGCGCTCGACGCCTCGCCCCGGCGCCTGGCCGCGTTCAGCCTGGCCGTCGACCAGCCCGAGACTGCGGCCGCCGCTCTGGCCCGGCTGCCCGACGACGACCGTGCCCGCCCCGTGCTGGCTGCCCGCCTGGCCTGGCGCGAGGGCCGCCTCACCGAGGCCATCCGGGCCCTCGACCGCGCGCCCGGCATCCGAGCCCGCCGCCTCCGCAAGACGCTCACCGCCGAGCAGTCTGTCCTGCTGCCGCCTCAGGACGATTTCATGATCGTGGCCAGTTCTGGCCAAATAGAGACCATTTCTGGCCACGATCATGAAAGGGGCGGAACCAAGGGCCGCGTGCTGCACCTGGTGAACGACGCGTTGCCGACGACCAGCGCGGGGTACACGATCCGCACGCACGAGATCGTGCTGGCCCAGCGGGCCGCCGGGCTGGATCCGCACGTGGTGACCAGGTGCGGCTTCCCGGTCACCCAGGGCACGCTGGACGGTCGGCGCCTGGTCGAGCTGGACGGCATCCCGTATCACCGGCTGCTGCCGTGGCGCATGCCCAGCCGCGCGGATAAAGCGGCTGCCTTGGGGCTGGAACTCGCTGCCCGGCTGACTGAGCAGCTGCGCCCCGCAGTGCTGCACGCCGCGAGCAACTACGCCAACGCCGTGATCGCGCTGGCCCTGGGGAAGCGGTACGGGCTGCCTGTGGTGTACGAGGTGCGCGGGTTCTGGGAGGACACCTGGCTGTCCCGGCACCCGCGCGGCGCGGACCTGGCCCGCAGCGAGCTGTACCGGCGCAACCGCGACCTGGAGACCCGGTGCATGGTGGCCGCCGATCTCGTGGTCACCCTGGGCGAGGCCATGCGGGACGAGATCGTGGCCCGCGGCGTCCCCGCCGAGAAGGTCCTCATCGTGCCGAACGCCGTGTCGCAGGAGTTCCTCCAGCCGCTGCCTGACGGCGAAGCACTCCGCAAGGAGCTGGGTATCAAGCCGGGCGAGTACGTCGTCGGCGAGGTGTCCACCCTGGTCCCGCACGAGGGCATCGGCACCCTGCTCGAGGCGACCCAGTTGCTGCGGGAGCGCGGCCTGCCGGTACGGGTGCTGATCGTCGGCGACGGGCCGGAGCGCCCCGCCCTGCAACGTCAGGCGGCGGACCTCGGCCTGGCCGAGGCAGCCATCTTCACCGGTCGCGTGCCCGCGGCGAAAGTACGTGAATTCCACGCGCTCCTCGATGTTTTCGTCGTCCCCCGCACCCCGGACAGGGTATGCCAGCTCGTTACGCCGCTGAAACCGATAGAAGCGATGGCCAGCGGGCTGTGCGTGGTCACTAGTGAAGTGCGGGCACTCGCCGAAATCATCAAACCCGACGTGACGGGGGCGCTAACGATACCGCAAGATCCGGTAGCCCTAGCCGATAGTCTTGAACTCTTGGTTTGCAGTCCGGATATCAGAAGGAAACTCGGCGACAACGCCCGCGAATGGGTGGCCAGGGACCGGACCTGGGCCCACAATGCGGTGCGGTACCGAGATGCGTACGCGCGCTTGGGCGCGCTCTAGATAGGGGTCCACATGCCGGGGCAGGACGTACTGGTGATCGGGCTGGGCTATGTCGGCCTCCCGCTGGCCATCGCGGCGGCGCGGTCGGGATTCCGGGTTACCGGCCTGGACCTGAACGCGGAGATCGTGGCCGGGCTGATGGCCGGGCGGTCGCACGTGGATGACGTCACCGACGCCGAGGTGGCCGAGATGCTCAGTCACGGGTTCCGGGCCGTCACCGAGGAGGCGGCAACGGGACCGCAGGATGTCATCGTGATCTGCGTGCCGACCCCGCTGTCCGAGGCCGCCGGGCCGGACCTGTCCGCGGTGCGGGCGGCGACCGCGACCGCGGGCCGGCTGCTGAAGGCCGGGACGCTGGTGTCGCTGGAGTCCACGACCTATCCAGGCACGACGGAGGAGGTGCTCGGCCCGCTGCTGGAGAAGGCCTCCGGGCTGACCGCCGGCCTGGACTTTGCGCTGGCGTTCTCCCCGGAGCGGATCGACCCGGGCAACCCGGTCTACGGCTTCGCCAACACGCCCAAGATCGTCGGCGGCCTGACCCCGTCCTGCACGGACGCGGCCGAGGCGTTCTACGCCCGGATCTGCGACCAGGTGATCCGGGCCAGGTCGTCCCGCGAGGCGGAGATGGCCAAGCTGCTGGAGAACACCTACCGGCACGTGAACATCGCCCTGGTCAACGAGATGGCGATCTTCTGCCGGGAGCTGGACGTGGACCTGTGGGACGCGATCCGGTGCGCGGCGACCAAGCCGTTCGGGTTCCAGCCGTTCTACCCGGGACCGGGCGTGGGCGGGCACTGCATCCCCATCGACCCCAACTACCTGTCCTACAAGGTCCGCACGCTGGGCTACCCGTTCCGGTTCGTCGAGCTGGCCCAGGAGATCAACAGCCGGATGCCCGGCTACGTCACCGACCGGGCCGCCGAGCTGCTCAACCGGCACGCCAAGGCGGTCAACGGGGCCAAGGTGCTGCTGCTCGGCGTGACCTATAAGCGAGACATCGCCGACCAGCGGGAATCCCCGGCCCGGCCGCTGGCCCGCAAGCTGCTGGCCCGCGGCGCCCAGGTCAGTTACCACGACCCGTACGTCCCGGCCTGGCAGATCGACGGGCAGCCCATCCCGCGCGCCGGCGACCTGCAGGCCGCCCTGGCCGACGCCGACCTGGTCATCTTGCTCCAAGCCCACCAGGCCTACGACCCGGCCCAGCTCACCCGGGCCGCCCGCCTGCTGCTCGACACCCGCGGCGTCGTCCCGGCCGCGCCGCACGTCGAGGCGCTGTGAGGCCTCCGTGCGCGTAGTGGTGTGCACGATCGTCCACCATCCGGCCGACGCGCGCATCTACCACCGCCAGATCAGGGCCCTGCTCGAGGCCGGTCACCAGGTCATCTACATCGCCCCGGTGGAGGCGGAGGATTTTTCTGCCGAACGGACCGGACCTCAGCTCCTCCTCATCGCGGTTCCGCGAGCCGTGGGACGGCGCAGGCTCGGCGCCCTGCGGGCCGCCCGGCGCGAGCTGGCCCGGCACACCCCCGGCGCGGACCTGCTGCTGGTCCACGATCCTGAGCTGCTGCTGGCCCTGCCGCCGCGGCGCAAGCGGCCGCCCACGGTCTGGGACGTGCACGAGGACACCGCCGCCGCGCTCAGCACCAAGGCGTGGCTGCCGCGCCCGCTGCGGCCCGCCGCCGCCGCGGCCGTCCACGCCGCCGAACGGCTCGCCGAGCGGCGCCTGCACCTGATCCTGGCCGAGCGGGGCTACGTCCCCCGGTTCGGCCGGGCGCACCCGGTCGTGCCGAACACGGCCTACGTGCCTCAGGCCGCGGCTCCGCCGCGCGCCGACCACCGCGTGGTCTACCTCGGCCACCTGTCCCCGGACCGCGGCGTGGCCGAGATGATCGAACTGGCCGCCCTGCTTCGCCCGCACGGCGTCGCGGTGGAGCTGATCGGCCCGGCCGACGCGCGGGCCCGGGCCCTGATCGAGCCCGCGCAGGCCCAGGGCCTGCTCCGCTGGCCCGGCTTCGTGCCGAACGACCAGGCCATGGCGTTGGTGGACGGCGCGCTGGCCGGCCTGTCGCTGCTCCAGGACGAGCCCAACTTCCGGCACTCCATGCCGACCAAGGTGGTGGAGTACATGGCGCGGGGGGTGCCGGTGGTGACCACGCCGCTGCCCGCCGCAGCCGACCTCGTGACCCGTTACGAGTGCGGTTTCGTGGTGCCGTTCCGTGACCCGCGCGCGGCGGCCGACGCGGTGCTCAAGCTGGCCGCCGACGCCTCCCTGCGGGCCAAGATGGGCAGCCGCGGGCACGAGGCGGCCCTGACCTCACTGGGCTGGCCGGCCGACGCGCGGGCCTTCGTGGCCCAGCTCGAAGCATGGGGGACGACACCATAGCCGCTGGCCGGACGCATGCTATTGTTGCGTGTCCCGCGGTGCGGAGAGGGGATCGGCGTGGTCGCAGTCATGTCACGCGCTCCGCTGGCGCGGCTGCGTGAACTAGTCGGCCGCCACCCGCAGTTCTCCGTGGCACTGGCGGTGGGCGCGGTCCTGCGGCTGGTGGCGATGCTCGGCTATCCGGGCGCGCTGTGGTTCGCCGGCGACTCCTACCTCTACGTGGGCGCCGCGCTGCGGCCGACGCCGGACCAGTCCAAGACCACGGGCTATTCTCTCTTCCTCCGGGCTCTGCTGCCGTTCCACAGCTTCACGCTGGTTACCGGCGTGCAGCATCTGATGGGGCTGGGCATCGCGGTCATGATCTACCTGCTGGCCCGGCGCGCCGGGGTCCCGAAGCTGTGGGCCACGGTGGCGACCCTGCCAGTGCTGCTCGACGGGTTCGAGATCGAAGACGAGCACATGGTGATGGCCGAGGCCCTGTTCACCTTCCTCGTCATGCTGGCCATGCTGCTGATCCTGTGGCGCAGCCGGACCTGGTGGCTGACCGCGCTGATCGCGGGCCTGCTGGTCGGTTACGCGGTGGACGTCCGCAGTGAGGGGCTGCCCATCCTGGTGCTGTTCCCCGCCTTCCTGCTGTGGCGCGGGTGGCGGTCCTGGCGCGGCTGGCTGGTCGCGGCGGTGATGGCCATCGGCTGCGTGGCGCCGGTGGTGGCCTACGCGACCTGGTTCGACCACGTCCAGGGCAGCTTCACGCTGAGCCGGGCCGACGGGTTCTACCTGTGGGGCCGGGTGTCCTCCTTCGCCGAGTGCTCGATCATCAAGCCACCCGCCGACGAACTGGGTGTCTGCCCGTCGGGCACGCCGTCCAGCCGGACCGCGCCGGGAGACTACATCTGGCACGCGCCGCAGGTGAAAGACCTCCCGGGCGGACCGGTGAGCGTCGCCAATGACCGGCTGCTGCGCGACTTCGCCATCCGCGCGATCGAGGCGCAGCCGTTCGGCTACGTCAAGGCGGTGCTGAAGGGCCTGGCGCTGTCGGTGGAGTGGCCGCGGCACAAGTACCCCGACTCCGGCACGGTGGGCTATTACTACTTCCGGTTGCAGACCCAGGTGATCCCGGACAACCCCAACCACGAGTGGGTTGCCGGCGGCACCGCGTACCAGGATGCGGTGAGCTACGGCCACGCCAGCCCGAGCACGGTCGTCGAGCCGTTCGCGGCCGTGATCATCTTGTACCAGCGGATCATCTACACCTACGGGCCGCTGTTCGGGCTGATCATGCTCACCGGGCTCGGCGGTCTCGTGCGGATCGAGGGGCTCCGGGAACGGCAGCCACGACTGGTCTGGTCCCGTCGCGCGGGCAGCATGCTGCCCTGGGTCACCGGTGTCGTGCTGCTGGTATTCCCGATCGCGACCGCCGATTTCGACTACCGGTACCTGCTCCCGGTGCTGCCGTTCGCCGGGCTCGCCGCAGGCCTCGCGTTCGCCCCGGCCCGGATCCGGCCCGCCCCGCAGCCGCCCGCCCAGCCGCCCGCGCCGCAGCGGGATGACGAGCCGCGGGACGACCTGACCAGCCAGGTCCCGGGCCCGGCCGGCTGACCCCGAGTTCGCCAGACCGTGTCCTAAATCCTGCGGCAGGTCCGCCTCAGCGCCTTCGCCAGTGCCATCCGCCCTAACCCCGACTGCTGACCCCGGCGTATCCTGCCGTGAGGAGGAGACCGGGATGGACGCCGCGCAGGACCGTGCCGAGGATGTGCGGGTAGCGATCCTCGGCACCGGCATCATGGGCTCGGCCATGGCCAGGAACCTGGTCGCCGCCGGGCTGGCCACGACGGTATGGGACCGGTCGCAATCAGCGACGGCGGCGCTGGCCCAGGCCGGGGCGCGGGTCGCGCCGTCACCGGCCGATGCCGTCGCCGATGCGCGCGTGGTGATCATGATGCTGCCGACCGCCGAGGTCGTGAACGCGGTACTGTTCGACGGCGGCGTGGCCCGGGCGCTCGCGGCCGGGGCGGTGTGCGCGCAGATGGGCACGATCGGCGTAGCGGCCACCATCCAGCTCGCCGGCCGGCTCGGCCAGCTCCGGCCTGAGGTGATGTTCGTGGACGCCCCGGTGTCGGGCAGCAAGGGCCCCGCCGAGTCCGGGCAGCTGCTGATTCTGGCCTCCGGGCCCGCTGCGGCCGAGCCGGTCGTGCGCCCGGCGTTCGCCGCGATCGGCCGCAAGACCGTCTGGCTGGGCGAGGCCGGCCAGGGCAGCAGGCTGAAGTTGGTCGTCAACGCCTACATGTCGATCCTGATCGAGGGCGTGGCCGAGGCCCTGGAACTGGCCGACCAGCTCGGTATCGATGCCTCCAAGCTGGAAGAGGCCATCGCGGGCGGCCCGCTCGATGCGCCGATCGCGGACGCCAAGCTGCACAAGATGGAGCAGGGTGATTTCGCGCCGGAATTCCCGCTGGAGTGGGCGCTCAAGGACGTGGACCTAGCGCTGGAGGAGGCCAGCGGCGCCACGCTACCGCTGCTAGCGGCACTGTCCCGCCAGTGGCGGGCCGCCGTCGACGCCGGTCACGGCCGGGAGGACGTCAGCGCCGCGCGCCAGGCCCTCGGCGACCAGGGCTGAGCCACTGGAACCTGGCTGCGGGGCTGCAACCCCATGGCCCGCTCGCGTCGTTCGAGGGCACCGCCTCGGTAAGCTACGCGGGCCCGGTGGCGTTCGGCGTATCCTGAGCGTGGGTGAGTCGGCCGGGCGGTCGCGCCGGGCGCAGGCCCGGTGAGGAAGGTCCGGGCTCCACAGGGCAGGGTGGTCGGTAACGCCGACCCGGGGTGACCCGCGGGACAGTGCCACAGAAAACAGACCGCCCCACGTCTGGTACGCGGGGTAAGGGTGAAACGGCGGTGTAAGAGACCACCAGCGCCGCAGGTGACTGCGGCGGCTTGGTAAACCCCACCCGGAGCAAGGTCAAGAGGGGAGCCAGCGGTTCCCTGCGCGAGCGATCGAGGGCGGCCCGCCCGATGCTCGCGGGTAGACCGCACGAGGCTGCCGGCAACGGCAGTCCCAGATGGATGACCGCCGCCCCGCGCGAGCGGGGCACAGAACCCGGCCTACAGGCCGGCTCACCCGCCCGGAGTTCGCGGCATCGGGCGATAGGGAATTCGCCTGTTGTACACGTACCGTACATGTCGCGTTTGCGATATGGATGTAGTCAATCATCTCCGGCGGTATCGTCGTCATTTGTGGAGGATCTGGTCTTTGCTGGCGACGTCAATGCCGGTGATGTGGTCGTCCTGCCCGGGGCCAGCAGCGCGGTCCTGGTCAAGACGGTCCGCCTCGGCCAGGGCGGGTTCATCTTCACGGTGGCGCCCGTCGGCGACGACCGGCCTCAGGCTGAACGGCTCGTCACGCTGACCGCCGGGGCTCGCCTGCGCAAACACGGCCAGGATCTGGCCAACTAGAATCGGCCGTGT
>CAWICW010000004.1:0-23537 GCA_963834685.1 uncultured Actinomycetes bacterium | reverse complement strand
TCGGTGTTCTACCGGGCGCTGCCCGCGAGCCCGTTCTACGGCTTCAACCGGCCCGGCGTCACCCCGGTCGAGGCGATCATCGAGAACTGGTGGCGGCAGGGCATGACGGGCGGCGCCAAGGCCCACTACGACGGGATCGTGGCCTTCTCCCAGACCGACTTCACCGCGGACCTCAAGGGGATCAGCGTGCCGGTCCTGGTCATGCACGGCGACGATGACCAGATCGTGCCCTACGCCGACTCCGGGCCGCTGTCCGCCAAGCTCGTCCAGCACGGCACCTTGAAGACCTACCACGGATACCCGCACGGCATGCCCACCACCCAGGCCGCCACCATCAACGCCGACCTGCTGGCCTGGCTGAAATCCTGACCGGCCCGGCGGCCAGCAGCCGGATCTGGCTCCTTATGGCGCCGGTAGTCAGGTACCGACGCTCTGCCGGCCCGGCCAGCGGCGCTGACGGGCGGGCTCAGCTCCGGCCTCGGCGCTCGGAGAGCCAGGACAGGGCGACGAATACCGGGGTCGCGAGCCCGAGCAGGAGCGCCGTGCCGGTGAGCGCGCTCTCCAGGAAACCGGGGCCGACCCGCGCGACGCCGAAGTAGTAGGCGACGATGACCGCCATCAGCAGCAGGTACCCGCCGATGACGGTGCCGGCTACCTGCCTGAGCGCTCCGGCCCGGCCGGTGCGCTGGCCCGGGCCGGGCGGCGCGGGCGGCCCCTGGCCCGGTGCCGGGCCCGCGGCGGACGGAGCCCCGCGTGGCCGGTACAGGCGGCGCAGGCCGAAGCCGAGCGCCGACATGAGGATCAGGTAACCGGCGGCCATCGGGATCAGGGCCTGGCGGTCCGCCGTAGTCAGCGCGAGGGTTCCGGCCGGTGTCATGACCGGCTCAGGCCCGGAGCAGGAAGTGCCAGCCGCGGATGAAGAAGTGCCAGCCGGCCCACAGCCACAACGCGAACAGCGCCCACCGCCCGACGGGATAGCGCATGATCACGCGGAAGACGTCGCTGAGCGTGGGGACGCCGGTCACCCGGGCCAGCGCGAGGCCTTCCCAGGTGAACAAGGCGCCGAACAGGACCAGCCAGACCAGATAGCCGATGAGCGGATGCCGTGCCATGCCAACCTCCCGGCGGTCGCTCTCATTGTGCCCCACGGGGCCCGCGCCGCGGCCGGGCGCGCGGCGCAAGCGTCGGCCGGCTGGGGCCCGCACCGGGATGACGCTCAGATAACGTCGCGGCGCCCACGTTACTCGCCGGATATCCGGATGCCCGGGCCGTCCGGATCCGGCGCTTTGTACAGTGATCACCGACGACAATGAGGGGCGGCAGCGTGATACTGGTGACCGGAGCGACCGGGCGGGTCGGCTACCACCTGATGGAGGCGCTGGCCGATGCGCACGCCGACGTCACGGCGATGGTGCGGGTGCAGGCCAAGGGCGCCGACCTGCCGGGGACGCCGCAGCACGTGGTGGCGACCTTCGACGATCCGCCGCCGGCCGAGGTCCTGCGGGGCTTCGACCACGTCTTCCTGCTGAGCCCGGCGATCGAGGAGCAGGCCGAGCTCGAGACGGTGTTCATCGACGCGCTGGCGGCCGCGGGCCACGGCCCGCACGTGGTCAAGATCGCGGCCGACGGCTTCGCCGATCCCGGCTGCGACGTGCGGTTCATGCTCAGCCACCGGCAGGTCGCCGCGCACCTGGACGCCACCGGCCTGCCCGCCACCTACCTGGCCCCGGCCCTGTACATGGAGGACCTGCTGGCCTTCGCGGGCCGCATGCGCGAGTCGGCGGAGATCTCCGCGCCGGCCGGGCACGGGCGGGTCGGGTTCGTGGCGGCCAGCGACGTGGCCGCGGTCGCGGCCCGGGTGCTGACCAGCCCGGGTCATGAGGGCGCGACGTACGCGCTGACCGGGCCGGAGGCGCTGCGGTTCAAGGACGTCGCGGCGCGGATCTCGGCGGTGTTCGCGCGGGAGGTCGACTACACCGACCAGCCGCCCGGACGCGCGCGCGAGCTCATGCTGGCCGGCGGGGTCAGCGCGTGGCAGGCGGACGGGAACCTGGAGCTGTTCGACTGGATCCGGCAGGGCGGCGCGGACACGGTGACGGCCGCGGTGCGCGAGGCGACCGGCGCCGATCCGCGCCCGGTGCAGGACTGGCTGGAGGAGTCACGGGCGGACTTCGAGGTCCCGCCGCTGGACCTGCCCCGATCGGTGTTCTGAACGGGATTCAGGACCGGACCAGGCGGGCGATCGCCTCGGAGGCTTCCTTCAC
The DNA here is from genome assembly GCA_963834685.1 of uncultured Actinomycetes bacterium. Taxonomy (GTDB): domain Bacteria; phylum Actinomycetota; class Actinomycetes; order Streptosporangiales; family Streptosporangiaceae; genus Palsa-504. Next base: position 21,273 of record CAWICW010000004.1, on the reverse strand, counting down.
CTTGTCGCCGGCTTCCGGGCCGCCCTCCTCGATGGCCTGCGCGACGCAGTGGCCGAGGTGGTCCTCGACCAGGCCGAGGGCGACGGCCTGCAGGGCCCGGGTCACCGCGGAGACCTGGGTCAGGATGTCGATGCAGTAGGTGTCGTTCTCGACCATGCGCTGCAGCCCGCGCACCTGGCCTTCGATGCGGCGCAGCCGCTTGAGGTAAGCATCTTTGTCCTGGGTATACCCGCGCATGATCCAACTGTAAGTGATGCTTCTCGATAACCTCACGGTATGCGCGACGAGACCATCACCGCCTTCCTCGACCAGCTCGCGGCCCGGGTGCCCGCCCCGGGCGGCGGCGCGACCGCAGCCCTGCACGCCGCGCAGTCCGCGGCCCTGCTGGCCATGGTGGCCCGGTACAGCGACGGCGCCAAGTACGACGCCGACCTGATGAGCCACGTCATCACCGAGGCCGACGGGATCAGGAGCGACGCCCTGACGCTGGCCGAGGCGGACGCCGCCGCGTTCGGGGCGGTGGCCGACGCCTACGCGCTGCCCAAGGACACCGACGAGGAGAAAGAGGCCCGCTCGGCGGCGATCGCGGCCGCCCTGGCCGAGGCGGCCCGGCCGCCCGCCGACGTGGTCCGCCTGGCGCTGCTCCTGGTCAGCCTGGCCGAGGAGCTACGCCCGGCCGGCAACCGCAACGTGATCACCGACGTAGCCGCGGCCGCCGAGGCGGCCCGGGCGGCGGCGATCACGGCCCAGGTCAACATCGAGGTCAACCTGCGCGGCCTGAAGGAGGCCTCGGTGCTGGACGAGATGGCGGTCATGGCCGAGGTCACCGACGACGTGGTGGCCCGCGCCGACCGGGTGGTCGCCGCGGTGCGCGAGGAGATCAGCCGATGACCGTCCTGTCCGGACGGGAGCTCGCGGCGGACATCCGGGCCGGGACCGCGGCCGCGGCGGCCGAACTGGCGGCCGGGCACCATCCGCCGCGGCTGAGCGTGGTCACGGCCACCGACGACGAGGCCAGCGCCTGGTACGTCCGGTCGCTCGCCGCGGCGGCGGCCAAGGCCGGGATCGGCTGCGAGGTCGAGGACCTCGGCCCGCGGGCCGCCGCGGCAGGCATCGCCGCGCAGCTGAGCGCGCTCAGCGCCGACCCGACCGTGGCCGGGATCATCCTGACCACCCCGCTGCCGGGCGGCGCGCGGCTGGCCGAACTGGCCGCCGCCATCGACCCGGCCAAGGACGTGGACGGGGCCAACCCGGTCTCGCTCGGCCGGCTGATGACCGGGCTGCCGGCCTTCGCGCCGGCCACCGCCGAGGCCGTGCTCCGGCTCCTGGACCATCACCAGGTGGAGCTGGGCGGGCGGCACGCGGTGGTGGTGGGGCGTTCGGCGGTGGTGGGCAAGCCGGTGGCGCACCTGCTGCTGGACCGGAACGCCACGGTCACCATCTGCCACTCGCGCACCCGGGACCTGATCGCCATCACCCGGCAGGCCGACGTGCTCGTGGTGGCCGCGGGCCGCGCCGGGCTGATCGGCCCGGATCACGTCACCCCGGGCGCCACCGTCATCGACGTCGGCACCAACGCCACGCCGGACGGCGGGCTGGCGGGCGACGTCGACCCCAAGGTCACCGACGTCGCGGGCGGGCTCAGCCCGGTGCCGGGCGGGGTCGGGCCGGTGACCACCGCGGTGCTGCTCCGGCACGTCACCGACGCCGCGTCACGCGGGCTCTGAGGCACGCACCACGGCCCGTTCGGTACAAAAGATCTTTCTGCCGAACGGACGGTGGCGTGACGCGGCCGGTCAGGTCACCAGGGCGTCGTGGCCGCCGTCGGCCGCCACGAGCAGGGCCAGGAACGGGCCGATCCGGAGCCCCTCCTGGGCGGTGTGCCGGAACAGGCTGTCGTTGTTCACGGTGTACCTGGTGCGCCGGCCGGTCCGGGTCCGGGTCAGGTACGCGGCGGCCTCGAGGTCGGACACGATGGCCTGGACGGTGCGCTCGGTCAGCCCGACCGCGGCGCTGATGTCCCGGATCCGGGCTTCGGGGTCGCGGGCGATCTCCACCAGGACGTGCCCGTGCCCGGTCAGCAGGGTCCAGGCGCCGCCGTTCTCGCCAGGGTCATTCATGCCATCTGATCATATACTCGCGAGAGGATTATCGCGAGTATATAAACGTGATATTTTTCTCGCGTTTCTCTTGACAGGTGTCTGCTCCGGCACCGATCCTGATGATGCGATCGGGTCACCGGTCTGGGCCATCGGAGGTGATGCAGATGCGTAAGGTCGGCTTCCCCGTCGATCTGGTCCGGGGCGTGCCGGTGGTAGCGGCCCCCGAGGAGATCGACATCACCAATGCCGACGAGCTGCGAACGGCGCTGGTTGAGGCGGCCGGGCTTGAAGCCGCCGGGCCCCGGACGTTCGTGGTCGACATGACCCGGACCCGGTTTTGCGACTCGGCGGGGATTCACGCCCTGGTGGGGGCGCACAAACGGGCCCGGGCCGAGGGCGGCCGGATGCTGCTGGCCGTCTCCGGCGCGGCCCTGCCGCGCATCTTCGAGCTCACCGGGATCGACCGCGTGATCCCCAGTTACAGCAGCCTGGAAGAGGCACTCGCGAAGACGCCCGCAGGGACCGGCCCCCTGCCGCTGGCGGACTTAGCTCCGTGGCGGACTTAGCCGAGCATGCTGCGGTAGACGGCGATCAGGGCCGCTTTCTGGTCCTCGCTGAGCCGCTCGTCGGCGCGGATCGAGTCCTCGGTCGGCGCGGGCACCTTAGGGCCTGGGTCGGCTTCCGCGCTTCCGCCCGCGACCTTGTCGATGAGGCCGGCCTGGGCCATCAGCGTCTCCGCGGACAGGTTGAGCGCGTCGGAGATCTGCTTGAGCACGCGCACCGACGGCTGGTGCAGGCCGCGCTCGATCTGGCTGAGGTACGGGTTCGAGAGGTGGGTCAGCTCGGCGAGCTGACGCAGCGACAGGTTGGCCATCCGGCGCTGGGTGCGAATGAAGGCGCCGAGCGCCTCCCGCTGGGACTCCCACGGGTCCTTCACGGCCACCTCCTGACTCTCGCTAACTAGAGTACGCGGCAGCTCCGGGCTGCCGGTGCTGCCGCGTACGGGATCCGGGTCGCGTTACTTGCTGGCCTTGGCCGTGCCGTTCGCGCCGGACGGCAGGGCGGACATGGCCTTCACCGCGTCCTCGGCGAACTTGCGCTGGCCGGCCAGCAGCTTCTCGGCGAAGTCGTACGCGTTGGCCACGACGTCCTCCGCCTTGGGCAGCTTGTCGGTAAGCGGCACGTTCACGGACGGTAGCTTGGGGGTAATCGACTGAACGGCCTCGACCCAGGACTTGATCGCCTCGATGACGGTCTCCTGGCTCTTGCGGACGGTGTTCAGGATCTCGTCCTGCACGTCCTGCGTGGTGCTCGGCATGGTCTGTCTCCTCTTCTCGGGTTCTGTTGCTAACTATACCAAGCATGGATTGGGATGTCAAGCACGATGCTTGGCATATGTAGCAGGGCGGGGGGTGCTGGGGCGGGGACGGCGGTCCAGCAGGCCCGCATCGTTGCCGCGGCTAACCGTCGTGAGACTCAGCTGGGACCGGATCGAGATATGTCGGTCCTAGGGGTTCGTGATACCCAGCTCTAATCTTGGGGTACCTAACGGCTAGCGGGGCGCCAGCACGTGCCTCGGCCGGAACATCTGAATAAGACACTGGGTGCGGAGGTTGACGATGCGACGCCTGTGGATGTCTGCTCTGCTTGCGCCGGTGCTGGCGCTGGCGGTACCGGCCGTGGCGCTGGCTACGCCGTCGGTCCCCGCGGAGCGGACGGCATCAGCCGCGACGCGGACCGTGCAGTTCGGCCAGCACGGCTCGGCGGTCAGGACGCTGCAGCGGCGGCTGGCCGCGTTGAAGTACTACCCGGGCGCCGCCGACGGCAACTTCGGCATCAACACGCTGGAGGCCGTGTGGGCGTTCCAGGAGGTGCAGGGGCTGCCGGGTGAGGACTTCGTGAGCGCCGCGATGCAGCGGGCTCTGGCCCACCCGCGGGCGCCGCGGGTGCTCGACCGGGCCGCCGGGCCCAACCGGATTGAGGTCAACCTGGGCATCGAGGTCCTCGTCCTGTACCGGCACAACCGGATCGAGCTGATCAGCCACGTCTCGTCCGGCGGCGGCTACTACTTCTGCTCGATCGGCGGCTGCGCCTTCGCCATCACGCCGACCGGCAATTTCAGCACCGTAGTGTTCATGCCCGGCTGGGTCGCGGTGCCGCTCGGATTCATGTACAACCCGGTGTTCTTCATCGGCACCGCGTTCGCCATCCACGGCGACACCGACGTGCCGCTGGCGCCCGTCTCGCACGGCTGCGTCCGGATCCCGATGGACATCGCCGCCTTCTTCCACACGCTGGTGAGGATCCCGGGCGAGCCGGTGATCATCCGCCGCTGACCGCCCCGGCGGGCCGGGCTAGCGGGCCGGCTCGGCCGCGGGCGGGGTGGCGGGCCCTGCGGCAGGCCCTGCGGCGGGCTGCGGCCCGTGGACCACGGACAGCGACCGGGACAGCTGGATGCAGCCGAAGGTGATCGCGATCAGGGCGGCGAGCTGGATCACCAGCAGCCAGCCGCCCGTCTGCACGGTCTCGCCGTAGACCGTCACCCCGTACGAGACGCTGATCAGCGCGTCGCCCAGGGTGAGCGGCGGCTGGACGTAGACCAGCGAGCCGGCCTGCAGGGCGTTCTGCAGCAGGAACAGCGCGCCGACTCCGGCCACGGCGGTCCCGTACAGCTGCCACGTAGTAAAGAACGCCCCAGCGCCTTGCGGCAGGACCGCTACCGCGCTCTTCATCAGCGTCGCGGTCAGCGAGTACCCGCAGGCCGCCGCGAGCCCGAGCGCCGCCGCCCGCACGTTGCCCCGGGCCCGCACGCCCACGGTGATCACCACCGCCTCGAAGACGCCGGTCACGATCAGCGTGGTGATCCACACCCTGGTGCTGGCGTAGTCCGACCCGCCGGACGGCGCGGCGGCGGCGAGCCCGGCCCCGAGGCTGACCGTGACCACGCCCACCGCCCACCAGGTCGCCCGGGGCAGCCGGCGCTTGTTCACCCGGCTAGCCACCAGCAGGGTGAACGGCAGCTCGATGATGAAGATGGGCTGCACCAGCGCGACCGGGCCGGTGGCCAGCGCGGTGGCCTGGCAGACTGCGGCCAGGATGACCATCCCGATCCCGGCCAGCCAGACCTTGCGCCTGATCAGGTAGCCGAACAGGGACAGGTGCAGGGCACGGGACTGGGGCGCGGTCGCGGCCGCTATCCGCTGCAGCACCGAGGCCACGCCGTTAAACAACGCCGTGAGCAGCGCGAACAAAACCGAGACCACCGCGGCATCCTAGCCGATGCCGGCGGGGATCAGCCCCGCTGCTGGAGGGGACTACCGGGCGTCGACGCGGAAGATGCGGAGCTGCAGGGCCAGCGTGGCGTAGTAGCCGACCAGGGTGGACAGCTCGACCAGGGCCCGCTCGCCGAGGATAGCGACCGCGAGGTCGTACTGCTGGTCGTCCAGGTCGGCCGGGCCGGTCAGGGACCGGACGACCTGGTAGGCGACCTGCTCCCGCTCGTCGGCGAAGCCGGGATCGGCGCCGGCGCGCAGCGCCGCGATCTCCGGGTCGGTGAGCCCGGCGTCCCGGGCGATCGGCTCGTGCGAGGACCGCTCGTAGGCGCTGTCCCAGGCCTGGGCGACGACCAGGACGGCCGTCTCGCGGACCCGGGGCGTCAGGCGGGTCCGGAACCGGATCGCCGCGCCGAGCTCCTGCAGGGCGCGGCCGACGTCGGGCGCGTACAGCATGGCGTTGAACGGGCCGGCCAGGCCGCCGGCGCCGGTGGCCAGCAGGACCGCGCGCGGGCCCTGGCCGCGCGGGCCGCTGAGGATCTCGCGGTACAGGCCGACCTGTTCCGGTGTCATCGTGTCGGACGACAGGGCAGCAAGACGCATCGGGCCTCCTACGTAGCCGGGGAAGGGGACGTCCGAGGTTTCCTGGCCCACGTGACGGCGAAGACGGCCACCGCGACCAGGATGACCAGCGCGATCACCAGGGGGTAGACGATGTGCACGCGCAGCACGAGCAGGGCGCCGGCCAGCGCGCCGAGGAACATCGCGGCCACCGAGATCAGCCGGCGGGCCGCGTGGGCGCCGGTCGCGCCGGCCAGGGCATGGTCCGCGGCGATGCCGGTGATGGTGAGGGTCAGCACGGTGGTGGTCAGGTCCGGGACGGCGAGCTTGCGGGCGGTGGCGTTCTGCGCGCCCATGGCCAGCGCGAGCGACACGATCAGGGCGTAACGCAGGCCGGCGGGCATCGGGCTGGCGGACAGTGCCGCCATGGTCACCGTCTCGGCCACGATCACCGCCTCGATCCCCGCGGTGACGCCGAGCAGGAACTCGCGGCGGCCCGCCGGGGACCGGCCAGGGCTGCCCGCCAGGGACCGGCCCAGGCGGCCCGTGACCATGGCGCCCACGGCGAAGCTGCCGATCGCGGCGACCGACGCGGTCGCGGAGAACCCGCCCACGCCGGCCAGCGCGAACGCGAAGAACACCACGTTGCCGGTCATGTTGGCCACGAAGACGTGACCGAGGACCAGGTAGCTGAACGCGTCGACCAGTCCGGTGACGGCGGTCAGCGCGACCAGCAGCGGCGGCAGCAGCCCGTCCCTAGCGTCCCGGGGCGGCGCGACCGTCTGCCTGACGTCGGCCAGGAACGCGGTCATCCAGGAGTAACTGCCCACAGAACCTGATCATGCACCACGGACCGTTCGGAATGAACGATTGTCGTGGTTACCGCCCCGGCTACCTGGTGGTCTGGCTGCGGCGGGCGGTGGTGTCGACGGCGACGGCGACGAGCAGGACCGCGGCGGTCCACAGGTTCTGCTGCGCGGCGCCCAGGCCGAGCAGTTCCAGGCCGTTGTAGATCACGGCCACGATGAGGGCGCCGAGGACCGCGCCCACCATCTTGCCGCGGCCGCCGAACAGGCTGACCCCGCCGACGACCGCGGCGGCCACCGCGAGCAGGACGTCCTGCCCGCCCTGGACACCGGTGGAGATCGAGCCGAGGTAGGAGGCGTAGATGATGCCAGTGATGCCTGCGGTCAGCCCGGCCAGGGTGAACGCGGCCACCCGGATCCGATTCAGGTTGATGCCCGCCCGCCGGGCCGCCTCGGCATTGCCGCCGATGGCGTAGATGTACCGGCCGAACCGGGTCCGGCCGAGCAGGAAGCTGTAGATCACGAGCACCCCCACGACCACCAGGACGACCCAGGGCACGCCCCGCACGACCAGGAGGAACCGGCCGCGGTTGGTGTTGCCGATGAGCACCACGACGACGCCGGCGACCGCCATCGCGGCCACCTTCAGCCAGGTGACGCTGGCGGGGGGCGCGGCGAGCCCGCTGGCCCGCCTGCGGCTGTCGCGCACGACGAACAACCCGCCGGCCAGCACCACGGCCACGATCATGACGATCCAGCCGGCCAGCGGGCTCATGCTGCCGACCTCGATCCAGTACAGGACGCCGGGGTACAGCCGGATCGTCCCGCCGGAGTTGGGTGCGGCCTGGTTCATGATGGCCAGCAGCAGGCCCAGCCCGGCCAGCTGGCCGGCCAGCGTGACCACGAACGACGGCAGCCGGAGCCGGGTGATGATCACGCCCTGGATGGCGCCGTAGATCGCGGGGACGGCCAGCCCGATCAGCACGGCGACCGGCCACGGCCACGGATTCGGCGGCAGCAGCACCCACAAGGTGAACACCGCGCCGATCGCCGCGGAGAAGCCGATCGACAGGTCGATCTCGCCGAGCAGCAGCACGAACACCTCGGCCATGCCCAGCGTCGCGATCCACGCGGCCTGGGTAATCAGGTTGACCAGGTTGCCCGCGGACAGGAACAGCGAGTTGCGGACCTGGAAGTAGACGACGATGGCCACCAGGCCGAGCAGCACGGGCAGGAAGCCGCTGTCGCCGCTGCGCACCCGGGCCAGCCAGATCTTGGCGTACTCGCCGAACGAGTCGGCGATGATCTCGGGGTTGGCGGCCGCGGCGACTTCGGCTGCGATCTCGTCGGAGTCCGCGGCGTCGCCGTGGGGCTCTCGGACTTCAGTGCTCACTGGAGCTCCCTGAGGAGGACTCGGCCGGGACGGCGGCGAGGCGCTTGGAGGTACCCGTGGTCATCAGGTCGACGACGGACTCGGCGTCGTACCGCTCCTTCGGCCCGACCGAGACCACGCGGCCCAGGCGCAGCACGGCCACCCGGTCCGCGACCGAGAAGACGTCGTTCAGGTTGTGCGAGATGACGATGACCGCGATGCCCTGGGTCTTCAGCCGGCGGATGAGATCGAGCACGACGCGGGTCTGGGTGACGCCCAGGGCCGCGGTCGGCTCGTCCAGGATCACCAGCTCAGCCTCGCGCAGCACGGCCCGGGCCACCGCGACGGCCTGGCGCTGGCCGCCGGACAGCGACCCCACCGGCTGGCGGACCGAGCGGACCGTAACCACCGACAGGTCGGACAGGGTGCTCTTGGCCGCCTTCTCCATGGCGCTCTCGTCCAGTACCCGATACTTGACCAGCTCACGGCCCAGGAACATGTTCTGCACGATGTCCAGGTTGTCAGCCAGCGCCAGATCCTGGTAGACGGTGGCGATACCGAGTTCGGCGGCGTCCTTCGGGGTGTGCAGCCGGACCGGCCGGCCCTTCCAGATGATCTCGCCCGCATCGGGCTGCCAGATGCCGGAGATCGTCTTGATCAGCGTGCTCTTGCCCGCCCCGTTGTCCCCGACCACGGCGGTGACCTGCCCGTTGGGAATGTCCAGGTCGACGCCGGTCAGCGCGCGCACCGGGCCGAAGTGCTTGCCCAGTCCGACCATGCGGAGCAGCGGCTGGGCCGTGTCGCCGTTGGTCTCGGCGACGCTGGGCGCGGCGGCGGGGCCGGGGGCTTCCGCGAAGGTTGTTTCGGCCCGGGTGGCGGCGAGCCGGGCGTCGGCGGCCGCGGCGTCGGCGGCGGTGACGGCGAGCTCGGCCTCCTCAGCGGCGGCTTCGGCGTGGCCCGCGGCGTGCGCGGCGGCCGCGGCTTCGGCGTGCGCGGCGGCGAGCCTGGCCTGCTCGGCGGCGGCTTCGGCGTCGAGCGCGGGGCCCGGGTGGCCCGGGGTGCCCTCGATGTCAGCGGTGCTTTGCGGGGCGTTCGGCTCCGGGGCCTCGCCGGCCGGCCGGGCCTGGCCGGGAGCCGAAGCCCGGCCCGCGTCGTCCGCGGGCCGGGCGTCGTCCGCGCTCGGATGGGTCACCGGGCGCGCCTCCTCGTGCTTGTCGTGCTCACGGTCATACGGAGATTCCCGCGGCCGTGCATTCGGCGGCGTACGAGCCGACGCACAGCTGCTGGGCCGGCACGAACTGGTCCGCGATGACGGTCGAGTTCATGTTGGACGTGGTGACCCATTCCGGCTTGAGCAGGACCGACGGGACCTGCTTGCCTTCTTGTGAGTCGAGGGTCGTGGAGTTGACCAGAGCGGCCGGCGGGGTCTTGCCGGCTCGGAGGTACATGGCCAGCGCCACGGCGGCCTGGGCCTCCAGGTAGATCGGCTTGTACACCGTGCCGCACTGGTAGCCGGACAGGATGTTCTGCAGGCCGACCAGCGTGGCGTCCTGACCGGTCACCGGGAAGGTCTTCGCCTTGACGCCCTGCGTCTGCAGGAAGTGGATGATCGGCGCGGCGTTCTCGTCGTTCGGGGTGAGGACCGAGTTGATGTTCTTGTGCGCGGTGAACTCCTGCTGGAACTCGCTCTCCGCGGTCGGCGGGTCCCAGGTTCCGGCCGGCGTGCCGACGTTGACGTACTTCCCGCTGGAGAAGTACGGCGCCAGCACCGCGTCGTAGCCCTGGGCGAACAGGGTGGCGTTGTTGTCGGTCGGGGCGCCCCGCATGACCAGGACGTTCGGCTTGGCGACGCCCTCGGCGGTGGCGCAGGCCACGAAGCCCTGGCCGATCAGGGTGCCGACCAGGACGTTGTTGAAGCTGACGTAGTACGAGCGGCTGCCGCCCAGGGTCAGCCGGTCGTAGTCGATGACGGCCACGCCGTGCGACTTGGCGTAGGACTCGATGGACGCTCCGACCCCGGAGTCCAGCGGGTCCATGATCAGGACGCTGGCGCCCTTGGTGATGGCCTCCTGGGCGTCGGAAAGCTCGGTGGCGTCACTGCCCTGCGCGTTGACCACGGAATACTGCGACGGGCTGAGGCCCGCGGTGGCCAGGGCCTGGGTCAGGTAGGGCGCGTCGAACTCGGTGTACCGGGCCGAGGAAACGGTGTCCGGCAGGATGGCGGCCACGCTGCCCTTGCCCAGGGCGGCCAGGGGCTTCAGGCCGGCCATCGCGCTGAAGGTGCGGTTGAGCTGGACTACCGAGATCGACACGGCGGCCGCAGAGCTGGAGCTCGTGCTGGAGCTAGCGCTCGAACTCGAGGAGCTACTGCAGGCCGCAGCGGCGAGGCACAAGGCCAGTGACACTGATACCACAAGCCCTTTCCTGGCCACTTTAATCATATAAACCACCTCGCGTCGTAAAAGGAACGGCCGTCTCCCAGGCAGGCGGGACTACCCGGGCGACCTGGAGAACTTCACGGCCTAGCGTCTTAACAAGACCCTAGAGCGCCGTTTATTAACGAGGCCTTAACATCGGCGTCGCGTCGTGAAGATACTGTGAACGATGATCTTCTCTGTGCTCATTTCGATTCGCGTTTGTCACTTGGGCGTTATCCGAGTCTGATTTTAGGCTCATTCGGGCTTATTCGGGCGCGAGCCGGTAGCCGGCCCGGGGCTGGGTCAGGATCAGCGGCGCGCTCTCCTCGGCCTCGAGCTTGGCGCGCAGCCGCCGGACGTACACCCGCAGGTACTCGGTCTCGGTCTCGTAGCCGTGGCCCCAGACCCGGCGCAGCAGGTGCGCGTGGGTGAGCAGCTTGCCCCGGTTGACCGCGAGCTCGCGCAGCAGGGCGAACTCGGTCGGGGTCAGGTGCACCGGCTGCCCGTTGCGCCGGACCTGCTGCAGGGCCAGGTCGATGATGATGTCGCCGACCACGATCACCGGGGGGGCCTGCTCGGTCGGCGCGGCGGGCCGGGTCCGGCGCAGCGTGGCGGTGATCCGGGCCAGCAACTCCTCGATGCTGAACGGCTTGGTCAGGTAGTCATCCGCACCCATGTGCAGGGCGGTCACCTTGTCCCGCTCGCCGCCGCGGGCCGAGACCACGATGATCGCGACCGGGGACCGCTCGCGGATCTGGCGGCACAGATCGAAGCCGTCCGCCTCGGGCAGCATCAGGTCCAGGAGCACGATGTCCGGGTCTTCGGTCTCCAGGAGCTGGAGGGCGCGCATGCCGTCCACGCTGACGATGGTGTCGAAGCCGCGCACGGCCAGGTTGGACCGGATCAGGTCGACGATGTTGGGATCGTCCTCGACCACCAGGGCGCAGGTCTTGCGCGAACCCTCAGTCATCGTCACCGTCGCGGTCCCTTCCGCTCGTGGCGGGCGCGTCCCCGGCGGCCTCGACGGGCAGGTAGACGCGGAAGCAGGTGCCCTTGGACCGCGGGGTCAGCTCGATCCGGCCGCCGTGGGCCTGCACGATCCCCTTGGCGATGGACAGGCCCAGGCCGGCGCCGGCGCTCTTGCGGTAACCGCTGCTGCTGCCGGTGCCGCTCCCGTTGCCTTTAGCGGTGCCCGGGCTGGAGCGGCGGGCGGCCTCGAACGGGGCGGCCATCAGTTCCGGCGGCATGCCGATGCCGTCGTCCAGCACGCTGATCACCACCTCGGACATCCGGTGGTCGGCGGTCACGTGCACCTGGGTGCCCGGCGGGTTGTGGCCCAACGCGTTGTTCAGCAGGTTCACGAAGACCTGCTCCATGCGGTCGTGATCGGCCCACACTACGGGCAGGCTGGCCTCACAGGTCAGCTCGACGGACCCGGCGCTGGCCGGCGGCAGGCAGGCGATCGCCGCCTCGACCACCAGCCGGATGTCGCACCAGTCCTGCTGCAGGTGCATGGTGCCCGACTCGATCGCGGAGAAGTCGAGCAGGTCATCGACCAGGCGGCCGAGGCGGGCCGACTCCGCGGCGATCCGGTCCAGGAACCGCTGCTGGGACTCGCGATCCCAGGTCACGTCGGGCTGCAGCAGGCTGGACGCGTAGCCCCGGATGGCCGTCAGCGGCGTGCGCAGCTCATGACTGAGCCGGGACAGGAAGCCGCGCTGCAGCTCCCGGGACCGGCGCAGCGCCGCCGTCTCCTGGTGCGCGTGACCGGCCTCCTCCCGCTCGAGCGCGAGCCGGAGCGAGTGCGCCGCGTCCTCCAGCAGTGCCGTCTCCTCCTTGGTCGGCGGCACCCGCCGCCAGGTGGCCAGCAGGACCGTGGGACCGCCGGCGGCCAGGAACGCCACCGCCCGGACGCGGTGCCTGCGGCTGCTCTGCAGCTGCCGGGCCACCCCGTCGGGGAGCGTGCTGGCCAGCGCGGTCTCGGCGATGTCGCGCACGGGCGGGGTGGCCGACCGCCAGTCGGTGCCGAGCGGGCCGGCGAAGGCCCGCCAGCGGGCGAGCCGCGGCCGGCTGGGTGATCAGCGCGACCTCGTGGGCCTGCAGGCCGCGGCGCAGCGACTGGACCGCGATGGACAGTCCGTCGCCGACCGGGACCGGTCCGGCCAGCGTCTCCAGCATCTCGCGGATCGTCTCGAGCACCCGGTTTCTCGTGGTCACCTGGTCGAGCAGCCGGTCCCGCTCGATGGCGCTGGCGGCGTACCCCGCGTAGACGGTGACCAGGGCGAGCTCGTCGCGTTCCGGCGGGCCGTGCTGGGCCCGGAACACGGTGATCACGCCGATGAGCCCGCTGGGCCCGAGCACCGGGACCGACCACGAGCTGGCCACCTTCGCCGCCTTGGCCAGGTTGCGGAAGTTGCCCCAGGCCGCGCCGAACCGGACGTTGTCGGCGATGATGGCGCGTTCGTCCGCCGCGGCCATGCCCACCGGGCCGCCCGAAGACCCGAACGGCAGCCGGCCCCAGGGGTCGAGCTGCCCGGGCTTGAACCCCAGCGACGCGGCGCAGTACAGGATCTTGTCCGAGACCAGGTGAATGCACAGCCGCTCGCTGCCGAGCGCCGCGCCGAGCGCGGACAAGATCAGCGACAGGCTGGATGACGGGTCGGCCGAGACCAGCCGGTCGGTGAGCCCGTGCAGCCGGGTGAGCTGCTGGCGGGCCGAGGAGTCGACCTGCTGGCCGGAGATCAGCGCGACCACGTCGTCGGCGTGCGCGTCGGCGGTGCGCAGGTCGCCCACGATCCGGCCCTGCCGCAGCACCACGATGCGGTCGGCCAGCCGGAACATCTGGTCGATGTCGTGGCAGGCCAGCAAGATCGTGGTGCCCTGCCGCCGGAGCCCCAGGATCAGCTCTTCGACCTGAGCCGCTTCCCGCACGCCGAGCGAGGCCGTGGGCTCGTCCAGCGCCAGCAGCCGCGGCTTGCGGCCCATGGCCCGCGCCACCGCCACCAGCTGGCGCTGCCCGCCAGACAGCGAGCGGACGTTGCGCGTGGTGTCGCTGAGCGGGATGCGCAGCGAGGCCAGCAGCGACGCGGCGGCAGTGTGGAACTTGGTGTCCGACATCAGCATCCGGGGCCGTTCCCGGCCGAGCATGATATTGGCCGCGACGTCCAGGTTGTCGCACAGGGCCAGGTCCTGCCAGACCACCGCGATCCCCTGCTTGGTCGCCACGGCCTGGTCGGCCGGCACGCGCCGGCCCGCGAAGAACACCTCGCCGCTGGCCGGGACCACGTCCCCGGCGATGCAGCGGACCAGGGTGGTCTTGCCCGCGCCGTTCTCCCCGGCCAGGGCGACGAGCTCACCGGTCCGCACGCTCAGGGTGACGTCTTCGAGGGCGCGCAGGGGCCCGTAGCTGACGCTCAGCCCCGATACGGTCAGCAGCGGCCCGGCTTCGGCGCGGCTCGCGTCGGCCCGGACCGCCTCGGTGCGAGGAGCCGCTTCGGCCGCCGCCACAGAACCGGTCATTCCGTCATTGTGTGGCCTCAGTCGCGTGCTTGGCCACACGGCGCATCGACCACATCGACCTGACCAGCTACTTTCACGAACCTCATTCTGGCAGCAATCGGACGCCGAGGCCGAATCGGGCGTCCGGTACGGGTCCAGGGCCCCTCGGGCAAGCTAGAACTGGTACGTCGGCGCCATCGACCCGGACCTTGCGGGGTCCTGGGGCACGCACCATGTTCCGTTCGGACAAATGAGAGGAGAGGGCCGTGCTGGTCGCGTTTTCGATCACGCCAATCGGGGTCGGCGAGGGGGTCGCCGAAGAGGTGGCCGAGGCGGTCCGGGTGGTGCGGGAGAGCGGGCTGCCGAACCGGACCGACGCCATGTTCACCACCATCGAAGGCGACTGGGACGAGGTCATGGCCGTGGTCAAGCGGGCGGTCGAGGCGGTCGCGGCCCAGGCGCCGCGGGTGAGCCTGGTGCTGAAGGCGGACCTGCGCCCCGGCGTGACCGGGGCGCTCACGGCCAAGGTCGAAGCGGTGGAGCGCTACCTCCGCCAGTGACGCGTTCGCGGGCGGCCCCGGTCAGGGCACGCCGAGCAGGCGCAGCACGGCGGTGGTGGCCGCGGCGGCCAGCACGACGACCAGGAACGGCGCCTTGCGCCAGGCCAGGATCCCGCCGACCAGCACCCCGGCTGGCCGGGCGAAGCCGGCGAAGGCGTGTCCCTCGGTCAGCCCGGTGGTGGCGACCAGCGCGGCGAGCAGGACCACGGCGGCGGCCTCGAGCAGTTTCCCGGCCCGGGGCGGGAAGGCGATCCGCTGGCGCAGCACCGGGCCGCAGAACCGGAACGCGAACGTTCCGGCGGACAGGGTGAGCAGGCCGGCGACGACCAGCGTGGGATCTTTCACGGGGTTGACCGCTGTCTGATGGTGGTGAGGACGGCGAGCAGGGCGAGGAGTTCGGGCAGGCCAGCGGGCAGGAACGGCGTGGCGGCCAGCGCGACGACCGCGCCGGCCACGGCGGCCCGCAGCATCACCCGGTCGCGGAGCGCGGGCACGATCAGGGCCAGGATCACGGCCGGGAACATGGCGTCCAGGCCGAACGCGTTGGTGTCCCCGATCACGCTGCCGATCAGCGCCCCGAGGACCGCGCCGGCCGGCCAGCAGAGCAGGACGCCGAGGCCGCAGGTCCAGTAGGCAGCCCGCTTGCGAGGCAGGTCCTCCTGGGCCAGGGCGAAGACCACGCTCTCGTCGTTCATCACGTGGCTGCCCAGGAGTCTGCGCCATCCCCGGCCGGGTCCCGTCATATCGGGCAGGGCCAGGCCGTAGGGCAGGTGGCGCGCGTTGACCAGCAGGCCGGCCGCGGCCGCCGCCAGGGGATTGCCGCCCGCCGCCACGATCCCGATGAACAGGAACTCCGACGCGCCGGCCAGCACGAGCACGCTCTGCGCGGCGGGAACCCAGAGCGGGAACCCGGACGCGACGGCGATGGCCCCGTAGGACAGGCCGATGAACCAGACGGCCAGGCAGGCCAGGGCGATGTCACGCAGGGTGCCGCCCGATAGAGTTCTATATATCGAACTCATGGAGTTTATTATGAACACCGACCCTGTTGTTCGTCAAAGCGAACGGTTGACTAATATACCGAACCCTGACGCTGGGGCGCCGCTCTCGCTCATCGCGGCGTCGCTGCGCCGGGAACGCCGCCGGACCGGGCTCTCGCTGACCGAGGTCGCCCGCCGGGCGGGCATCGCCAAGTCCACGCTGTCCCAGCTGGAGTCCGGTACCGGCAACCCGAGCCTGGAGACGCTCTGGGCCATCTGCGTGGCGCTGGACGCGCCGTTCTCCCGGCTGCTGGACCCGCCGCGGCCGCGCATCCAGGTGATCCGGGCCGACGAGGGCCCCACCGTGTCCGCGGAGCACGCCAACTACCAGGCCACGCTGCTGGCCGCGTGCCCGCCGGGCGCCCGCCGCGACGTGTACCGCATCGCGGCCGAGCCGGGGCACCCGCGCGAGTCCGCGCCGCACATGCCCGGCGTGATCGAGCACGTGGTGCTCAGCGCGGGCCGGGCGCTGGTCGGCGTGGCCGGCGAGCCGGCCGAACTCGGCCCGGGCGACTACATCTGCTACCCGGCCGACATCCCGCACGTGTTCGAGGCGCTGTCGCCGGGGACGCTCGCCGTGCTGGTCTCCGAGCACACCTAGGCGCGGCTTTGCGTGGGGAGCTTCATGATCATGGCCAGTTTTGGTCGCTAGGCGGCCCTTTCTGGCCATGATCATGAAACGGGGACCTGGGTGATGAGGGCGGTCAGGCCGGCCTCGTCTAGGAGGTCGGCCGGGCGCACGGTCACCTCGTCCGCGACGTAGTGGAAGGCGGCCCGGACCTGCGCCACGGGCACCCCGGCGAGCGCCGCCCAGGCCAGGCGGTAGGCGGCGAGCTGGACGGAAACGGCGTGGCGTTCGGCGTCGGAGGCGGGCGGGCGGCCGGTCTTCCAGTCGACCACGTCGTAGCCGCCCTCGGGGGCGTCGGCGAACACCGCGTCGATCCGGCCGCGTACCAGCCGGTCGCCGATCAGGGTCTCGAACGGCACCTCGACCGCCCGCGGCCACCGCTCCGCCCATTCGCTGTGCTCGAACCGGGCCCGGAGCTGGCTGAGGTCGGTTTGGCCGGCGCTTCCGCTTTCGCCGGCGGCGCCGGCATTTTCGCCGACGTTTTCGCCGTCGCCGGGCTCGCCCGGGCCGAACAGGTCGGCGTCGTCGATGAGCCGCTGCTGGCCGTAGCGCTGCTCCAGCCACTCGTGGAACGCGGTGCCCTTCCGGGCCTGCCGGGCGGGCGGGCGGGGCATCGGCCGGCGGACCTGCCGGGCCAGCTCGGCCGGGTCGCGGGCCAGCGAGACCAGCGCCGAGACCGAGAGCCGGGCGGGCAGCTGGACCGGGATCGTGCCGTCCCCGCGGCGCTGGGCGCGCTCGGCCAGCAGCAGCCCGGCGTCCCGGCGCCACGCCTCGGCCAGCGCCTGGTCCTCGGGGCTGAGCTCGACGTCGGCCTCCGGTGTTACGGCCGCCGCCTCGACCAGGGCCGCGGCCTCGCGGACCGCCTCGTAGTGCCGTCCGGCCGGGGTGGCCGGCCAGTCGGCCTCGTCCACCGTGGCCAGCAGCGGGTTCTCCGCGTCCGGGGCGGGCTCGGGCGCCCATGCCGACACCGCGGCGACCCCGGACGAGCGCACCTCCTCCAGGAACGGCGACGGGCCCAGGCGACAGGTGCCGCCCTCGCCCCACCAGTAACCCGAACATCCCAGCCAGAACGCCGCCCGGGTGGCGGCCACGTACATCAGGCGGCGCTCCTCGGCCAGGTCCCGGACCGCGCAGGCCCCGGTGAAGTCCTCGAGCGAGGCGGCGTCGAGCCCGCGCAGCACGGGCAGGTCTCCGGCGTCGCCGCGCAGGCCGAACGGGATCAGCCGCGGATTGTCGGTCCACCGGGTCGAGACCCGGGGCCGGGCCGGGAAGACCTGAGACCGTTCCCCGGCGGCCAGGCCAGGCACGAAGACGGCCGGCCACTGCAGGCCCTTGGCCGCGTGCACGGTGAGCAGCTTGACCGAGTCCGACTCGCCGACCCGGCCGGTCTCCAGCCCGAACTCCTCCTGCTGGGCCGCGGTCAGGTAGGCCAGGAACGCGCCGAGGGTCGGCTCGGCGCCCTCGCCGGTGAACGCGTCGGCCACGTCGGTGAAGGCGTCCAGGTCGGCGCGGGCCGCGACCGGATCGGCATCCGGCCGCGCGGCGACCTCGATGTCCAGGCCGAGCACCCGCTCGGCCTCGGCGGTCAGGTCGGCCAGCGGCCGTCCAACGTGGGCGCGCAGCCGCCGGAGCTCGGTGGCCAGGGCGTGCATGCGGGCGTAGCCGACCGGTGAGTAGGCGTGCGGGTCACCGAGATCGTCGAGCGCCTCGACCAGGCTGCCGGTCTCCGCGGTCAGGTCGGTGACGGCCTCGGCCAGCGCGTCGTCCGGGTTGCTCTGCGCTTCGGGGTGGTCCTGCTTCCCGGTGGCCGAGGCCGGCCGTCGCCCTCACCACGGACCAGGGCCCGGGCGCGGCGGCCGAGGGCGACCAGGTCGCGCGGCCCGATCCGCCAGCGCGGCCCGGTGAGCAGGCGGGCCAGCGCGTCCGACGCGCCCGCGTCGTGCAGCACCCGCAGCGTGGCCACCACGTCCTGCACCTCGGGCACCACCAGCAGGCCGCCCAGGCCCACCACCTCGACCGGGATGCCGCGGGCCTCGATGGCCCGCCGCAGCGCCACGAACTGGGACCGCTTGCGGCACAGCACCGCGACGTCGGACGGCCGCACGCCGGCCTGGCGCGCGTCCGGCTCTTTGGGCCAGGGATGCCCGTCGGGAGCGCAGCCGGGGCCGAGGGCCAGCAGGCCGGCGATCTGCCCGGCCACCCAATCAGCCTCGTCGGTGACCGTGTCCAGCAGCGCGCAGGCGACTGCGCCCCGCTCGCCGCGGTCCGGCGCGGATACCAGCCGGGGCACGTCGGGCGCCTCGTAGCGCAGTTCCTCCTGCACCACGGCGGCCGCGTCGAGGACCCGCGCGGCGTTGCGGAAACTGGTCGACAGCAACAGCACCGGAGCGGGGCCGGTGGGCGCCGAGGCCCCGAACGGCCGCATCCGGGCCACCACCGGGAAGTCCGCGGTGAACCGGCGCAGGTTGCCCGCGCTCGCGCCGCGCCAGCCGTAGATGGACTGGCACGGGTCGCCGACCGCGGTGACCGGGTGCCCGCCGCCGAACAGCGACCGCAGCAGGACCAGCTGGGCGTGGCTGGTGTCCTGGTACTCATCGAGCAGCACCACGTGGTAGCGGGCCCGCTCGGCCGCGCCCACCTCCGGGTGCTGGCTGGCGATCCGCGCCGCCAGCGCGACCTGATCGCCGTGATCGAGGACCTCGCGGGCGGCCTTGGCCGCCGCGTACCGCTCGACCAGCGGGAGCAACTGCTCGCGCGCCCGCTGGGTTTCCATTATCTTCCGAACGGACCCGGGTATCCGCCCCGGCAACGCCTCGAGCTCCGCGGTGAGCCAGCGGCCCACCGCGGTGACGTCGCCGGTCTCGCGCAGGTGCTCGGACAGGTCTCCGGCCAGCTCGAGTACGGCCGCGGTCACCGTCTGCGGGGTCCAGATGATCTCGTCCATGGGCCCGTCGTAGCCGGCCACGATCGACGCCGCCAGCTGCCAGGACAGCGCCGGGGTGATCAGCCGCATGGACGGCTCGAGCCCCTCGCGCAGGGCGTTATCGCCGACCAGCCGGCCGGCGTAGGCGTGATAGGTCCCGATCACCGGGTCGCCGCCGAACGGGTCCTCGTTCTCGGTGGTGCTCGCGTCCGCCGGGTCGGCCAGGCCCGCGCGGCGCAGTCGCTCCAGCCGGGAGCGCACCCGGTCGGCGAACTCGGCCGCCGCCTTCCTGGTGAAGGTAAGCCCGAGCACCCGGTCCGGGCGGACCATCCCGTTGGCGACCAGCCAGACCAGCCGGGCCGCCATCGTCTCGCTCTTGCCCGAGCCAGCGCCGGCCACGACCGCGAGCGGCCCGAGCGGCGCCGCGATCACCGCCGCCTGCTCCGGGGTCGGCTCGGGCACCCGCAGCAGCCGGGCCAGCTGCACCGGGCTGTACATGACCGTGGTCATTCCGTTATTCCAGCAGAGACCACTGACATTTCGCAGTGCTATCTGGCGGGCCGTCGCCGGTTACGGCTGCGCGGCTTCCAGCGCCACGCAGGACGGAACTGGCACCCGGCGGGGGGCGTTGAGACAGTGACACGGATGGGAGGCACCGTGGAACGGGCGGAGAAAGAACAGATCGAACGGGCCATCAACCACGAGCTGAGGGAACGGTTCACCCAGGGCGCAGTGCAGCGGGCCGTGCTGCTGGAGTACGGCGAAGACCCGGCCATCGGGCCGGGACAGCTGATGGTGCGGGTGTTCGTCCCGGGGCCGGACGAGCCGGCGGGCTACGAGCAGGCCCTGGCCGCCTGGCAGGACGCCCATCGGGCGGCCATGGACGAACTCAGGCGCGAGCTCTCGCTGCGGCTGCCCGCGGCCCGGCTGCTCGAGTTCACCTTCGATGATCCCGGCGGGGCGGTGCCGCGGATCACGATGCCGGACGACGGCTCGCTGGCCGCCGAGCAGATGTCCGGCCGCGAGATCGTGACGACCGCCATGTCGCTGCTGCGCGCCAACTACGTGTTCCCCGAGGTCGCCGAGCAGGCCGCGGCCGCGGTCGAGGCGAGGCTGGCGGCCGGGGAGTACGACAACCTGGACGAGATCACGCTCACCGAACTGGTGACCAGCCACCTGCAGGAAGTGACCGGGGACAAGCACCTAAGATTGCGGCTGGGCGGCGGCCCCGGCCCCGGCCCTGGCCCTGGCGGTCCCGGCGGCCCGGCCCTGCGGCCCGGCGGCCCCGGCCCTGGGCCCGGCGGTCCCGGCCCTCGGCCCGGCGGCCCCGAGATGGAGCCCAGGGGCCACGAGGCCACGCGGCTGGCCATGCGGCAGATGGGGCGGCTGGACAACTTCGGCATCCGGCGGGTGGAGCGGCTGGACGGCAACGTCGGCTACCTCGACGTGCGGCGGATCCCGGTGCCCGCTAACGCCGGCCCGGCCATCACCGCGGCCATGGAGCTGGTCGCCGGGACCTACGCGCTCATCATCGACCTGCGGCGCAACGGGGGCGGCGCGCCGGAGGGCGTGGTCTTCTGGTGCAGCTACCTGCTGAAGGAGCAGCCGACCCACCTCAACGACATCTTCCACGCCGATACCGGTGAGACCAGGCAGTTCTGGGCCCTGCCGTACGTGCCGGGCACCCGCTACGTCGACCGCCCGGTCTACGTGCTGACCAGCAGCCATACGTTCTCCGGCGGGGAGGACTTCTGCTACACGCTGCAGGCCCTGGGCCGCGCCGAGCTGATCGGCGAGACCACCGGCGGCGGCGCCCACCCGACCCGCGGATTCCCGATCAGCCAGGCGGTGCACATCGGCATCCCGTTCGCCCGGTCGATCAACCCGGTCACCGGCACGAACTGGCAGGGCACCGGGGTGATCCCGGACGTCGCCGTGCCGGAAGCCGAAGCCTACGACGTCGCGTACGCCAAGGCGCTACGGCACGTGCTGGCCATGGACGACGTGCCTCCGCCCATCGCGGACCAGGCGCGTAAGGTGCTGGCCGGGCAGTCATCTGACGGATTACCGGCGACGCCCGGGGGTCCAGAATAG
>CAWICW010000003.1:0-145578 GCA_963834685.1 uncultured Actinomycetes bacterium | reverse complement strand
TGCTCGGCGGCAGCGCCCGGGCCTGCACAGTGACCAGGCCCGCCGCTGGCCGCCAGGTGACGGTGACGTGCACCGGCCTGGAGCCAGGCCTCTGCGCGATGGGACCTCGAGCCCGCTGGATCGGCGGCGCTGTGCAGGGCACGGACTCTGGCGCCAGTCTCAGTCCGCCAGTACGATGCCAGCAGAGAGCCTGGCAGGTTAGCCTGCTTTGCCCATCGCTGTCCCCAGGCAGCCAGCAGACCAGCGAACGCGCGGGGCCACAGTACGCAGCCCTCAGTCACGACACCGCAGCCCTGGCCGGGGTGACCAACCCCTTGAAGAACGCGCTGGAGGCCGGGCGCCATAGCAGCCACACCGCGGCGAGGCCGAGCAGCCAGGTCAGCGCGGCGAAGGCCACCCGCAGGACGGGCTTTGGCCGGTAAGCTGACAGCGGCGCCAGGCCGAGCAGCACCGTGGACAGGACGCGCGCCCCGTTCCGGCCCCGGCCGGTCGCCCGCGCCATCCACAGCCACAGGGCGGGCACGACCAGGTCGACGACTATCACCACCGTGATGATGAGCGGTCTCAGGTGGCTGAGCTGGGCCGAGGTGAGGCTGTGGCCCAGGTATCGCAGGTGGTAGGCCTTGATGTCGCCGATGAAGGCCAGCGTGATGATCAGGGGCACGGTGCTGACCGCGGCGCCCGCGTACATGAGCTTGACTGCGGTCAGCACCGGCGCGGGAGCGGGAGGCCGCAGCGGCGCGCCGGCTGGCCGCTGGACGGGTAGGGCTGGTACACGGTGACCCCTTCCGGGTGCTCCCGGGAGGCTACATCCGTTATCCGCAGCCGGCGCCCAACAAGTTCACGGCCACCGCTCAGCACAGCGCCGCCAGCTAAGCAGTCAAGGCTCTGGCGACGGGCCGGCGACATCAAGATCAGCTGGTTCATGTATTTCCGGAATCCTACGGAGGCCAGCGCATCCGCTTTCGGCGGCACCTGGCAACTGTCCGGCTTCCAGCCAGGCAACTAGGCAGCAGGCGCTGGACTGCTGCCAGACCTGCCGCCAGCACCACGGCCAGTTACCGACGCGCGACGACGGGCCTGGAGCATCGGCCCAGCGGGCGGCCACCAGCGGACAGGCCTCCACATCCACGCGGGCCCGCAGGTCAGCACGGCTCACAACTGACCAGCACGGCAACCGTGCGCTGGACGATCCAACCCCGGAGGGTGGTGCGCTGCGCCCGGCCCCAGGGTGAAGCCTGGCGGCTTGAAGAACGCGGTGGAGGCCGGGCGCCACAGCAGCCACACCGCGGCCAGGCCGACTACCAGGGCGAGCACGGGGACGATCACGCCGAACACCACCACGGCGAACCCGGCATGGCTCACCGGCTGGTGCACGCTGGCCTGGGTGATCAGCTGCAGCGTCGCCAGGCCGAACAGCACCGTGGACAAGATGCGCGCCCAGTTCCGGCCCTGGCCGTTCGCCCGCGCCATCCACAAGCCGCCGGCCCAGGGCGATCACGGCCAGGCCGGAGACGATCGCCACCGTGATCAGGACCGGGTCCAGTCGGCTGGCCTGGGCCGCGGTGAGGATGCGCCCGTTAACTTCTGCGTGCCCGGCCATGGTGCCGCTGAGGATGAAGACCAGCCCGCTGATCAGCTCGGCGGCGCTGACGGCGGCGCCCGCGTACATGAGCTTGACCGCGGTCCGCACCGGCGCGGGAGCAGGAGGCCGCGGCGGCCCGGCCGGCTGGCCGCTGGACGGGTAAGGCTGGTACATGGCGACCTCCCCCAGGGAAGCCCGCCGAAGCGGGCGCGCCCTGTCATAACCAATCGCGTCTTCAGTAGCAGCGTAACCGCGCGGCCTTAACCCGCGATTAAGGCGTCACGGCGAAATGACCCCTGTACCCCCGTCTCCAGCGGCCAGACAGTCCGGCATCCCGCCGTTGACGATGACCACCTAGTCCACGACGACATGGACGGGAGATACGGATGCGACCTGCCTGATTCCGAAGCTGAGAGTCCGGCATTCGATTCCCGTCACCCGCTCCAGCAAAGTCCCAGTTTTCAGAGCGTGTCCCTATTACGATCCAAAGATCGTTTCGCGGACGCGGGCGACTACCTCATGTGCCGTCCCCGCCAGTTCTGGCCGGTGATGATGCCCGTGGCCGTGGCAGATGGACATCCGGGCCGGTGGCTACCTGCGATGGCGAGGGCTACGCGCGGTCTACACAGATGCGCGGCAGCTAGCGCGCCAATGCCTGCGAGCACGGCGCCGCTGGCTCGCTGCCACGACGAAGCCAGCAGCCCGGAAAGGAAGGCGGCAATGGCGGCGGAAATGGAATTCACGATCGGGGCCAGGGCGAGCCGCTCCGATGGTCACTGCGGCGAGGTCAAGCGCCTGGTCTTCGACCCGGCCACTGAGACGGTCACCCACCTGGTCATCCAGCACGGGCACCGGCCGGAGGCCGGGCGGCTCGTCCCCGCCCGCCTGGCCGAGACGACGAACGGCGAGATCAGGCTGCGCTGCACGCTCGCGGACTTCGACAAGTTCGACCACGCGGAGGAGCGCGAGGTCGCCGACGCAACCGATCAACACGTCGGCGACGTCGGCGGCGTCCTCGGCTCAGGCTTGGCATACAGCGTCAGCGGTGACGCATTGGCCCCCGTCGGCGGCGAGTTCATGGACATCGGCCCCATGCCCCCGCCAAGACACCGCAAGACGATGATCGAAGACGTTGTTCCGCTGGGTGAGGACCAGGTGAGGCCCGGTGACCCGGTCCACGCCGTCGACGGCGAGATCGGGCGGGTGCAGGGCTTCCTGGTCAACCCGGGCGACGACCGGGTGACCCACGTGCTGCTCCAAGAAGGGCACCTGTGGGGCCGCAAGGAAGTCGCCATCCCCATCACCGCCGTGACCAGGGTGGACATCGGAATCCAGCTCAACCTCACCAAGGACCAGGTGGGGAACCTGCCATCCGCTGACTGAGCGGGCGGCTGCGCCGCGGACGTTACCGAGGCAGCAGTGCCAGCGTCTTCTGGGGGGAGAGGCGGCGCACACGAACCGCAGCCGGGCTGGAAGGTGCCGGGCGCGGGATATACGCGGGATGATCTTGCTTGACCGGCCATTCCCCGAGTGCCTCCGGCACCGTGCTGACCTGGGAGAAGGAGGTCTACTTCCGGGATTTCCTCCTCGGTGGGTCTGGCCTCCTGCGACCCGACTTGGCGCCGGTCGGTGCGCACCGGAGTCGCGGTGGATGCGGTCGAGGGCGATGGGCCCTTGATGGGCCGCGTGTCCAGGCCATCGGCCCCCATGCCCCTGCGCGGCGGAACATCTACTCCGATGCGGCCAGGTCAGCGGACACATATGGGCCTGTTCACCCCTGACCGCGGCGCCGGGTACCGGCCTGGCTGTCCCTGGCGTGGCAGCGTGCTATTCGCCGGGGTGCTCGGTGCCCTCGTCCTGTGGCCGCTGCTGTCGGCTGCGCCCCACTGCACCGACGATGACCCTGAGCCCGAGTCCGATGACCAGGAGATCGGCGATCATCTGCCCGGTGACCACGAGCCGCGCTGTTTCTGTCTTGGCCGTGATATCGCCGAACCCGACCGTTGAGAACACAGTGACGGTGAAGTACAGCGCGTCCGTGTGCGTCAGCGGCTCGCCGAAGTTGCTGCGGGAAATCGCGGCCATGACGACGTAGGAGCTGGCAAACAGCAGCAGGAACAGCGGAACGCTAGTCGCGAGGGATTCGATAGCCCGCAGGCCCGGGAACTGCGACCGGATGATCGAGCGGACCTGGAAGACGATCAGGCCGATGAACACCACCAGCCCGATCACCAGCGTCGTGACGGCGACCGGGGTTGACGAGTGGTCCAGGGGCAGCAGGTAGTAGATGATCACCAGCGCCACCGTGGATCCGGTTGCCCGCAGCAAAGACCGCAAGATCCTGCGATATGAGGGCCTGGCATCAGGACCCGGACCCGCACTAGCAGTCATGGGGAAAGGCTAGCGGGCGTGCTAGAGGCATGAACCCAGCTCTGGCAGAGACAGCCCAAGGGATTCAGGCCGAATCCCTTGAGATCGGGCTCAGCTGCGGACCCGGCTCAGCGGGGCGCCGATTGCGCCTGAGGGCCCGCCAGGACACCTGGATTACCGCTCGATCGGGCACGCAGCGGGCACGTTTGGGCTGCGCATTAGGGGCCTGTTTCCAACCTTGTCCGCAGTTTTCGAGACGCGCGGTTTATGGCTGCCGAGCGCTGCCCTCACGGTTGCGGGCGAGGGATCGAAGCCGGGCCTCCCGCGCGTCCCAGCAGTACACGACTGCGGTGTCGGCGATGACGTCGTGCAGCGCGCGACGATCACGCCCCAGCAAGATGCCAAGGAAGCCCAGCCCCAGCAGGAGGAAGCTCAGCGGAAACGCAAGCGTTCGCACGAGCCCGCGTCGGGTGCCCACGCTGCTGCCGTCCTGGCCGACAACCTGCACCCCGAGCAGCAGCATGCCGGGCGTCTGGCCGTTCGCGGTCCAGAAGCGGGCGTAATAGAAGAACTCCCAGGCGAAGAACGCGACCACCACCCACGTGTTGGCCCTGCTCCAGTGGATGGAACTGCCGGTCAGCACGCTGGCGGCGAACGAGGCGGCGCCCAGGACCAGCATGAACACCCCGATGCTTACGGCGCAGTCGACTATGAACGCGATGAAACGCGAGGCGAACCCGGCGTGCTGGCCACGCAGGTTCTCCGTTTCCCGGGTACTGAGCGGAAGGTATCGGGGAGGGCTGCCGAGAGGCACGGGTTGCGATACGCCGACATTACCCGGCACTGGTTCCAGTAGGCCAGCATCGGCATCGGCAGGTGCGGTCATGGTTCCTCCGGGGCGTTCGGCAACTGAGGCGGCTCAGCTTGTCCCGCGTGGTTGTGCCGGATCTTGCTCACCCAGCGTGCGAGGGTGTCGTCCATGCTGACCGCGTGGCTTCGTCCCAGGTCAACCGCGTCGGTGGCGAGAGTGCTGGAGGAACTGACCATGAGGGCACCCAGATCGGTGTTCTTCACCAGCGTCTCGATGTCGATCCGGCTGACGATCTGGTTGATGTCGACCTGGGCCAAAAGCTTATTCATATCTATCCGGTCGACTATCTGGTTCAGGTCTACCCGGTCGAGCACCTCGTTGAGGTCAATCTGGTCGACTACCTCGTTCAGGTCCACCCGGTGGAGCAGGCTGTTCAACTCCACTCGTCCCAGCACGACATTCAGGTCAATCCGGGCGATCAGCGCGTTCACGTCCAGCGCGTCGACCACGAGATCGATCACGCGCTGCGCGACGCCCTGCGCGATTGACTCCATCTGCACGGCGAGCCGCCTGCTCGCCGAGCGCCTGAACCGTTCACCGGGATCCACACCCTTAGTATGGCGAATGCTGAGTTGTCGTGTCTCCTCCGCGAGGGGTGATGCGCGGAATACCAGCCTGGGCGCGTGATGTCCGGCTGATGCCGAGTCCGACCCGCACCTGCTCGGTCTAAACCGGCTTGGTGCCTGACTCAGCCGCACGGCACGATGCGCCAGAGCCGGGTGCGGATCCGGATCCGCGAGCGGGCAGTATTCCTGCGCTTCGTATGGCGTTTTACCGGGCACCCGGCCCGACGCCCGCGGAGGCCGAACGCCTGTCGGTCGCGAGCCGCCCGGCATGAGCCCCGAGCGCTCGCTCAGGCCCAGCTCAGGCGGCTGACGTCCGCTGAGTCTCCGTCCGGAGGCAGGCATCGCCCGCCGACGAGCCGGCTGACGCGGCCTGACGCTTGAGCGCATCGGATACGACGGCGCGGGCGACGGCCTCGGCCGCATACCGATCTGGTGCGTGGACCGTGACGATGCTGATGATCCTGTCGCTGGTGTGCGCGCTGACGATGCTGGCGGACCTGCGCCAGGCCGCCTCGTCGGCCGCCACCGCGAAGCTGTTCGGGTCGGGAAGCCGACCGTCGTCGCCCGAGACCGTGACGGTGACGTTGTACCGGCTGGGTGGTTCGTACATGCCCGGAACCATAAGTTCGATATCTGACCTTTAAGGCTGGGGTTTCGTCCCGGAACGCTCCGCGTCCAGGCGCCGCGCGGACCGCTTCAGCTTCCGCACAGCTTTCCGCCGAGCCGACCGCGCGGGCCCGTACCGGACCGTGATTCCCGGCCGCGGACCAGGACGGCCCTCCCGGCAGCGAGGGTGGCCTGGGCTCGGAGCGGGGCCTGGCCACCCCGAGCCCAGACGCGAAAGGGCGAGAAACCCTCAGCCCTGTCGATGTCGATCATGCCGCGGGAACCTTAACTTACGCTAGGACACAGCTGTGAACCTGCCTCATCTAGCGAGAGCGACTGTGCCACGGCGGCGCGGAAAAAGCTAAGCTAGCGGCGACGCTATGCGCTGGCAGGCGGCTGATCCGCGCCGGTCTGCGGGCCCGGCGGCCATGCGGCGCGCTGAGCACGTGCGACCAGTTCTGGATCACGCATCGTGCGACCCTCCCCTGAGAGCGGACCGGCCCCGGAAGCACGCCTTCCAGGTACCCCCATCGGGGCACTGTCGATGTGGCACGCCGCACCGGGGCCGACCCCCCATTCCATTGATCGAGTGCTGCCGCATCCACCCTGGCCCGGCGCTCGAAGCGCCAGCCCCGTGAAGACGGCAGAGGCTCACTCGGAGCGCTGCTGCGGAATACCCGCGAGCAGTGCACGAACCTCAGTCTCCCGGTAGCGCCGGTGTCCCCCCAGCGTGCGGATTGAGGTCAGTTTCCCGGCCTTCGCCCACCGTGTGACGGTCTTGGGGTCGACACGGAACATCGTGGCGACCTCCGCGGGTGTCAACAGCGGCTCGGCCTCTGGTGTACGTGCGGACATGTGTGTGGCCTCTCCTCCTGGACCAGTGTTGCGATCCTGCATCTCTTGTTGGCCTGGTGCTCCGTGGGGAGCTTGTCGGGGATGTCCCATATGGCCGACAGGGACCATATTGCCATCACCAGCCGTGACGCGTCGACCACCAGGCGCAAAGTTTCATACCGGAATGCCCAGTTGCCCTGCCGAACGTTGTCACTCATGGTGAGTGTAGCGATACTTATAGTCGCATCGCGCCGGTTTCGGAAATAGTGCCCGGGAAGTATTCGCCGGGACGGCCCGGTACTCAGTTCGCCATCTCGTATTCCGCGAACGCGCGCCACCGGCTCTGCGCGCGCTTGTACATCGCTGCCGCGAGCTCGCGTTCGCCCTTGGTTACCCCATCGATGGCCGCCGAGATCTCGGCGGCCGACTCATCACTGCTCAGCGCGTCATCGCTGAGCAACTGCACCAGACCTCCGTAATCCAGCTCGACCAGCGAATAAGGGTGGAACTCCTCCAGCCAGCGGCCCACCTCCCCCAGTTCGGTCTCGGCCTGGGCCGGATCCCAGACGGCGCCAGTGAAGCCGGGCGGCAGGCTGCGCAGCGCCACCAGGCCGCGGGCCACCCGCCGGCGGGCCCGGGACATCGGTGTCGTGTAGAGCAGCGCCCGGGTCGCGGACGCCGTTTGCGGGGCAGTCGGCCGCTTCGCCCCCGGTCCGAGGGCCAGCCACCGCTCGGTCGCGGCGAACGGGACGAACCAGGCCAGCGGCACGGTCCAGACGCTGGCCAGGATGTACAGCCTGGTCGCCGGGCCCGGCAGCCCTTCGTCGGTCAGCCGGGCCAGGTCCGTCATCGTCTCGTGCTCATCGCGGGCCGGGACCACACCTGGCAGCGCCGAACCCGCGGTCGAGAGCATCCGGCCGTAGGACAGCAGGCAGCGCAGCCTGGTCTGCCACGGGCTGACATAGGTGACGCCGTCCGCACGCCGGATGTAGGCGTGCTCGCTCTCCTGGTCGGGCACTACGATCTGAGGGGCCGTGATGGCCCGGTGCAGGGCCTCCGCGTGCTCGACGGCGAGCGCGTCGCGTCGCCTCGGCCGGGCCGCCGAGGCGGCGTAGGCCGCCCACCTGGAACGCTCCGGCTCGTGAAACGCCGCCACCGGTTCGTAGATGCGGAGATACGCGGCGTAAGTCATCACTGTCGTATCGTGACATACCAGAACGCCGCAAAGACGGTGCTCAAGGTAACGAGATCATCAATACTGTGAGTTACCGATCAGTACCGTAAGCATCCGGCTCCCTGCCCGGCTGCGCCGTTCTCCCGGCTCGTCCCCGCGGGCAATACGCTTGTTCCCGATCCCAGGTCAACGAGGACCCGGGACGGGATGAGGAGAGTCGCTACCGTGACCAACTTGTTCGCGACGTCCCACAGGGACAACGGCTCCGCCGGAGAGGCGGACCATGAGCAGGTCGTCTTCTGCCAGGACACCCCAACCGGGCTCAGGGCGATCATCGGCATCTACTCCACCGCACTCGGCCCCGGGCTGGGCGGGACCCGCTGCTACCCCTACGCCAGTGAGGGCGAGGCCCTGGCCGACGTGCTGCGGCTGTCCAAGGCCATGGCATACAAGAACGCGCTGGCCGGCCTGGACCACGGCGGCGGGAAGGCCGTCATCATCGGCGACCCCGCCCAGGTCAAGACCGAAGCCCTGCTGCGCGCCTACGGCCGCTTCGTCGAGTCGCTCGGCGGACGCTACATCACCGCGTGTGACGTGGGCACCCGCAGCGAGGACATGGACATCATCGCCCGGGAATGCCGCTTCGTGACGGGCCGCACGACGGCCCACGGCGGCGCCGGGGACTCCTCGGTCCTGACCGCCCTCGGCGTCCTGTACGGGATGCAGGCGGCGGCCGGGCACGCCTGGGGCAGCCCCGCCCTGCGCGGCCGGACCGTGGGCGTCGAAGGCGTCGGAAAGGTGGGCCACCGGCTGGTCGACCATCTCATGGAGGCCGAGGCCCGCGTGGTGATCTGCGACGTCAGCACCGAGGCGACCGAGGCCGTCCGGGCCCGCCACCCCGAGGTTCAGGTCGTCCCCGGCATCGGCGCGCTCCTAGCCGCGGACCTGGACATCCTGGCCCCGTGCGCGTTGGGCGGCACGCTGACCGAACAGGTCGCCAGCGAGCTGACCGCGCGCATCGTGTGCGGCGGAGCCAACAACCAGCTCGCCCACCACGGCGTGGAGAAACTGCTCGCCGACCGGGGCGTGATCTACGCGCCGGACTACGTGGTCAACGCGGGCGGCGTCATCCAGGTGGCCGATGAACTGGGCGGGTTCAACTTCGATCGCGCCCGGGCCGCCACCGAGCAGATCTTCACCACCACCGCGAAGATCCTGTCCATCGCGGACTCCGACGGAGTGCCGCCGTCGGTGGCCGCAGATCGCCTCGCCGAGCGCCGGATGTCCGATGTGGGGCGGCTGCGCGGAATCTGGCTCGGCACGATGTGATCAGCGTAGGCATCACAGGCGCAAAGCGGGTACGGTTGTACCTGTACGGATGCTGGTGAACGTCGCGCTCCCCGCTGCGGGCGGCGGCGGCGTCAACGTATGACGCACCGAAGCCAGCGAGGCGGAGATCATGGGGCCTGACTGGCTCCGGACGTTCGAGGGGGT
This sequence comes from uncultured Actinomycetes bacterium, assembly GCA_963834685.1. GTDB lineage: Bacteria > Actinomycetota > Actinomycetes > Streptosporangiales > Streptosporangiaceae > Palsa-504. The sequence continues at coordinate 136,078 of CAWICW010000003.1, read as the reverse complement.
CGAGCCAATGGGGCGCGGCCGAGCCAAGGCCAAGCAGGTTAAGGTCGCCCGTCAGCTCAAGTACAAGAGCGACGACACCGACCTCGACCGGCTGCGTGCGGAGCTGGGTGTCGGTGCGGACTCCCGCGACGGTAATTCCGCCGGGGATTACGACGACGAAGACGACGACGACGAGGATCCAGGGTCCGACCCCGCCGAAGGCGCCTGGACAGACGCGGACGCCTGGCCGCGATAGCGCGCGGCTAGGAACCGACGCCCAGGCCGTCGAGCACGTGCTTTCCGCGGTCGTCCTCGGCGACCGGGATCGGATACTGCCCGTCGAAGCAGGCCCGGCACAACCTGCTGGCTGGCAGGCCGCTGGCCTCGGTCAGTCCTTCCAGCGAGACGTAGCCCAGAGAGTCGGCACCGATCGAGGCGCAGATCTCGGCCGGCGACAGGTGGCCCGCGATGAGTTCGGCGCGGGTCGCGAAGTCGATGCCGTAGAAGCAGGGCCAGATCACCGGCGGGGACGCGACGCGCACGTGGACCTGCGCGGCGCCCGCCTCCCGGAGCATGGCCACGAGCGCGCGCTGGGTGTTCCCGCGGACGATCGAGTCGTCCACCACGACCAGTCGCCGGCCCGCGATGGCGTCCCGGAGCGGGTTCAGCTTCAGCTTGATGCCCCGCTCCCTGATCGTCTGGCTGGGCTGGATGAAGGTCCGGCCGACGTAAGGGTTCTTGACCAGCCCCTGGCCGAACGGGATGCCGCTGGCCTCGGCGAAACCGATAGCGGCCGGCGTGCCCGACTCAGGGACCGGGATGACCAGGTTGGCGTCCGCGGGATGCTCGGCCGCGAGCCGGCGGCCCACGGCGACCCGGGTGGCGTGCACGCCCCGGCCGGAGATCGTCGTGTCGGGACGGGCCAGGTAGACGTACTCGAACAGGCAGCCGCTCGGCTGCGGCGCCGCGAACGTCCTGGACCGCACTCCCCGCCCGTTGATGCAGACCAGTTCGCCGGGGGCGATCTCGCGCACGAACGTCGCGCCGACGATGTCCAGCGCGGCGGTTTCGCTGGCCACCACCCAGCCCCCCTTCAGGCGGCCCAGCACCAGCGGCCGGAAGCCATGCGGATCCCGCGCGGCGTAAAGCGTCTGCTCGTCCATGAAGACCAGTGAGTACGCGCCCTTGGCCAGCGGCAGGACGGCCGCCGCGGCGCCCTCCACGCCAGCCGGAGGGTCGGCCGGATCCGCGGCGGGAGTCCTGACCGGATCCCCGGCGGGAGTCCCGGCTGAAACGCCGGCCGGGCCCCCGGCGGAAGCCCCGGGCGGCACGCGGTCGCTGACGAACAACGCGGTGAGCACGTCGGTGTCGGAGGTCGCGGCGATCCCGCCGCTGCCCTGGCCGGCCTCGCCGAGCAGCGCGGCCAGCTCGCGGGTGTTGATCAGGTTCCCGTTGTGGCCGAGCGCCAGGCTGGTGGTGTTCGTCGAGCGAAACGTCGGCTGCGCGTTGGCCCACACCGAGGCGCCGGTGGTGGAGTACCGGCAGTGCCCGACCGCGATGTGGCCGCGCAGCGCGGTCAGGGCGGGCTCGTCGAAGACCTGGGCGACCAGGCCCATCTCCTTGTGCACCATGATGCGGCTGCCGTCGCTGACCGCGATGCCCGCCGATTCCTGCCCGCGGTGCTGCAGCGCGTACAAGCCGTAGTAGGCGAGCTTCGCGACATCCTCACCCGGCGCCCAGACGCCGAATACGCCGCAGGCCTCTCGTGGCGGCGGGTCCTCGGGAACAAGCTCATCCGCCAGACCGCCGTCGGGGGGTGTCACCAGGTCAGTCTATTCAACTATTCAGTAAGCGGCAGGTAGGCGGCCAGGTCGGCGCGGGGACCGCTGGCGTGGACCGCGGCCGAGCCGACCGCGTCGGCCCAGCCGAGCCGGCCGGCGGCCAGCCGGACCCAGGTGACCGGGTCGGTCTCCACCACGTTGGGCGGCGTGCCCCGGGTGTGCACCGGCCCGGGCAGGCACTGGACGGCCGCGACCGGCGGGATCCGCACCTCGAGCACCCGGCCGGGATGCCGGGTGGCGAGCAGCGCCAGCAGGTACCGGGCGGCGTCGCGCAGCTCATCGGGCTCCGGAGCAAGATCGCCGTCGAGCGCCCGCAGCACCGAGGCGACCAGCTGCGGTCCCCGCGGGTCCGGGCGCCGGGTCGGCATACCAGCCACCACCGGGTCAGCCGAACAACGCGGGCAGGGCCGCGGCGTGCACGGCGGCCAGCTCGGCCAGCGGGATCGCGAAGCAGTCCTCAACCACCAGACCGTCGCCGCCCGTACGGCCGATGGTCACGCCCGGTACGCCGTACGCGGCGCGAAGGGCGTCAAAGCCGGCCAGAAAGCCGGGCCGGACCGCCACTACGGCCCGCGCCGCCGACTCGCTGAACAGAGCGGTGAACGGGTCCCCGGGCAGCCGGACCAGGCAGCCGGTCCCGCCGCGCAGGCAGGATTCGGCGAGCGCGACGGCTAGCCCGCCATCGGACAGGTCGTGGGCCGCGGCCAGCAGCCCGGCCGAGGCCGCCGCGGCCAGCAGCCCGGCCAGCCGCTGCTCGGCGGCCAGGTCGGGGGCCGGCGGCAGGCCGCCGAGGTGGCCGTGCAACGCGTGCGCCCAGGCCGAACCCCCGAACTCGGCCTCGGTCCGGCCGAGCAGCACAAGCTCCGCGCCGCCCGCGCCGAACCCGATGGAGAGCCGCCGCCGCACGTCATCGTGGACGCCGAGGACGCCGATGACCGGGGTGGGATGGACGGCGACCGTCCCGGTCTGGTTGTAGAAGCTGACGTTCCCGCCGGTGACCGGCACGCCCAGGGCCGCGCAGCCGTCCGCCAGGCCGCGCACCGCCTCGGCGAACTGCCACATCACCGCGGGATCCTCCGGCGAGCCGAAGTTCAGGCAGTTCGTCACGGCCAGCGGGCGCGCGCCGGTCACGGCCACGTTCCGGTACGCCTCGGACAGCACCAGCTGGGTGCCCAGGTAGGGGTCGAGCTTGGCGTAGCGGCCGTTGCCGTCGGTGGCCAGCGCGATGCCGAGCCCGGTCGCCTCGTCCACCCGGACCAGGCCGCCGTCTTCCGGCATGGCCAGCACGGTATCGCCCCGGACGTAGCGGTCGTACTGATCGGTGACCCAGCTCTTGTCGGCCAGGCCCGGTGACCCGATCAGGGCCAGCACGTCGGCCCGCAGCGCGGCCCCGTCCACCGGGCGCGGCAGCGCGGCGGGCTCATTCGCGAGAAGGGTGTCCTGCGCCGCGGGCCGGGCGGCCGGGCGACGGTAGACGGGACCGTCGGCCGCGGAGCCAGGCGGGATGTCCACCACCACCTCGCCATGCCAGGTCATGATCAGCCGGCCGGTGTCGGTCACCTCGCCGATGACCGCGGCCCGGACGTCCCACTTCGCGCACACCTCGAGGAACCGGGCGACGTGGGCCGGCTCGACGACCGCCATCATGCGCTCCTGGGACTCGCTCATCAAGATCTCGGGCGGTCCCAGCGAGGGGTCGCGGAGCGGCACCGCGTCCAGCTCGACGCGCATGCCGCCGGTCCCGGCCGCGGCCAGCTCCGTGGTCGCGCACGCCACCCCGGCCGCGCCGAGGTCCTGGATGCCGGCCACCAGGCCGCCCGCGAAGAGCTCGAGGCAGCACTCGACCAGGAGTTTCTCCAGGAACGGATCCCCCACCTGGACGCTGGGCCGCTTGACCGCCTGGCTCCCCGCTGACCCGCCGAACGCCGCGCTGGCCAGCACCGAGGCCCCGCCCACGCCGTCCGGGCCGGTGGCCGAGCCGAACAGGATCACCTGGTTCCCCGGCCCGCTGGCCGCGGCGACCTGCAGGTCACCGTGCCGCATCACCCCCACGCAGAGCGCGTTGACCAGCGGGTTTCCCGCGTAGCAGGGGTCGAAGTCCAGCTCACCGCCGATGTTGGGCAAGCCCAGGCAGTTGCCGTAGAAGGAGATGCCGCTGACCACCCCGGGCAGCACCCGCCCGGTGTCGGGGGCCGCGGCGGGCCCGAACCTGAGCGCGTCCATCACCGCCACCGGGCGCGCGCCCATGGCCAGGATGTCGCGGACGATGCCGCCCACGCCGGTGGCCGCGCCCTGATGCGGCTCCACGTAGGAGGGATGGTTGTGCGACTCGATCTTGAACGTGACCGCGTAGCCCTGGCCGATGTCGACCACGCCGGCGTTGTGGCCGATCCCGGCGAGCAACGCGGCCGATTCCGGCGCCTTCGAAGCGAGCTGCCGCAGGTGCACCTTGGACGACTTGTACGAGCAGTGCTCGCTCCACATGACCGAGTACAGGGCCAGCTCGGGGCCGGTCGGGCGCCGGCCGAGGGTAGCCACGATCTTCTCGTACTCAGAAACGGTCAGCCCCAGCTCCGCAAACGGCTGGGGCAGCACCATGTCCGCGGTCACGCCAGCACTCCGGCGACGACCGAGGTGAAGAAGCCGAGGCCGTCGGCGGACGGGCCGGTCAGCGCGTCGACCGCGTGCTCGGGATGCGGCATCAGGCCGACCACGTTGCCCTCGGCGTTGCACACGCCAGCGATGCCGCCCGCGGACCCGTTGGGGTTCGAATCGGCGTACCTGATGACGATCTGGCCGGCCCCCTCCAGGCGAGCCAGTGTGTCCGGGTCGGCAGCGTAGGCCCCCTCGCCGCTCTTCAGCGGCACCACGATCTGCTCGCCCCCGGAGTAGGCCCGCGTCCACGCCGTCGTCGCGTTCTCCACCCGCAGCCGCAGGTCCCGGGTGACGAAGCGCAGGCCGGCGTTGCGGGTCAGCGCGCCGGGCAGCAGGTGCGCCTCGCACAGGATCTGGAATCCGTTGCAGATGCCGAGCACCGGCAGGCCCGAACGGGCCGCCGGGACCAGCTCGCTCATCACCGGGGCGAATCGGGCGATCGCGCCGCAGCGCAGGTAATCGCCGTAGGAGAACCCGCCGGGCAAGATCACCGCGTCCACGCCGCGCAGGTCCCGGTCGGCGTGCCACAGCGCGACCGGTTCCGCCCCGGCGAGCCGGACGGCCCGCGCGGCGTCACGGTCATCGAGCGACCCCGGGAACGTGATGACCCCTATCCGCACGCAGGCAGCCTACCGGGGAGCGGGGTCTAGCTGGCCGCCCGGTAGTGCCGCAGCGGGGCGTCTTGCGGCCACCGGATGTGCTTGCGCAGGGTTACCACCGTACCGCGCCCCGGGCTGGTGTCCAGGGTGACGTTGTCCACGCAGGCCCGCATGACCGCCAGGCCCCGGCCGGATTCGGCCAGCTGGGCGACCGGGGTCTCCGGCTCGGCCGAGGGCTTGCGTCGCCTCGCCTGGCGCAGCACGGCGCCGGCTCCCTCGTCGGCCACCTCGACCTGGCAGCCGACCGCGCCGAGGCTGGCTATCACCGTGTACTGCCGGACCTCCCGGCCGCCGTGCTGCAGGACGTTGGTGCAGGCCTCGGTGGCCGCGAGCAGCAGGTCGTACACGGATTCCTCGTCCATGCCGAGCCTGCGCAGGGTGTCCCCGAGCACCCGGCGCATCACCGGCACGCTAAGCGTCTCGCACCGGAACATCAGGCAGAATTTCACATCAGGAACCGATTTCACGCGCATCAACTAACCCCGTACCCACCGTCATCTCGTAACTCGCATTCACAGTCCGAGTGATTCCCCGTTAACGCGGCTGAAACCAGGACTGCGGTCCCGCGGGTTATTACGTTCGGATGAACGGCAGGTCAGGGCCGGGTGTTGTGATAGCAGTCACAGCCCCCGGTCACGGGAGCGGGAGTACCACGGTGAAGGTGGTCGCCTTGCCGGTCCGGTTCAGCGGGAGGAACGTGTAGCCGGTCGTGACCGTGGCCCGCTCAGCTCGTGCGCAGGGTGAACTCCTCGATGACCGGGTTCGACAGCAGATCCCGGGCCAGCTCGGTGACCGCGGTCACCGCGGCCTGGTCCGCGGGCCCGTCGAGCTCCACCTCGAACCGCTTTCCCTGCCGGACCCCGAGCACCTGCCCGAACCCCAGACGGCGGCACGCGCTGGCGATGGCCTCCCCCTGCGGATCATGGATCTCCGGCTTGAGCATTACTTCCACGATCATTCGGGCCACGTATCCTCCTGGGCAATCAGGGCATATATCGTCTGCTGAGGAGCGTCTTGCTGGACCGCGGACGCGTGCACCCCACCGGGCACGCAGCGTACGCGACAGCTCCGTGACAGATGTGTCCGGGAATCCTAGCCATCTGGCCGGCGCTGGTGATCCCAGTCCCGGCTTGGAAAGGAGTGGCACGTGACCGTCGAATCCGGCGGTGCGACCACCGCCGCACTGAACCCCCACACCAACGAAACCCCTCAGCCCGACCAGCTCGTCCAGCTGCTCACCCCGGAGGGCGAGCGTATCGAGCATCCCGACTATCCGCTCGACCTCACCGCCGCCGATCTCCGCGCCATGTACCGGGACCTGGTGCTGGTCCGCCGGATCGACACCGAGGCGATCTCCCTGCAGCGCCAGGGCGAACTCGGCATCTGGGCCTCGCTGCTCGGGCAGGAGGCCGCCCAGATCGGCTCGGGCCGGGCGCTGAGCCCGGATGACATGGTGTTCCCGACCTACCGCGAGCACGGCGTGGCCTGGTGCCGCGGCATCGACCCGGTCAAGCTGCTCGAGCTCTACCGTGGTGTCAGCCACGGCGGCTGGGATCCCCAGGAGCACAAGTTCCACCTCTACACGATCGTCATCGGCAGCCAGACCTTGCACGCCACCGGGTACGCGATGGGCATCCAGCGCGACGGGGCGGTCGGCGGGGACCGGGCCGAGGCCGTCATCGCCTACTTCGGCGACGGCGCCACCAGCCAGGGCGACGTCAACGAGGCCTTCGTGTGGGCCTCGGTGTTCAACGCGCCGGTCGTGTTCTTCTGCCAGAACAACCAGTGGGCGATCTCCGAGCCGCTGGAGAAGCAGAGCCGCATCCCGCTGTACCAGCGGGCCCGCGGCTTCGGGTTCCCGGGCCTGCAGGTCGACGGCAACGACGTGCTGGCCTGCTACGCGGTGACCAAGAAGGCGATGCAGGCGGCCCGCGAAGGCCAGGGCCCCACCCTCATCGAGGCCTTCACCTACCGGATGGGCGCGCACACCACCACCGACGACCCGACCCGGTACCGGCTGGCCAGCGAGCTCGAGGTGTGGAAGCTGAAGGACCCGATCGAGCGGGTCCGGGCCTACCTGGTCCGCACCGGCCAGGCCGAGCCCGAGTTCTTCGCCGCGGTGGACGCCGAGGCCAAGGAGGTCGGCGCCCGGGTCCGTGAGGCGTGCCGGACCATGCCCGACCCGCCGCCGCTGGCCATCTTCGACAACGTGTACGCCGAGCCCAGCCCCATGACCTCGATCCTGCGCGAGGAGCGCGAGCAGTACGCCGCCTACCTGGATTCCTTCGAGGAGGCCGGGCGATGACCACCCTGACCCTGTCCAAGGCGCTCAACGCGGGGCTCCGCAAGGCCATGGAGAACGACCCCAAGGTGCTCATCATGGGCGAGGACGTCGGCAAGCTGGGCGGCGTCTTCCGGGTCACCGACGGCCTGCAGAAGGACTTCGGCGAAGACCGGGTGATCGACACGCCGCTGGCCGAGTCCGGCATCGTCGGCACCGCGATCGGCCTGGCGCTGCGCGGTTACCGGCCGGTGTGCGAGATCCAGTTCGACGGTTTCGTCTACCCGGCGGCCAACCAGATCGTCAGCCAGCTGGCCAAGATGCGCTACCGGTCCCTCGGAAACGTCAGCCTGCCGGTGACCATCCGCATCCCGTGCGGCGGCGGCATCGGCGCGGTCGAGCACCACAGCGAATCCCCCGAGATGCTGTTCGCGCACACCGCGGGCCTGCGCGTGGTGGCCTGCGCGGACGCGGCCGATGCGTTCGCCATGATCCAGCAGTCGATCAGCTGCGACGACCCGGTGATCTTCTTCGAGCCGAAGCGGCGCTACTGGGACAAGGCCGAGGTCGACACCGTCTCGGGCGTGGCCAGCGCGCTGCCGCTGGACCGGGCCCGGGTCGCGCTCGAGGGCACCGACGTGACCCTGCTGGCCTACGGCCCGCTGGTCCGGACCTGCCTGGAGTCGGCGCTCGCCGCCCGCCAGGACGGCCCCGGGAATGGGCACAGCATCGAGGTCATCGACCTGCGCTCGCTGTCCCCGCTGGACATGGAGACGATCACCGCATCGGTGCGCCGCACCGGCCGCTGCGTGGTGGCGCACGAGGCGCCGGTGTACGCCGGCCTCGGGGCCGAGATCGCCGCCCGGGTCACCGAGCAGTGCTTCTACCACCTGGAGGCGCCGGTCCTGCGGGTCGGCGGCTTCGCCACCCCCTACCCGCCGTCCCGGCTCGAGGACCACTACCTGCCCGACCTGGACCGGATCCTGGACGCCGTCGACCGCGCGTCCGGCTACTGAGGGGCGGGCCGCGAACATGACCGAGCTCAAGGAGTTCAAGCTCCCCGACGTGGGTGAGGGACTGACCGAAGCCGACATCGTCGCCTGGCACGTCAAGCCGGGCGATCAGGTCGAGGTCAACCAGATCATCGTGGAGATCGAGACCGCGAAGGCCGTGGTCGAGCTGCCGTCGCCCTGGGACGGGACCGTCGCCCGGCTGCTGGCGGAGGAGGGCCAGACGGTCGATGTGGGCATGCCGATCATCGCGGTCGACGTGTCCGGCGCCGCCGCACCCGGCGAACCCGCCGTAGCCGGTACCAAAGATTTTGCCGAACGGTCCGTGGTTCCCCCGGCCGTGACCACCGTCGCGCCCCCGGCGGGCCACGCTCCCGCCGGACAGAGCCAGCCCGGACAGACACGGCCCGATCAGCCCGCACGGCAGGCGGTCCTGGTCGGCTACGGCGTCAAGGCCTCGTCCACCACCCGCCGGGCGCGCAAGCCGGCCCTGCCCGCCGCGCCCGCTGCGGCAGCGGCAGAGCCAGCAGTGGCGGCAAAGCCAGCACCCGCGGCAGAACCAGCACTCGCGCCGCCCGCCGCGGCAGCGGCAGAACCAGCAGCCGCCCGCGCCCTGGCCAAGCCGCCGGTACGCCGGCTGGCCAAGGATCTCGGCATCAGCCTGGCCGAGCTGACGGGCAGCGGGCCGGAGGGCACGATCACCCGGGACGACGTGCACCGGGCGGCCGGTGGCACCAGGCTCCGTTCGGGGCAAGAGGTCGTAGAGAACGCGGTCCGGACGGTCAGCCTGGCCGCGTTGCCCAGCCCGGCCGGCGAAGAGCGCATCCCGGTCCGCGGGGTGCGCAAGCACATGGCGGCGGCCATGGTGTCGAGCGCGTTCACCGCGCCGCACGTCACCGAGTTCCTGCAGGTCGACGTCACCGAGACGATGGCCGCGGTGCGGCGCGTCCGCGACCTGCCGGAGTACGCCGAGGTGCGGGTCTCGCCGCTGCTGTTCGTGGCCCGGGCGCTGCTCACCGCGGTGCGGCGGCACCCCATGGTCAACTCCTCGTGGGACGACGGCGCGCAGGAGATCGTGGTCAAGCACTACGTGAACCTCGGCATCGCCGTGGCCGCCGAGCGCGGCCTGCTCGTACCGAACGTCAAGAACGCCGGCGAGTTGTCGCTGCCCGACCTGGCCCGCAGCCTGCAGGCGCTGGCCGAGACGGCGCGGGCGGGCAAGGCCACCCCGGCCGACCTGGCGGGCGGCACGATCACGATCACCAACGTGGGGGTGTTCGGGGTGGACGGCGGGACCCCCATCCTCACCCCGGGCGAGGCCGCGATCCTGGCCTTCGGCCAGGTCAGGGACGCGCCCTGGGTGGTGGACGGGCAGCTCGCGGTGCGTTCGGTGTGCACCTTGTCGTTGTCTTTCGACCATCGCATTGTCGACGGAGAGCTCGGCTCGGCCGTGCTGCGCGACGTGGGCTCGATGCTCGAAGACCCGGTCCGGATGCTGGCCTGGACCTGACCATGATCAGGCACGTGGTGCTCTTCCGGTGGGCGGCCGAAGCGACGGCCGAGCAGAAGCAGCGGGTGGCCGCGGAACTGGGCCGGCTGCCCGCGCTCGTGCCGTCGCTACGGGACTACCGCCTGGGTGCCGATCTCGGCCTCAACCCGGGCAACTGGGACTTCGCCGTGGCCGCCGACTTCGACGACGCCGACGGGTACCTGGCCTACCGGGACCACCCCGAGCACCGGGCGGTCGTGGCCGAGTTCATCCAGCCGATCGTGACCGAGCGCGCCGCGGTCCAGTACGAGTGCTGAGCCCGCTCAGAAGGCGCCCTCCGGCAGGTCCATCAGGTCCAGGGTGGTCTCCTCGGCCACCTTGCGCTCGGCGGCCAGCCGGGGCAGCACGGTGGCGGCGAAGAACCGGGCCGCGGCCAGCTTGCCCGCGTAGAAGTCGTGATCCGGGGCGCCCGCGTCGAGCTGGTCGAGCTTGCGCAGGGCGATCTCGGCGTGGGTCAGCAGCAGCCACCCGATGACCAGGTCGCCGAGCGCCATCAGCAGCCGGGTGGTGTTCAGCCCGACCTTGTAGATCTCGGCGGGCTGCTCCGCCGATGCCATCAGGTACCCGGTCATGGCCGTCGCGATGGCCTCCACCTGCGCGGCCGCGTCGGCCAGGGCGGCCCGCTCGGCCTTCAGCCGGCCGTTGCCGCCGTCGGCCGCGGCGAACTCCCTGACCTTGGCCAGCAGCGCGCCGAAGGCCTGCCCCTGGTCCCGGATGATCTTGCGGAAGAACAGGTCCATGGACTGGATGCCGGTGGTGCCCTCGTACAGGCTGTCGATCTTGGCGTCCCTGATGTACTGCTCGATCGGGTAGTCCTGGAGGAACCCGGAGCCGCCCAGGGTCTGCAGGGACAGGGTGAGCATCTCGTAGGACCGCTCGGACCCGACGCCCTTGACCACCGGCAGCAGCAGGTCGTTCAGGCCCGCGGCCGCCTCGTCGGTGCGGTCCTGCGCCGCCGCGATCTGCAGCGTGTCCTGGAGGGTAGCGGTGTACAGGACCAGCGCCCGCATCCCCTCGGCGTAGGCCTTCTGCAGCATCAGCATGCGGCGCACGTCGGGGTGGTGGACGATCGTCACCCGCGGCGCGCTCTTGTCCGTCATCTGGGTCAGGTCGGCGCCCTGCACCCGCGTCCTGGCGTAGTCCAGCGCGTTCAGGTAGCCGGTGGACAAGGTGGCGATGGCCTTGGTACCGACCATCATCCGGGCGTCCTCGATGATCTCGAACATCTGCCGGATGCCGTCGTGCACGCCGCCGACCAGGGTGCCGACCGCCGGGCGACCCCCTGGTTGAACAGCGCCGAAGGTCAGCTCGCAGGTGGTCGAGGCCTTCAGGCCCATCTTGTGCTCGACGTTGGTGGCCACCACGCCGTTCCGCTCGCCCAGGCTCCCGTCCGGGTTGACCAGGTACTTGGGCACCAGGAACATCGACAGTCCCTTGGTGCCGGGGCCGTGGCCCTCCGGCCGGGCCAGCACCAGGTGGAAGATGTTCTCGGCCAGGTCGTGCTCCGCGCTGGTGATGAACCGCTTGACGCCTTCCAGGTGCCAGGTGCCGTCGGGCTGCTCGACGGCCCGGGTGCGCCCGGCGCCGACGTCGGAGCCCGCGTCCGGCTCGGTCAGCACCATGGTCCCGCCCCACTCGCGCTCTATGGCCAGCTCCGCGAACTGCTTCTGCTCCGGCGTGCCCAGCTCCCACAGGACGCGGCCCATGGTGTGCCCGCTGGAGTACATCCAGATCGCGGAGTTGGAGCCGAGGATCAGCTCGGCCATGGCCCAGGTGAGCGACCGCGGCGCCTGGGTCCCGCCCAGCTCGGCGGGCAGGGACAGCCGGTACCACTCGGCGTCCATGAAGGCGCGGTAGGACGCGCGCAGCGAGTCGGGCACCCGCACCGATCCGGTGGCGGGGTCAAAGACCGGCGGGTTCCGGTCCGCGTCGGCGAAGGACGCGGCCAGCGGGCCGACGGCCATCTTGTCCAGCTCGGCCAGGATGCTCCGGGCCGTCGCCTCGTCCAGCTCCGGATAGGGCGGCTCACCGAGCAGGTCCTGGCGCCGCAGCACCTCGAACAGGTTGAACTCGATGTCCCGCAGGTTGCTCTTGTAGTGGCTCATCCGCTGCTCCACTGTTCGCCGTTCATCCGTACCGGCTCCTATGCTACCCGCTAGTAACAAGACCCGCGACGGCAGCCCGTGGCCCCCGATCCGGTCAGCGGACACATATGGTCCTGCTTGTCACTATTGACCTCATGTCCGTATTTTTATGAGTTTTCACACCTCGTTGATCACTGGCGGCTACGCTTCGCTAATGTGAGCGACGTATCCGACTTCTCGGCCGGCCTCCCCGCCCGACGGCCGGGCCGGGACGCGTCGCCCCAGCACCAGCCGCAACCCGATCCCATGCCCCCGCCGCCGAGCGATTTCCCGGTCCGGCAGCCGCACGCCCGGCTGGTCCAGCCGGGTGGCCGCCACCGGCGCGCGATGCCCGCCAGCTTGCCCGAGGGCGCCCCGGCGCTCATCCTCGCGGTGCCCAGCGTCGGCGACGATGGCCTCACCGGTCCCACCGCCGAGATCGCGACCGTGCTCCGCGTGGACAACCCGGCCCTGGACGTCCGCACGGCGCGGATCAACCACGGCGGGCGGGGCGATCCCGACGGGATCCGGGCCGTGCTGGCCGACGCCGCGGCCCGCCGTCCGGCGGGTGCGCCGTCCGCGGTGATCGTGCCGCAGCTGGTCACCCCGCATCCGGAGACGTACCGCGCGCTGCGCGAGGCGATCGCGGCCACCGGGGTCAACGCGCACATCGGCGAGGTGTTCAACACCAACGCGCTGCTGGCCGAGGCGCTGCACCACCGGCTCGCCGACGCCGGGCTGGCCCGGGCCGACCGGGTGCGCATGTTCAGCATCACCACCTCCGCCGACGGCATCATCCTGGTCACCGTGGGCGGAGAGGAGGCGGTCGGCACCGCCAGCGTCACCGCCGTGCTGCTCGCGGCCCGGCTGGCCCTGCCCGTGCTGGCCGCGTCGCTGGACGCCAAGCCCAGCGTCGAGGAGGCGGCGACCCGGCTGGAGGACATGGGCGTCAGCCGGATCGCCCTGGCCCCGTGCGTGATCGGGCCCGAGGCCGATCCCGCGGCCATCGATAAGGCCGCGGCGGCCGTGGGCGGCAAGTGCGCCGCGCCCCTCGGCGCGCACGGCAACGTGGTCAAGCTCATCTCGCGGGCCTACGGCCAGGTGCTGAGCCAGCTCGAGACCCTGCCCACCGTCTGAGGGCGCCCGCTCCCGGTCCGGGGGACGCTGCCGGTCAGCCGGCCGGGCGGACCGCGCCGATAGGGGTGCCGGGCTGGTAGATGCTGTCGATGCGGACGAGCGCGCCGGTGAAGGGGGCGTCGACCATCATGCCGTTGCCGATGTAGATCCCGACGTGGTGGATGGTGGCCGGGTCTGAGTTGTTGGTGGCGTAGAACAGCAGGTCACCGCGCTGCAGCTGATCCAGCGGCACGTGCGGGCCCTCTTCCCACTGGTACCCGGTGTAGTGCAGGAGCGAGACGCCCGCGCGGGCCCAGGCCTCCATGGTCAGGCCGGAGCAGTCGTAGGTATCCGGCCCGGCCGCGCCCCACTGGTACGGCTTGCCCAGCTGGGTGAGGGCCCAGTTGGCCGCGATGTCGCCCTGGCTGGCTGACGCGCCCGAGCTCCCGGCCCAGGACGGGGCCGTGGTGGAGCCCGCCGCGCTGCCCGCCGCCGCCGCGGCCGCGGCCTTGGCGGCGGCCGCGGCGGCCGCGGCGGCCAGGGCCGCCTGCCGGGCCGACTTCAGCGCGGCCACCTGAGCCTGGGCGCTGGCTACCCGGCCGGCCAGCGAATTCCGCTTGGCCTGGCTGGCCTGCACGAACGCCTGCTGCCGGGCCACGGCGGCCTGGACGGCCAGCTTGAGGTGGCTGGCCGCCTTCAGGTCCGCCTGCTCGGCCACCAGCAGGTCGCGGGCCTGCTGGCGGAACGCGCTGGCCACCACGTCGTCCGCCTGGGCCTGGGCCACCACGTCGGTGCCGTTCTGGGCCAGGACCTGGCCGAGCCCCACCTGGTTCAGGTAGCCCTGCGGGCCGTCGGCGTTGCCGAGCATGGAGCTCATCGGGCCGAAGCCGCCGCCGGACTCGAATTCGCTGGCCGCCAGGTGCGCCAGCCGCTGCTGGCTCGCGTCCTGGGCCTGCTGGGCGTACTTGAGCCGGGCCTCGGTCACCTTGTAGGCCGCCGCCGCGCGCTGCTCGTCGACCAGGGTCTGGTCGTAACGCTGGGTCAGCACCTCGGCCTGGACCTGGAGCGCGGCCAGCTGCGCGTTCGCCGCGGACAGCCGCCCCTGCTGCGCGCCGAGGGCCGCCTGCTGCTGCTTGACCTTGTTTTCCGCCGCGTTGATCTGCGCCTGGCTCGGCGGGTTGGGATTGCCGTCCAGCCGAAAGCGCGGCACCGCGACCGGGATGCTCAAAACCAGCAGCACACCGCAGGCGATGACCATTCGCAGCCGGGGCCGGCCGGAGAGTCGATCCCTCAGCCCGCGCGACCCGCGCGAATTCCTCAAAGCTCCAGCACCCCGCGACCTTGCACCTTTCGTCCTGATGAGCAGTCGGCTCCGTGACGGAGTTACCGTAATGCTTGAATGTGGTGTTAGTCACAGTGCCGCGCGGTGAGGGCTTAGTGTGATCCCGAGCACATTGCACTCGGGCTGGTGATCGACACTTGAAAGAGCAAAGATTAGAAACTACCGCTGGCCAGGCCGCCGGCCGAGATGACCGGGGCGTGCGGCCAGCAAGGAGGATCGGTGGAGGACGCCGAAGTTGTGCTCAGGCGGGCACCGCTTTTCGATGGGCTCGACGACGAAAGCGCACGGGCGCTCCGGCGGCAGATGGCGGACGTCAAGCTGTCCCGCGGCGAGCACCTCTTCCTTGAAGGGCAGGACGGAGACCGGCTGTACGTGGTGCTCGACGGCAAGATCAAGCTCACCCGGGCCGCGACCGACGGCCGGGAGAACCTGCTGACCGTGCTCGGGCCCGGTGAGATGTTCGGCGAGCTGTCGCTGTTCGACCCGCGGCCGCGGACCTCATCGGCCAGTGCCGTCACCGACGCCACGGTCGCCGCGCTCGGCCACGACGCGCTCCGCCCCTGGCTGCTGGAACGGCCCGAAGTCTCCATGCACATGCTGCAGGCCCTGGCCCGGAGGCTGCGGCGAGCCAACGACGTGACCGCCGACCTCGTTTTCACCGACGTCCCCGGCCGGGTGGCGAAGAACCTGCTGGACCTGGCCGAGCGGTTCGGCGAGCAGGACCGCGACGGCCTGCACGTGCACCACGACCTGACCCAGGAGGAGCTGGCCCAGCTGGTCGGGGCGTCCCGGGAGACGGTCAACAAGGCGCTGGCCGACTTCGCGGCCCGCGGCTGGCTGCAGATCTCCGCGCGCTCGGTGCTCATCCTGGACATCGAGCGGCTGCGCCGGCGCGCCCGGTTACTGTCCCTTTCATGATCGTGGCCAGTTTTGGTCGCTATGTGGCCATTTCTGGCCATGATCATGGCTCCGCTTCGGCCAGGTAGTCCAGCTGGGCCCGGACCGACCACTCCGCGGCGGGCCAGACGCTGCGGTCCACGTCGGTGTAGATCATGGCCACGATCTCGGCGGGCGTCTTCGCGCCCGCGGCCAGGGCCGACCGGACCTGGTCCAGTCGTTCCGCGCGGTGCGCGAGGTAGTAGTCCAGGGTCCCGATCGGGTCGGCCAGCATCGGCCCGTGCCCGGGCAGCAGCAGCCGCAGCTCGGCGGCCTCGGCCAGCGCCCGCAACTGATCCAGCGAGCGCAGGTAGTCGCCCAGGTTGCCGTCCCGCGCGATGACCGTGGTCCCCCGGCCGAGCACGGTGTCCCCGGTGAGCAGCGCGCCGTCCGCGGGCAGCAGCAGGCTCACCGAATCCGCGGAGTGGCCGGGGGTGGCCACGACCCGCAGCTCGCAGCCGGCCGCCGTGATCACGTCGCCGTCGGCGAGGCCCTCGGCGCCGAGCCGGCCCGCCGGGTCGGCGGCCTGGACCGGCGCCCCGCTCAGCTCGGCGAGGCGGGCCGCGCCGGCGGAGTGATCGAGATGCCCGTGCGTCAGCAGGATGCGCGCGATCCGCCGGTCGCCCGCGACGGCCTGCGCGAGCACCCGGCGCAGGTGACCCTCGTCCTCGGGCCCGGGGTCGACCACCACCGCCGACGGCGAGCCCGGCTCGGCGATGACCCAGGTGTTGGTGCCGTCCAGGGTCATGGGCGAGGGATTGGGCGCCAGCAGGCACGTCGCCCTCGGGGTCCGGAAGCCGTCGATGCTCACCGTGTCGTTTGTCACAGGGGGTACTCGGTGGCCTGGGGCATGGCCAGCCACGCCCGCTCGTCCTCGACGACCACCTCGGGCAGCAGCGGGGTGATCATCCGGCGCTCGGCCAAGATGCCCTCGACGTCCTGGTAGGCCGCGAGCTCGGCCAGCGTCACGGCCGTCGGCGGCAGCAACGTGATCTGGCCGGCCCGGGCCGCCTCCAGCGCCGCGGACGGCCGCCACCACGTGCCCGAGTCCGACTCGCCGGGTCCCGTGGCCGTCAGCCCGGCCAGCTGCCCGGGCGGCAGCGCGGCGGCGAAGAACCAGGTGTCGAAGCGGCGGGGCGAGACCTCGGGCGTGATCCAGCGGGCCCACGGCGTCAGCAGGTCGGCCCGCAGCAGCAGGCCCCGCTGGGCGAGCAGCTCGCCCAGCGACAGTGACCCGTCGAGCAGCGCACGCCGGTCCTGGGCCAGGTCCGCGCGGTCCGGCACCAGCTCGGCCGGCGAAGGCCCGGCCAGCAGCACGCCGGACTCCTCGAACGTCTCCCTGACCGCCGCGCAGACCAGGGCGCGGGCGCGTTCGGCCGGGACGCCGAGCAGGTGGCCGAAAGCGGCCGGCGGCGGCCCGGCCCAGCCGGTTTCGGCGATGGCCGGATCGGCGTCGCGCTCGTCCACCGATCCGCCGGGAAACACGCAGGCCCCCGGGGCGAACTCCAGCGCCTTGGTCCGCCGCAGCAGGTAGACCTCGACCCCGGCGACTCCGTCCGTCCCCGCGTCCCGGCGGACCAGGATCACTGTCGCGGCGTCGCGCGGCACCGCGGGCTGCAGCCCGGCCGCGGCGAACTCACGCGCCCGGTCAGCCATTCCGCGCGGCACGCGGACCCGGGAGCGCGCCCGGCCTTCGTCCATCGGCACCGCTCAGTCGCGGACTTCGGCGATCAGCTCGACCTCGACCGGCGCGTCCAGCGGCAGCTCGGCCACCCCGACCGCGCTGCGGGCGTGCCGCCCGGCCTCGCCGAACACCTCGATCAACAGCTCGCTGGCCCCGTTCACCACCTGCGGCTGGGCGTTGAACCCCGGCGCGCTGGCCACGAACCCGAGGACCTTCACGATGCGGACGATGGCGTCCAGGCCGCCGGCCGCATCCGCGGCGGCGGCCAGGGCGTTCAGGGCACAGGTCCGGGCCATGCCCGCCGCGTCCTGGGCGCTGACCGCCTCGCCCACCTTGCCGGTGGCGGGCAGTTTCCCGTCCACCACCGGCAACTGACCCGAGACGTACACGTAGGAGCCGGTCCGCACGGCGGGTACATACGCGGCCACCGGGGCTGTTACCGGCGGCAGCGTCAGCCCGAGTGCGGCCAGTTGCTCGGCCGCGCTGCTCATGACTTCGCTCGCTTCATGTAGGCGACCAGCTGCTCGGAGTTGGGCCCGGGTATCACCGCGACCAGCTCCCATCCGTCGTCACCCCAGTTGTCGAGGATCTGCTTGGTCGCATGCACGAGCAACGGCACCGTCGCGTACTCCCACTTTGGCATGGACCGACCTTACGCCTGCTCCTGAGCAGCCAGATCAGGGGCCGTGACTTCCCGGATCTCGGGCGGCGCGCCCTCGGTCACCTCGGGCACCGGCGGGATCGACGACTCCGGGAGCTCGGGCACGTGGACGTTGGAGATGGCCGCCTCCGCGGCCGCCACCTCGGCGTCACCGAGGTCATCGAGGTCCTCGATCGGCTCGGGCGGCGGCGCGGGCGGGCCGGGGGCCATCTTCTCGAAGAACCTCAGCAGCTCGACCGGGACGGGCATGACCAGCGTGCTGTTCCGCTCGCCGGCCACCTCGACCACGGTCTGCAGCAGGCGCAGCTGCAGCGCGGCCGGGTCGCGCGCCATCACGTTGGCGGCGGCGGCCAGCCGCTTGGAGGCCTGGTACTCACCGTCGGCGGTGATGATACGGGCCCGGCGTTCCCGCTCGGCCTCGGCCTGCCGCGACATGGACCGCTTCATGGCATCGGGCAGCGACACGTCCTTGATCTCGACGCGCTCGACCCTGATGCCCCACGGGCCTTCGGTCGGCTCGTCGATGATCCGGCGCAGCTCCCGGTTCACCGTTTCCCGCTCGGCCAGCAGCTGGTCCATCTCGGACTGGCCGATGATCGACCGCAGCGAGGTCTGCGCCTGCTGCGAGATGGCGAACATGTAGTTCTGCACGTTCACGGTGGCCTTGATCGGGTCCACCACGCGGAAGTACACCACCGCGTCGACCCGGACGCTCACGTTGTCCCGGGTGATGCCCTCCTGAGCGGGCACCGCCATGGCCACGATCTGCATGTTGACCTTCTGCATCCGGTCCCCGACCGGCCGGATGAGGGCCAGCCCGGGGCCGCGGATCTCGGGCAGAACGCGCCCGAACCGGTAGATGATGCCTTTCTCGTATTGCTGAACGACCCTGAAGGAGCGCGCGGCAGCGATCAGGCCGATCAGGACCACGATCACGATGACAGCCACTACTACACCCACCGGGATCACCTCTCTTCCTAGACCCAGCGTAGTGACTAACTGACCACGCGCCAGTTCGCGGTAGGCAGAACCGGCGAGCGACACCGAACCATAAGGTCTCCGCGCGGAGATAGCCTCCGATGGAAGGAACCTACCGGAGGCAGCACAGGGATGACCACCAGGGATACCGACTGGGACGGCGTGCGGCTGCACGTGGTCACGGGCAAGGGCGGCACGGGCAAGACCACGGTGTCGGCGGCCTTGGCGCTGGCCCTGGCCAGGGCCGGCCGCCGCGTCCTGCTCATCGAGGTCGAGGGCAGGCAGGGCATCGCCCGGCTGTTCGACTGCCCGCCGCTGCCGTACGAGGAACGCAAGGTCGCGCTCGGCCTGGGCGCCCTGGGGGGCGAGGGCGGGGACGTGTACGCGCTCGCGGTGGATCCGGAAGGCGCCCTGCTGGACTACCTGGAGATGTTCTACAACATGCGCCGCGCCGGGCGGACCCTGTCCCGGCTCGGCGTGGTCGATTTCGCGACCACGATCGCCCCCGGCCTGGCTGACGTGCTGGTCACCGGGAAGGCCACCGAAGCGACCCGGCGGCGGGTCGACGGCCGGAACAGCGGCCACCTGTATCACGCCGTAGTCATGGACGCCCCGCCGACCGGCCGGATCGGCCGGTTCCTCAACGTGAGCACGGAGGTCTCCGGCCTGGCCAAGGTCGGCCCGGTCAAGACGCACGCGGACACCGTGGCCAAGGTGATCCGGTCACCGCAGACCGTGGTGCACTTCGTCACCACGCTGGAGGAGATGCCGGTCCAGGAGACCCTGGACGGCATCGCGGAACTGCAGGAGCTGACCGAGGGCGCCATCCGGCCCGGCGGCATCATCATCAACATGGCCCGTCCGGCCGTACTCGACGCCGCCGACCTGGCCGCGGCGGCCAGCGGAACCCTGGACGTAGCCGAGCTCGTCGTCGGCCTGAAGGCCGCCGGGATCAGCGACAATCACGGCCTGGCCGCCGAGCTCATGACCGAGCTGAGAGAGCACGCCCTGCAGATTGCCCAGCAGAACCGGGAGCGGGACGAGGTGCTGACCGCGGGGCTCCCGCACTACGAGCTGCCGATGATCCCGGACGGAATCGACCTGGCCGGCCTTTACCAGCTGGCCGCCAGGCTCAGGGAGCAGGGGGCGGCATGAGCGAGCCGGAGGGGCGCGGCGGCGCCTGGACTGAGGAGCGAAGCGACGAGGGCCCGCCGCCACAGGCGGCCAGACCAGCCCCGCCGCCACAGGCGGCCAGACCAGCCCCGCCGCCACAGGCGGCCAGACCAGCCCCGCCGCCACAGGCGGCCAGACCAGCAAGGCGACGCAGTGAAGGGGAAATGGGGAGGCGGGCGGGGCCCCGTAGGCGAGCGGGAGACACAGCATGAGCGCGGTCAAGCTGGACATGGACCGGATCATCGATGACCGGCGGACGCGGATCATCGTCTGCTGCGGATCCGGCGGCGTGGGCAAGACCACGGCTGCGGCCGCGATCGGCCTGCGTGCCGCCGAACGCGGCCGGCAGGCCTGCGTACTGACCGTCGACCCGGCCCGGCGGCTGGCCCAGTCGATGGGCCTGACCTCCCTGGACAACACCCCGCGGCAGGTGGACGGCGTCGACACCGCCAGCGGCGGCAGCCTGCACGCGATGATGCTCGACATGAAGCGGACGTTCGACGAGATCGTCGAGGCGCACGCCGACCCGGACCGCGCCGCGCAGATCCTGGCCAACCCGTTCTACCAGTCGCTGTCCTCGAGCTTCGCCGGGACGCAGGAGTACATGGCCATGGAGAAGCTCGGCCAGCTCCGGCACGCCGAGGAGTGGGACCTCATCGTGGTGGATACCCCGCCCAGCCGGTCCGCGCTCGACTTCCTCGACGCGCCGGAGCGGCTCGGCCGGTTCCTCGACGGCCGGCTGATCCGGCTGCTGACCGTCCCGGCCAGGGCCGGGATGTCGTACATGAAGGTGCTGAACGCCGGGTTCGCCATGATGACCAGCGCGCTGACCAAGATCCTGGGCGCGCAGGTGCTCAAGGACGCGCAGACGTTCGTCACCGCGTTTGACACCATGTTCGGCGGCTTCCGCGAGCGCGCCGAATGGACCTACCGGCTGCTGCAGGCGCCGGGCACAGCGTTCTTGGTCGTGGCCGGGCCGGAACCGGACGCGCTGCGTGAGGCCTCGTACTTCGTCGAGCGCCTCGACACCGAGCGCATGCCGCTGGCCGGGCTCATCCTGAACCGGGTGCACGTCTCGCCCGCCGCCCGGCTGAGCGCCGCCCGGAGCCTGGCCGCCGCCGAGGCCCTGGAGCTGCACGACCAGCCGGACGGGCCGGACGGCTCCGGGCCGCGCTACGGCCTGGCGGCAGCGGTACTGCGGATGCACGCCGAACGGATGAACCTCGGTAAGCGGGAACGCCGGCTGGCCGAGCACTTCACCTCGGCCCATCCGGCCATCCCGGTCGCCGAGGTCGTCGCGCAGCCAGAAGACGTCCACGACCTGGACGGGCTGCGGGTGATCGGGACAATCCTGTCCCAGCAGAGTCCCTGAGCCTGGGGCAGGCCAGACGGAAAGCCTGGCCTGTTCCAGACCCCCGCCGGGTCGGGCCCGGGCCGACGGCGGCGTCAGCTGGCTGGGTTTGCCAGTGGACGGGCTGGCCGCGGGGTTGGCCAGCCGGCTGGCCAGCGGCGCTGATCAGCTGGCCACGAGCTCGTCGATGGACTGCCGCTCGTACTCGTCACGTGCCCGCTCGAGCAGTTCGCGCCACGAGGTTACTTCGGGCCGCCGGCGCAGGAGCGCACGCCGCTCCCGCTCGGTCATCCCACCCCAGACACCGAACTCGATTCCGTTGTCGAGCGCGTCCGCAAGGCACTCCGTGCGAACCGGGCAGCCCCGGCAGATCAGCTTGGCGCGATTCTGCGCCGCGCCCTGGACGAACAGCTCGTCAGGGTCGGTTCCCTTGCATGCGGCGCGTGTGGTCCAGTCATTGATCCACATGTGCCCACTCCTCTTGATCGTCGAGCACGAGTGCCCAGGCGGTCGTCTCGATGGGTTGCGATCCCGGGCTAGCGTGTGCGGCCGCGCAGCCACGGTTATCTGTTCGTGATCCAGCAACTTACGGAAGTCCGGGCGAGATGCCAAGACCCCGGCATGGCCATTTACCAAATAGTTCTGACGGGCTATATGCAACCGGGCTGAGTGACACTCCGGGTGCGGGTATGTTCTTTTAGTAACTCCAGGCTCGGCCGCACCTGGTGCGTTGTGCGGCTCTTGCTGCATGAATTCCTATTTGCGCATGATTTGGCGTGACTATACGGGTCTAGGCACCTGTAGGTCTGGTATGTCCGGTACGAGCGCACCCGCTAGTGGCAAACGCGGCGTACCCTAAGTCGCGTGCAGCGCGGAGAGACGTTTTTCACCGGGACGAGCGTAGTAGGGCGGCTTATCGCCCTCGCCGCCGTGGGCGGGGTTCTCGCCGCGGCCATGATCATGCCGATCGTCGCCACCACGGGAGTCCTGGTCAGGAACGAAGCCGACAAGTTCACCACGTTGTCGCTGACGGCTGCGGGCCTGCCGCAGCGGTCCGAGATCCTGGACCGGGACGGGCACCTGCTCGCGTACGTGTACGGCGTGGACGTGCCGTATTCCACCAGCCCCAGCAACGCCGCCGCGCTCCAGTACTACGGCTGGGACCGGCAACCGGTTACCTACAGCCAGATCGACCAGAACATGGTCAACGCCATCGTGGCCATCGAGGACTACCGGTACTGGGTGCACGGGGCGATCGACCTGCGGGGCACCATCCGCGCCGCGCTGAACGACATCGAGCACAAGCCGGTCCAGGGCGGCTCCACCATCGCCCAGCAGTACGTGAAGAACGTCCTCCTGCTGTCCGCGGAGGAGGCCGACAACACCAAGGCCGAGCAGGCCGCGTACGCGGAGACGCTCAGCCGCAAGCTGAACGAGCTGCGCCTGGCGGTGGGCATCGAGCACGAGTTCACCAAGCAGCAGATCCTGGCCGGGTACCTGAACGACGCGTACTTCGGCAACAACGCCTACGGAATCGAGGCCGCGGCCGAGACCTACTTCGGCACCACGGTGGACAAGCTGACCGTGACCCAGGCGGCCACGCTGGCCGGCATCGTGGAGAACCCGTCCAAGTACGACCCGATCACGGACCCCGCGACCGCCGTGACCCGGCGCAACACCGTGCTGGCCCGGATGGCGCAGACCAGCACCGGGCTCACCGCCGCGGAGGCCAAGGCGTACGAGGCCACGCCGCTCGGGCTGCACGTATCGGTGCCCGAGAGCGGCTGCACGGCGGCTTCGGTCGGCACGGCCGGCTTCTTCTGCGAGTACGTGGAAGAGGTCTTCCTGCACGACCCGGCCTACGGCAAGACGCCCCTGGACCGGGCCAAGCTGCTGTCCACCGGGGGCCTGCAGATCTACACCACCCTGGACCCGCAGGACCAGCAGGCGGCCAACAGCGCGGTGAACTACGTCGAGCCGGGCCGCAGCAACTACTACAACCCGGGCCACAACGCCGACACCGAGGTCCTGATCCAGCCGGGTACCGGGCAGATCCGGGCCATCGCCGAGAACGCGGCGTACGGCACCGGCAACGGCCAGACCGAGATCGACTACGCGGTCAATACGGCCTACGGAGGAAGCTCCCAGGGTGTCCAGACGGGTTCCTCGTCGAAGCTGTTCACCCTGATCACGGCGCTGAAGCAGAATTACCCGTTCGGCTTCACCATGCACGTACCCGGCAGCACGACGATCAACGGCTACACCAACTGCCAGGGCGGCCCGGCCGGCCAGTACAACGGCATCAACGGCGCGTACAACGTGACCAACGCCGAGGGGCCGCAGTCGGCCTCCACCCAGTCGCTGTACACCGGGACCACCCAGTCGGTCAACGTCTTCTACGCCGAGCTTGAGAAGCGGGTGGGCCTGTGCAACGTCGTGAAAACGGCCGTCTCCATGGGCATGACCCGGGTGGACGGCACGTCCCTGCTGAGCAGTGACAAGACCTCGTTGGGCACGCTGAGCTCCGCGGACAACATCCCGTCCTTTACCCTCGGCTCGGTCGGAGTCTCGCCGATGTCGATGGCCGCGGCCTACGCCACGGTCGCGGACCAGGGCACCTACTGCGCGCCCGTCGCCATCGACAAGGTCGTCACCGACACCGGCGGCCAGCTGTCGGTCCCGTCGGCGGGCTGTCACCAGGTGCTCTCCGCCGACGTGGCCGACGCGGTCAACTACATCCTGCAAGGCGTCCTGGTTTCCCCCGGTACCGCGGCCACCGTGGGCGGCCTGAACGGCCGTGAGGCGGCCGGCAAGACCGGCACGTCCAACGTGGCGAACGGCTTCGGCACCCCGTATGCCGCGTTCGCGGGCTACACGCCCAGCCTGGTCGGCTACGTCTCGGTGTTCAACCCGATCTCCCCGACCGTCCACGACACGATGGGCGGGTCGGCCAGCTGCTACCGGCTGGAGTTCGGCGGCCTGGACTGCCCGGGTGAGATGTTCGGGACCAACGCGCCCGCGTCAACCTGGCACATGACGTTCGACCACGCCAACCTCGGGCCGGTCACCTACTTCGTGCCGGTCCCGGCCGACAGCCCGTTCAACAGCATGGGCAACGGCCAGGTCGTCGTCCAGCCGAAGACGGGTAAGGGCGGCGGCGGCGGGGGCGGCGGCGGCGGTAAGGGCGGCGGCGGTAAGGGCGGCGGCGGTAAGGGCGGCGGGCGGTAACAGCAGCGGCGGGAACGGCTTCCCGATCTTCTGAGCGGCTCCGCGGCTCGGCCGCCCAAAGCTAGGCCGTAGCGGCTTCCAGCCTGGCCGGCGATTGGCTCGGCCGGCGGCTAGCCGGACAGGCGGCGGCGGACCTCGGCGGCGACGCGGGCCCCGTCGGCCCGGCCCGCGACCCTAGGGGTCACCGTCTTCATGACCTGACCCAGGCCCGACATGCCGCTGGCGCCGGTCTCAGCGATCGCCGTGTCCACCAGGGCGGCGAGCTCGTCGTCGCTGAGCTGCGCCGGGAGATAGCCGGCCAGGACGTCTCCCTCCGCACGCTCGGCGGCCGCCTGGTCGCTGCGCCCGGCGGCGCTGAAGGCCTCGGCGGCTTCCCGTCGCTTCCTGGCCTCGCGGGTGAGCACCCTGACGACCTCCTCGTCGGTGAGATCGCGGGCCGACGCGCCGGCCACCTCTTCGTTCGTGATGGAGGTGAGCGCCAGCCGCAGGGTACGCATCCGCACCTGGTCACGGGCCCGCATCGCGGCGTTCAGGTCCGCACGGAGCCGTTCCTTGAGTTCAGCCACAAAACCCATCCTAGGAGCGGGGACGGATCAGCCGCGGTCGGTGCATACCCGCGGTCATGGCACCATGGGTGCGTGCGACTGCGAACTCTCATCCCGGTCACCGCGGCGGCTGGCGCTGCGGTTGCCCTTGGTTACGCCGGGATCGTCGAGCGGAACTGGTTCGCCCTGCGCAGGTTCGAGATTCCCGTCCTGCCCCCGGGCACCGGGCCGCTGCGCATCCTGCACATATCCGATACCCACCTCACTCCGGGCCGCACGCGCATGCGGTCCTGGATCCGGGCCCTGGACGACCTCGAGCCGGACCTGGTCGTGAACACCGGGGACTCGATCGCGCACCCGCAGGCGGTCCGGCACTTCCTGGACGCGCTGGGCCCGCTGCTCGACCGGCCCGGGGTGTTCGTCCTGGGTTCCAATGACCTGTACGCGCCCGAGCCGTTCAACCCGGCGCGCTACCTGCTGGGGCCGAGTTCGCGCCGGCGCAAGAAGAAGGAACCCGATCTGCCCTGGGAGAAGCTCCAGGACAGCATGACCGCGGCCGGCTGGCTGGACCTGAACAACCAGCGGGGCCAGCTGACCGCCGGCGGGCTCAGCATCGCGCTGGCCGGGGTCCATGACTCGCACGTCAAGCGCGATCGTTATGCGCAGGTGGCGGGGCCCGCGGACGCGGCAGCGGACCTGCGCCTGGGCGTCATGCACTCACCCGAGCCGCGGCTGCTCGATCAGTTCGCGGCCGACGGCTACGACCTGCTGCTGGCCGGGCACACGCACGGTGGCCAGCTGTGCCTGCCGTGGTACGGCACCCTGGTCACCAACTGCGGCATCGACCGGAAGCGGGCCCGCGGACTGCACCGGCATCCCGCCGACGGGCAGGCCTGGCTGCACGTATCCGCCGGGCTGGGCACGTCGCCGTGGGCCCCGGCCCGTTTCGCCTGCCGCCCCGAAGCCAGCCTGCTGACCCTGGTACCGCGCGATTCCGGCTGACCCGGCCGGGGCGGCCGCGCCCCGGCGGATCCCGGTCCGCAGCCGGGCCCGAGCGGGTCCGCGTTTCCGCTAGACTGTCGAAGGTTCGCTCGCACGAGGTTGGGTGTGAGGCGGCGGGGTGTAGCGCAGCTTGGCAGCGCGCTTCGTTCGGGACGAAGAGGCCGCCGGTTCAAATCCGGCCACCCCGACCAAGGGCCACTCCTGGTAGTGGCCTTTTGCATGTCCTACGGGTCCAGCCTGGTGATCGTCATCGGGCAGGCGGCTAGGGCCCGCCGCATCAGGACCGCCTCGGCCGAATCACCCTCCCGGCGCCGGTCGCTGTCCTCCAGCATCTCCAGTGCGGCCAGGATCGGCGCGGCGGTCAGCACCGCGAGGTTCAGGGCGTCACTGGACCGGGCATCCACCAGCTCCACGCCCTGCGGTCCCTCCACCTCCACGGTGGCGGCGTAGGCCCCCGCGACCAGCCCGTCCAGCCGGACCTCGCGGATGCGGCCGCCCAGGCTGCGGACCAGCTGCGCCATGAACTGATAGGTCATCGGACGATCCCATTCCATCTCGTCCAGGTTCGCGGCCAGGGCAAACGCCTCGGCTTGGCCGATCTTGATCAGCAGCTGACGGTCCCCGCCCGGCTCATCGAGGACGACGACTCCGGAAACCCGGTCTCCGTCCCTGAGCCCGACCACCTTGCTGATCCGCATCCGCACGAATCCGACGTCCGTCATTGCCGACATGGCGACCTCCGTAGGCGTGACCTTCCGCCGCTACTATTCTTAGTCGGTAATCATGTAAGCGCCATGCGCCGTCCCCCAGCCCTCTCGCAACTGTCGCCCGCGTGCGTTCCGGGGCCGCGGCACGTCCCGGCGGTCGGCGCGGAAGCTAGCCGGCGGTGATCTGACGGCGGGTAGTGCTGGCGCCGCCGATGAGCCCGGTGCGCAGGGCGGGGGTGGGAATGGTGACGGGCGCCGAGCGGGTGGGCATCAACGTGGAGTTGCTGAGGCGCAGGGCCAGCGCCGGGCACATATGCACGGCCTGCTGGGCGTCCTTCTCCAGCCAGGCCGGGACCGGGATGTTGAGGATGACCGGATAGCCCTGGGCGTCCAGGTGGATGATCTCCGGGACCAGGTGCGCGCACAGCCCGTGTCCGTGGCAGCGCGTCCAGTCCACTACGAGCCGCTGCCGACCCTCCTGCTCCGGGCCAGAGGGCAGCGGCAGGATACCGCGGACCGGACGGCCGCAGGAGGAGTGGAAGACGTGCGCGGCAAGGTCCTCGGTGAAGACGTCCAGCGCGGACAGCACGAACCTGGTCACCCCGTCGGGATGCGAGCAGGCCCCGCGGCCGTTCACCCCGGCGGCGGACCGCCGGGCCACGTCGAGCGCCTCGATGCCGCCCGAGCCGTCGACCAGCGCGGCCAGGGACCGGGCGATGGCGGGCAGGCCGAGCTTGCACGGGCCGCACTGCCCGGCTGACTCGCCGGCCAGATAGCTCGCGATCCGCGACACCTCGCCCAGCGGGCAGGTCCCGTCGCCCAGGGGCAGCACGATGCCCGAGCCCAGGGTGCCGCCCACGGCGGCGAGCCCCTCACGCGAGACCGGGACCACGTAGGCGGTCTCGGCCGGCAACCACATGCCGTGATAGCCGCCGACCAGGACGCCATCGCCCGCGGGTGCCTGGCAGATGTCCAGGACCGCGGCCAGCGGCAGGCCGGTGGGCACTTCGACCACAGCGGGATGCGCGGCGGAGCCGCCGACGCTGAGCAGGATGGTGCCGGGCTCATCCATGGTGCCGACCGCGGCGAAACGCTCCGGTCCCAGCAGCGCGAGCACCGCGAGCTGGGCAAACGTGGACGCGTTGGACAGCAGGGTAGGCAGGTCGTCCACGCCGACGTCGCTAGCCAGGACCTTCGTTCCGGGCGGGACCGGCCGCTTGCCGTTGATGGCCCGGACCAGGGCACCCGATTCGCCGGAGATGAACCGGTCCGGCGCCTGCACGACCCTGACCATCTTGCGCAGGCCAGACTCGGCCGCGACGGCGGCCTCGATCGACCGGTTGGCCAGTTCGTTGCCCGCCACGCCGACGATGATCTCGTCGGCGCCGAGGGCCTCGGCTACCAGAGCCGCTCCGCTGAGGATGAGGTACGGCGAGCGGATCATGAGCATCTTGTCTTTGACGCTGCCCGGCTCGCCCTCGGTGGCGTTGACGACCACGATCGTCGCGCTGTCGCTGGCCTCGGCGGACTGAACCACGGCCCGCAGCTTGCGCGCGAAGGGGAACGCCGCGCCACCCTGGCCGCGCAGGTCGACCTGTTCGGCCATCGAGATCAGCTCCTCGATGGAAAGCCTCGGCAGCGGGCCGAAGATCTCGCGGTGGGCGTCCAGGTCGAGCCGGGGCATCCGGTCCAGGCCGGCGGTCAGCCGGGCGGCCCCGATCCTCATGATCGCGGGTGCGTCAAGCCCCTCGACCTGGGTCATCTCCACTCGTCGCCTCCTGAGCGCCCGGGAGTGTCGCGGTACCTCGGGTCCGTGGCATGCGTCCGGCGTGACCGGCGGGTGGCCGTCGCGGGTGCGGGACCGGTGCGCGGCCCGTGATGCGGGTCAAGGCTCGGCACCGGGCCGGTACCGGGCCGGGGCCCGCCGTCGGCATGCGGCCGGGACCCGGCAGCACGAGGGTTCGGTCCCGTGCCGGTCAGAGGCGCCGCACCGTAGTCCGCGCCGGGTCCCGGGCCGGAGTCGGCACGAGGCACCGGGCCTGATCCGGGCCGCGGCAGGGGACCAGAGTCGGCGCCCGGCATCAGACCGGTCCCGATCCGCGGCAGAGGGCCGGTATCGGCGCGGGGCACCGGGCCCGACGCGGGCCGGCACGCGGGGCCGGAATCAGACCGGGCCATCGGGCCGGAATCCGGGTGCGGCATCGGGCCCGTTCCGGGGCGCGGCACCGGACCGGAGTCGGCGCGGGACAGCGAGCCCGCTCCGGGCATGGGCATCGGGCCTGATCCCAGTCGCGGCACCGGACCGGAGTCGGCGCGGGACAGCGAGCCCGCTCCGGGTATGGGCATCGGGCCTGATCCCAGTCGCGGCATCGGGCCGGTATCAAGCCGGGGCATCGGGCCGGTATCAAGCCGGGGCATCGGGCCGGTATCGAGCCGGGGCATCGGGCCGGAGTCGGCCCGCGGCGTGGGACCGGTCCCGAGCCGTGGCGGGGGACCGGCATCGATCCGGGGCATCGGGCCCGTATCAGGGCGGGGTACCGGGCCCGCGACGAGCCTGGGCACTGGGCCGGAGTCGGTACGCGAGGCCGGACCTGACCCGAGCCGGGGCATCGGGCCGGAGTCGGCCCGCGGCAGGGGACCCGTCCCGAGCCGCGGCAGCGGACCGGTATCGGTACGGGGCATCGGCCCCATTCCGGGCCGGGGCACCGGGCCGGACCCGGCGCGGGGCATCGAGCCCGCCCCGGGTATGGGCATCGGACCTGACCCGAGTCGCGGGATGGGACCGGTGTCCGTCCGGGGCATCGGACCCGTCCCGAGCCGGGGCATCGGGCCGGAATCGGCACGCGGCGCGGGACCGCTCCCGAGGCGCGGCAGCGGACCGGAGTCGGCCCGGGGCGTCGGGCCGGTACCGGGACGAGGAGGCGGGCTGAGGGGCAGCGGCCCGGGACCGCCGTCACCCCAGCCGGGCTGACGGCTCTGCGCAGCGTACGGATAGGACGACAGGTCGTCCTGGGGCACGTGTTTCCTCGGTGCGCCCTCGAAGCGCGGCGGACCGTCATATTCCGGCTCGTACAAGGGCTGCCTGCCGGGCGCGGCGGGATACGGGCGGCAGCCGCTCCCGGCGGTCATGGGCTCCCCGTACGCAGGGGCGCTCAGGGGAATGAACGAGGCGTCCGCGGCGTAGCCGGCTCCGACGGGCAGTGTGGGCAGCGGTCCCGACGACGCGGCCCAGTCGGGCGCGGGCGGCAACGCGGCCCAGGCCCGGCTGCCCGGCAGGCTGAGGCCGGACCCCTGCGCACCCACGGTGGTAGGCAGCATCTGGATGGTTCCGCCCAGCTGAGCCTGGGCCATGCTCAGCGCCGCGGAGCGCAGCGGGGAGGTCCCCGAATAGCCCAGCCCGCCGGCCGCCCGGTCGGCACCCGGAGGCGCGCTCACCTTGTCCTTCGAGCGCAGCGAGATGGCCAGGAACCTGACCGCCACGGCTAGCGCGGTCAGCGCGATCGCGAAGCCGTAACTCCAGTCCACGTACGGCTTGGCCGCCCGGCCGCCGAGCAGCCCGTGCAGGACCCCGAACACGAACGCCAGGTACGAGCTGTAGTGGATGGCACGCCAGCGCCAGGCCTTGCGGTGCGCCGTGAACCGTTTACGCCAGATGCTGGTTACGACAATTAGCAGAATGAGATCCGACGCGATGGTGCCGAGCCCGATGTAAAAAGTCCGGTACGGCGACAGGAAAGGGATGAATGCGTCGATTACGTGTGCCCGCTGCGCGAGGATCTCGGTCACGATGTGGATGACCAGGAAGGCCAGCGCGCCGAACGACACGGCCCGGTGCACGGCCTGGGCCATCACCCGGTGGCCCGGGGTCATGAGGATCCGGTCGGTCGCCACCAGGCCGACACCGACCGACGCGGTCAGCCCGATGAGCGCGAACACCCCGGCGTAGAATAGCATGAAATGCTGCGTAGCAGCATCAATGTCTTGCCCTGGCTTGGTCATGACCAGAGCGAAGACGATCACGACGAGGCCAGTGATCACCGCCGTCATGATCTTCGAGAAGTGCTCGCCAACTGCTCCCTGCGCCCCCGAACGCACACCCTGACGGCCGCGTGAACGGCCGGCGGTCGTTGGCACGCTTATCCTCCTCAGGATCGTGATTGACGAGAAAGCCAATTGCGGCACACGGAACGCTGGCTGTTATCCCTTGTTCCTATGTCGTGGAGTGCGACTATATCAGCGCCAATAACGCTTTGACTGCGAAATGGTATATGAACGATTTCGCATCGGTGCGGCGCGCTCGCGCCGGGCGCCGGCCGGACGGGTCTCGCTGGTCGCGTCATCGCGAAGCCGAGGCGGTAGTGAACCCGGGGCGGGCCCGGCTCCCGGCGGGCCGACCGACGTGGCAGGGCAAGTGCTCCAGGCCCGGGGTCCCCGCGAACGAACCGGAGCATAGCGATGTACGAGCACGTTCCTCCTTCGCCCTACCCCGCCTCCTCGCCTGTTATACCGCCCCCGACCGTGGCAGATCTGCCAAACCGGCAAGCTCCCTGCTTACAGAACTCTTCCGGCCACCCGGCCCCGGGCTGCACATAATTGCCCACTGCGGCTGACCCGCCGGTTCCCGCCGCAAACCCGGCATACACCCCTATACGGCCATAGCCACTGGGCTGGAGAGGCCAGCGGGCGGGCACCGCGCGGCGCTGACGAGCCTCCTCAGTGAGCGGCACAAGCGCCGGGCGGCCGGACTCCGGCCCTCGTTCCGGACCGCCGGTAAGGGTCTCGTAATGCTTTCGTTATATGCCGACGGAAAGGCGTAGCTGGCCGAGCCCGGGTGGTAGGCGACGCCACCAGCCAGATGCCGAACCCGGCCGAGCGGCCCAGGGCGGCCACCGCGCGCCTGGCCCGGGCGCCGGGCAGGCCCGTCAGGGTGGTGACCGTCATGGGCACCAGGAAGGTAAGGAGCGCGCCCGGAGCTCGGCCGCGACCAGCTCCGCGATCTGGGCGGTGTTAAGCGCCGCGCCCTTGCGCAGGTTGTCGCCGCAGACGAAGAACTCGATCGCGCGCGGGTCGTCGAGCGACTGGCGGACCCGCCCGACCCAGGACGGGTCGGTGCCGACCACGTCCACCGGCGTGGGGAACTCGCCGGCCTCGGGATCGTCGGCCACCAGCACGCCCCGCGCGGCCCTCAGCACCTCCCATGCCTCATCCCGGCCGACCGGCTGGGAGAACACCGCGTGCACCGCGACCGAGTGCGTGGTGACGACGGGGACCCGGACGCACGTCGCGGAGACCCGCAACGCGGGCAGGCCGAGGATCTTGCGCGACTCGTCGCGGATCTTCAGCTCCTCCGACGACCAGCCGTCCGCCTTCAGCGAGCCTGCCCACGGGACCACGTTCATGGCCAGTGGTGCGGGGAACGGCCCGAGGTCGCCGACCGCGGACCGGACGTCGCCGGCCCGCTGACCGAGCGACCGCGTGCCCGCGACCTTGTCCAGCTGCGCGTAGAGCGTTTCGACGCCCGCCTGGCCTGCGCCGGAGGCGGCCTGGTACGAGGCGACCACCAGTTCCTCCAGCCCGAACGCGCGGTGCAGCGCGCCCACGGCCACGATCATCGACAGCGTGGTGCAGTTCGCGTTGGCGATGATTCCCTTGGGCCGGTGAGCCAGCTGCTCCGGGTTGATCTCCGGCACGACCAGCGGGACGTCGGGATCCATCCGGAATGCGCCGGAGTTGTCGACGGCCACCGCGCCGCACTCGGCCGCGGCCGGCGCCCATTGCGCCGAGATCTCGTCGGGCACGTCGAACATGGCCACGTCGATGCCGTCGAACGCGTCCCGGGACAGCGCGACCACTTCGGTCTCGCGGCCCCGTACCGTCAGCTGCCGCCCGGCCGAGCGCGGCGAGGCGACCAGCCTGATCTCGCCCCAGATGTCCTCGCGGCTGGACAGGATCTCGAGCATCACCGTGCCGACCGCGCCGGTAGCCCCGACCACGGCCAGCGCGGGCCGCCCGGCGAAGCCCGCGGCGCTCACCGGCCGGTCCCTCCGTACACGACCGCCTCGACCTGATCCGAGTCGAGCTCGAACGCCTTGTGCGTCGCGGTCACCGCTCGATCCAGGTCGTCCTGGTCCACCACCACCGAGATCCTGATCTCCGAGGTGGAGATCATCTCGATGTTCACGCCTGCCTCGGCCAGCGCGCCGAAGAACCGGGCGCTGACACCTGGATGGGAGCGCATGCCCGCCCCGATCAGCGAGACCTTGCCGATCCGGTCGTCGTAGAGCAGCGATTCGAAGCCGACCGTCTCGCGCAGGCGCTGCAGCGCCGCCATCCCGCGCTGACCGTCCTCCCGCGGCACCGTGAAGGAGATATCGGTCCGGCCGGTCGCCACGGCCGAGACGTTCTGCACGATCATGTCGATGTTGATGCCGGCCTCGGCGATGGCGGTGAAGATCCGGGCCGCCTCGCCCACCCGGTCCGGCACGCTCACCACGGTGATCTTCGCCTCGCTCGGGTCGTGCGCGACCCCGGAGATGATGGCCTGCTCCATCCCGGCTACCTCCGACTTGTTGTCCGCATGCCCGGTGACCCAGGTCCCGTCCCGGTTGGTAAAGGAGGACCGCACGTGGATCGGCACCTCGTACCGGCGCGCGTATTCCACGCAGCGGAGCATCAGCACCTTCGCCCCGCAGGCGGCCATCTCCAGCATCTCCTCGTAGCTGATCTGCGGGATCCGCCGGGCGGACCGCACGATACGGGGGTCGGCGGTGAAGACGCCGTCCACGTCGGTGTAGATCTCGCACGCGTCGGCGGCCAGCGCGGCGGCCAGTGCGACCGCGGTAGTGTCCGACGCGCCGCGGCCCATCGTGGTGACGTCCTTGGTGGTCTGCGACACGCCCTGGAACCCGGCCACGATGGGGATCGCGCCGTCGGCCAGCGCGCCGGCGATGCGGCCCGGCTTGATGTCGATGATCCGTGCCCGGCCGTGCTCGGCGTCGGTGATCACGCCCGCCTGGGAGCCGGTGAACGATCGCGCTTCAAGGCCGAGGGCGGCGATCGCCATGGCCAGCAGGGCCATCGAGATCCGCTCGCCCGCGGTCAGCAGCATGTCGAGCTCGCGTGCGGGCGGCAGCGGACTGACCTGGCTGGCCAGGTCCGTCAGCTCGTCGGTGGAGTCCCCCATCGCCGACACGACCACCACCACCTGGTCACCGCCCTTGCGGGTGGCCACGATCCGCTGCGCGACCCGCTTGATGCCGTCCGCGTCGGCGACCGATGAGCCGCCGTATTTCTGCACGATGAGAGCCACGAACGGCCGCACCTCCCGGGTCGGAATGGACCTTGAGTTTATCCGCTACAGGCTCGTCCGCTCTTCGGCGACGTCGAGGCTGGCGTGCGCGACCACCGCATGCAGCGCGCGCAGGGCGGCACCGCCGTGCGTCCCCCAGTGGTTGAAGTAGGAGTACTGCCACCACCACAGCGCCTCGAGAGACCGGCCGGCCTGGTAATGCCGGAGGCCGTGAATGAGGTCGGCGGCGACCGCCGCGACGTCGTCGGAGATCCGGAACGGCAGGCAGGAGGTGTCCTTGTACGGGTCGAACACCTCGGCGTACTCGTCCACGGCGGCCAGCCGCCGGGCCAGGCCGGTGCGCAGCGCGTCGAGGTCCGGGTCGTCGCCCACCCCCGGCTCCCAGTTCCCCGGCAGGATCACGTCCTGGCTGGCGCCCAGCTGGGCCCCGGCGAGCAGGATCTGCGACACCTCGAGCAGCAGCATCGGTACGGTCTCGTCGCCCCCCGCCCGGGCCAGCGCGTCCACCCCGTCGATGAAGTTCTTCACGTTCGCCGCGATCTGATCCGCGATCGGCCGCCATTCGCCCCCCTGAGCTGGCGGTTCAGACATCAAGCAGTCTCCGTCCTTCGAATGCGCGGCCCAGCGTCACCTCGTCGGCGTACTCCAGGTCGCCCCCGACCGGCAGCCCGCTCGCGGGCCTGGTCACCCGCAAACCCATTGGCTTTACCAGCCTAGCGAGAAAGGTGGCGGTTGCCTCCCCCTCCAGGTTCGGATCGGTGGCCAGGATCAGCTCGGTCACCGTGCCGTCGGCCAGCCGGGTCATCAGCTCCTTGATCCGCAGCTCGTCCGGGCCAACCCCGTCGATGGGGCTGATCGCTCCCCCGAGCACGTGGTAGCGGCCGCGGAACTCGCGGATCCTCTCCACCGCCGCGACGTCCTTGGGCTCTTCCACCACGCAGATCACCGCCAGGTCGCGGCGCGGGTCGAGGCAGATCCGGCACTCGTCGGCTTCGGCCACGTTCCCGCAGGTCCGGCAGAACCGCACTCGCTCGGTGACCTCGATCAGCGTATCGGCCAGCCGCCTGACGTCGGCCTGGTCCGCGGCCAGCAGGTAAAAGGCGATGCGCTGGGCGCCCTTCGGCCCGACCCCCGGCAGGCGGCCGAGTTCGTCGATGAGGTTCTGGATGACCCCTTCGTACACAGCAGGTCCTAGGTCCTAGGTCTCCGGGTCATCCTCGTCGGCTGGCTCCGGCGCGTGCGGGCCCGGGCCGCCGAGTCCGAGGCCGGACAGGTCGAGGCCGCCAGGCAGGTCGAGGCCGCCTCCGCCGGGCATGCCCGGTATCCCGCCGCCCTGCATGGCCGCGGCGAACGGTCCCATCTGCTGCTGCTGGAGTTGCTCGGCCGCCCGGTACGCGTCGCGGACCGCTGCGAGCACGAGGTCGGCGATCGTGCGCGCCGTCTCCTCAGCGTCGTCGGCCTCCACCGCGGCCGCGGCGATGCTGAGGTCGAGCAGTTCGCCCTGGCCGTTGACGGTGGCCTTGACCAGCCCGCCGCCCGCCGTCCCGGTGACCTCGGCGTCGGCCAGCGCCTGCTGGGCGTTCATGAGTTGTTCCTGCATCTGCTGCGCCGCCGCGAACAGCTGCTGCATATCCATCTGGGGTTCCACATCGCCCTCCTACCCAGAGCCTACGACCCGCCCGCTGCGGTCAAGCCCAAGCGGGGCCGTATCCATTCTCGGGGCTCAGTCGTCGATCTCGCCGATCACCTGGCCGCCCAGCTCGCGCTGGATCAGGTCCATCCCGGTGAGTTCCGTCACCACGGGCGCCCGATCGCCGTCGGGCTCGTCGGGCGGCATGTCGTCCGGCTCGTCCGGCGGGAACTCGTCGGACGAGATCTCGTCGGGCGGGGGCTCATCGCGGCGCGGCCGGGACCGGGCCGGGGTGGCCGCGACCGGGTCACTCGTCCCGCCCGCCGCGACCGGCCCGGGACTGACCGGCCCGGGACTGACCGGCACGGCGGACCGGACCGCGCCGGTACCCAGGTCGGCGCCGGTCACGCCCCTGATCGTCACGTCCAGGCCGAAACGGGTGTTCAGCACGCGCCTGAGGATGGCATCGTGGCCGCTCACTCCGAAGCCCTTCAGGTCTCCGTCTCTCGGGAACCGCAGGGTGAGGACCTTGTCCTCCAGGGAGACCACGCTCGCGTTGCGAAGCAGCAGCCACGCGACCTTGCGCTCCTGCATGACCGCGTCCAGGACCGCGGCCCAGTTCTGCCGGAGGGAATCGGCCGCGGACGGCCCGGCCGAGGACGGCGCCGCGGGCGGGACACCGGCTGGCTCAGCAGGTTCAGCCGGCGCGGCGCTCGCTTTAGCCGGCGCGGCGCTCTCGGCGGGCTTGGCGGCCTTCCGGTCGGGGACCGGGGGAACCCGGGTCCGTTCGGCAGAATCGTTCGTACCTGAGTGCGGCGGGGACGGGGGGGACGGCGGCCGGGGAGCCGGCGTGCCCCGGCCTCCGGACTCCAGCCGCTCCAGCCGGGCGAGCAGCGACTTCTCGTCGGTGGTGGCGGCGGGCAGCAGCACCTGCGCGCACATCAGCTCGAGCAGCAGCCGGGGGGAGGTGGCACCGCGCATCTGGTCCAGGCCCGTGCTGACGATCTCGGCCGCGCGGGCCAGCCCGGCCTGGCCGAACCGGCCCGCCTGGGCGGCCATCCGCTCGGCCCGGTCCGGGGCCAGGTCCAGCAGCCCGGTCTCGGCCGCGTGCGGCACGGCGGCCAGGATGATCAGGTCCCGGAACCGGTCCAGCAGGTCGGCCGCGAACCGGCGCGGCTCGTGCCCGCCCTCGATGACCCGGTTGACCACCCCGAACACCGCGGCGCCGTCGGCGGTGGCGAACGCGTCCACGATCTCGTCGAGCAGGCTCGCGTCGGTGTAGCCGAGCAGCGCCACGGCGCGGTCATAGCTGAGCCCGAACTCGTCGCTCCCGGCCAGCAACTGGTCCAGGACAGACAGCGAGTCCCGGACCGATCCCGCCCCGGCCCGCACTACCAGCGGCAGCACCGCGTCCTCGAACTGCACGCCCTCGGCACGCAGGATGTCCTGCATCAGTTCCCGCAGGATGGAGGGCGGCACAAGACGGAACGGGTAGTGGTGCGTGCGGGACCGGATGGTCGGCAGGACCTTCTCCGGTTCGGTCGTGGCGAAGATGAACTTCAGGTGCGACGGGGGTTCCTCCACCAGCTTCAACAGCGCGTTGAACCCCTGCTGGGTGACCATGTGCGCCTCGTCGATGATGTAGATCTTGAAGCGCCCGGACACCGGGGTGTAGAAGGCCCGCTCGCGCAGTTCCCGGGCGTCGTCGACGCCGCCGTGCGAGGCGGCGTCGATCTCGATCACGTCGATGCTGCCCGGCCCGGACGGGGCCAGGGCGACGCAGGAATCGCAGACCCCGCAGGGGTCGGGCGTGGGCCCGTTGACGCAGTTCAGCGACCGGGCCAGAATCCGGGCGCTCGACGTCTTGCCGCACCCCCGCGGGCCGCTGAACAGGTAAGCGTGGTTGATCCGGCCGGTGCTCAGCGCCTGCCGCAGCGGGCTGGTGACGTGGTCCTGTCCCTTCACCTCAGCGAACGTGGCCGGGCGGTACTTGCGGTACAGGGCCAAGCTGGACCCCGAAACCCGGGTTGCCCCCTCGCGTTCCGACGCGGCTGCGGCCATCAGCTCATCCTCACCGGTAATGGGAGGACCCCCCGCACACCCGTCAGAGCCCGCGTACCCTTGCTGCCTTCCGGCCCTGGGGGGGTTGGCGGGATGACGCCGTGCGGGGGGTCACCGGTCAGTGTAGTCAGCCGCGGGACCGGATGGTGCCGTGGCCGTGATCCGCTCTGGCCACAAGCCACTTCATCTGCTCCGTTGGCCGGCCGGACGACCGCCTGGTTCGGGTAAGCTTCCCGGCGGAGGATTCGCCTAGTGGCCTAGGGCGCACGCTTGGAAAGCGTGTTGGGGGCAACCCCTCAAGAGTTCGAATCTCTTATCCTCCGCCGCTTCATACCCCCGGTCCTCGCACGGCGTTAGCCGGAGATCACCGACACGGTGTCGTCACCGATGTTGGCGGTGTAGACGGCGCCGGTCAGCGGGTTGGCCGCGACACATCTGGGGCCACTTATCGGCCAGCTGCATGCGGCGGCAGCAAACGGCAGCAACAGGACCGCCCGCCGGCCGGCGCTATTTCCCGGCCGGCGCTTGTGACAGGCTATTTTTTCGCCCGGGGCGACGGCGGCGCAGTGGGCGGCTTGGTCGGGTAGGCCTTGCGCTGAGCGGCGGCCCTGGCGGCCGCCGCGGCCGCGGCATCCGCCTTCGCGGCCTGCACGGCCAGCTGCGGGGTCATCCAGGCGAGCATCGGTCCGAGGGCCGCCCGCCACACGCTGCCCTGGTGACCGCCATCCGGAACGATCAAGAACGGTACGTCCGGCGGCCGGCTCTGCACCAGCAGCCGGGTCTGCAGCAGCTGCCGGAAGTTCGCCGCCGCGCTGACGTCTTGCTTGTCCTCCGCTCCCGCCGCGAGCCAGAAGGCGGGCAGCCGGACGCTGACCGGCACCTTGGTGATGTACGCCTTGGGCGAGTTGACGAACTGGAGCGCCGGATGCCCGGCGAACACGTTGACCTGGTACGGCTTCCCGCCGGGCTTGTTGCCCTGAGGTACCTGGCTATCGATGGGGACGAAGTACCCGGACATGACGCCCGCGGCCCCGAAGCGGTCCGGCTCCTGCAGCGCGATGTTGGCCGCACAGTATCCGCCCTCCGAATAGCCGGCCACGCCCCAGGCCGGGCCGGGCGCCTGGACGCGCACGAGCCGCGCGATGTAGTCCGGCACATCCTCCGCGACGAAGGTCATGTCCTGGATGCCGCCGGGGTTGTTGAGGCACTGCAGCCCGTACTGCTGGCCGCCGTCGGTGTCGGGCATGACCAGGACCGCGGCGTCCGACGGATGGGTCTCGAGCAGGTTTAGGAAGGTCGGGATCACGTCCAGTACGGTCAGCCAGGCCTCGGGATTACCCGGCGAGCCGTGCAGCAGTTCGATGGCCGGGAACCTGTAGTGCGCGTAGGCCTTCTGGAAGTACTGCGGCGGGAGGTAAACGTACACGTCGCGGGCCAGATGGCTGCGCTGGCCCACGATCGTGGTCTGGAACAGGTAGCCGACCTGGGCGTCTTCGGCGGTGCTGGTGACCCGGCCGATGTCTTTGTCGAACTGCCTGTTGGATCCGGCGCCGGCCACCGCGTACTTGGGAATGCTGCTCGCGCCCTGGCCGGTGAGATCACTGATCATTCCGCCCCAGGTCTGGTAGTAGTCGTAAAACTTGTTGACCGAGGCAACTCCGAAGGCCATGGCCGGAACGAACGCCAGGCACGCTGCCAGCACCTTGAACACGACCTGCTTGGCCAGGGCCACCCAGACGATCAATGCTGCGAAGACCACCATCAGAAGCAGGAAGAACCCGGCTCCCTGTGGACCGAACACTCAGATCTCCTCGCCGGACTCTGGCCAGTGGGGCGGTTCGCCTAACTCAGGGCAAGGCATACCCCCGCACTGCCGCGTGATCACTTGTCCGAACGTCCGAGACGTGACATTGAGTTCCCCGGTGAGCACGCCGAACGTGCGCTCGGCCCCGTTCAGCGGTGGAGGTGGGATTTGAACCCACGGAGGGGTTGCCCCCTCACACGCTTTCGAGGCGTGCGCCCTCGGCCACTAGGCGACTCCACCGTGGGTGAGCTTACCCGAACCGGGGGCCGGGCGGGGAGATGCTACCCGTCGTGCGACCTGCGGGCGGCGAAGAACTCGCGCAGCACGGCACCGCACTGCTCGGCCAGAACCCCGCCGATGACTTCCGGCCGGTGGTTCAGGCGCCGGTCCCTGACCACGTCCCAGAGCGAGCCCACCGCGCCGGCCTTCGGATCCTCGGCCCCGTAGACCAGCCGACCGAGCCGGGCCAGGGTCACCGCGCCCGCGCACATGGTGCACGGCTCCAGGGTCACGACCAGGGTCAGGCCGGTCAGGCGCCAGCGGCCCAGGGCCCGGGCGGCCTGCCGGATGGCGAGCATCTCGGCGTGCGCGGTGGGGTCGCGGTCCGCCTCCCGGCGGTTGCGCGCCCGCGCGAGAACCGTGCCCGCCTCATCGAGGATCACGGCCCCCACCGGCACGTCGTCCTGGCCGGTCCCGGCCAGCTCCTGCCCGGCCTGGACCGCCTCGGCCAGCGCGAGCCGCATCGCGGGCTCGAAGCCCGCGATATAACCGGTCACGGGCCGAGCGCACGATCCAGGGCCTGCTCCACCGCTTCCCCGAACCGCAGCCGCTCGGCGATGCCGGCCACCGCGTCCTCGGGGTAGAGATCGAGGTCCGCCGCGACAGCGCCGAGCTCCATCTCCTCCAGCCCGAGATCCGCGAAGATGGACAGGTCGCCCGCCGGGAGCACCTGATCGAGCTCATCATCCGAAGGCACCGGGATGTCCAGGGCCTCGAGCACCTGGCGGGCCAGCGGATAGTCCACCGCCGCGGTGAGGTCGGACAGGAATAGCGACACGTGCTCGCCGATGATCCTGATCACCAGCCAGAAGTCATCGCCGACGCCGGCAAAGCCGATGGTGCCGCCGATGCTCGGCTGCTGGCGCAGCGCGTGCACCAGGCCGTCCAGATCGGCGGTCAGCGCAGCGGGCAGCGCGTCGGCTTCCCACTGGTCTTCTTCCCGGTAGACGATGACAGCGAAGTCCGTCTCAGCCACGTCAGACATCGTCACTGCACCAGCATGCTCTGCACGGAGGAATGCTGTCAGATCGCCACCCGCCGCGGCGGCAGAATCGCCGATCAGGCCGGCCGGGGAGGTTTGCCTGAGCTGCGCCGGCGTGGCCGGCCCGGGCCGCCGCGCACTCCTGGCCCCGATCCGGCATACTGGGGCCGGGAACGGGGCATAGTGATGCCGACACGGCAGCTTCACCCCGTTAACGATGGCCCGAATTTCGGTTCAAGCTAACATTGGTTCCCTGACGAGATTAGGACGAGTCCGGGCGCCTTTGGGAGGCGACGTGAGTCTTAAGACAGTCCTCGGGTGGCTGGCTGTTGCTTTTATCCTCTGGTGGATCATTGAAGATCCCGCCGGAGCCGCTCACGTGGTACACAACATCGGGACCTTCCTGACCTCTGTGGCCCACGGACTTTCCACCTTCTTCTCTTCGCTTTAGGGCGCGGTGCGCGATGAGGCTGGCCCCGAATACCGACACGGTCCCGGCCTCGGTCAACAGGTACCTCCTGCCTCATGAGCGCCAGGTCATCAGCGTCCACGAGCATCCGGCCGTGCTCATCCCACCGATCGCCCTCGTTCTGCTCGGGCTCGCCATCGCGGGCCTTCTGAGCAACTACGTCGCCCACGGAAACGACACGGCCATCTTGGTGATCTGGCTCGCGTGGGTCGTCCTGTTGGGGTGGCTCGGGCTGAAGATCTGGGACTGGGCCGTCAACTACTTCGTGGTCACGTCCCAGCGGCTGATCCTCGCTAAAGGCGTCATCGTCCGCAACGTGGGCATGCTGCCGCTCGCCAAGGTGACGGACATGAGTTTCCGGCGGACCACCATCGGCCGGATACTCGGCTACGGCGAGTTCATCGTGGAGTCAGCCGGGCAGGACCAGGCGCTGCGGAACGTCAAGTTCATCCCTTATCCCGAGCAGCTTTACCTAGAGGTCTGCGGCCTGATCTTCAAAGATGAGGAACCGACGGACGCGAGCGACGTCGCCACCGAGCTCGCGCAGGTCCTGACCCGCTGGCTCAACCAGAACAACCGCCGGGACAAGAGGGACGACTAGCCCGGCTATACGGTCACGAGCACCACTCCGGCCGCGGCGAGCAGCAAGCCCGCCCGCTGCAGCCAGCGCGTCCGCTCTCCGAGCAGGACCCGGGCCAGCAGGACCGTCATCCCCGGGTACAGCGACGTGATCACGACGGCCAGCCCGAACAGGCCGGCCCGGGTGGCCAGCACGTAGCAGACGTTGGCCGCGGCATCGATCGCTCCGGAGATCAGCGCGATGCCGGTTATTCCGCCCCGCCTCCACCGCGGCCGGGTCCGGGTGGCCAGCGCGATGCCGAACGCGACCACGGTCCCGGCCGACCGGGAGATCGCTACCGGCCAGAGCACCCCGGACTGGCCCGCGTTCTTGAGGAAGATGAAGAACAGGCCGAACCCGGCGCCGGCCGCGGCGCCGTAGCCGAGCGCCCGCAGCCGTCCCGAGGTCACCGGCCGGATCCCGCCGCCCCGTGCGTCCCCGTGGTCGGCAGGCTGCGCGCTGACCAGGACGATCGCCACCAGGCAGATCAGACCACCCGCGATCACGGTCGCGGCCGGCCGTTCGCCGCCGGCGATCGCGACGCCCACCGGCAGGACCGCCGAGAACAGGGCCGCGACCGGCGCCACGACGCTGATCGGGGCGGTGGCGAAGCCCGCGTAGAACGCGACCAGCCCGGCCGCACCGCAGACCCCGGAGGCCGCCGCCCACCCGACGGCGCTCCAGTTCCCTACCGAGGCCGGCGAACCGAGCCCGCCGTGCCCCAGGAGCCCGCCGAGGGTCGGTACCTGGCCCAGCAGCGCGACCAGCAGCATGACGACCGCGCCCGCCGGGACGGTCAGCGCCAGCACCGCGAACACGCTGGCCCGCCGGGACGCTACCCCGCCGAGAAAATCGGCTGTCCCGTAGAGCACGGCAGCGGCCAGTGCCAGGATCGTCACTACAGCTGGTTCCTCCGGCAGGTCCGACCCGCGGTCGGAGTATTGATACGTATAGTTCATCGTACCGACCGCGCGGACCGTACGGGAAGGGAATTATGGCGGAAGTACCTGGCATCACGACCGCCGTAGCGCGCACCCTGCAGGCGCTGCGTGCCGATCGCGGCTGGTCACTGGACCAGCTCGCCGCGCGCTCCGGGGTCAGCAAGGGCGTGCTCGTAGCGCTCGAACAGGGCCGCTCCAACCCCAACCTGGCCACGCTGGCCCGGATCGGTGACGCGTTCGGCGTTCCTGTCACGCTGCTCGTCGATGTGGGCGGTGAGCCTGCCGTCAGGGTCAGCAGCCCGGACGCCTCGCGCGTCCTGTGGCGCGGCCCGTCCGGCGGCACCGGCACGATCCTCGGCGCCACGGACCCGCCGTGGGCGGTCGAGCTGTGGCGCTGGGAGGTGATGCCCGGCGAGGAGTTCGGCGGCGACGCGCACGCGCCGGCCACCCGCGAGATGGTATGGGTCGAGGCGGGCCGCCTGACCCTGACCGTCGCCGGGGAGCGGCATGTCGTCGATCCGGGCCAGTGCGCCCGGTTCCCGGCCAGCCGCCCGCACCGCTACAGCAACGAGGGCCAGGAGCCGACCCGGTTCACCATGATCGTCGTCATCCCGCCGACCCAGGGATTACAGCTCAGCGGGCTGGATCCCGGTGTCCACGCCGACGAGCCAGTCGCGGGC
The DNA here is from genome assembly GCA_963834685.1 of uncultured Actinomycetes bacterium. GTDB lineage: Bacteria > Actinomycetota > Actinomycetes > Streptosporangiales > Streptosporangiaceae > Palsa-504. The sequence continues at coordinate 92,484 of CAWICW010000003.1, read as the reverse complement.
GGCGATGGCGGACCCGCGGGCGCCGGCCATGTCGAGGTCGGGCACCAGGGCGATTTCCGCGGCCCGGGCCTGCTCCTCGCGCAGCACGGTGCTGGCCCGGACCTCGGCCAGGAACCAGTCGCGGAAGCGCGGCGCGGCCTCCACCACGCCGCCGCCCAGGAAGTAGGCGCCGGGATCGAAGAAGTTCGCGGCGATGGTGAACAGCCGGCCCAGGGCCATGGCCTGCTGGCGGAAGATGGCCAGCGCCAGGGCGTCGCCCTGCTCGCCGTAGTGCCGGATCTGCTTGGCCGCCTCGCCCGGGGGCAAGCTGGCGACCGGATGGCCTGGGTACTTGGTAAGCCAGTAGGGCAGCAGGTTCTTCTGGATCCCGGTGAGCGAGGCCACGCTCTCCGCGTCGCCCGACTGGCCGCAGTTGCAGGCGGGTGTCGGCTGGCCGGGATCCAGCAGGCCGTCCAGCGGGATCGGGACATGGCCGAGCTCCCCGGCCATTCCGGCCGCGCCCTTGATCACCCGGCCGGCTTCGACCAGGCCGCCGCCGAGCCCCGTGCCCACGATCGCGGACACCGAGCTGTGCCGCGCCGACTGCACGCCGAACCGCACGTAGTGCGCGTATAGCGCGGCCGCGTTCCCGTCGTTGTTGTAGATGACCGGCAGCCCGACGCGCTCGGCCAGCGCGCCCCGGATATCAAACCCGCCCCAGCCGGCGTCGCCGAAGTTCGTCGCGCCCTTCGAGGAGATGACGCCGCCCGCGCTGGCGGGGCCGGGCGTGTCCAGGCCTATCGCGCGTACCGCCGTGAGCGGCACGCCGGTAAGCCCGAGCACCTGCTCCACCGCGTCGACCAGGGCCTGGATGGCCTTGTCCGGGCCCTCCCTGACATTGCTGGGAACTTCTGCCATCTGGTCGAGGTGGAACCGGCCTTCGGAGTCGAGAATCGTCCCGTTGTTCGTCGTTCCGCCGTTATCCAGGCCGATGACCACCCAGTCGACTGGCATGCGTCCTCCTCGTCCGGCCGCTGAGCCACGCTTAGTCTAGGGAAATGCGTTAGCGGAGAGCAATATCGCCACACAGGTCACCAGCAGGCTCAGACGCGACATCGCGCCGCCCGGTCCATCACGCTAACCCTGGAGGCCGGTACTGGCACTATAGAGCGTGGCCGAGGTAGCTTCCCTGAGCGACGCCGAGCTGGTCGCGGCTGCCCGCGCGGGCAACATGGAGGCCTTCGCCTGCCTGGCTGACCGGCATCGGGGCATGGTCGTGGCCCTGGCCCGGCGGCCGCTCGGTACGGATGATCCGGTCGCCGACGTCGCCCAGGAGGCCACGGTCGCGGCCCTGGTCAGCCTGGGACGGCTCCGCTCCCCCGGCCACTTCGGCGCCCGGTACGCGGGGATCGCGCTGAACAGGCCCGGCTGCACCAGGCTCGCGGCGCGCTGGCCCCGCAGCTTGCGTCATGCATCGAACACGACAAGGAGGTACCGGCCATGCCGGCTGCACCAGAATCCGCGTGGGTGGACGCAGAGGTGATCGATGTCTGCCGGGCCGACGGGCCAGATGACCCTCTTCGCCGGCCGCACATCGTCGTGCTCGGGGAACGAAACGGCACCCGCCGGCTGCCGATGTACACGGGGTCGGCCGAGGCGGTTGCCCTGGCGTGCAGTCTCGACGCGACCGAGATGCCCCGGCCCATGGTCTACCAGCTGGCCGCGAATCTGCTCATCGCCGCCGGGTCACGGCTGACCGAGGTGCGGGTCACCCGGCTGGCAGAAGGCATCTTCTACGCGGTGGTGGTGCTGGAGGGCCCGGGCGGGGTGGTCGAGGTCGACGCCCGGCCGAGTGACGCGCTCAATCTTGCCGTGGTGTGCGGTGCGCCCGTCCGCGTCGATGCCGCTGTCCTCGGCGATCCGGAGGTCGACGCCCATCTCGAATGGGAGCAGTACCCGGCGCGAATGCTGGATCTGGCCGCCGAAGAGCGCCAGCGCCGGGCTGATTTCCTCGCCCGCCTGGCCCGCGAGCACGAACCGGAGGATCGGGGATTTGAACCCCGGAGGGTGTTACCACCCAACGGCATCAGCAGCTCGGGTCGTGCGAACGTGCGGCGCTGTCGCCGGTCGCCGCTGCTTGCCGTCGGCGCTGCTGTTGCTGTCAGCCATAACATGGTGGAGCAGCGAGAGAGGGGAAGCCGCGATGCCTGCGACTACTGATGTCGGCTTCATCGAGATGCGAATCGCCAAGGTTGTCGGGTTCGGACCGCTGTTGGCGGAGGAGTCGTTGCACTGCGTGGTGCTGGATGAGGTATCCGGGGACCGGCACCTGGTCATCACGATCGGGGAAGGGGAGGCGTTCAGCCTGGCTACCCGCCTGCAGGGTCTGGAGTTTGGCCGTCCGATGACGTACGACTTCGCCGCGGCGCTGGTGCGGGGCCTCGGCGGACGCGTGCGCCAGGTGCGGGTCGATCGCCTGGTAGAGGGCATATACGCCGCGACGGTCGAGGTCGAGGGTCCGCTTGGCGCGCGGTGTGTTGATGCGCGTCCCAGCGATGCGCTGAATCTGGCCGCGATCACCGGTGCGCGCGTGTTCGCCGACCCCGAGTTGGTGGACGGCTTGGAAAGGCTGCAAGACGATGACTCGGCAGAAGCCAGGTTGCTGCGCCTGGCTTTGACCGTTCCGCCCATGAGGATCACGAGGGTAACGGAGCACGACTTAACGCTCAGGAGGCTGTGGGCGCCGATGGGGATTGGGGATTCTAGAACGCTGCCACCGCGGTAGTGTCGCTTAGCCGCCTGGCGGCCACGCTCAGTACAGAGGGTGCGGCCGACGACATAGCCGAAAAGAACTGCAGGCCTCGCCAAAGAACGCCGGTCAGCAGTGCCGCGCCCGCGAAGCTGCAGATGAACTGGGCCAGGGCCAGCGGCACCAGCATCCGTCGCAGCGACGGAGCCGCAGCCTGCCTGTCGTCGCCGACGTCCAGATCGACCATTCGCGCCTGCTCTTGTGACCGGAGGCTAGGAGACGATCAGGTAGAGGCTGTCGGCGATGAACCACAAACCGATGATCAGGCTCCCCACGATGATCGCCTGGTCGGTGTGGGAGTCGACCCAGGTCCTGCATCTGACCAGGAGCGCCTGGCTCTGGGCGGGCCTGACAACGGCATAGATCTCCAAGGCCAGGTAGGACGAAGAGGCCAGGACGCAGTACAAGCCCAGGGCCAGGAAGCTTTGCCAGCTGGACAGCTTGGCCTCCACCACGATGGCCGCGCCCGCGCCGATCAGCACCCAGGGCTGCAGGGCCGGGGCCAGGGCCAGGGCGAACCACGGGGACATACTGTCCACGTGCGCCTGCCACTTGGGCGGCTTCTTGGGCGGCTTGGGCCGCCCTCTGGCCCGAATCTGACGGACCGCGATCCTGACCAGGACGACGCCGAGCACGATCTTGACCGCCAGCGCGGCCAGCGACGGGGCCGTGGCCGGCTTGGGCGGGTTATTGCCGGTAGCCAGGACCGTGACCGTGACCACGATAGCTAGGGATACCAGCCACCCGAACACGAACGCCGCGCCCTTGCGCGCGCCTCGCGTGGAGGGCAGCACGACGAGGAAGGCCGTCAGCGGCAGCGGGTCGAGCGTGACCGCCAGGCCGATCAGCATCAGGTTAAGGATCACGGCCTTCTCTCCCGTCTCACCCCGGCGCCGGCGACGTGCCGGGCACGTCACCGTGCCGGTCGAAGCCGAAAATCACCGCCATGAGGTCATTGAAGCCCAAGCACCCCGCGCCACGGCTCACCTCTTGCAGGTGATCGCCGGCGACGTCAACGGGCACCGATCGGCACGGCCAGCCCTGAGCGACGCCGCGCGTCCCCGGACGCGACTCGCCGCGCAGATAACTCCCGGACGGTGGTAACAGGCCGACGTGCCCGGTCAGGAGCCGGTCGTGCCGAGCGCCGCCGTGATCTGCTGGATGGCCTCTGCCTCCGCAGGGCTCACGCTCTGCCCGTGCTCCCGGTGGGCGGCGGCGACCTTGCTGGCCAGGGTGAGGACGAAGTGCCGGTAATCATCGCGTTCCCCGGCGGTCGCCTTACTCTCCAGCAGCGCCATGGCGTCGCGGAGGTGCCCGAGCCCGTTGTCTCTGAGCTCTTCGGCAGAGTGATACCTCGTGTGGTCTATCTTCGGCTTCGCCGACACGATCTCATCGAGCAGCTCGCTTTCGCCGTGCTCGGCGCGTGCCTCGGTGTAGGCCTTGGACATGGCGATGGTTTCACGGAACGTGCCCCCGTGGGCTGCGGTAAGCACGATCATGCCCGCTGTGGGCGGCCCTTCAAGGACCACCGTCCATTCCTCGGGGGCAAAGGCGGCCTTCGTCGTCATGTCATACTCCTGCGTTTCTGAGGGTGCGGGACGTGTCAAGAATCTCGTGCACCCCCGTGATGCGCCTCACCCGGCCGCGGGTGAAAGCACCTCGGTCAGGACCGGATCCTGGGCAGCGACTCGGCGGCAGCGACAGGGTGACGCTCCCGCTACAGGAGATGCCTAGCGTGGCGCAATGACGGCGACGTGCGCGCATTGTGCGCGCACGGGTCCTGGACAGCAGAAAGCAGCAGTCCGCCGAGATTGAGCGCTCGGGCGTGCTGCTGCTCAGGTGGCGGAGGATCGGGGATTTGAACCCCGGAGGGCCGTGAAGCCCAACCGCATTAGCAGTGCGGCGCCATAGACCGGACTAGGCGAATCCTCCACCCGCACCAGCAGGTGCGGTGGGCCATAGCGTACCGGGACTGACCCCGCCCCGGCAAAGCAATCCCACCGGGCCGCGCCGGGGCCGGGCCGTCCGCGTCAGCGCACCTCGATGACCTCGTAGTCGCCGCCGGCGTAGGCCTCGCGCATGGTCCGCTTGGAGAACTTGCCCACGCTGGTCTTAGGCACCTCGGCGACGAAGCACCAGCGCTCGGGCAGTTGCCAGCGCGGGATCTGCTCGGCCATGAAGGCCCGGAGCTTCTCCGCGGTGACGTCGGCGCCGGCTCGCAGCACGACCGCCGCGAGCGGCCGCTCGCCCCACTTGTCGTCGGCGACTCCGATCACCGCGGCCTCGGCCACATCGGGGTGGGCCATCAGGACGTTCTCCAGTTCCATGGAGGAGATCCACTCGCCGCCGGACTTGATCACGTCCTTGGCCCGGTCGCTCAGCCGGATGAAGCCGCGCTCGTCCAGCGTCCCCACGTCTCCGGTCCGCAGCCAGCCGTCGTGGAACTTACCCGGGTCGTCGTCCTGGTAGTAGGACCCGGTGATCCATGGGCCGCGGACCTCGATCTCGCCGACTGCCTCGCCGTCGGCCGGGAGCAGCGCCCCGGCGTCTCCGGCCAGCCGGGCCTCGACGGTGCAGAACACCCGGCCCTGGCTGTCCCGGTACGACCACTCTTCCTCCTTGCTGACGCCGGGGGGCGGGTTGGCCACGCTGGCCAGCGGCGAGGTCTCCGTCATGCCCCAGGCCTGCAGCAGCCGCACGCCGAGCTCCTGCTCGTACCTGACCTGCAGCGCGTGCGGGACCGCGGATCCGCCCGCGATGACCAGGCGCAGCGAGGACAGGTCACCGCCCTCGGCCCGCATGTGGGTGAGCACGCCGGCCCAGATGGTCGGCACCCCGCCGGCCACGGTGACCCGCTCGTCGCCGATCAGCCGGACGAGCGCGGCGGGCTGCAGGTACCGGTCGGGCATGATCAGGGCGGCGCCGGACAGCAGGCCGGCGTAGGCCAGGCCCCACGCATTGGCGTGGAACATGGGCACGACCGGGAGCACGCGGTCCCGTTCGGACAGGCTGAAGGCGTTCCCGAGGCAGGCACCCATCGAGTGCAGGTAGCTGGACCGGTGGCTGTAGACGATCCCCTTGGGGTGCCCGGTAGTCCCGCTGGTGTAGCACATCGCCGCGGCCGAGAATTCATCCAGCGCGGGCCAGTCGAACGAGTCCGGCTCGGCGGCCAGCAGTTCCTCGTACTCGTGCACGGCCACGCCGGTAAGCTCGTCGGCCCCGGGCGTCTGGCTGAGCGGCGCCCCGGACACGATCACGTGCTTGACGGCGGGCGCGTGCGGCAGGATCTCGGCGAACCTCGAGACCAGCGAGGCGTCCACGACGACGACGTAGTCGTCGGCGTGGGTGGCGATGTAGCCCACCTCGGCCGGGGCAAGCCGGATGTTCAGCGTGTGCAGCACCGCGCCCATAGACGGCACGGCCAGATAGGCCTCGAGGTGCTCGGCGTTGTTCCACATGAAGGTGCCTACGCGCTGGTCGGAGTCCACGCCCAGGCGGCGCAGCGCGTTCGCCAGCCGCGCGGCGCGGCGGCCCGCTTCGGCGTAGGTGCGGCGCCGGGTGCCATCCTCGGTGCAGGTGACAACCTCGCGATCACCGAATATGGACGTTCCGTAGCGCATGATCGACGCGATCGTCAGCGGGATGTCCATGATCGTGCTGCGCACCGAGCTACCTCCTATGGGTGCTGACCTGCATACCTGATAGTGCCATGAGTCAGGCGGCCCGCAGTAGACCCTGCGGAGCCGCAATTAATGCCCGCCCATACCGATAAAGCAGGATAAGTCGCGATTTACCGCGTTAAGGCTCGGGCGCCGGAATCCTCGTGGAGTCCGCGTCAATGCGCAGCCGGGCGACCGCACGAGAAACGGTGCTTTTCATCGACGCGGGCACCGGCGAGGTCCTGGGGCACCCGGAACTGGCGAGTCTGTCGTTATCTAGGAGACTCTAGGCGCCACGCTAGACGGCATTATGGAGTTGTAGCCTGAGGCCCGCCATCCGCCTAGGCCGGCTGCGAGCGCAGGAACTTGCCGAAATGCGGGACGGTGAACGCGATCAAGCCCCGCTCGGAGCTGTAGATCAGCCCCTTCTTGATCAGGCCGTCCCGGGCCGGCGACAGGCTCGACGGCTTGCGCCCGAGCTCGTCGGCGACCACCGAGGTCGGCACCGGGTCATCCCCGGTGGCGGCCATGGCCCGCATGTACTCCCGTTCAGCCTGCGTGGCCCGCTCGTAACGGCTGCCGAAGAAGCCGACGGCCAGCTCGCCCTCTGCCTCCGGGGCGGCCATACCGACGTCGGCGGCCGTCACCGGGCTCGAGGCGGCCACGTCCCAGGTGACCTTGCCGTAGGCCTGGACGAAGTAGGGGTAGCCGTCGGCCGCGGCGTATAGCGCGTCGAGCGCGCCGGCGGTGAAGGTCACGTCCTCCCGCTGCGCCGGGGCGATGAGCGCGAGGTCGGCGGCCTCCCGGTCCAGGCGGTCGATCCTGGCGTACCGGAACAGCCGCTCGGAATAGCTCTTGCTGGCCGAGAGCACCGACGGCAGGTGCGGCAGGCCGGCTCCGACCACGATGAGCGGGCCGCCGGTCTGCGACAGCTCGTGGCAGGCGGCGCAGAGCGCGGACACATCCCCGGCGGGCACGTCCTGCATCTCGTCGACGAACAGGGCGATCCCCACGCCGAGGTCGGCGGCCACCGAAGCCGCCTCGGCGAACAGCTCGGTGAGGTCGACCTCCAGGTCACCGGAATCGGCCCGGCCGCGCTGGGCGGGCACGTCGATGCCCAGCCCGACCGTGACCGTGCTGCCCTTGGGGGCCTTCGGGTCGTGCAGCGCGAACGTCTTGAGGACGCCGAGGAAGTACTCGACCCGGTCCGGGGCCCGGTGCCGGGGCGCGAGTTCGCGCACCGCCATGTGCAGCGCCGCCGCGACCGGCCGCCGGATCGACTGGCCCGGCCTGGCCTCGATCTTCCCGGTGCCCCAAAGCCGCTGCAGCGCCATGGACCGGAACGTGTTCAGCAGCACCGTCTTACCCACGCCGCGCAGCCCGGTCAGCACCATGCTCCGTTCGGGGCGGCCGCGGGCGATCCGCTCCAGCACGACCTCGAACTGGCTGATCTCCCGGTCCCGCCCGGTGAGCTCGGGCGGCCGCTGGCCCGCGCCGGGAGCATAGGGATTGCGCACCGGATCCATGGCTGTGTCTCCGCTCGCTTACGGGGCGCCTTTGAGGCGCTGCAGCTCGCTCATAGCATCGGACTCTATGGTGAGATCTAGCCTGAGCCCTAGATTTGACTAGAAAACCGTATCGGCGTGTCGCAGCCGCGGCCCGTTCAGCGATCGTGCTGCTCGTTGAGACGGGCCAGGTAGGCGTTGTACGCGGCCAGGTGCTCGTCGTCGTCCACGCTCTCGTCCGCGTCGGCCCGGGCGGCCTGCGCGGGGACGCCCGGGCCGACGACGGTCTCCTGGTGCGTGCTGACCCGTGCGGCGAAGTTCGTCCGGCGCGCGGTCTCGAGCCAGCCGAGCCCGCCGTCGGCGCGCGTCTCGCGGCTCCAGGCGAAGAACACCGTCATCATGAGGACGAACATCAGGCCGGCTCCGCCGACCCACATCACCGCGCCGCCGATGTGCACGTCGGTGAGCGGGCTCGGCGCCCAGCTAGGGCGGCCCTGGGCCAGGAGAGGGAACGGGTTCGCGTTCTCGGAGCCGAGCACCAGGCCGGTGAAGGCGTCCACCGGCATGGCCAGGAAGAGCAGGAAGATCCGGGACGGATAGGAGACCCGCCAGCGGATCGGTTCCCGGCCGATCAGGGGCAGGAAGTATAGGTAACCGGCGACCAGGAAGAGAACGTGCTCGGCCTCGTGCACGGTGTCGTTGGACAGCACCACGTTCATGAACCCGGTCAGGTGCGTGCCCACGATCACCCCGACGTAGAGGGCGACGCCGAACGGGGGCCAGGTAATCCAGGTCACCACGCGGGAGCGCAGCAGCTTCTTGGTCCAGGTGTGCACCGGGTTCCGGCTCGCATGCAGTAGCAGCGTGGCCGGCTGCCCGACCACGAGCAGCGGCGGCGCCACCATCAGCAGCAGCAGGTGCTGCACCATGTGATCCCAGAAGAGCACGTCGTCGTAGCTGCCCACACCGCTCTCGGTCGCGATCACGATCACGGCCAGGCCGCTGAGGAACAAGGCGGTCCGGTACCACGGCCACGGCCGGGCCGGATGGCGCCGGCGCACCCGAAGCACGCCCCAGAGATAGAGCCCGGCCGCCAGCATGACGAAGGCGGTCACGACCGGGGCGAACTGCCATAGGCCGGCGAGCTCGAGCACGCTGACCGGGGGCAGGGCCTGGCTTCCCATGCCGCTGAGATTACTCGCCCAGGATCAGGACCAGTGGAGGGCATCCGTACGAGGTGCCCGTAACAGTAAACGCCAGGCACGGGACGGGGAAACGGGCGCTCGGATACGAGATGCGCGATACCGGGACCTCACCCGGTGACGTCCGCGCCCGAGGGCCGGCCGGGAAAGCTCCCCTCAGCATCGCGGGGTTCGCCGGATCGCCGGCCGTCCGCTAGGTCGACCGGTGCGGGGCCTGTCTGCAAAGTCACAGGTCAGCACAGTGTGGCGATAAGCTTTTGCAGTTCCTGATCTTGGGTGAGCAGGTGTTCCTGGATCTGCAGGGCTTCATGCAGAACCGCCTCGGCGTCCTGGTAGGTGTTCTCCGCTCGCGCGTCAGACGCCGCAGCCTGCACGTTCTGGCCCACGATGATGATCGACAGCAGCACCAGCTGAAGGAACGTTTGCGCGATCCATTGCACGATGCCGCCGAGGCCGTTTTTGATGGCGGACGGCAGGCCGAACAGGGCGATGGCGGCGAAGATGTACGCGCACCACATGGAGCCGACGGCGCCCGTGATCTTCAGGGCGAAGGCCGTGTTGAAGCGGGTGACCGCGCTGGTCCGAGCGAACTGGTCGGCCACCTTGACCGGGCGCGCCGCCTTCCGGTGCAGAATGTGCGGGTGCGGAACGTGCTTGTATGACGTCATGCGGCCCTCCGTGTGTAGATCATTCCGGTCTGTTGGCCGAGCGGCACGGATCCCGGGATGTTCTCGTACCGGGTCCTGTGCGTATATGTACCCACCTCACGCAAGGTGGAAGAGGTGGCCGCGTGCGCCCCGTGCCAGCCGCACCCGGCACACCACGCCCGCCCGCCGACACGAAGACCCCGAACCCCAACGCAGGTTCGGGGTCTTTTCGATGTCCTGAGACATCACAAAGCGGAGGGCGTGGGATTCGGACCCGCGAGAACGCGTCAACGCCCTGGGCTTTCAGCGGGCGGTGCCCATCATGCCAAACAAGATCATCCCGTGTATATCCCGCGCGATCTCAACTGCTCGATCCGGCACGCCGCGGTCACGATTGATCCTGTGCTCCTGAACCTGGGATATCGGGCCGCCAGTTCCGCAGCTCGTCCGCTGCCTTCTCGAGGCCCAGTTCTTCCAGGGGGCTGCCCTGCCCCGTGCGCAGGTGGCGCAGTACCGTTGCCATGAATTCATCCATCGCCGCCGTTACCCTCATCATGGGTGTGGGCTCCGGCTTGTCATCTGCCATGAAGGTAGCTTGCCACGGCAGCGGACTCACCATGGTTCCCCACGGGCATCCGGACCCGTTCAGATTGGTCCGTGACCTCGAGCGCTGTGACCTAGGTTTTCAGAGGCGATATCCACCGGGTCGGGTATATCCCGTGCGGTCTATGCGGCGTCCGGGTCATCTTCTGGCCAGAGCTGGACGCTCCGGCGAGCGGCGTCGAGGATCAGCTGTCCGTCGATGCCCACCTGCGTTTCGTTGATCCCGTACACCGGCCACTGGCAGATGAACTGCAGCGGCCCGGCCGGGGGCAGCGGCCACACCCACCACCGAAAGAGCTGAGAGTGCGAGGTGCCGCCGCCACCGCGCGATTGCAGGATCGGCCCTGGGGGTTCAAAGTCACCGCGTGATCTTCCGCTGATGGCCGTACGGCCATCGGAGAACTGCACGCGGATCGGGAAGTCCTCCGGCTCCCTGCGCCTGCGCCTCAGCATCTCCGGCGTAGGGTCTTCATCGAGGCCGGGAGTGCCCGGCCGGATGCGGCGGGCCAGGAAGAATTCGAATCCCCTGGCGTAGGCCGCTATCCCGATGATCGCTATCGCGGCCTGCTCGGACCGGTCAAAGTGAAGGGTATCGATCGGCACGATGCCAGGAAGCTCCGCCTCCGGCGGGTTCCACGGGTGATGCACCCGGCGCGGCGCCGGTTCGGGGGCCGATGACTTGCCAGAGAAGGGCACGGCACCAGCCTTGACCAATGTTCCCTGCTATGCAACCGGACCGGTGTCGGTGCAGGAATCATGACCTGCCTGTCCGCAGGTCAGCCGCTGTACCGGGTGGTCCGGCAGTGACCGTGAGACTCCGATCTTGACCGGGCGATCGGGCACGCAACGGGCACGGCAGTCCTTCATCCCGAACTGCGGCGTCGCTAGGCCTTTGGTCCGTCAGCCTGAATCATCTACGATTCGAGCGGTGCCGTTCCATTAGGGGAACATGATGAGTAACAAGCCACACCTACGCCCTCATCAAGAGGAACGGCAAGCGAGCCGGATTACCAGGCTATTCGTGGCGATTTTCATCCTCGCAATCTTCACCCTCGCAATCGCCCTAGAGTTGACCGGTCACGTCGTGTTCCGTGGGAGGTTAATCCTGTTACGCGGAGCCGCTGGCTGTTGATGTGGTGGTCCCCTGGCGCGAGCTAGCCGAGCTGGCTTCGTTCTTCGGCCAGTTCAAGGGCCTTGCGTTCCCACTCATTGAGGCCCTTGGACTCGGGCCAGTCAACGTGACCGCCGGTGATGCCGTTCAGGGGCGACGCAAGGACATGCGCGGGCACTGACAAGCCTACGACAGAGGTTAGTCAAACATACGCCCAGGTCAAGAGCGTTTTCCCGAGGTTAGAAGCGGAGGGCGTGGGATTCGAACCCACGGTGACGTTGCCGCCACAATGGTTTTCAAGACCATCGCCATCGGCCACTAGGCGAGCCCTCCTGTGTCCTCAAGCCTACGGTAACCCGGAGCGGGACGTCAGCCGCCGTGGCCAGGCCAGCCCGTCGCCCACCAGGGCGGCCAGGGTCAGGTACGCGTCGGCCGTCTCGGCGCTGAGCAGCTCGAGGTCGACCTCGGCGCCCTCCTCCAGGTGCGCGTCGTAGGGGATCCGGGCCACGGCCCGGCAGCGCGCGGCGAAGTGGTGCTCCAGCCGGTCCAGGTCGACGGTGCTTTTGCTCTTCGGCCGGATGGTGGAGAGCACGACGACGCCGTTGCGGACCAGATCCCCGCAGTTGTGCGCCTCCAGCCAGTCCAGGGTCGCGCTGGCGCTGCGCGCGCCGTCGACCGAGGGCGAGCTGACCACCACGATCTGGTCGGCCAGCGCGAGCACGCCCGACATGGCAGAATGCAGCAGCCCGGTGCCGCAGTCGGTGAGGCAGATCGAGTAGAAGTGCTCGAGCACCCGCGCCGCGTCGCAGTAGTCGTCCGCGCCGAAGGCGACGGACACGGCGGGGTCGCGGTCGGAGGCGAGCACCTCGAGACGGCTCGGCGCCTGGGTGGTGAAGGCCCGGACATCGGCGTAGCGGCGGATCTGGTCCCGCTCGTTGAGCAGGTCCCTGACCGTCGCGGCGGTCTCGAGCCGGACCTTGTCCGACAGCGTGCCCCGGTCGGGGTTTGCGTCGACCGCGATGACCCGGTCCCCGCGCAGGGTCGCGAACGTCGCGCCCAGCCCGACCGCGGTCGTCGTCTTGCCCACGCCACCCTTGAGGCTCAGCACCGCCACCCGGTGGTGCCCGCCCGCGACCGGGGTCCTGACCCGGTTGATAAGGTCGCGGCGGCGCATGTCGGCGGCCGATTCGCCCAGCCGGAGCAGGCCGCCGGTCACCCGGGAGACCCGGTGCCGCCAGCCGGACCCGGCCGCGGCCCGCTTGCCGTGCAGCAGCGAGTCGGCGGTCAGGCTGTCCGACGTCTCGGCGGGGGCGGGGGGCGCCGGCCGTGACGGCGCCCGCCCGGCCGGCCCGGAGAATCCCGGGGCCGGGCCCACACCCGGCCAGGGCGCCTGGCCGGTCCGGAACTCCGGCGGCGCGTGCCCGGCCTCGAGCAGCGACTCCATCGGCGGGATGCCCGCCGGGTCCCGCCCGTAGCCAGGCTCCGGCGGGTAGCCCGGGTACTGCGCCTCGGGTGCGTGCCGCGCATCGGGCCGGTACCCGTACCCGGCGGCCGGCTCGTTCCAGCCGTCGTGCGGGTACCCCAGGTCGTGCGCGTAGCCCGAGTCCGGCGCGTAGCCAGGCCCGGCCGGATACCCCAGTTCGCCTAGGTCGCCTCCGGGACCGGGGTGGTCCGGCGGGAGCGGAGCGTACCCCGGTCCGCGCGGATACTCCGGTTCCTGCGGATACCCGAGCGCTGCCGGGTAACCCGGGAATTCCGGCTCGCCGGGACGGTTCTCGTCCGCCGCGTAGAACGAGGGCTGCGGATAGCCGTCCGCGCCGGCCGGCTCGGATTGCTCCTCCCAGCCGGACCACGACCCGTAGGGTCCGGCGTCGGCCTCGTCGCGCCACTCGCGGCCGAACGGGCCGTCGTCGCTCGCGCCGTCGCTGAATATCCGGGGCATGTCGTTGTTCGTGGTCACGGGTCGTCCCCCTTTGGTCCTCATGGGTGGACGCATGCGGGCGGGGTTCGTCCATCAATCTGAGCGTAAGACAAATTTCGCGTAATTTCGATACCCAACGCACATGTTTGGTGGCTCTGAGTGGTGAACATCGGTGGATGCGGCGCCGGACGGCACAATGAGGCAGCAGACAAAGGAGACGCACATGCGCGCCGTGGTCATCACCGAGCCCGGTGAACCCGAAGTCCTGCAGTGGCTGGAAGTGCCCGACCCGGTCCCGGGTCCCGGTGAGGTGGTCATCGACGTCGCCGCCTCCGGGGTCAACCGCGCCGACCTGATGCAGCGGCAGGGGTTCTACCCGCCGCCGCCGGGCGCGCCGCCGTATCCGGGCCTGGAGTGCTCGGGCCGGGTCCGGGCCGTCGGCGAGCAGGTCACGAGCTGGCGGCCGGGGGACGAGGTGTGCGCGCTGCTGGCCGGCGGCGGCTACGCCGAGCAGGTCGCGGTGCCCGCGGGACAGCTCCTGCCCGTCCCCCGGAACACCGGCACGGCCATCGCGGCCGCCTTCCCCGAGACCGCGTGCACGGTGTACGCCAACGTCTTCGAGCTGGCCGGCCTGGCCGAGGGCGAGATGCTGCTGGTGCACGGCGGCAGCAGCGGAATCGGCACGATGGCGATTCAGCTGGCCAAGGCGTTCGGCGCCCGGGTGGCCTGCACGGCCGGGACGCCGGAGAAGCTGGCCCGCTGCCGGGCCCTCGGCGCCGACGTGGCCGTCAACTACCGGACCGAGGACTTCGTCGCCGCGGTGCAGGAGGCCACCGACGGCGCGGGCGCCGACGTCATCCTGGACATCATGGGCGCGAGCTACCTGGCCCGCAACCTGGCCGCGCTGGCCACCAACGGGCGCCTGGTGATCATCGGCCGCCAGGGCGGCAGCCGGGCCGAGCTCGACCTCGGCGTGCTGCAGGGCAAGCGGGCCAGCTTGTATGCCACGACGCTGCGCGCCCGGCCTGCCCGCGAGAAGGCCGCGGTGGTCGCGGCCGTCCGCGAGCACGTGTGGCCGCTCATCGACGCCGGGAAGGTCGCCGCGGTCGTCGACCGGGAGCTGCCCATGTCCCAGGCGGCGCAGGCGCACCGGGTGATGGCCGCCGGCGAGCACGTGGGCAAGATCCTGCTGCTTCCTACCTGACCCGGTGGACCGCGGCGGCCGGCCGGGGGGACAGACTAAGGGGATGAGCAACCCTGAAATGCAAGAGCGCCCCCAGGTCCTCGTGGTGGGTCCGGATGGTATAGCCAGATCAGGGGACCCCCAGGATGAGGGCGGCGAGCACGAGCGGCCGGTCACCGAGATGGTCGAGCAGCCGGCCAAGGTCATGCGGATCGGCAGCATGATCAGGCAGCTGCTGGAAGAGGTCAGGGCGGCCCCGCTAGACGAGAAGAGCCGGGCCCGGCTGAAGGCGATCCACCAAAGCTCGATCAAGGAGCTCGAAGACGGGCTCGCCCCCGAGCTGGTCAGCGAGCTGGAACGGCTGTCGCTGCCGTTCACCGAGGACGAGCTGCCCAGCGAGGCCGAGCTCCGGGTCGCGCAGGCCCAGCTGGTCGGCTGGCTGGAGGGCCTGTTCCACGGCATCCAGACCACCCTGTTCGCCCAGCAGATGGCGGCCCGGGCGCAGCTCGAGCAGATGCGCCGGGCGCTGCCGCCGGGCATGATGCCGGTGCCCCCGGGTGGCGACCAGGAGCCGCAGCGTCCAGGCTCGGGTCCTTATCTTTAATCCGAACGGACCGGGCCGCGTGCGCTGCTTTCCCCGTGAAGCCACCCTGTTTTTCCGCGAAACCCTAGGGACGGCCGAAGCGCAGCCGTCCTAGCCATGCGGCGGCCTCGGCGAACTCGGTGTCGGAGGTACCGGGCCGGACCTGGGTGACGCCGCCGTCGCAGCGGGCGTAGCTGCCCAGGAAGCGCACGTCGCGGCAGACCCGGCGCAGGCCCATCAGCGCCTCGCCGACCCGCGCGTCGTCGACGTGCCCCTCGCAGTCGATGAAGAAGTAGTACTGGCCGAGCCGGTCGCCGGTCGGACGGGACTGGATCGTGGTCAGGTTGATGCCGCGCACCGCGAACTCGGTGAGGATCTCGAGCAGCGCGCCGGGGTGGTCCTCGGCCAGGAACGCGGCCACCGAGGTCCGGTCTGTCCCGGTCCGGCCCGGCAGCGGGCCGTGCGGCGCCACCACGACGAACCGGGTCACGGCGTTGGACCGGTCGTGCACATCGGGCCCGAGGACGTGCAGGCCGTACCGGTCGGCGGCGAAGGCGCCGGCCAGCGCCGCGTCGAGCTGCCCGTCGGCGGCCTGCCGTGCCGCCTCGGCGTTCGACGCGACCGGGACCCATTCCGCGTCGGGCAGGTTGGCCGCCAGCCAGCCCCGGCACTGCGGCATGGCCAGCGGGTGACCGCCTACCCGCTTGACGTCCCCGAGCGCGGTGCCGGCCCGGGCCAGCAGCGCGAACGCCACCGGGACCTGCAGCTCAGCGACGATGGCCAGGTCGTTGCCGGCGGCGAGATCGTCCAGGGTCGCGGTGACGACGCCCTCGACCGAACTCTCGATGGGCACCACGGCCCGGTGCGCCGTCCCGCCCCGGACCGCGGCGAGCGCGGCCTGGATGGTCGGGCACGAGAGGGGCTCGGCGCCGGGGTCGGCGGCGCGCAGCGCCGCCTCGGAGAAGGTGCCCTCGGGCCCCAGGTAGGCAACTGGCATAGCCCACATCATGCCAGCCCGCCCGGACTGAGCCCGCCAGGTCAGCCGGCCGGGTCAGCCGGCCGGGACGCGCCGGCGGGGGCAGCAGGGCCAGGACACCGATGAGCACCAGGGCGGCGAGCCCGAAGCCGTCCTGCACGACCCGGGCGGCCAGCACCGGCACGTCCGGCTGCCCGAGCAGGGACTGCCCCCACCAGGGGATGGTGAGCGCGAAGTACGCCGCGGCGCCCGCCGCCAGGACGACCCGGCGCCAAGGCCGTCCGTCGGCCAGGATCGCGCCGATCGCCACGACCACGACCACGTAGTGGTGGATCCAGGAGACCGGCGAGGCCAGCACGCCGATCAGGGCGGTAACAGCGATGGCCTCCATGCTGATCTGGCCGCCTGCGGCGGCGGGCTGGCGTGACTGCCGGGCCAGGCGCCTGACCAGCGTGAAGCCGGCCACCGCCAGGGCGGCGGCCGAGACGACCCAGATCACGCCGGGCAGGCCGCCGGGCAGGAAGGCGCGCAGCAGCAGGCCGCGCAGTGACTGATCGGAGGTGCCGGCGTTGGACCCGAGCCGTCCGGAATCAAAGATCGCGCTGGTCCAGTAGGTCACCGAATCCTGCGGGAGCAGCAGCCAGGCGGCGGACGTGACGGCCAGCGCCACCAGTGCCGCGGTCAGCGCCGCGCGCCGGCGGCCGGACAGCCACAGGTAAACGATGAACACGCCGGGCACGAGCTTGATCGCGGTGGCCAGCCCGACCAGCGCGCCGCGCGGCCAGCGCGGCTCGCGGGCCGCGCAGTCCGCCACGGCCAGCGCCAGCAGCGCCAGGTCCACCTGGCCGAACCGCATCTCGTCGCGCACCGGGAACAGGCACGCGCAGGCCGCGAACAGCGCCGCGAACGCCGCCGGGCGCAGCCGCCCGGCGCGGCGCAGCAGCGGCGCGAACGCGTACCAGATCACCACGGCCAGCGGAACATAGACCACGGGGACCCAGACCAGCTGCGCGGCCGGCCAGGGCAGGAGGGCTAGCGGCACCGCGAACAGCGCGGCGGCGGGCGGGTAAGTGAACGAGAGCAACTGCGGCGGCTGGGTGAGCATGGTGTACAGCGGCTGGCCGCGCAGCACGCTCAGGCCGCCGGTCCGGTAGACGTCGAGGTCGACCAGCCGCTGGTCGGGCGGGGCGGTCAGGTAGCCCCGCACCAGCGGGGCGACGGCGGCCAGCGCCGCGATCCAGGCCAGCACGCCGATGGCCACCACCGCCCCCGGCGGCAGCCCGGCCAGGTGCCCCGCCACCCGGCGGGGCCAGGGCGGGCGGCCGGCCTCGGCCGCGTCCTGGACCCCGGTCGCGGTGCTCACGCCGGTCACGCCGCCCTCGTCGCGGCGGGGCGGGGATCTGCGGTCTCCGCTGGTTGCGGCCGGTCCCGTGATCGGGCGCGGAGCATGAGGACCGCCAGCCACACCGTCGCCGCGGCCAGCACGGCCGGGGTCACGCCGTGCCTGACCACCGGCTGCAGCCAGGTGAGTCCGCGGGGCAGGGCCGCGTCCGCCTGGCGGGCGGGCAGGTAGCCCAAGCCGAGCGCGGTGGTCCGCGCGAGCAGCAGCCAGGCGGCCACATCCCCGGCGGCCGCGCCCACCGCGGCCAGGGGCAGCAGCGCCCAGGCCAGCGCGTCGTACCAGGGCAGCACGTACGGCCAGGCGAACAGCCAGGCCAGGACCACCGCGAACACCACGCCGGCGCCCGGGTCGAGGATACCGGGCAGCCCGCGGATAAGGAGCACGGCGAGCAGCACCGCGAGCGCGGCGGCGCCGGCCTTGATCACGTCGGTGGCGGCCGTCCCGGCCACGACCAGATGGACGCCGCTACGGATCACCCGCCACGGCGACCCGATCGAGACCAGATCGCTCTCCCGCGACAGCTCGTGCCACATGGCCGGGCCGCCGACGGCCAGCGCCGCGCCCGCCGTGACCGCGAACCCGGCGGCCAGCGCCGCCAGCGGCGGCAGGAGGCGCCGGCCGGCGGGCCGCGGGCGGAGCACCAGCGCGATGGCCAGCCCCAGCCCGACCAGCACGTCCGTGGCCTTGACCGCGAACCCGAGCCCGGTCAGCACCCCGGCCAGGGCCGCGCGGGCCGGGGCGGGAACCGGCGTGTGCTCCCCGGCCCACGGCCCGAAGAACACCGCGACCGCGGCCACGCCGAAGACGATGGCCTGCCCGTCGACGTGCGCGCCCGCGATGAGCAGCTGCAGCAGCAGCGGGTTGGCCGCCCACAGCAGGGCGGCGCGCAGCTGGCGGGCCGGATCGCGGCGCGTCATGCGGTGCAGCAGCAGGGCGGTGCCGGCGAACGCGGCCAGGTTGGCCAGGCCGAGCACGAACACGGTGAGCCGGGCCGAGGTGCCGCCGATCAGCGCGGCCAGTCCCTGCACCCCGGTCGCGAGCGGCCCGTAGACCGAGGAGCTGGTGAACCAGTCCTGGACGGCCCGCGCGACCGGATCGCCGAGCGCGGCCAGCTGGGCCGGCGTGGTCGTGTACGGGTTGTGGCCGGTGACCAGCATCCGCCCGTAAGCGGCGTAGCTCAGCTGGTCCGAGGATCCGAAGGGCGGCACCAGGGTCAGCGCGACGGCGGCCAGCAGCCCGGCCAGCAGGACGGCCCGCGCCGGGACCGACCAGCCGCCGCGCACGGCCTGCAGCGCGAGCACCAGCCCGAGCGCGCCGGCCGCCAGCGCGGCGGCGGTGAGGCCGACCGCCAGGTACGGCGACAGGTGCGCGGCGAACGCCCAGGGCGGCTGGCCGGCGTGGCCGGGCAGCGCCGGCTCCATGACCGAAGGCCCGGCCACCGCGACCGCGAACGTGAGCCCGGCGCTGACCCCCATAGCGGCCAGGCTCAGTTGTCCCGTTCGCTCTGTTGTCCCGCTCGCCTCCCCATCCCCTTCACTGGCGCCGCCTTGCTTGCCTGGCCGCCTGTGGCGGCGGGCCCTCATCGCTCCTTCGTCGCGCCTGGGGTGGGTCCAGGCGGCGCCGGCGCCCTTTGGCTCGCGGGGGAGTCCGCTGGTCATAGCCGGGTGGCGAGAGCCCTGGCTACGTCGGTGAGCTGGTGGGCGCGGTGCAACTGGGCCCGCATCCCGGTGCCGGTGGCCCGGTGCGCGAGCTCGACCTGCACCTCGGTGACCCGCAGTCCCTTACGCAGCAGGTCGATGCTCAGCGCCGTCTCCACGCCCCAGCCGCGCGCGAGCGGGCGGGCGGCCTCGAACGCCGCGCGGGTCAGGCAGCGCTGCCCGTTCAGCGGCTGCGCGGGCCGCCAGCCGGTGGCCCGGCGGATGCCGGCCCCGGACAGGCCGACGACCAGGCCGTGCCCGCCGAGCTTGACCGTGGTGGCGAAGACGGCGATCGTCATGTCCGCGGTGCCGGCCAGGACCGGCTCGATCAGCGGCCCGGCCAGGGCGGCCGTGCCGCCCAAGTCGGCGTCCAGGAACAGCAGGTGCCGCGGGCGGTCGCGCTGCTCGCGCTGGTCCAGCAGGCGGACCGCCTCGGCGCCGGTCTCCAGCGCGGCGCCCTTGCCCCGGTTCCGGGCGTGCCGCGTCACGATCGCGCCCGCCCGCCGCGCCGCGGCGGCCGTGGCGTCCTTCGAGCCGTCATCGACCACGATGACCAGCGCGACCGCGGGCAGTCCGAGCGCCGCCGTCACCGTGGCCTGGATGCGGTCCGCCTCATTCCGCGCCGGGATGACCACCGCGACCTCACCGGAGGCAGACCCTGCTGACATGGGCCTGATCCTAGGTCAACGAGCCGGCGTACCGGTCCCCGTTTACTGCGGGACGGCGGGCTTGGGGCGGCTGAGGCCCACAGACCCTCGCGGGTCGGTGTCCTCGACCAGAGTGAACACCGAGTCGAGCCCAGTGACCTGGAGGATCTTGCGCACCGCGGGCTTGGGCGCGGCGATCTCCAGCTCGCCGCCGCGCTCGCGCGCCCGGCGCAGGCAGGTCAGCAGCACGTTCATGCCGGTCGAGTCGCAGAACTCCACGCCGGACATGTCGATGATCACCCGCGCGGGCATGCCCTCGGCCAGCAGGCCGGCCAGCTCGCTGTGCAGCCGCGGAGCGGTGTAGAGATCGATCTCCCCGCAAATGGTCACGATCGTGTGATCATCGTGATATCGACTCGAGACATTAAGCTCCACGAGCCGAACCTTACCGCGCCGCGTGCCCGGAAGCCAGGTGGCTACGTTGAGCGCATGCTGAGAGTTAGCTGACCTCCCGCGGACCCGCTCCGCTAAGCCGCCCTCCGCCGCGGCGGCGGGCACCGCCATCGTCTGCAGGGGCAGGACCAGGACTTCCGCCCACACCGTGGTGCCTTCGTCGTCGCAGAGCGTCCCCCAGCGGCGCGACAGCCGGGCCACGATCCGCAGGCCGCGGCCCCCGGTCGTGGTCAGGCTGGGCTCGCCGAGCTCGGGCCGGGTGGTCCCGCCGCCGTCGCTGACCGAGATCCGGACGCTGCCGGCGTCCAGGTCCCAGGCGACGCGGATGCGCGAGCCGGGCAGCGGCCCCGCGTGCTGCAGGGCGTTGCTGAGCAGCTCGCTGATCACCAGGGCGGCATCGGTCACCCCGGACGTGCACACGCCGGCCTCGATGAGGTCGGACACCAAGTGCCGCCGGGCCACGCCGACACTTGACGCGGTGAACGGGAGCTGTAGGACGCTCGACTCAGTCACCTCCATGTCAGCCCAGCTGTGCTGTCCTACCGTGAGCGAACCTGATACGAGCGGGAAAATGCCCCGTTCAGCCGCCCTGGAAACACGCCAGCACCGCTGATATCGCAGCTGTAACGGCGCCCCAGGCAAACCGTAGGGCGGGGTTCGCGGGAAAAGCGGAGTGGGTTCGCGGGAAGAGGCACAGTGGCACCGGCCGCTGCTGCGGGCACGGTAACGTCTGGAGTATGTCCACCGGTAACGGGTCCGAGCCGACCGTCATCGTCGACGACCTGCACGTCGTCTACCGGGTGTTCGGCGCGGGCGGCGACAAGGGCACCGCGGCGACCGCGCTCATGCGGGTGGTCAAGCGCCAGCGGCGCCCTTCGGTCCGCGAGGTGCACGCCATCCGGGGCGTCTCGTTCGTGGTCAACCACGGCGACGCGATCGGGATCATCGGCCGGAACGGGTCGGGCAAGTCGACCCTGCTACAGGCCATCGCCGGGCTGCTCCCGCCCGAGAAGGGGTGCGTCTACACCAGCGGGCAGGCCGCCCTGCTCGGCGTCAACGCCGCGCTGCTCGACGACCTGACCGGGGAGCGGAACGTCGTGCTCGGCGGCCTGGCCATGGGCATGAGCCCGCAGGAGGTCAAGGACAGCTACGAGTCCATCGTGGACTTCTCCGGGGTCGGCAACTTCATCGACTACCCGATGCGCACCTACTCCACCGGGATGGCCCAGCGGCTGCGGTTCTCCATCGCCGCGGCCAAGACCCACGAGATCCTGATGATCGACGAGGCGCTGGCCACCGGGGACGCGAACTTCCGGGCCAAGAGCCACGAGAAGATCATGCAGCTGCGCGGGGAGGCGGGCACGGTGTTCCTCGTCGCGCACAACCTGGGCGAGATCGAGGCCAGCTGCAACCGGGTCATCTGGCTGGAGAAGGGCCAGATCATGATGCAGGGCTACGACGTGCCCGGGATCATCGACGCCTACCTGGAAGCCACCGGCGGCGAGCCCCGGCACCGCGGGGCGGTGGAAGTCGATCACACCGCCGGGTGATCAGGCCTGCGCGGACCGCAGCCGCAGCCGCATGACCGTGCCGCCCGAGGCGCGCGAGCTCGCCGTGACCTCGCCGTGCTGGGCCTCGGCCAGGCGGCGGACGATGAACAGGCCGATGCCCACGCCGCCGAACCGGCGCCGGTCGCCCGTCTCGCCCTGGTAGAACCGGTCGAAGATGCGCTCGTGATCCCCGGCGGCGACGCCGATGCCCTCGTCCTCCACCGTCACCTCGATCCAGGCCCCGGTCACCTGGGCCCGCACGATGACGGTGCCGCCGTCGGGTGAGTACTTGAACGCGTTCTCCAGCAGCTGCCCGACGATGATGTCGGTGGCCATCGTGTCGCCGATGGCGGCCGGCAGGTCGTCGGGAATGTCGGCCACCACCGTGTGCTTGTCCGACAGCGGCCGGAACGCGGTGGCGGCGCCGCGCAGCACCGCGCCGAGGTCGAACGGGCCGTTGCTGACCGGAAGCTGGTCGGCCCCGGCCCGCGAGCCGAGCAGCAGCTGCTCGACCAGCCGGCCCAGCGCCGGCCCGCTCGGCGATGGTCCGCACCGCGGCCCGGCGTTCGGCGTCGCCGAGCTGGTCCCACCGGCTGGCCAGCGTGCTGGCGAAGCCCTGCACCACGGTGATCGGCGTGCGCAGCTCGTGACTCGTGGTGGCCAGGAACAGATCCTTGGCCTCCTCGAGCTCCTTGGCCGCGGTGACGTCGCGGAAGTCGATGACCAGCTCGCCGTCGTCGGGCAGCGCGGTGCACAGCACGTCGAGCCAGCGCCCGTTGGGCAGCTTGCAGTTGAGCATCGCACCCGGCTCGGGCAGCGGGAACGGCGGCGGCTTGCCGATCGCGTCCGGCCCGGGAATGCCGGTGATCCGGTGCGCGGCCGGGTTCCACTGCCGCACCAGGCCCGCCTCGTCCAGCACGGCGATGCCGTCGGCGCTGCCGTCGATGACCGCCCGCTCGTGGGCCCGCTGCCGGACGACCTCTTCGAACGCCATCGCGTTGGTCAGCGCCACGCCGGCGTGCCCGGCCAGCAGCTCGAGCAGTTCCAGCTCGACGTGGCTCAGCTTGCGCCGGCTGTACAGCGCGTACAGCGCGCCGTAGGGCTTGCCCGCCACGTGGGACAGGCTGAGCGCGATGGTGTGCAGGCCGGGCAGCGCGGACCAGATCAGGTCGTCGAAGCCGCCCGATTCCTCGGTGGCCATCATCACCGTCTTGCCCGATCCCATGAGCTCGCCGACCAGGCTGGCGGACAGCGTCGCGGTCCGGCCGCGCAGCCGGGCGGGCAGGCCGGCCGTGCTGACCAGCCGCAAGGTGTCCTCTTCGATGATCACGAAGCCGCCGGCGTCGGCGCTGGTCAGCTCGCGCAGGCTGGCCGCGATGCGGTCGAGGACCGATTCCAGGTCGCGCTGGGCGTTCATGTCGGCGACCACGTCGCCGAGCCGGCGCACGACCCGGGCGCGCTCGGCCATGTAGTGCCGGGCCAGGTCGTCTTCGCCGGCCTGATGGCAGACGTTGACCCAGCCGGTCACCTCGCCCGCGCCGTCGGTCAGCGCGCTGGTGTCGATCCGCATGTCGATGACCGTGCGGTCCTTGCGGATCCGGCGGGTGGCGAAGGAGATCTGGCCGCCGCCGCGGACCCGTTCCAGGACCGCGTTGTGCTCGGCCTTCAGCTCCTCGGGGATGATCTGCGGCTCCAGGCCCACCACCTCAGCCGCGGCCCAGCCGAACATCCGCTCGGCGGCCGGGTTCCACAGCATCACGTTGCGGTCGGCGCCGAACGCGATGATCGCGTCGGCCGCGCACTCGATCACGGCCCGCGCCATCGCGTCGGTGCGGCTGCTGGTCGTCCCCGCTGGCTCCGCGGTCACTCCAACATCGTGCCATGTAGGAAGGATCAAGATACGAAGAGTACGCCAGGGTTGAGCAGCCCAGCCGGGTCGAACGCGGACTTAACCGCCCGCATCGCCTCGATCTCCGCCGGGGACCGCGACAGGTGCAGCACGGCCGCCTTGGCCCGGCCAATGCCGTGCTCGGCCGAGATCGTCCCGCCGTGCTCGGCGGCCAGCCGCAGCACCGCGTCGTCCACGCCGTCGTCGTCCGGGGCCGGGCCGAGCACGTTCACGTGCAGGTTGCCCGCGCCGATGTGACCGAACACGATCGCACGCGCGTCCGCCTTGGCGATCACCTCGTCCAGCTCGGCCCGGAACGCGGCCAGCCGGGCGAGCGGCAGGGCCACGTCCAGCTTGTGCGGGATGCCGACCGCGCTGATCGACTCGGTGTGCCGTTCCCGGTAGGCCCACAGGCCAGCCCGGGCCGGCGCATCCATGGCCACCGCCGCGTCCTGGAGCGGGGCGAGTACCACGATCCGTTCGGCCTCATGTTCTGACGCAGCCGCGTCCACGAGCAGGTAACCGGGATGCTCGCGGCCCAGCGGGGCGGGCAGCCCGGTGTGCGCGCGGACCAGGGCCAGGCCTGGAGCCTCGAAGTACTCGGCGGCCCGGACGCCTGGCAGCAGCGACCTGATCTCGGCCTGCAGCGCGGCGGCGGCCTCGATGCCGGGTACCCCGGCCAGCACGGTCAGCGTGGGCGGCTCGGCGGGCCATAGCCGCAGCCGGGCCGCGGTGATGACCCCGAGGGTACCCTCGCTGCCCGCCAGCAGCTGGGTCAGGTCGTAGCCGGTGTTGTCGGCCTGGATGCCGCCGAGCCTGCTGATCACGCTGCCGTCGGCCAGCACCGCCTCCAGCCCGAGCAGCTGGGCGCGGGTCGGGCCGTACCTGATGGTCTGGATGCCGCCCGCGTTGGTGGCGATTGTGCCGCCCACCGTGGCGGAGTCCCGGGCGGCCAGGTCCACGCCGTACTCCAGCCCAGCCCGGGCCGCGTGCGCCCGCAGGTCCGCGATCGTCACCCCCGCGCCGGCGGTGACCTGACCGGACAGGGTGTCCACCGGATCGAGCCGGCGCAGCCGGCGGGCGGACAGGACCACGGCGCCGCCGGTCCCGGGCACGCCGCCGCCGACCAGCCCGGTGTTCCCGCCCTGCGGCACGACCGGGACGCCGTGCCGCGCGCAGGCCCGCAGGACCGCGGTGACCTCAGCCGTATCACCCGGGCGGATCACGCCCCGGGCCAGGCCGCTGAACCGGCGCGTCCAGTCCGTCGTGTACCCGGCGACCAGGTCAGGATCGGTGAGCACGTGCTCCGGGCCGGCGATCGCGGTCAACTCGGCGAGCAGGGCGTCCATGAGTACTCACCATATGGCGCTCCGCTGATCTATAGTGCTCTTCAAATACGAGTAAGGCCGTTGATCCGGGGCATTCATCACGGTATGGCCGGAGAAACGGTCTTCCGCTAGGACGCGGACCATGGACCAGGCAGAGTCAAGCCCGTCACCGGGCCAACCGGAACCGGGCCAGCCGGCCCCGGGTCAGCCGGCCCGGCCGGCCTCCAGGCGTGATCGCCGCGCCGAGCACGAGATACCCGCGCTCCGGCTCGAGCACCCGGTCGTGGCCGGCTACGACGGTTCCGCGTCCAGCCGCAACGCCCTGGCCTACGCGGCCGGGCTGTCCATCCGGCTCGGCCGGCCGCTGCTCATCGTGTACGTGTGCTCGTCCGGGGTCTACTGCGAGCCGCTGACCGGGCAGGTGGTAGGCGTGCCGCGCGACGCCGACGCGCTGGAGCGCTGGCTGCTGGCCGAGCTCGACCAGGTGACCGGGCACGCCGAGGTCGACGTGCACGTCCGTACCCGGCGCGGCAGCCCGGCCCGGGAACTCGCGGCCGCGGCCGAGGAATTCAGTGCCGACGCGCTGGTGATCGGAGCCCCCACGCACATCTGGCACCGGATCGCGGGCTCGGTATCCGGATGGCTGGCCCGCCACGCCCGCTGCCCGGTCATCGTGGTGCCGTTACGGTGCCGTTATTTCCGAAGACGTGGGATTGAGCCAAGAAATAAAGGTAGTAATTGAGTGGGCGAGGAGGGATTTGAACCCTCACGTCCTTTCGGACACACGGACCTGAACCGTGCGCGTCTGCCGTTCCGCCACCCGCCCCGGGCAACGAGTAGGTTAGCACGACCCCGAGCGCTCCCGCGCCACGGATACGATCGGGTGATGAGACGGGAAGGGAGGTGGCACGTTGGGAGTTCTGCAGCGCTTCGAGCGCCGACTTGAAGGAATGGTGGAGGGTGCCTTCGCCCGGGCCTTCAGGTCTGAACTGCAGCCCGTGGAGGTGGCTAGCGCGGTACAGCGGGAGATGGACGACCGCGCCGCCATCGTGGCCAAGGGCCGCACCCTGGTGCCGAACGATTTCGTCGTCGAGCTCGCCGAGAGCGACCACGACCGTCTCGATGTATACGCCGAGAGCCTGGGCGTCGAGCTGGCCAACCTGGCCCGGGACTACGCCAAGGAACAGGGCTACTCCTTCGTGGGCCCGGTGCGGATGCGGTTCGAGGGCGTACCCGACATGACCACCGGCACCTTCCGGATCCGGTCCGGCGTGATCCGCGGCTCGACCATCGAGGGCGGGGAGATCCGGCTGCCGGCCAGTGACCTGCCGCGCACCGGCGGACGGGGTTTCCCCGGCCACCCGCGGCTGCTGGTCTCCGGACCGCGGACGGCCGAGGGCGACGGCAGCCAGCACACCTACGAGATGCAGACCCCGGTGACGTTGCTGGGCCGCGGGACGGACTGCGACCTGCGCCTGGTGGACCCCGGCGTCTCCCGGCACCACGCCGAGCTGCGGGTCGAGCACGACCAGGTCGTGCTCGTTGACCTAGGCTCGACCAACGGCACCTTCGTCAACGGCCAGCCGGTCCGGCGGGTCGCGCTCAGCGACGGCACCCACATCTCGCTGGGCCGGACCACGCTGGTCTTCCGCCAGGACCCGCCGGACCGCCAGGATGGCCAGGGCAGTGGTTACCCCGGCAGCAGCTACTAAGGTCCAAGGACGTGGCCACAGATGAGCGAGCTTTCCCTCACCATCATCAGGGTGGCTTTCCTGGCCGTGCTGTGGCTGTTCGTCATCGCCGCGATCGGCGTGGTGCGCACTGACCTGCTCGGCGGTCCGGCCGCGTCGTCCCGGCGGAGCCGGGGCCGCCAGACCCAGAACCTGCGGCCGCCGCGCCAGGCCCGGCCCCAGCGGGCCGGCCGCGGCTCACCGCGTTTCCTGGTGGTGACGGGCGGCGCGCTGAAGGGCACCAGCCTGGATCTGGCCCAGCAGCAGATCACTCTGGGGCGGGCGAATGATGCCACGCTAGTGCTGAACGACGACTACGCTTCAAGCCGACATGCCCGAATTTTCCCGCAGGACGGCCAGTGGATCGTCGAGGACCTCGGCTCGACCAACGGCACCTACCTGGACCGGCAGAAGGTGACGCGGCCGATGCCCGTTCCGCTGGGCGTGCCGATCCGCATCGGTAAGACCGTTCTGGAACTGCGCAGATGACACTTGAACTCCGCTACGCGGTACGTTCTGACGTCGGCCTCCTCCGCGAAGGAAACGAGGACTCGGCGTACGCCGGGCCGCGCCTGCTCGCGGTGGCCGACGGGATGGGCGGCCACGCGGCCGGCGAGGTGGCCAGCGCGCTGACCATCGCGTCGATGGCGGAACTCGACTCCGAGCCGCCCGGCGGCGACATGCTGAAGGAGCTGGCCATGGCGGTCGCCATGGCCAACGCCCGGCTGCAGGAGAAGATCATCGCCAACCCGGCCGTCGAGGGCATGGGCACCACGCTGACCGCGCTGTTGTGGTCCGACGGGCACGCGGGCGTCTGCCACATCGGCGACTCCCGCGGGTACCTGCTGCGCGACGGCGAGCTCTACCAGATCACCCACGACCACACGCTGGTGCAGTCGCTGGTGGACGAGGGCCGGATCAGCGCCGACGACGTCTCCACCCACCCGCAGCGCTCGCTGCTGCTGCGGGCGCTGGACGGCCGGACGATGGCCGAGCCCGACTTGTCGGTGCACGAGAGCCTGCCCGGCGACCGTTACCTGCTGTGCTCGGACGGGCTGTCCGGCGTGGTCAGTGACGAGACGCTGCGGGACACGCTGTCGACGATCGAGGACCTCGAGGTCGTCACCCGCCAGCTGATCGACCTGGCGATCCACGGCGGCGGCCCGGACAACATCACCTGCATCGTGGCCGACGTGGTGGACGCGGCCACCACGCGGCTGCCGCTGACCACCACGCCGGTGCTGGCCGGGGCGGCCGCCACCCTCGGCGACCTCAGGCTGGGTGACGGCACCGGGCCGTTCGGCAGCTTCGAGGACTACCACGAGGACCACGTGCGGGCCGCGCGGACCGCGCCGCAGCCGGCCGTGGACGACCTGGACCCGATGATGACCGCCGCGGTACTGCCGCTGGCCGCGAGCGAAAACGGATCCGATCCGCGGGTGACGCGGGCCCGGCGCAGCCACCGCGCGCAGCCGCGGCGATCACGCGGCTCCGCCGGTAGCACGCACCGGCGCCGCTGGCCGATCGTGACGACCGCGCTGGTGGTACTCGTAGCGGTGGTCATCGGCGGCGGGTACATCTTCTACCGGGTGAGCCAGGAACAGTACTACGTCGCGGCCGACAGCAGCGGTCAGGTCGTCATCTACCGCGGCATCAGCCAGCACATCGTGTTCAGCTGGTCCAGCCCTTACGAGCAGACCGGGATCGAGCTGGCCCAGGTGCCGTCGAACTACCAGCAGACGGTGAAGACCGCCTACAGCACGGGCAGCCTGACTCAGGTCCGCCAGACCGTGGCGAACATCCGCACCGCCGTCGATAACTGCCGGAACGCATACGCGGCGCTGCAGACCTGGACGACCGCGGTGGACAAGTACACCAAGTACCAGGCTGAAGTGACCGCGGCCAAGAAGAAGCACCCTGCGGGCAGCATCGCCAACCTCGGCCCGCAGCCGCCCAAGCCCGGCGCGCAGCCGGACGGCGCGGGCGCGATGTGCCCGTCGCCGGCGGTCTTCGGCATCTCGGCCAGTGCCCTGACGCCGGCCGACCCGGGGTCCTCTTGACCGGGGCCGCGGGCTCGGGAGACGCCGTGAGGTGCCGGTGAGCAGCATCACCGCCCCGTCACCGGCGGTCGATCCGGACAGTCCGCTGATCCCCGCGTCGCGGGGCAGGCGGCGCACCGAACTGATCATGCTCATCTTCGCCTTCGCGCTGGTCGCGTTCGCCTTCGCGAACGTGGGCTACAGCCTGAAGGGCCGGCTGCCCTCGTCGATGCTGGAGTACCTGGGCGCCTTCGCGGTCATCATCGTGCTCGGCCACGTGGCAGTGCGCAGGCTGGCCCCGTGGGCCGACCCGCTGCTGCTCCCGCTCGCGGCCATGCTGAACGGCCTGGGCATCGTCATGACGTACCGGCTGGCCCAGCAGGGCAACCTGCTCAGCGCCCCGCTCAGCTCGTCCGCGACGGCCATCCAGGTGGTCTACACCGCCATCGGCGTCGGGTGCTTCGTGGCGGTCCTGTTCCTGGTCCGCGAGCCGCGCGTGCTGCAGCGCTACACCTACACGCTCGGCGCCATCGGGCTGGCGCTGCTCGCGCTGCCGGCCCTGCTGCCGTCATCGATCAGCGAGGTGGCCGACACCGGGGCCAAGATCCAGATCCGGCTCGGCACGTTCACGATCCAGCCCGAGGAGTTCGCCAAGCTGGCGCTGGCCGTCTCGTTCGCCGGCTACCTGGTGGCCAAGCGCGACGTGCTGGCCCTGGCCGGGCGCCGGGTACTCGGCATCGACCTGCCCCGGGCCCGCGACCTCGGCCCGATCCTGGTCATCTGGGCGGCCAGCCTGCTGCTGCTCGTCTTCGAGAGCGACGTGGGGACCAGCGCGGTGTTCATGGGCCTGTTCGTCGCGATGCTGTACATCGCGACGTCCCGGACGTCCTGGCTGCTACTCGGCTTCGTCATGTTCGTGGCGGGCGCGTTCGCCGCGAGCAGGCTGTTCTCCCATGTCGCCCTGCGGTTCAACATCTGGCTGCATCCCTTCAGCGGGAGTAATCCCAGCGGCAACGCCTACCAGCTCGTCCAGGGCCTGTACGGGATGGCCAGCGGCGGCCTGCTCGGCAAGGGCCTGGGCGGCGGCCAGCCGTACATCACGCCGCTGGTCCAGAGCGACTTCGTGTTCACCGCGTTCGGCGAGGAGCTGGGCCTGGCCGGGCTGATGGCCATCTTGCTGATCTACGGGCTGATCGTGCAGCGCGGACTGCGTGCCGCGATGTCGGTCAAGGACCCGTTCTCCAAGCTGCTGGCGGGCGGCCTGTCGTTCATGCTCGCGCTGCAGGTGTTCGTAATCGTCGGCGGGGTCACCCGGCTGATCCCGCTGACCGGCATCACCACACCGTTCCTGTCCCAGGGCGGATCCTCGCTGGTGGCGAGCTGGATACTCATCGCGCTGCTGATCCGGATCAGTGACGCCGCCCGCCGCCCGCCGCCCCGGCCGATCCAGGAGGAGGGGCTGACGCAGGTCGTGACGCTCCAGTGAACCGCGCGCTGCGCCGGATATCGATCGCCGTCCTAGTGATGTTCGTGCTGCTGCTGATCAACGTCAACTACCTGCAGGGCTTCGAGCCGGCCAGCCTGGCCACCAAGCCGAACAACGCCCGCGCCTTCGAGGCGCAGTTCCAGTACCAGCGCGGCAGCATCCTCACCTCGGACGGCGTGACGATCGCCGAGTCCGTTCCGAGCAACGACGTCTACAAGTTCCAGCGGAAGTACCCGCACGGCGCCGAATACGCCCCGGTGACCGGCTACGACACGCTGTACAGCCAGAGCGGCATCGAGTACTACGAGAACTCCGTGCTGAACGGCAGCGACTCCTCGCTCACGGTCAGGAACTTCATCGACCTGCTCACCGGCAAGCCGCGCAAGGGCGCCAACGTCACCGTCACGATCAACTCCAAGGCCCAGGATGCGGCCTGGAACGCGCTGCAGAGTGACACCGGCGGCAAGCCGGGCGCCGTGGTCGCGCTGGATCCGCAGAACGGCGCGATCCTGGCCATGGCCTCGTACCCGAGCTTCGACCCCAACGTGCTGGCCACCCACAACAGCAAGCAGCTCATCGCGGCCGACCAGGCGCTGCTCCGGCAGGCCGGCAATCCGCTGCTGAACCGGGCCATCAACTTCACCTGGCCGCCCGGCTCGACGTTCAAGATCGTGACCAGCTCGGCCTATCTCACCCAGAATCCGGACAGCACCCCGCAGACCAACGTCAACTCGCCCACGCAGCTGAAGCTGCCGCAGACGACCCACATCCTGACCAACAACGACGGCGAAGTCTGCGGGAACGGCAGCGGCCAGACCAGCCTGCTGACCGCCTTCGCGCAGTCGTGCGATACGACGTTCGGCAGCCTGGGCATGACCCTCGGGGGGCCGGCGCTCAACAACTTCGCCGAGCTGTTCGGCATGAACAGCAAGACGCTGCGGATCCCGATGCCGGTGACCCCGAGCAACTACGTCATCCCGGCCAGCCAGGCGCTGACCGCGTTCTCGGCCATCGGGCAGTACAGCGACACGGTGACCCCGCTGCAGGAGGCCATGTTCGCGGCGGCCATCGCCAACGGCGGCAAGCTGATGACGCCGTACCTGGTCAAGCAGGTCACCGCCAGCGACCTGAGCACGGTGGAAACCACCAACTCGACCCAGCTGAGCCAGCCGGTCTCGCCCACCGTCGCGACCGGCCTGGGCCAGATGATGCTCGCCGTGGTCCAGGACTCCGACGGCACGGCGAACGCCTACAATACCGCGGCGGTGGGCTTCACCATGGCCGGCAAGACCGGTACCGCGCAGAACGGGGTGAACAACACCGGCCTCAACGACGCCGTCTTCACCTGTTATGCGCCCTACGACAACCCGCAGATCGCCGTGGGCGTCATTATTCAAGGCGGAGGCTACGGAGCAACCGCGGCCGCACCCATCGCTGTCCAGGTCATCAAGGCCTACCTGGCAACCCTGGGGAAATAGTTGTGACCGATTACCTGCTCGCGGGCCGCTACCGGCTGACCGACCGGATCGCGGCCGGCGGCATGGGAGAGGTCTGGCGCGGTGAGGATGTGCTGCTCAACCGCGCCGTCGCGGTGAAACTGCTGCCCACCGGCCGGGCAGGCGACGAGTCCTTCCTGGCCCGGTTCCGCGCCGAGGCCCGGTACGCGGCCAGCTTGTCCCATCCGGGCATCGCCCGGGTCTACGACTACGGCGAATCAGCCGAGTTCGGCGGCGCGTACCTGATCATGGAGCTGGTCAAGGGCGAGCCGCTGTCCGCGATCCTGGCCCGGGCGGGCCGGCTCTCGCCCGATGCCACCCTGGACATCACCGGCCAGGCGGCCCGGGCGCTCGACGCGGCGCACCAGGCCGGCATCGTGCACCGCGACATCAAGCCGGGCAACCTGCTGGTGGCCGCCGGCGGCACGACCAAGATCACCGACTTCGGGATCGCCACCGCGGTACGTGCCGCGCAGGCCTCGCACCTGACCGAGACCGGCATGGTGATGGGCACGGCCATGTACGTCTCGCCCGAGCAGGCCACCGGCGCGCCGGTGGACGCCTCCTCCGACATCTACTCGCTCGGGGTGGTGGCGTACGAATGCCTGGCCGGGCACGTGCCGTTCATGGCCACCGAGCCACTGGCCATCGCGTACGCGCACAAGCACGCGCCGGTGCCCGCGCTGCCGCCGGACGTGCCACAGCCGGTCGCCGACCTGGTCTACGACATGCTGGCCAAGACCCCGGCCGGGCGCCCGGTCAGCGCCCAGGTGGTGGCGGACCGGGCCGACATGCTGCGCGACGCCCTGACCTTGGGCACGTCCGGCCGGACCGGCGAGTTCGCGGGGGTGACCAGAGCGGACCTGGCCGTCGCCCCCACCGGGGCCCTGCGCGGGGACGACTATGACCCGGGCCACCCTGGCCCGCCCCCGCCCGGCAACCGCCGCCGCTGGGTGACGGCGGGCCTGACCGCGGCGCTGTGCGCCGTGGCCGCCGCCACCGGCCTGTACCTCAGCGGGCACATTCACGGCCAGACCAGCGGAGACCTGGGCAACAACACGGTGCAGCACCTGAGCTCGTCGGCCGTCCCCTCGTCCCGGTCCACCAGTCAGCCCGTCACGACCAGCCCGACTCCTAGTACGGTGGAAAAGCCGTCAACGGTGCCCGCCACCTCGGTGAGCCCGAAACCCACTAAGTCAAGCAAACCGACATCATCTCCCAAGACCTCACCATCGTCGTCGAGCCCCAGCTCGTCGGCGAGCAGCTCGACATCGGCAAGTGCTTCTTCGTCGTCATCGGCGTCGTCGAGTGCGTCTTCGAAGACATCCTCCCCGACGCCTTAGATACTGGCAATAACGCAGGGTGGTTTGGCAGAGTGCGAGACATGACACAGCCCCGTCTACTCGGCGGCCGCTATGAGCTCGACGGCGTGGTCGGCCGCGGCGGCATGGCGGAGGTGTACCGTGCACGCGACATCCGGCTGGACCGGATCGTCGCGATCAAGACGCTGCGCGCCGACCTGGCCCGGGACCAGATATTCCAGGCCCGGTTCCGCCGCGAGGCGCAGTCGGCGGCCTCGCTGAACCACCCGTCCATCGTGGCGGTCTACGACACCGGCGAGGACATGGCCACCGGGCTCCCGGTGCCGTACATCGTGATGGAGTTCGTCGACGGCCGCACGGTGCGTGACCTGCTGCAAGACGGCCACCGGCTGCTGCCTGAGCGGTCGCTGGAGATCATCGACGGCGTGCTGCGCGCCCTGGACTACAGCCACCAGGCCGGCATCGTGCACCGGGACATCAAGCCGGGCAACGTCATGGTGACCCGCAACGGCGACGTCAAGGTCATGGACTTCGGCATCGCCCGCGCGATGAGCGACGCGCAGGCCACCATGACCCAGACGGCCCAGGTGATCGGCACCGCCCAGTACCTGTCGCCCGAGCAGGCCCGGGGCGAGCGGGTCGATTCCCGCAGCGACCTGTACTCCACCGGCTGCCTGCTGTACGAACTGCTGACGGGCCGGCCGCCGTTCACCGGCGACTCGCCGGTGGCGATCGCCTACCAGCACGTACGGGAGAACCCGATCCCGCCGTCCCGGGTGGACCCGGACGTCCCGGCCTGGGCCGACGCGATCGTGCTGAAGGCCATGGCCAAGTCTCCCGCCGACCGGTACCAGACGGCCGCCGACATGCGCGCCGACCTGCAGCGCGCCGCGTCCGGCCTGCCGGTGGCGGCCGCGCCGCCGACCCGGGTGGACATGTACCAGAACACCCAGCGGATGGGTTCGGATCCGATGACGGGCGGGACGTCCGCGATCCCGCCGGTGGCCGACTACGAGTACGCCGGCCAGGGCTACGACCGCGGCCGCGGCGGCGGCGGGCGCCGGTGGATACCATGGGTGCTCGGGCTGGTGCTCGTGCTCGGCGTCGTCATCGGCGTGGCCTACTACCTGCTGGCCGGGGGCAAGACGTACTCGGTGCCGCTGGTGAACAACCAGCCCGTAGCCATGGCGGAGCGGGAGATCACCCAGGCGAATCTGCGTTCGACCGTGGTCGACCAGGCCAGCAGCAGCGTCGGCAAGGGCCTGGTGATCAGCTCCAATCCGCCGCAGGGCAACAATGTCGCCGCGAATACCCTGGTGACGCTGTACGTTTCCACCGGAGCGGCGCCGGTGGCGGTACCCTACGTGGTCGGCCAGCCGGAGAGCCAGGCCCAGAACGCCCTGCAGGCCAAGGGCTTCCAGGTCAAGGTCAATACCGATCCTGCCTCTACGTCGCCATCCGGGACGGTGGTCAGCCAGAGTCCGAGCGGAGGCACGGCCGCGCCGGGTTCCACGGTGACCCTGACCGTCTCCGGCGGGGCCGTCTCGGTACCTTCGGTCATCGGTGACTCCCAGCAGACCGCCAACCAGATCCTGACCACGGCCGGGTTCGCGGTCAACGTCCAGCAAGGGTCGGGGCCGTCCCAGTTCGCGAACGGCACCGTCTTCTCTCAGCAGCCCAACGCCAGCAGCACGGCGGCCAAGGGCTCCACGGTGACCATCTTCGTCCAGAACGGGGCCTCCCAGTCGCCGTCCCCGCCCCCCGCGTCGACTTCACCCACCCCGAGCCCGACCGGCAGCGGCGGGCTCGTCCCCGGCTTCTGACGCCGGGTAGTTCCCGGGGCGAGGCGACCACCGCCAGGAGCGGCTACGCTTAGGTTCCGCAGCGCTGTGCTTGCCCGGGGGACGGCCCCCCGGACCCCGCGGGGTTGGCCATGCAGGAGGCCGTCGTGCCCAAGTCGCGCACCCGGAAGAAGACGGTCTACACGCCGCCGCCGCCGAAGTCGGCGCGGCGGAAGGTCAGCGCCCCGTGGGTCGGACCGACCATCGTGATCTGCCTGGTCCTCGGCCTGGCCTGGATCGTGGCGTACTACATCACCAACGGGACGTTCCCCGGCATGTCGGCGCTAGGAGCGTGGAACCTGGTGGTGGGCTTCGCCTTCATCATCACCGGCGTCACCCTGTCCACCCGCTGGCGCTGACCTCGCGCCTTAGCCGCCCGCCCCGGTCAGCTGCCCGTTCCTGACCGCGATGGCGATCACCAGCAGCACCACGACCGCGACGGTCGCGATCACCTGCAGCGCGGCGCGGTGCTTGCGCGGCGCGTACGCGTAGGCCGCGGTGAGGACCGCGCCGGTGAGCAGCCCGCCGATGTGGGCCTGCCAGGCGATGGTGGTGTGCCAGTAGAAGCTGAGCGCCAGGTTGATGGCGATCAGCGCGATGATCCCGCGAGTGTCCAGGCGGAGCCGCCTGGATACCACGAACCACGCGCCGAACAAGCCGAAGATGGCACCCGAGGCGCCTACCGCGGGGGCGTTCGGCGGCGCGAGGAAGTAGTACATCACCCCGCCGCCGACCGCGCTGAGCAGGTACACCCCCAGGAAGCGCAGCCGGCCGAGCAGGCCCTCCAGGGCCGGGCCGACGAAGATCAGGGCCCACATGTTGAACACGATGTCCAGGATGCCCAGGCCGCCCTGGCCGGTGGCCGGGGCCAGGAACGCGGACGTGATCAGCCGGTACCACTCGCCCGCGGCGACGCCGTGCAGCGGGCCGCCTGGTGCGTACGTGGCGTACCCGACCATCTCCAGGTCGTTGACGATGCCCGGGCGGACCCAGGTGACCAGGAAGACCGCGACGTTTATCACGACCAGCGTCCAGGTAACGACGGCGCCGGCGGCCGGACGGCCGCCGAACGCGGTCCGGGCTGGCGGGGTGGCCCGTGCGCCCTGACCGGCGCAGTCCGCGCACTGCTGGCCCACCGCGGCCGATCGCATGCAGTCCGGACACGCGTGGCGCCCGCACCGGACGCACGAGACATAGGTCTCCCGGCCGGGGTGCCGGTAACAGGTAGGGACCTGCGGTGCGCTCTGGTCCCCCTGGTCCGGCTGGCCTGGCCGGCCCCATTGACCCGGTGCGCCAGATCCGGGGTCGCTGGGCGTGCTCACGGTTGACGGTCCGGTCAGCTAGCGGAGCGGTCCACGGTGACCGACTCGATGGTGACGTCCTCCACCGGCCGGTCCTGGCTGCCGGTCTTCAGCCGGCTGATCGCGTCCACCACGTCGGCGCCCTCGATGACCTCGCCGAAGATGGTGTGCTTCCCGTTGAGCCAGGGGGTGGGGGCGACCGTGATGAAGAACTGCGAGCCGTTGGTGCCGGGCCCGGCGTTGGCCATGGCCAGCAGGTAGGGCCGGTCGAAGTGCAGGTCGGGATGGATCTCGTCGGCGAACTTGTAACCAGGTCCGCCGCGGCCGCTGCCGAGCGGATCGCCGCCCTGGATCATGAAGTCGGGAATGACGCGGTGGAAGATGGTCCCGTCATACAGCTTGCTGGTGGTCGCGCGGCCCGTGCGCGGGTCGGTCCACTGCTTGCCGCCCTCGGCCAGCTCCACGAAGTTGCGCACGGTATTCGGTGCGTGATCAGGGAAAAGGCGGATGACCACCCGGCCCTGGTTCGTCTGCAACGTCGCCGTCAGCGTCTCTGCCATGCGTGTGACTCCATCCGATGGCCTTATATTTCGTCGGCGTAAACATCCTTCCGTCTTCACCGTACCGGTAGCGCGCGATGGTTGAAGACAGCCGGGACGGGAAGTCTGTGATAACGGGATTACGCTCGGGAGGTTTACTGTGTCCGATATCAAGACCAACCGCACTGCCGGCGGGATGGCGGTGATCGGCGCGCGTGCGAAGGACGCCGCCGCTCAGGCCGTCCCGGTGGGAAAGCGCGCGGGAACGACAGTGGTCCTGGGAGTTCGCCAAGGCGCTGCCGGCGCGAAGGAATGGGCCGTCCCGCGCGTGCAGGTCGCCGTCCTGGGCGCCCGGGAATGGACCGCACCGCGGCTCGAGAACGCCGCGGACGCGGTGACCACCTCGGTCGCGCCGAAGGTCTCTTCGGCGCTGCGCTCCACCGCCAGCCAGGTCCGGCCGGTCAGGCCCCCGGCCAAGACCGGCGTGCGCCGGCTGCCCGACCGGCGCTGGCTGCTCGGCCTGGGCGCCCTGCTGGCCGCGGCCGGCACCACGGCGGCCATCGCCATGCGGCGCCGGTACGCCAGTGCCACCGCCGACGCCAAGGACGCCACCGAACCGGATGCCTCGGAGCAGGCGGCGGGCGACGACTCCGCGGCCGAGGCCTCCTCGGTCAACGGACGGGTCAGCACGACCGAGAGGTAACCGCACACCGAGCGGGCGCAGCGTCCGGGCGGTCAGCCCGGCCGGACGCCGCGCCCGTCCGCGCCTGATCCGGTACCGTCTAGTCACGGACCTACGGGTTCCGTACCCAAGGATCATGATCAGCAGGCGGGCGAATTGGTGAGCGAGCAGGACGGGGACGAAAGGACCAGTCGTTCCGGCTCGCCCGAACTGACCCGCCTGCTCGGCTGGCTGGCCGCGGCGGCCATCGCCGTCTCGACGCTCATCATCATCGTGATCTCGGCCGCGGGACCGAACGTCTCCGTCCCGGTCATGCGCCGGCCGTCAGCCCGCCCTGGTGGCACGCGCTGCACCTGACCGCCACGTTCGTGACCGTGTCGCTGTGGGCCGCGATGGTGCTGGGCTGCGCCGGGGTGATCGCCGGGCTGGTCGCTGTGGCGCGCGGCGCGCGGCCGCCGGTACGCGCGGTCATCGCGGCCGCGTTCCTGGCCGTCGCGGTGGTGACCGTGCTGCCCCCGGCCGGCTCGACGGACGCCATCTCCTACGCCGCCAACGGGCGGATGGCGGTCATCGGGCACAGCCCCTACGTCATGACCCCGCTGCAGCTGCGGCGCAGCGGCGACCCGATCGGCCGGCAGATCCCGTTCAACGAGATCCCGTCCACCTGGACGACCACGGTGTCGGTGTACGGCCCGGTGGCCACCGGGGCCGAGTGGGCCGCGGCCGAGCTGGGCGGGTCGTCGCTGGCCCGGATCACGTTCTGGCTGAAGCTGGAGGAAGCGCTGGCCTTCGGCGCGGTGATCCTGGTTCTGGACCGCATGCTCCGGGCCGATCCGGCGCAGCGCCTGCGCGCCCACCTGCTCTGGTCGGTGAACCCGCTGCTGCTCTGGGAGATCGTGGCGAGCGGCCACGTCGACGGGCTCGCCGCGCTGTTCGGCCTGCTGGGCGTGGCCGCGCTGCGCATCCGCCGCGGTCAGAGCAGCGGCCAGGACAGCGAACGGCGCGGCGGTCCGGGCCGCGGGCAGATCGGGCTGCGCGACGCGGCCGTGGCCGGACTGGCGATCGGCGTGGCCACCGGCATCAAGGCCGAGTACGCCCTGTTCGGCCTGGCCGTGGCCTGGGCCTGCCGCCGGTCGGTCAAGCCGCTGGCCGCCGCCGCGGCCGGCTTCGCGCTGGTCGTGGTCCCGGCCTACCTGGCGGCGGGCACCCCCGCGATCAAGGTCCTCCTCACCCGCAGCCCCGGGATCACCTGGGACACCATGTACCAGCTGTTCTGGCGGCCGGTGCTCGGCTACACGCAGTTCAGCGTGACCAGCGTCCCGCCACATCTGGAGCTGGTCGCGTACCTGCTGTTCGCCGCGGTGGCGGTGCTGGCCGTGCTGCGCTTCCCCGACCCGGTGCCGGACCTGCCCGCCGTGACCCCGGCCCTGGCCCTGAGCGTGGCCTGGCTCTTCGTGACCGCCTTCCAGCGGCCCTGGTATGACGTGATGGCCATCAGCGTGCTCGCGCTGTACTCGGCCTCGCGGCTGGACTGGGTAGTGCTGATCCGCCTGCTGGCCGGCGCGACCGTCTACGTCCAGGCCGTGCAGAGCCCGTTCCAGCCGCACTGGCTCGCTGACCTTGGCCAGTTCGACGGCGCGTGGCTGACGCCCGGCGTTCGCCTGCTGACCACCGTGGCGCTGGTCTGGCTCTGCCTATCCGGACGCTGGGGCTGGCGGTCGGCGTCCGCGGCGTCCTCCGGCAAGCTTCCCGAACTACTGCCGGCCACCTGACTGACGTTCTCCACAGGCACGCACTGTGGATAACTCAGAACGTAACGTCCCAGGATGCGTAGGGCCATGGCAACTGAATGCACATGCCTGTGGATTCAATTGTGGACAACGCGGGGCTACAGCGGCTGATCCGGAGGATCTCCGAGGGCATCCCCCATCAGGTAAAGCCGAGGCCAACGGCAGTCGACGAACTGGTCGAGGTATCCGGTGAGCCGTTCCTCGAAGTCGTCGTCCTCCGCGGCGGCCCCGACGGCCCGTTCCGCCGCGGACGGGACGTCCACCCCGAACGCCACCGCCCGCACCTCCCAGGCATCGCGTTGCGCTCCGTCGTACCAGCGCTGGACGGTGCCGACCTGCCGGGCGCAGGTGTCTCCGGCAATGGCTTGCCCGTACGTCCGCTCCCATTCCGGGCTGCGCGGGTGCGGGCCCGCCCCGGGGTTCTTCCGGTCGGCGGTCTTGAGCGTGTCCAGCACCAGCGTCCACTGGTAGGCGGGCGCGAGCCACCGGGGCTCCTCCCGCTGGCAGAGCCAGCTGCCCGGCGACATCCTGGCCCGGATCGCGGTGCTGACGTGCGCGGCCAGCCCGAGCGGGCTGACCCGCCGGGCGATGACCGGCACCCGGACGCTCACCGCAGTATCTACGCCGTGCGAGATGGCGCAGTCCCGCAGCCGGGACGGCATCATCTGCAGCAGGGACAGCAGCGCGGTCCCCGGCACCGGCATGGGCCAGCCGGTCAGGTGCCCGAGGACCGACAGCTCGGCCCACAGCCGGATGGCCGGGTACTCGTCCAGGGCCCGCTGGGCGAGTCGCATGTCCCGCAGCGTGCACGGGCGCGCGGTGCAGTCCGCGCCGCACGTCGTGCTGCGCGACCGGACCACCCCGGCCGGGGTCGCGGTGGCGGCTTCGGCCGCCGCCTCCCGGCCGGTGCCGTCGGGCATCCGGACTAGCAGCGGGTAGTCCATGCCGTCGGCGAAGACCGCGGCCTCGCCGGGCCGCAGGGTGACCAGGAAGCGGTTCTGCGCCCGGGTCATGTTCATCGTGGCGCCCACGGCGTCCCGGTCATCGGCCGCCGGGAGGCGGTGGGTGATCTTCACCGCCGTGTTCTTGATCACGTCCGGCACCAGGCGCTCCGGGATCTGCTCGGCGATGATGAGCCCCTCGCCGTAGGCACGGATCTCGGCCAGCAGGCCGGCGAACATCTCGACCGCGTGCCCGGCCGCGCCGCCTGGAGCTTCCGGGCGGCGCAGCAGCCGACGGGCTTCCTCGATGACGGTCAGGTGGCGCAGCCGGACCTGGCCGGCCGACTGGGCCCGGTGCTCCATCCGCAGGTGCTCGGCCAGCCGGATCAGCACCGTGCCCATGACGAACGCCTTGTCGCCGTCGTCGCCCACGTCCTCGATCTCGAGCACGGCGTTGGTCCGCAGCAGCCGGCCGAAGTCGAGCTGATGGCCGCCCTCCAGGAACCGGCCGCCGGTACCCAGGCGCAGGCTGGACAGCCGCACCTTGATGAAGCCGAGCACGTCGTCGGTGACCCGCTCGCTGTAGCCGACCTCCCGGACGATCCTGATCGCGGCCCGCTGCAAGTCGGCAAGGCACGGATAGCCGGGGTTCGGGTCCGCCGCGATCGTCTCGCCCAGCGCCATGTCCCACCCGGCATCCTCATAGACCCGGGTCAGAGCCGCGCTGAGTACCTGGGAGAACGGCTCCTCGGACCGGAACGACGCGATGAACAGCGCCTTGACCAGGTCCGCGTGGGTCTGCAGCGGGAACCGGCGGCCCGCGGCGTCCGGGGCCGGCTCAAGCGGGTTCAGCCCGGCCGCGATCGCATCTGATTCCCCGGGCCGGATCCGTACCACCTCGGCGGCCCCGGGGCCGGCCGGGCCAGCGGCGCCCAGGCGCCCGGAAATGCGCCCGGCCATCAGCCGGTACTCGGCCTTGGCCGGCTCCACCACCAGCCACGGAATCCCGGCCCCGGTGGCGGCCTCGAGCAGGGCGCGCACCGTCTGCGACTTGCCCGTCCCGGTGGCGCCGCAGACGAACACGTGCCGGTTCAGCGAGTCGAGCGGCAGCATCAGCGGCCCGGCAGGCCGACGGCTGCGGTCCAGCACCTCACCCACCGCGATCGCCTCGCGCTGGGCGGCGGCCGGCTCCTGCGTCACGTCGAAGTCGGACCGCAGCGCCAGCCGCACCCCGGGGATCTCGCGCTCGGGCGGCCGGGCCAGCGCCGCGACCAGCTCGGTGCTGGCGTAGCAGGGATAGCCCAGCAGGGCATCCCCGCCGAGCGAGGCCGGGCTGGTGTCCCGCATCAGCTCGGGCAGGCCGCGGGCATCGCCGTCGGCCGGGGCCACGGCGTAGGGCAGTTCGGCCAGATCGGCGGAGGCGCAGACCAGCCCGGCCACCCGGGCCGCAGCGTCCGCGTCGGCGCCGCCAGCAGCCAGCCGGACCCGCCATAGCCCGGTCGACAAGCCCTGGCACAGTTCGGCGTGCCGCAGCCGGAGCCGCTGAGCCTCCACCGCTCGGCCGGGGGACCGCTCGGCCCGACCGGCGGCCTGCTCCTCCCGCCGGGCCACCTGCTCGGCGATCGCCCCGATCTCGGCGCCTCCGGCCGGCTCGGCCACCAGCAGCCAGCCGAACGCCCCCGGCCACACCGCCAGCAGGCACTCTTCCAGCGACGGCGGGGGCCGCTGCCCGGTGCGGCGCCCGGCCTCCGGCCGGAGCCCGTCGCTGATCCCGCCGATGGTCCGCCAGCTCGGCAGCTCGGACATGAGGGTGGCCAGGGCGCCGCGGCCCAGCGGCTCGGCCCGGGCGCCGCCGGGCAGGGTGAGCAGGACATCGCGGTCGTCCTGGCTGCCGACCAGGCCCGGCCCGGCCGCGAGGAACTGCACCGGGCCGCCGGGCCGGTGCCGCACCCAGCCCAGGGCCAGCGCGCCCGGGCCGTTGTCCTTGGCGCCGACGCCGGCGTGGTAGGCCGCGATCAGCGCGGCCAGCCGCTGCGTGCGGCCGGGGTCGTTCGGCTGGTCGGAAAGTACTCCGGTCTCGTCCGCGCCGGGCCGCCGCGGTATCTCGGTAATCCGGTACGCGTCAAGCGCGGTCAGCTCGGGCCAGCCTAAGGTCACGACGCGCCTTTCCACACGTTTTGCTACGTCCTGACACAAATACCCTAAACAGGGCGGGTCACGCAGTGGAAGGCCGCCGCCCGTCGTCGCTGCCACCGCGCGCCTGCGGCACGACGCCATTGCGCGCCTCCGGCACGACGCTCCCCGAGGACGGCGCGCCGCGCCCGTGACCGGGCAGGAATCCGTATCCCGGACGGTAAGCGGAGCCTTCGTGTTGGCCGACCATGGGGTCACCGCGATCAGCCCAGGGGTCGAAGCCTGGCGGCCAGGTCCGCCAGTCGGCAAAGGCCGACCAGCGGCGGCGCTGCGACCGCGCGATGAACTGCAGGACGGTGAAGGCGGCCATGGCCAGCACCGCGATGGCGATCAGCGTGATCCGCTCCGCCGCCGAACCGCCGCCGTGTCCCGGCGGCAGGCTCACCGAGCTCACGGTGGGCTGGGCCCGGACCGCCGGACCGGACAGGCACAGCACGGCCAGCGCGGTGAGCCCGGCCACGGCCAGGGCCGAGCGGAGGCGCATGCGGGCCGCCATCGCATGCCGCGCCGAACACGGGCAGGGCAGCCGCCTGCCGTCTGGACCGCCGGCTGCCATCTCGCCACCTGCCTTCCCCGACGCCAATGACCTGGACCGGTGCCGCGGCCGCGCGAAGGAAGGCGGTGATCATCGGCCCGGCGATCACCGCGCAAGAATGACCGGC
Source organism: uncultured Actinomycetes bacterium (assembly GCA_963834685.1). Taxonomy (GTDB): domain Bacteria; phylum Actinomycetota; class Actinomycetes; order Streptosporangiales; family Streptosporangiaceae; genus Palsa-504. Next base: position 49,319 of record CAWICW010000003.1, on the reverse strand, counting down.
GGGCCGTGATCTTTCGCGGCGGCCGCGAGCACTGGCCACTAACCCGGACTACGGCGGGCGGCGGAGCGCGGTTCGAGGCCCGCCGCACGCGTCATCAACCGGTAATGGATCATCCCGCCGGGCCGAACACCCGGCCGAGGTAGGCATTTCCGAACCGGTCCTCGGGGTCGACATCGGCCCGGACCCGCCGAAAGTCCTCGAAGCGCGGGTAGAGCGGGCCAAGCCGCCCGGCGTCCAGCGAGTGCAGCTTGCCCCAGTGGGGCCGGCCCGCCACCCGAGCCACGACGGACTCGAACAGGTCGAAGTAGGCCTGGTAGGGCAGCCCGGCGTACTGGTGGATGGCGATGTAGGCGGTGTCCCGGCCGTACGCGGTGGACAGCCAGATGTCGTCGGCCGCGGCCACCCGCACCTCGACCGGGAACATGACCGGATCGGCCAGCCGGGGCACAGCGCGGCGCAGTTCGGTCAGCACGCCGGGCAGTGATTCACGTGGAACGGCGTACTCGGACTCGACGAAGTGAACCCGGCGAGGCGTGACGAACACCCGGTACGACGCGTCGGTGTAGGACCGCGCGGACAGGGCGGCCGAGGAGAGCCGGCTGAGCGACGGGATGAGCCGGGGCGAGGCCCGGCCCAGCCGGCACAGCGTCCCGAACGCGGCGTTCTCCATTACCTCGAACTCCCAGAACCGGCGCCACCCCGGCATCGGTGCCGCAGCCCGCCCCGCCAGGGGCGCTCCGGCCGGCCCCCCCGGCGGGACCCGGTTGTTCCGCTTGACCAGGGCCTGACGGCCGTAGGGGAACCAGTAGAACTCGAAGTGGTCGTTGGCCGCTGCGAGCGCGCCGAACTCCTCGATGACCCGCTCGACCGGCATCGGGCGCTCGTCCGCGGCCAGCGTGAACGACGGCACGCAGCGCAGCGTCACCGCGGTAACGACGCCCAGCGCGCCGAGCCCGACGCGCGCGGCGGCGAACAGCTCGGGCCGGGCCGAGGCCGAGCAGCTGACTAGCGAACCGTCGGCCAGGACCAGGTCGAGCCCCTCGACCTGGGTGGCGAGCCCGCCGAGCCGGGCGCCGGTGCCGTGCGTTCCGGTGGCCAGCGCCCCCGCGATCGTCTGCGCGTCGATGTCGCCCAGGTTGACCAGGGCCAGCCCGATTTCGGCCAGTGCGGCGTTGAGCGCCCGCAGCGTGGTACCGGACCGCGCCGTGACCAGGCCCGTCCGGGTGTCGGCGGCCGTGACGCCGGTCCACAGGGACAGGTCCAGGGCCACGCCGCTGGTCGCCGCGGCCGGGGTGAACGAGTGCCCGCTGCCGAGCGCACGCACCCGGAGCCCGGCGGCGGCCGCGTCCTTGACCGCGGCTGAGATCTCGGCCGCGCTGCGCGGCTGAGCCCGCCGGGCGGCCGTCGCGGTCGCCGTCCCCGCCCAGTTCCGCCACTCGCCAGGCCCGAGAGCTTGCTTCATCACCCGAGGGTATTCATATTCCGGGAGCGACCGCATACTGTGCGAGCATGTCAGTCGCCCAAGGCCGCAAGCGCACCACACACGCCCGGCAGCCGGGCGGCACCTCGCGGGCCGAGGCCCTGCGCGAGCGGTACGACCGCGCTACCGCGGAGCTCGACCCGCCGCTGGCCCTGGTCGATCTGGACGCGTTCGACGCGAACGCCGCCGACCTGACCCGCCGGGCCGCGGGCCGCCTGATCCGGGTCGCCACCAAGTCGCTGCGCTGCCGCTACCTGATCGAGCGCGCCCTGGGCCAGCCCGGCTACCGGGGCGTGATGTGCTATTCGCTGCCCGAAGCCCGCTGGCTCCACGCCGCGGGCACCAGCGATGACCTCCTGGTGGCCTACCCCACGGTGGACCGGGCCGCGCTGCGGGCCCTGGCCGCGGACGAGCAGGCCCGGCGGCACATCACGATCATGGTCGACTCGGCCGCGCACCTGGACGTGGTGGACCGGGCCCTGGGCGACGGCCACGCCGAGATCCGGATCTGCCTCGAGCTCGACGTCTCCTGGCGGCCGCTGGCCGGCCGGCCGCAGGTGCACATCGGCACCCGGCGCTCGCCGGTGTTCACGCCCCGACAGGCCGCGGACGTCGCCCGGGCCATCGCCCGGCGGCCGGGCTTCCGGCTGGTTGGCCTGATGGGCTACGAGGGCCAGATCGCGGGCCTGGGCGACGCCCCGCCCGGGCACCCGGTCCGGGCCCGGCTGATCCGGGGCATCCAGGACCGTTCGGCTATTGAACTGCGCCGGCGCCGGACCGAGGCGGTCCGGCTGATCCAGGACCTGACCAGCCTGGAGTTCGTGAACGGCGGCGGCACCGGCAGCCTGGAGACGACCACGCTGGACGAGTCGGTGACCGAGCTGACCGCGGGCTCGGGGCTGGTCGGCCCGACCCTGTTCGACGCCTACCGCCGCTTCACCCCGAACCCCGCGCTGCTGTTCGCCCTGCCCGTGGTGCGCCGGCCCGGCCCGCACGTGGCCACGCTGTTCTCCGGCGGCTACGTCGCCTCCGGGACCGGAACCCGAGACCGGCTGCCCCGGCCGTACCTGCCGGCCGGCCTGACCCTGACCGGCGTCGAGGGGCCGGCGAGGTCCAGACCCCGGTGCGCGGCGCCGCCGCCGACCGGCTGCGCCCCGGCGACCGCGTCTGGCTGCGCCACGCCAAGGCCGGCGAACTGGCCGAGCGCTTCACCGACTACTACGTGCTCCGCGACGACCAGGTCACGGCAGTCCCGACCTACCGGGGCGAGGGCCAGTGCTTCGGCTGAGGCCATAGCCACTCTTTTTACCCCGAACGGATCGTGGTTCCCGCCCTGCGCAGCGGTTTTCCCAACCAGCCCCGGGTGCCCGGCGTCCTAGAGCTGACGTGGCTCGCCGAGCCGCTCACTCATTGATTGAAGGGTTGGACACCATGGAGATCACGCCCGCCGCCGGAGGCGGCCAGGTAAGCAAGGCGCGCAGACCCCGGCAGGTCGCGTCCTGGGCGTCCCTTGCGTGCATTGCCGTGCTATTGACCGCTTGCAACTCCTCGACCAGCTCGGCCGCGTCCTCGCCCGCCGGCACCACCGGCACGGTGAGCACCCCGAGCATCCCGAGTACTCCCAGCACGAGCGCGGCGCCCGCCAGCTCGGCCGGGTCGCCGAGCACTCCGGCCTCGGTGCCAGGGACGCCGGTCGGCTCTGCGGTCGCGGCCTCGTCGCCGACGGGAGCCGGCACCTTCCTGGCCGCCGGCCAGGACCTTAACGGGACACTGCTGCACGAGCCCGCGTGCGGTGGTTTCGGCTGCGCGCTCTCCGGTGATTCCACCACCTTCCTGGCCGACATGAAGTGGACCACCTGGTCGGGGACCGAGGCGGTCGGCGCCGGCACCTACAAGATCGACGATTGCCAGCCCAATTGTGCCGCGGGCCACGTGTACCCGGTGGCGACGGTGGTGACGCTCAGCCAGCCGGTGAAGGTCTGCTCCTCGTCCGGGACCCGATGGGTCTGGTCGCACGCGTCCTTCACGTTCCCCGACGGCCTGCCGCAGGCCCTGCAGGGCCAGAACGCCCCGCAGAACCCGTGGACCTTCTCCTCGTTGATCACGGCGGCCCAGCAGAGCTGCAGCTAGTCAACAGCAGTCTCCGCAGCACCACAGCAATCTACCCGTCACGTGCCAGATCCCTGGATCACGCCCCGGCGCACCAGTGGTTGTGACTCTCTACCGGTTCTTCACGGTAGAGAGTCACAACCACCGACTGGCAGTCGGGTCTCGATGACGGCGAACGCGGCGGCCGGGATCGTGACCGTGGCCTGCTGGATCGCGACGCCCGCGCTGGACGCGGCCAGCACCCCGGTGCCGGGCTGGCCGAGCGCGAGCCGGACCGGGTCGGGGCCGAGGTTGGCCGCGATGCGCAGCCGTCCCCGCCGGACCATGATCCAGCGCGCGTCCTCGTCGAAGTCGGCCGTCACCCGGTCCAGCCGGGGGTCGGTCAGCTCGGGCCGGGCCCGGCGCAGCGCGATCAGCTCCCGGTACCAGGCCAGCAGGCCGAGGTACGGCTCGCGGTCGAGCTGGGTCCAGTCGAGCTTGGAGCGCAGGAAGGTCGCCTCGTCCTGCGGGTCGGGCACGTCGGCCGCGGCCCAGCCGTGCTCGGCGAACTCGGCCTTGCGGCCCTCGGCCACGGCCTTGGCCAGGCCCGGGTCGATGTGGTCGGTGAAGTACTGCCACGGGGTGTCCGCGCCCCACTCCTCGCCCATGAACAGCATCGGCGTGTACGGCGCGGTGAGTACCAGGCCCGCGCCCACCTTGACCAGCTCGGGCGGCAGCGTGGCCGCGATCCGGTCGCCGGTGGCCCGGTTGCCGACCTGGTCGTGGTCCTGCAGGTAACCCAGGAACCGGTGGGCGGGAATGCGGAACACGTCGACCTGCCGCCCGTGCGTCCGGCCGCGGAAGGCGGACCAGATGCCGTCGTGGAAGAACACCTTGGTGTAGGTCTTGGCCAGCGCGGCCATGGACCCGAAGTCGCAGTAGTAGCCCTGCCGCTCGCCGGTGATCGCGGCGTGCACGGCGTGGTGGAAGTCGTCGCTCCACTGGGCGGTCAGCCCGTAGCCGCCCGCCTCCCGGGAGGTCACCAGCCGGGGATCGTTGGCGTCGGACTCGGCGACCAGGACCAGCTCGCGGTTCAGCAGCGCCGCGAGCGCCTGGACCTCGGCGGCGAGCTCTTCCAGGAAGTTCAGCGCCCGGTGGTCTTCCAGTGCGTGCACCGCGTCCAGCCGCAGCCCGTCCAGGTGGTAGTCGCGCAGCCACATCAGCGCGTTGCCGATCAGGAACGCGCGGACCTCGTCCGACCCGGGCTGATCCAGGTTGACCGCGGGTCCCCACGGGGTCACGTGCGCGGTGGTGAAGTACGGCCCGAAGTCGCCGAGCCGGTTGCCCACGCCGACGTGGTTGTACACCACGTCCAGCAGCACGGCCAGGCCGCGCGCGTGGCAGGCGTCCACGAACCGCTTCAGCCCGTCCGGGCCGCCGTACGGCTCGTACACCGCCCACAGGTTGATCCCGTCGTAGCCCCAGCCGTGCCGGCCGGGGAACGCCGCGACCGGCATCAGCTCGACGGTGTGCACGCCGAGCCGGCGCAGGTGATCAAGCCGCCCGATGGCCGCGTCGAACGTCCCCTCGGCGGTGAACGTGCCGGTGTGCAGCTCGTAGATGACCGACCCGGACAGCGGCCCGCCGCGCCAGCTCCGGTCGGTCCAGGTGAACGCCGCGTGATCGTAGGTGCGGCTCGGCCCGCTGATGCCGAACGGCTGCCGGATGGACCGGGGGTCGGGCAGCAGGTCGCCGTCGTCCAGCCGGAACCCGTAGTCGATGCCGGCCGCCACGTCGGGCACGTCCGCGCTCCACCAGCCGGGGCGGGTGCCCGCGGCGTCCTGGACCATCGGGTAGCGCTGGCCGGCGACCTCCACCTGGACCCGGGCGGCGGCCGGGGCCCACACGCTGAACGTGGTCACCGGGCGCTCTCGCCGGAGAGCCGCTCTTGCTCGGCCAGGTAGGTCTCCTCCGGGATCAGCAGCGCCACCGGGAGCCGCCGGGTCAGCTCGGACAGCAGCGGCCGCAGGCCGGCGTGCCTGACCCCGGTCAGCACGTCGCGCCAGTGCAGCTCGGGCAGCGGCAGCACGGTATCGGCCCAGCCGCCGCGCCGCCGCAGCCCGGCGGGCAGCCGGGTGACGACGGTGACCGCGTGCTCGCCGCGCAGGAACGCGACCGCGTGCTCGGCGGCCGGGCCTTCGCAGGCCAGCGGGGTGTAGCCGCCGGCGAACCACTCGGGATGGTCGCGGCGCAGTTCCAGCGCGCGGCTGGTGAGCAGCAGTTTCTCCGCGTCCAGGCCCACCACTTGTTCCTGGCCGCCCCGCAGCGCGGCCAGCAGCCGCCGGCGCCGCTGGAAGTCGACCGGCCGCCGGTTGTCGGGGTCCACCAGCGACAGGCCGGTGAGCTCGCAGCCCTGGTAGACGTCGGGCACCCCCGGCATGGTGAGCTGGACGAGCTTGGCGCCGAGCGAGTTCGACCCGGGCGTCCGGCGCGATCCGGGCCACGAACTCGGCGATGCCGGCCACCAGCTCCGGGTCGGCCAGCACGGCGTCGGCCAGGCCGAGCACCGCTGCCTCGTAGCCCGGGTCCCGCACGGTCCAGGAGGTCCGCGTCTTGGCCTCGTGCATCGCCTTCCCCAGGTACTCGCGCAGCCGCTCGCTGCCCGAGCAGCCAGGCGCCGGCCAGCGTCTGCCACATCAGGTACTCCAGGTCGGGATCCGGGGCCCGCTCGGTGGCCTGGGCCGCCGCGCCGTCGGTGAGCCAGCCGGCCAGGCCGTGCCACTCGGCGACCTTGTGCGCCCAGTCCTGCGGCCACTCGGCGAGCACGGCCAGCCGGGCCCGCACGTCCTCCTGCCGCTTGGTGTCGTGGGTGGACAGCGTGGTCATGGTGGCCGGCCACCGGGCCGCGAGGCGGCTCGGCGGCGGCGTGGAACCCGGCCGGGCTGACGCCGAACGTATCCGGGTCACCGCCCACCTCGTTCAGGCTGGCCAGCCGCGGCCAGCGGTAGAAGGCGGTGTCCTCCACCCCCTTGGCCAGCACCGGCCCCGTAGTCTGGCCGAACCGCACGACCAGCTCGTCGCGGGCGGTCTGCCGCGCTGCGTCGCCCGCCGCGCCGCCCAGGCCCAGCACCGCCGCGCACACCGCGTCCAGCGCCGGGTGCAGCCTGGGCTCCAGGGCCTCGCGGGCCGCGGCCGCGGCGGCCGAGACGACGGCCACCGAGACCTCGGGCGGCGGCTCGCCTGGCCGCACGTAGGCCCGGTACACGCCGAACGCGGCCAGCAGCTCGACCAGCACGTCGTGCAGGTCGGCCTCGCCGAGCCCGGCCAGGGCCGGGAAGTCGGCCCGGGCGAACAGCCGGGTCAGCCGGTACAGCTCGGCGGAGAACGTGGCGTCGGCGATGCCGCCGCTTGGCGTCCCGGGCCACCTCGGCGAAGTCCGGCTTCCCGCCGGTGAACCGGACGTAGTCCTCGGTCAGCCGGGGCCCGCCGTCCGGGTCCACGAACAGCCCGTCGACCAGGGCCAGCGTGTCGTAGCCGGTGGTGCCCGCGCAGTCCCAGGCCGGCAGCTCCTCGCCGCGGGCCAGGATCTTCTCCACCACGACCCACATGCCGCCGGTCGCGCCGGCCAGGCGCCGCAGGTAGCCGCCCGGGTCGGCCAGCCCGTCCGGGTGGTCCACCCGCAGGCCGTCGATCAGGCCCTCGGCGGCCAGGCGCAGCGGCACCCGGTGGGTGGCCTCGAACACGTCCGGGTCCTCGGCCCGGACGGCGATCAGCGTGTCGATGTCGAAGAACCGGCGCCAGTTGAGCTGGGTGGCCGCGTCGTGCCAGTCGGCCAGGCGGTAGTGCTGCTCGGCGAGCAGCATGCCCAGCGGCAGGTCGGCGACGCCGTCCCGCAGCGGCAGCACGTGGTCGAAGTAGCGCAGCACCGGGCCGCGGTGCTCGGCGTTCTCCGGGGTCCTGGGCGCGGTGTCGATGATGAGGTCGTCCAGGCACTTCTCCAGCGGCCCGGCCAGGATGGGCATGAGCATCTTGCCGTCCTGCGCCGCCCAGTCGACGTCGAACCAGTGCGAGTACGGCGAGGCCTGACCCTGGTACAGCACCGACCATAGCTGCTTGTTGCGTGACTCGGGCGTGGGCCGGGCCATGTGGTTGGGCACGATGTCGACCACGATCCCGAGGTGATGGCGGTGGAACCGCTCCGCCATGGCGCGGAAGGCGTCCTCCCCGCCCAGGTCGGCCGAGACCCGCGAGTGGTCCACCACGTCGTAGCCGTGCGGGGAGCCCGGGTTGGCCTGCAGGATGGGCGACAGGTAGACGTGCGTGATGCCCAGGTCGGCGAGGTAGTCAGCCAGTTCGCCGGCCTCGGCGAAACCGAACCCCGGCCGGAGCTGCAGCCGGTACGTGGACAGCGGAGCCCAGGGCCGGCCCGGGTCCCAGCCGGCCTGCTCAGCCACGGGACAGCACCTGCAGAGAGTGATTGATCACCGTGATCACGTCTCCTGGCTTGACGGCAGTGTCATCTTCAAAATCCGCCGCGGGCATCGCCGTGTCCAGCGTCTTGGCCCAGCGCTGGCCGTAGCGCCGCGGCGGGATGGTGAAGACCAGGTCCTGCTCGCTAGCGTTGAACAGCAGCAGGAAGGAGTCGTCACTGACCCGCTCGCCGCGCCGGTCCGGCTCGCTGATGGCCCGGCCGTTGAGGAACACGGTCAGGGATTTGGCGAAGCCCGCGTCCCAGTCATCGTCGGTCATCTCCTCCCCGGCCAGCGTGAACCAGGCGATGTCGCCCAGCCGCTGCCGCCCGCCGCGGACGGCCTGGCCGCGGAAGAACCGCCGCCGACGGAACACGGCGTGCTCGGCGCGCAGCCGGGTCAGCCTGCGCACGTAGTCGAGCAGTTCGGTGTCCGATTCGGCGCGGACCGCCCAGTCGACCCAGGAGATCTCGTTGTCCTGGCAGTACGCGTTGTTGTTGCCCTGCTGGGTGCGCCCCATCTCGTCGCCCGCGAGCAGCATGGGCACGCCCTGGGACAGCAGCAGCGTGGTCAGGAAGTTGCGCTTCTGCCGGGCCCGCAGGGCCAGGATGGCCGGGTCGTCAGTGGGGCCTTCGGCGCCGCAGTTCCAGGACCGGTTGTCGTCGCTGCCGTCCCGGTTGTCCTCGCCGTTGGCCTGGTTGTGCTTGTGGTCGTAGGAGACCAGGTCCTGCAGGGTGAAGCCGTCGTGCGCGGTGACGAAGTTGACCGAGGCCACCGGGCGCCTGCTGTCCTGCTGGTACAGGTCGCTGGACCCGGTGAGCCGGGAGGCGAACTCGGGCAGCGTGGCGGGCTGCCCGCGCCAGAAGTCCCGGATGGTGTCCCGGTACTTCCCGTTCCATTCGCTCCACAGCGGCGGGAAGTTGCCCACGTGGTAGCCGCCGTCGCCCACGTCCCACGGTTCGGCGATGAGCTTGACCTGGGATACCACCGGATCCTGCTGGACCAGGTCGAAGAACGCGGACAGCCGGTCGACCTCATGGAACTGCCGGGCCAGCGCGGCGGCCAGGTCGAAGCGGAACCCGTCCACGTGCATGTCGAGCACCCAGTAGCGCAGCGAGTCCATGATCATCTGCAGCACGTGCGGGTTGCGCATGAGCAGGCTGTTCCCGGTGCCGGTGGTGTCCATGTAGTGGAGCTTGTCGTCGTCCACCAGGCGGTAGTAGGCGGCGTTGTCGATGCCGCGGAAGGACAGCGTCGGCCCCAGGTGGTTGCCCTCGGCGGTGTGGTTGTACACCACGTCGAGGATCACCTCGATGCCGGCCTCGTGCAGGGTGCGGACCATCGTCTTGAACTCCTGCACCTGCTCGCCGCGCCGGCCGCTCGCGGCGTAGCCATTGTGCGGGGCGAAGAAGCCGATCGTGTTGTAGCCCCAGTAGTTGTGCAGGCCGCGGTCGTTCAGGTGGCTGTCGGTGACGTACTGGTGCACCGGCAGCAGCTCGATCGCGGTGACGCCCAGCCGGTGCAGGTGCGAGATGATCGCCGGGTGGGCCAGGCCCAGGTAGGTCCCGCGCTGCTCCTCGGGCACGACCGGGTGCTCCTTGGTCAGCCCGCGGACGTGCGCCTCGTAGATGACGCTCTCGTGGTAGGGGGTCCGCGGCGGCCGGTCCAGGCCCCAGTCGAAGTACGGGTTGATCACCGCCGAGCGCGGGACGTAGGGCGCGGAGTCGGTGCTGTTGCGCCGGTCCGGGTGCCCGAAGGGGTAGGAGAACACCGGCTGGCCCCAGGTGACGTGGCCGTCGATGGCCTTGGCGTACGGGTCCAGCAGCAGCTTGGCCGGGTTGCAGCGCTGCCCGGCGGCCGGGTTGTAGGGCCCGTGAACCCGGTACCCGTAGCGCTGGCCGGGGCTGATGCCGGGCAGGTAGCCGTGCCAGACGAACCCGTCCACCTCGCGCAGCTCGATGCGGCTCTCGGCCCCCTCGTCGTCGAACAGGCACAGCTCGACCCGGTCGGCCACCTCGGAGAACAGCCCGAAATTGGTCCCGGCCCCGTCATAGGTAGCCCCGAGCGGATAGCTGTCGCCTGGCCACACGGCAGTTGCCGCCAAAAGTTCCCCATTTCTCGCGCTGAACATCCGTTCCGATCATCACCACTTTCCCATTCTTGCGGCGATCACGCGGAACCATTGCGCGGGTCTGGGCCGGGGAAGCCCGGACCTCAGCGGGCGCGCAGCGCGCCGACCAGGGCGGGGATCACCTGGTGCAGGTCGCCGATGACGGCGTAGTCGGCGTGGGCCAGGATGGGGGCGCCCGGGTCGGTGTTGATGGCGATGATGTGCTTGGCCCCCGCGCAGCCCGCGATGTGCTGGATGGCGCCGCTGATCCCGCAGGCCAGGTAGAGCTCCGGGGTGATCTTGGTGCCGGTCTGCCCGACCTGCTGCTTGTGCGGCCGCCAGCCCTCCGAGGTGACCACGCGGGACACCCCGACCACCCCGCCGAGCAGCCCGGCCAGCTCCTCCAGCGGGGCGAAGCCATCCGGCCCGCCGACCCCGCGGCCGCCGCCGACCACGACCCGCGCGGTGGCCAGGGACACGCCGCCCGCGCCGGCCGGCGACTCCACCGCCCGTACCCGCAGGTCGTCCTCGCCCAGTTCGGGCTTGTGCGCGTGCACCTGGATGGCCGAGGGCGTCTGCGCGGGCACCGGCGCCACCGCGTCGGTGGCCACGGTGAACAGCGCGACCGGGGCCTCCATCACCGCCTCCTCCAGCAGCAGCCCGGCCCAGCGGTGCCGGACGAGCCGATGCGTGCGCCCGCCGTCCGGGGTCACGATCGTGCAGTTGGCCGCCATCGGCAGGCCGGTGATCGCACCGAGGTGGGCCAGCACCTCGGTGCCCCGGTCGGTCCCGGCGGCCAGCACCGCGGTCGCGCCGGTTTCCTCGGCGAGCCCGGCCAGCACCCGGGCCCACGCCTGAGGCGCGTACCCGTCCACCGCCGACGGTTCGATCACGTAGACGTCGGTGGCTCCGTAGCCGGCCAGCGCGGCCCCGTTCAAATTCTCTGCCGCCGTGAACACAACTGTCCGGACAGAAGTGCCGCCGAGGGAACGGGCCAGGGTCAGCGCCCGCAGCGACGCGTCGGCCGGGGCCGCGCCGTCCAGCTCCACCAGGCACAGCACCGTCATGACGCGTCCCGCCTTCCCTTTTGCCGCGCGCAACCGCCGCGCGCTGGCCGGCCCGCCAATGGATGTGCCCCGCCACCGAAAAGAACCGGCAGGAAGTCCCAGCCATTGGTTTCCCGCTCCCCGGAACAGTTCACGACAGGACCCCCAGTTCGTCCAGGACACGGACCAGTTCCGGTACCGCGTCCGCGCCGTGGCCGAGCACGGTGGCCTGGTGCTTGCCCGACGGGGGCACCCGGAGCGCCTCCTTGCGCAGGCTCTCGGACGCCCAGGCCGGCGCGGACCGCTCGACGGCGGCCCGCTTGGCCCGCAGCCGCCCGGGCAGCGACGGGTACCGCGGCAGGTTGATGCCTTCCTTCACGGTGACCACGGCGGGCAGCGGCAGGGAATAAGCCTCCTCGACACCCCGGTACTCCCGGCGGGCGACCACACCGTCCGAAGACACGGTCAGGTTCTTGATGCCGGTCGCGACCGGCCAGCCGAGCTCGTACGCGAGCCGGATGCCGACCTGGTAGTCGCCGGTGTCGGCCGCCTCGTTGCCCAGCAGCACCAGGTCGTAGGGATGGGCCCGGACCTCGGCGGCGATGGCGGCCGCGGTGGAGATCGGCCCGAACTCCCGGCCGTCGGTCTCCAGCAGCACGGCCCGGCTGGCCCCCAGCGCGAGCGCGTCCCGGAGCTGGTCGATCGCGACCTCGGGGCCCAGGGTCAGCACCGATACCGTGCCGCCCAGGCGCTCGGTGATCTGCACCGCCTCCTCGACCGCGCACTCCTCGTGCGGGCTGATCGAGAACCCGGACGCCCGGGTGTCGACCTCCTGCCCGTCCGGGGTCACCGCGATCTTGCCGCCCACGGTGGGCACGCGCTTGACGCAGACGAGAATCTCCATGGCGAAACGACCTAACTCCTGATCCGCTCGTTCGAAGGGTCAAACAGCGGGGTGGCGCCGGCCACCGCGACCGTGACCGGGTACGCCTCGCCCATGTACTCCACCAGCAGGGAATTGCCCTCCACCGCATGCGCGGCGGGCAGGTAGGCCATCAGCAGGTGCTTGCCCACCGACGGACCCGAACCCGCGCTGGTCACGTACGACGGCCGGCCCTTGGCGTCCACCAGCCGCTCGCCCGCGGGGGTCAAGATCGGCTCGCCGCCCAGCATGTACCGCGGGGTGCCGTCCGCCGACTCGACCGAGTCCACGGTCAGCGTGCACAGCACCGCGCACGGCGGCTCGGCCCGCTGCCGCAGGTAGGCGTCCTTGCCGATGAACGGCTGCTCCTTGACCTTGGGCCGGGTCATGCCCGCTTCGACCACGGTGTAGTCGGCGGTGAGCTCGGCGCCGAACGCCCGGTACCCCTTCTCCAGCCGCCCGGTGGTCCCGTACACGCCGATGCCGACCGGGACCAGCCCGTGCGGCCGGCCCGTCTCCCACAGGGAGTCCCACAGCCGGGCCCCCTGCTCGATCGGGGCGTGCAGCTCCCAGCCGAGCTCGCCGACGTAGGAGATCCGCGAGGCGAGCACCACGATGCCGCCGATCTCGATCTCCCGGCAGGTGCCGAACGGGAAACCGGCGTGCGAGACGTCGTCGGCCGTCACCGAGGCCAGCACGTCCCGGGCCCGCGGGCCCCACAGCCCGATCGTGGTCCAGGCGGAGGTGAAGTCGGCGAGGGCCGCCCCGGACGGCAGGTGGTCGGTGATCCACTTGGCGTCGGACATCCCGGTCGCGCCGCCGGTCACGACCCGGAACCGGTCCGGGCCCAGCCGCATCACGGTCAGGTCGGCCCGGAACCCGCCCTCCTCGTTCAGCCACGAGGTGTAGACCACGCGACCCGCGGCGACGTTCAGCTGGGCCACCGACAGGGTCTGCACCGCTTCCAGCGCGCCCGGCCCGGTGATCTCCAGGACGGCGAAGGCGGACAGGTCGACCAGGCCGCAGGCGTCCCGCATGGCCAGGTGCTCGGCGTTGATGACCGGCGACCACCAGCGCGACTCCCATTCGGCGGGCCGCTCCATCAGCCGGCCCGCGTACCGTTCCAGCAGGTCCGCGTTCGACGCGTACCAGAACGGCCGCTCCCACCCGACGGTCTCGTAGAAGAAGGCCCCCAGTGACCGTTCCCGGTCGTAGACCGGGCTGACCCGGACCGGCCGTCCGGATTCCCACTGCTCGGCCGGGTGCACGATGCCGTACATCTTGTTGAAGCCCTCGCGGGCCCGGGCCCGGACGTGCGCGACGGTCCGCTGGTGCGGGTAGAACCGGGCGGCGTCGGCCTCGTGCACGTCGACCGTGGTGACCTTCCCGGACATGAGCTCGGCCACCGCGCGCCCGCAGCCCGGGCCTTCCTTGATCCAGCTGGCCGCGGCCGCCCAGAGCCCCTTGGCCTCGGGCATCTCGCCCAGCAGCGGGTGGCCGTCCGGGGTCATCGAGATCAGCCCGTTGATCGCGTACCTGATGCCGGCCCGCTCGTCGCCGAGCAGCTCGGGCATCAGCTCGAGCGCCTGCTCGAGCTGCGGGTCGAAGTCCTCCTGGGTGAACGGCATCTCGGTCGGCGAGAGCACCGACTCCTCGATGGACGGGATCTCGTCGGGCGGGACGATGATCGGGCGGTGCGCGTAGGAGCCGACCTCCATGTCGCCGCCGTGCTGGCGCTCGTACATGTTGGTGTCCACGTCGCGGACGATCGGGTAGGAGATCTCGCCCGGCGTGTCGGCGAACAGGGCGATCGGGCCGACGCTGATCATCTGGTGCACGGTCGGGGTCAGCGCCAGCCGGGCCCCGGCCATCCGGGCGATCCGCGGCGACCACACGCCGCAGCAGATGACGACGTTCTCGGTTTCGATTTCACCCTGATCGGTGGTCACCGACCGCACCTGCCCGCCGGCACCGTCAGTCACGGTGATGCCCCGTATCTCTGTGCCGGCCAGCACGGTCAGCGCGCCGGACCGCTGGGCGCCCTCGCGCATCAGCGTGCCGGCCCGCAGCGAGTCGACCACGCCCACGGTGGGGAAGTGCGCGCCGCCCAGGATGACCGACTCGTCCAGGTAGGGCACCAGCTTGTTCACCTCGCCGGGCGTGATCACCTCGGCCGGGATGCCCCACGACTTGGCCTGGGAGCACCGCCGCCGCAGCTCGATCATCCGCTCCGGGGTCCGGGCCACCTCGATGCCGCCGCTCTGGGTGAACACGCCGAGCTCCTGGTACTGCTCGGTGCTGTCCGTGGTCAGCTCGAACATCATCTTGGAGTACTCGATGGGGAAGATGAAGTTGGAGGCGTGGCCGGTCGAGCCGCCCGGGTTCGGCATCGGGCCCTTGTCCACCAGGACCAGATCTCGCCAGCCGAGCCGGGCCAGGTGGTGGACGAGGCTGTTGCCGACGATGCCGGCCCCGATGATGACGGCGCTGGCCCGCGCCGGAATTTCAGTCATGCTCTGTCCTTCCGCTGGTCATCCCGCCAGTCGCTGTGGGTTGTCGATGCCGGTGCGCTCCAGGGCGGCCCGCCGCCACTGCCCGGCCTGCTGGAGCTGGTTGAAGGTGAACAGGTGAAGTCCGGCCACGCCCGCGTCCGGCGCGGTGATCACCGGGGCCGCGCGGTCGAGCAGCCGGTCCGGGCTGTAGCCGCCGGGCACCCAGAAGCGCAGGATCCAGCCGGGGTGCCTGGTGATGAACCGGGCCGATTGCGACGCCCCGGCCACCGCGGCCATCCGCAGCAGGCGGGTCCGCTCGGCCGGCCCGGCCAGCCCCACGTACAGCGGCAGGGCGACGCCGCGGGCCCGGATCCGCTGGATCCACCGGCCCAGCCCGGCCGCGTCGAAGCACACGTTGCTCACGATGTAGGTGGCGTACTTGCGCTTGTCCCACATGGCCTGGATGGTGACGTCGTCGTGGATCTTGGGGTGGCTCTCCGGGTAGCCGGTGATCCCGATCTCGCGGAACGGGCTGCCCATCTCGGCCAGCCGCTCCAGCAGCGGCAGCGCGCCGTCGAACGGCCCGGCCGGGTGCGACGCGTCCCCGCCCGGCACGAACACGTCGTCCACGCCGCAAGCCAGCAGTCGCTGCACGATCTGCGAAAGATGCGCGTCGCTGGTCACCGACCGGGCCGCCAGGTGCGGGACCACCCGGTAGCCGTGCGCGGCCAGCCGCTCGCTGAGCTCGATGGTCGGCTCCAGCCCCTTGACCGGCGACGCGGTCACGGTCACCGTCATCCCGGCCGGCACCCACTGGACCACGGCCTGCTCGGTGCCCTTGGCCGGGATCACCTCGAACCGGGGCCGGGAAAGGAAATCGCGCAGCAACTCGTTCAGGCTGCCCATGGAACCGCCTCCGCGACCAGCGCGGCGAGCGCCGACTCCAGCCGGCCGATCCCGGTGTCGACCCGGGTCAGCGGCAGGCCGAACATCCCCGCCACCCGCTCCGCCTCCGCCGCCAGCGCCGGGGTGGGCTCCTGAGCCAGCCAGACCAGCCGCCGGTAGTGCCCGAAGTAGTCACCCCACAGCTCCGGGTACCGGTCCAGGCCCAGCTCGGCCAGCACGCTGCGGTCAAAGCTGCGCAGCAGGAAGTCGGTCAGCACGTAGGTGCCCGGCTCGGCCTCGAACATCGCGGCCATCCGGGACGCCCCGGCGAACACGTCGTAGCAGTGCAGCCCGGGCAGCCGGCGCACGCCGTACCGCGCGCACAGGTCGTCGAGGGCGCCGTAGGTGCCGCAGTCGGCGTAGGCCAGGGCGACGACCCGGCCAGAGTCCAGGGCTGACACCACGTACCGTTCGGCCAAAGAAGTGATCTTCTGCGGCCGGTTGTGCAGAACCGCGGGCAGGGACCGTACGGCGACCGGCCAGCCGCGCCGCTCCACGATGGACCGGACGTGCCCGGCCAGGGCTCCGCAGGCGAGGACGTCAACCTGCGGGGCTCTGGTGGCTGGGGGGACACTCCGCTCCCTGGGGACACCCCAGACCCCGCTGGCCCTAACCCCCCGGGAAACTGAGCTGCTCGACGAAGCGGTCGTTGAAGTCGGCGCGGTCGGAGAGCTCGACATACCTCACCTCCTCCAGCAGCGCCAGGCCGCCCGCCCGCTCGCGCAGGCTGAGCAGCGCCATTTTCGCCCCCTCGCCCGCCACGTTGCCGGCCGGCACCACGCGCTGGACGGAAACCTCGGGCACCAGGCCGATCCTGATCGCGGCGGCCGGGGACAGGTAACTGCCGAACGACCCGGCCAGCAGGACCTGCTTGACGTCGGCCTGGGTCAGGCCGGCCTCCTCGAGCAGGATGTGCCAGCCGGTCGCGATCGCGGCCTTGGCGAACTGGAGCTCGCGGACGTCGCGCTGGGACAGGTAGATGCCGTCCTCGGCCGCCGGTCCCCGCCAGTGCAGCACGAACACCCGTTCCTTCCCGATGCTGGTCAGCCGGCCTGCCAGACCCGGCGCCTTGAGCGCGGCCTCCTCCTCGGCGACGAGCCGGCCGGAGGAATCGAGCAGGCCCAGCCTGACCAGGCCGGTCACCGCGTCGACCAGGCCGGAGCCGCACAGCCCCTGCGGCTCGACGTCGCCGATGACCTTCATGCTCAGCTCGTCGGGGGTCATCGTGACCACCTCGATCGCGCCGTCGGCGGCGCGCATGCCGCACCGGATCGCGGCCCCCTCGAACGCGGGGCCGGCCGGCGCGGCGGTGGCCAGCAGCCAGTCCCGGTTGCCCAGCACGATCTCGCAGTTGGTCCCGATGTCGACGAACAGCCGGACCCGGGCGTCCCGGTCCATGCCGCTGGCCAGCAGGCCCGCGTTGATGTCGCCGCCGACGTAGGCGCCGAACGAGGGAAACACCACGGCGCGGGCCCGGGGATGCACCCGCAGGCCCAGGTCGGCCGCGAGCACCTCGGGGTACAGCCGGGTGGCCAGGATGAACGGCGCCATGCCGAGCGGCTCGGGGTCGATGCCCAGGACCAGGTGGGTCATGGTGGCGTTGCCGGCCAGCGCGACCTCGTACACCTCGTGCGGCTCGACGCCGCCCTCCGCGCACACCGCCGCGGCCAGCTCGGCCAGGGTCTCCTGGGCCAGGGCCTGCAGCTTGTCCAGGGCGCCCGGGTCCATCATGGTGGCGCTGATCCTGGTGATCACGTCGGCGCCGAACGGCTGCTGCTTGTTCAGCGCGGAGGCCACCGCGACCGGGGTGCCGGTGCCCAGGTCCAGCAGGGTGGCCACCACGGTGGTCGTGCCCAGGTCGAAGGCGATGCCGAACCGGCGGTCGGTGGTGTCGCCCGGCTCGACGGCGATCAGCACGTCGTCCACCACCACGGCGGTGACGTGGTAGTCCGCCGCGCGCAGGGTCTGGCCGAGGGTCCGCAGGACGGGGAGCTCGGCCCGGGGCTCGAGGTCGTCGAGCTGGGCCAGCAGCCGCTCCAGGTCGCTGGCCTGGTCGGCCAGGTCCGGCTCGGCCAGTTCCAGGTACCGCTTCTGCACCGCCGGGCGCAGGATGACCTGCCGGCCGACGCCGACCGTGGCCGCCTTGGGCCGGGTGGTCAGCGGCGGCACCTCGACCGCGGTGTCGCGGGTGGCCGTGGTGCGGCAGGCCAGCCGCCAGCCGTCCTTGATCTCCTGCGCGGTGTAGGCCCGCAGGTCCAGGCTGGACGGCGCGGGCGGGTCGTCGGCGATCCTGATCCGGCACTTCTTGCAGGTGCCGTGGCCACCGCAGGTCGAGTCGATCGCGATGCCGTTCCAGCTGGCGGCGTCGAACAACGTCACGCCGTACGGAACCCGGACGGCCCGCTCATTGAAGAGCAGATTTATCCGAACGGGCCCGGGTGCCTGGTCCTCGGCAACCGTCACGTCGTGCCCTGGCTCTGCTGGTCGGCCTTTTCCCTGGCCATGCCCTCGCGGGGGGGCTTGGGGGGGTTGTCCCCCCGGGCCAACGCAGCGCGATGGGCGGCGATCCAGCTCGCGCCCCACTCGTCGCGGTTCAGCACCAGGTCGGCGGCCTTGACCGCGCGGACGATCTGCGGCGAACGGGCGTCCATGATCGCGCTGGTCAGGCCGTGGGTGATGGCGATGGGCAGGAACGCGGCGGCGATCGAGTGCCGGTCCGGCATGCCGAAGCTCACGTTGGACGCGCCCAGCGTCATGTTGACCCCGAACTCGGCCTTGAGCATCGCGATGGTCTCAAGGGTCCGGGTCGGGTGCAGGGTGTCCGCGCCGACCGGCATGGCCAGCGGGTCGATGACGATGTCCTCGACGGGGATCTTGTACCGCTCGGTGGCGACGTGGATGAGCTTGCGGGCCAGCTCGACCCGCCGGGCGGGCTCCTCGGGGATCTCCTCCTCGTCGTTGGGCAGGCCGATGACCGCGGCGCCGTACTTGCGGACCAGCGGCAGGATGGCCTCCAGCCGCTCGTCCTCGGCGGTCACCGAGTTGACCAGCGCCTTGCCCTGGTAAACGGCCAGGCCCGCCTCGAGCACCTCGATGATGGAGGAGTCGATGACCAGCGGCAGGTCGGTGAGTTCCTGGATCAGGGTGACGGCCTGCCGCATCAGCTCCGCCTCGTTGGCCAGCGGGGCGCCCATGTTCACGTCGAGCAGCATGGCCCCGCCGTCGACCTGTTCCTTGACGTCGATCTCGACCCGGGACAGGTCGCCGTTGCGCAGCTGCAGCTGGAAGATCTTCCGGCCGGTCGGGTTGATCCGCTCGCCGATGATCGCGAACGGCTGGTCATCGCCGATGCGTACCGTCTTGGTCGCCGAGGACAGGATGGTGTGCACGGGCTGTCGTTCCCCTCAGGCGCGGTGTTGTCTTGGCTTAGGCGTTGGCCAGCGCGCGGCGGCGCTGCAGCAGTTCCTTGGCCCGGACCACGGCGGCGGAGGCGTCCGCCGCGTAGCCGTCCGCGCCCACCACGTCGGCGTACTCCTGGGTGACCGGGGCGCCGCCGACCATGACGATAACCTGATCACGCAGCCCGGACTTGGTCAGCGCGTTGATGTTGGCCTTGAACATCGGCATCGTGGTGGTCAGGAACGCGGAGAACCCGACGATGTCCGGCTTGTGCTCGCGCACCGCGTCGACGAACTTCTCCGGCGCGACCTGCACGCCGAGGTCGATGACCTGGAAGCCGGCCCCCTCGAACATGATGTTGACCAGGTTCTTGCCGATGTCGTGCACGTCGCCCTTGACCGTGCCCATCACGATCGTGCCGATGGTCTGCACCCCGGTCTCGGCCAGCAGCGGGCGCAGGATCTCCAGCGCGCCGGCCATCGCCTTGCCCGCGATGAGCATCTCGGGCACGAAGAAGTCGCCGCGCTCGAACCGGGCGCCCACCTCTTCCAGCGACGGGATCAGCGCCTCGTACAGCAGCTCCTCGGGGCGCAGGCCCAGGGCCAGCCCCTGGTTGGTCAGCTCCAGGACGGCCGGCCCGTTGCCGACCAGCGTGTCGTCGTAGAGCTGGCTGAGGAGTTCCTCGCGGGTCACGGCTAACCTGCCTTCCTGGTCTGCCTCGCTGCGCGCTGCCGGTAGCCGAGCACCGCGGACAGGCCCGCGGCCTCGGTCACGCAGTGCCCGGCGGCCACGGTCAGCCGGTCCCGGGTCATCCGGGCCGCCGGGGCTGACACCGAGAGCGCCGCGACCACGGCGCCGTCGAACCCGTACACCGGCGCGGCCAGCGCGATCAGGCCCGGCTCGAGTTCCTCGTCGGTGATCGCGTAGCCGCGGGCGCGCACCCCGGCCAGCTCGGCCCGCAGCGCCGCCTCGCTGGTGATGGTCTTGTCGGTGCGCCGCTCCAGCCGCTCGGCAGGCAGCTGGGCCGTCCCGTAGGCGAGCAGCACCTTGCCCAGCGCGGAGCAGTGCAGCGGGACGGACAGCCCGACCCAGTTGGTGCCGCCGATGAAGTAGGTGCTGTCGACCTGGGCGATCTGCTCCACCACGCCGCCGCTGACCACGCCGAGGTTGATCGTCTCGCCGGTCGCCTTGCCGAGCCGCTCGAGGAAGGGCTGGGCCACGGCGACCAGCCCGGCCTCGGCGCCGCCGCGCCAGGCGAAGCTGACGAACATCTCGCCGGGCAGGAACCTGCCGTGGTCGTCGCGGCGGACCAGCCCGTTGCGCTCGAGCGCGAGCAGCAGCCGGGACGTGGTGGACTTGGCCAGTCCGGTGGCCGCGCTCAGCCCGGTGAAGGTCATCGGGTCGGTCGCGTGCACGACCTCGGTGAGCAGGCGAGCCGCCCGGTCGACGGCCTGGGTGCCGTTCTGGTTGCTCATCCGGGGGTTCTCATTCCTGGGATTCACGATGTCCTGGGATTCGTGATGTTCCACTTTATGGGACCTAGTTCTACTATGTGATCGTAAGGCGCGGTCTAATATCGGTCAAGTTCCAGTCCTTTGGCTCCTTTGGCCCGCGGGCCCTCCGGGAAAGGCTGAGCGATGTTCGTCAACACGATGCCGAGGTACGAGATCCTCTCCGCAGACGCGATCGGGGTGCTCGACCGCGGCTGGCGGCGGATCGTGTCCGAGATCGGCGTCCAGTTCGCCAAGCCGGAGGCGGTCGAGCTGTTCGCCAAGGCGGGCCAGCGGACGGACGGCGAGGTGGTGTTCCTGGACCCGGAGTTCGTCCTGGAACAGGTGGCCAAGGCGCCCCGCGAGTTCGACGTCCAGGCCCGGAACCCGGCGCACAACGTGCACATCGGCGGCGACCACATGGTGTTCAGCGCGGTCTACGGCTGCCCGTTCGTGCGCGAGGGCGACGTACGCCGCGACGCCACCCTGAACGACTTCCGCCAGCTGTGCAGCTTGTCGCAGGCGTTTGACGAACTCGACTCGGCGGGCGGGGTGATCTGCGAGCCGAACGACGCCCCGCTTGACTCCCGGCACCTGGACATGATCTACGCGCTGCAGACGGTGACCGACAAGATCTACATGGGCAACGTGGTCTCCGGCCCGAACGCGGCCGACACGATCGCGATGACGTCGATCTTGTTCGGCGGCCGGGATTCGATCGAGCGTGTGCCGGCCACGATCTCGCTGATCAACTGCAACTCGCCGCTGCGCTGGGACGACCGGATGCTGGACGCGCAGTTCGAGTACTGTGCCGCGGCGCAGCCGGTGGTCCTGACCCCGTTCCTGCTCATGGGGGCCATGTCCCCGGTGACGATCCCGGCCGCGCTGACCCAGCAGCTGGCCGAGGCGCTGTCCGGCATCGCGCTGGCCCAGCTGATCCGGCCGGGCTGCCCGGTCATCTTCGGGTCGTTCCTGTCCAACATCGACATGCAGTCCGGCTCGCCGTCGTTCGGCACCCCGGAGTCGGCCATCGGCCTGCTGTGCACCGGGCAGCTCGCCCGGCACTACGGGCTGCCGTTCCGCACCGGCGGCGGGCTGAACTCCAGCCAGACGGCGGACGCCCAGTCGGCCTACGAGGCGCTGATGACGCTGCTGCCTACGTTCCTGGCCGGCACCAACTTCGTCATGCACGCCGCCGGCTGGCTGGAGGGTGGCCTGGTCAGCTGCTACGAGAAGTTCATCATCGACATCGAGCTGCTGCGCGAACTGCGGGTGGAGTTCACGCCGCTGGAGATCGACGAGGCATCACTGGCCTTCGGCGCGCACCAGGAGGTCGGCCACGGCGGGCACTTCCTGGGCGCCGCGCACACCATGGAGCGGTTCCGCGAGTGCTTCTACCGGCCGATGCTGTCCTCCACCGCGAACTTCGAGCGCTGGCTCAAGCTGGGCGGCAAGGACACCGCCGCCCGGGCGGGCGATATCTGGCGCAAGAAGCTTTCCGAGTTCGAGGCGCCGCCGCTGGACGACGCCATCCGCGCCGAGCTGGACGACTTCGTCGTCCGCCGCCGCCGCGAGCTCGGCGACTAGGCCCGCTGCTCGGTCCAGCCCAGGCGGCGGGAGACCTCGGCCGCCGCGCGGCGGACCGAGCCGGCCAGGACCGGGATGCGGTCGGCCGGGATGCGGAAGCTCGGGCCCGAGGCGCTGATCGAGGCGACCACGACGCCTTCGGCGTTGCGCACCGGCGCCGCGACCGCGGTCAGCCCGGCCTCGAGCTCCTCCACCGCGGTGGCGTAGCCCTGCCGGCGTACCTCGGCCAGCAGCCGGGGAAAGTCGGCGGCGGCGGTGATCGTCCGGCCGGTGAACCGGGCCAGCGGCGGCGTCAGGCACTCGGCCAGGTCCGCCTCGGGCAGGTAGGCCAGCAGCGCCTTGCCGTCGGAGGTGGCGTGCAGCGGGATGCGCTGCCCGGCCCAGTTGTGCGGCGACAGCGCGGCCGGACCTGCGACCTGGTCCAGGTAGAGCGCGTCCCGCCCGGACAAGATGGCCAGGTTGACCGTCTCGCCCACCTCCCGGGCCAGCGCCCGGCACACCGGCCGGCTCTCCTGCACCAGGTCGAGCCCGCGGCTGGCCGCCCCGGCCAGCCGGACCAGGCCCACCCCGAGCCGGTACCGCCCGCGCGCCGCATCCTGGGCCACCAGCTCGCGCCGGTCCAGCGCGGCCAGCAGCCGGGAGGCGGTGGACTTGTGCACGCCCAGCTCGCACGCGACCTCGGTCACCCCGGCCTCCCCGTCCCGGGCCAGGATCTCCAGGATGGCCACCGCCCGGTCCACCGACTGCACCGGCCCGGCGTCCTCCCGCCCCGCCCCGGAACGCGGCGTCCCGGCCCACTCCGCCCCCGCACCCCGGCCGTCCCCCGCCCCGCCACCGTTGTTGCCCATAGCGCAACAGTACCCGCGCTCCCGTTAACGTGGACGGTTACTGGCGCCATCTGAGCGCTCCGAAGTAACTTGAGTTCGCGTCGCGATACGGTGCCCGTTCCATTCCCGGTCACCCTGTTTGTCCGTGCGGGCGGCCCCCGCGGGCGGCCAGCCGAACATGCTGGATGGGCCGTCATGCGCCCCCGCTTGACCGCGGGCGAGAGGTGAGGCAGCATTGTTGCGTATAGCGATTTAAGTTGCTCAATATGCAACTAACTGAGGCAGGTACCGTGAGCACCGCGCAGGACCGGGAGTTCGTGCTCACGCTGTCCTGCCCCGACAAGCCGGGGATCGTGTACGCGGTGTCCAGCTTCCTGGTCCAGCACTCCGGGAACATCCTGGCCAGCCAGCAGTACGGGGAACGCGCGGACGGGCGGTTCTTCATGCGGGTGCACTTCACCGTGCCGCCGCCCGGCCTGTCGCTCGCCGACCTGGAGCGCGGCTTCTCCTGGGTGGCCGAGGCGTTCCACATGTCCTGGCAGCTGCACGACCAGGCCACCCGGGTGCGCACCCTGATCATGGTCTCCCGGCTCGGTCACTGCCTGAACGACCTGCTGTTCCGGTGGAAGACCGGCGCGCTGCCGGTCGAGGTCGCGGGCGTGGTCTCCAACCACGACGACTTCACCGGGCTGGCCGAGTCCTACCGGATCCCGTTCCACCACATCCCGGTCACGCCGCCCGCCAAGGCGGAGGCCGAGGCCGCTCTGCTCGACGTGATCGGCGAGACCGGCGCCGACCTGATCGTGCTGGCCCGGTACATGCAGATCCTGTCCGGCGAGGTCTGCAAGCGGGTCGAGGGCCGGATGATCAACATCCACCACTCGTTCCTGCCGAGCTTCAAGGGCGCCAAGCCCTACCACCAGGCCCACGCGCGCGGCGTCAAGCTGGTCGGCGCGACCGCGCACTACGTGACGCCCGACCTGGACGAGGGGCCGATCATCGAGCAGGACGTGATCCGGGTCGATCACACCCTGCCGCCCGAGCGGCTGGCCGAGGCCGGCCGTGACGTCGAGGCCCAGGTCCTGGCGCGCGCGGTGACCTGGCACGCGGAGCATCGGGTGCTGCTCAACGGCGACCGGACCGTAGTCTTCCACTGAACAGCGCCTACGGTGGAGCACAGCATGGCGATCAGCGTCTTCGACCTGTTCAAGGTCGGCATCGGCCCGTCCAGCTCGCATACGGTCGGCCCGATGAAGGCGGCCCGGATGTTCGCCGAGGGCCTGCGCGACGACGGCCTCATGCCGCAGGTCCAGACGGTGCGGGTCTGCCTGTACGGGTCCCTGGGCCTGACCGGCAAGGGGCACGGCAGCGACAAGGCCGTCCTGCTCGGGCTCGAGGGCGAGCAGCCGGCCACCGTCGACGTCGACGCGATCCCGGCGCGCCTGGCGGCCATCGCGCAGCGCCAGACCCTGCGGCTGCTCGGCGAGCACGAGATCGGCTTCACCGTCCCCGAGCACCTGGAGTTCAACCGCAAGAAGAAGCTCAGCCACCACCCCAACGGCATGCGCTTCACCGCCCACGACCAGGGCGGGACCCTGCTGCGCGAGCGGGCCTACTACTCGGTGGGCGGCGGCTTCGTGGCCAATGAGACAGGCACCCACGAGACGGACACCGGGCCGATCTCGCCGGCCCCGGACAGTGCTGTCCTGCCCTACCCGTTCACCACCGCCGGCGAGCTGCTGGCCCACGCCGGACACACCGGGCTGCCCGTGTCCGGGATCATGCTCGAGAACGAGAAGGCCCTGGGCCGTACGGCCGCGCAGGTCGAGGCGGGCCTGGGAGACCTGTGGCAGGTCATGCAGGCCTGCGTGCAACGCGGCTACGGCACCGACGGCCTGCTGCCCGGCGGGCTGAAGGTCCCGCGCCGGGCGCCCCGCCTGTTCCGGCAGCTCACCTGCGAGCCGAACACCGACGACCCGCTGCGGGCCATGGACTGGGTCACGCTGTACGCGCTGGCCGTCAACGAGGAGAACGCCGCGGGCGGCCGGGTCGTCACCGCTCCCACCAACGGCGCGGCCGGGATCATCCCCGCCGTGCTGCACTACTACGACCGGTTCGTGCCCGGCGCGTCGCCGCGCGGCGTGACCCGGTTCCTGCTCACCGCGGCGGCCATCGGCGTGCTGTACAAGGAGAACGCGTCCATCTCCGGCGCCGAGGTCGGCTGCCAGGGCGAGGTCGGGTCGGCCTGCTCGATGGCGGCGGGCGCGCTGGCCGAGGTGCTCGGCGGCACGCCGGAGCAGGTGGAGAACGCCGCGGAGATCGGCATCGAGCACAACCTGGGGCTGACCTGCGACCCGATCGGCGGGCTGGTCCAGGTGCCTTGTATCGAGCGGAACGCGGTGGCGTCCATCACCGCGATCAACGCGGCCCGCATCGCGCTGCGCGGCGACGGGCGGCACTTCGTCTCGCTCGACAAGGCGATCAACACCATGCGCATCACCGGCCGCGACATGCTGGAAAAATACAAGGAGACGTCGCGTGGCGGCCTGGCCGTCAACGTCATAGAGTGCTAGCCCATGGGAGCGTTCGAGCTGTTCCGCGGCGACGCGCTCGACGCCTATCGGACCTGGCCCGCTCCCGCCACGATCATCAGTGACGGCGCCTACGGCGTGCGCGGCTTCCACGGCGACACGACCGGGGCGGACGCGCTCCCGGACTGGTACCGGCCGCACATCGCGGGCTGGTCCGCGGCCGCCACCCCGGCGACCACGCTGTGGTTCTGGAACACCGAGATCGGCTGGGCCAGCGTGCACCCGGTGCTGGCCGCACACGGCTGGGACTACGTCCAGCTGGTCGTCTGGGACAAGGGCCTGGCCCACATCGCCGGCAACGTGAACGGCCGGACGATCAGGCAGTTCCCGGTCGCGACCGAGGTGTGCGCCTTCTATCAGCGCAGGCTGACCCTGCCCGGCCCAGCCGGAGCCGTGCCGGTCAAGGAATGGGTCCGGAACGAGTGGACCCGGTCCGGGCTGCCGCTGTCCAAGGCCAACGAGGCTTGCGGGGTGAAGAACGCGGCCACCCGCAAGTACCTGACCAACGACTGGCTCTGGTACTGGCCGCCCGGCGAGATGACCGAACGGCTGGCCGCCTACGCGAACGCGCACGGCCGGCCGCCGGCTGGCCGTATTACTCGCTGGACGGGGAGCGGCCGGTCACCGCGAAGGAGTGGGACACGCTGCGCTACCGCTGGCGGCACGCGCATGGCCTGACCAACGTCTGGTCCCGCCGGCCGCTGCACGACACCGAACGACTCAAGGGCACGCTGCGGCGGGCCGCGCCCCGGGTCTACAACCCCACGGCGGCCAGTTCGGCGCACCTGAACCAGAAGCCGCTGGAATTCATGGAGCGCCTGATCGCGGCGGTGACCGAGCCCGGCGACGTGATGTGGGAGCCGTTCGGCGGGCTGTGCTCGGCCTCGCTCGCCGCGGTCACGCTGGGCCGCCGCGCGTTCGCCGCGGAGATCGACCCGGCCTTCGCCGACCTCGCCGCCGAGCGGCTCAGCCTGGGCGAGCAGCCGGGCGCGGGGTCCCGAGGGACCTGAGGTTGCCAACGGCGTCGCTGATCGGCCAGAGTGGCCACGTGGACAGTCAGCAATGGGATGAACGCTATTCCGCGACCGGGTTCGTGTGGGCCACGGGACCGAATCAGTTCGTCGCGGCCGAACTGGCCGGCCTGCCGCCCGGCCGCGCGATCGACCTGGCCGCGGGCGAGGGCCGCAACACCGTCTGGCTGGCCGAGCGCGGCTGGCGGGTGACCGCCGTGGACTTCTCCCGGGTCGGGCTGGACAAGGGCCGCGCGCTGAGCGCGGCCCGCGGCGTGGCCGAGACCCAGGTCGACTGGATCGTCGCCGACCTGTGCGACTACCAGCCTGAGCCCGGCGCCTACGACCTCGCGCTCATCGCCTACCTCCAGGTCAGCCCGAAGGTGCGGGCCACCGTCCTGGCCCGGGCCGCGGCCGCGCTCGCCCCGGGCGGCACCGCGTTCATCGTGGCCCACGACCTGACCAACCTCACCGAGGGCACGGGCGGGCCGCAGGACCCGGAGGTGCTGTACACCCCCGAGGCCGTCCGGGCGGAGCTGCCGGGGCTGCGCATCCTGCGGGCCGAGCGGGTGCGCCGCGCCGTGGCGCGCGAGGACGGCCCGGCGACCGCCGTCGACACCCTGGTCCACGCGGTCCGCGAGGCCTGACGGCCGGGCCGGCAGGGCCCGGCCCGCGCGGGGCCCTCAGGCGATCTTGCGCGCGCCGGGGCCGGGCACCGGCGTGATCTCGCGGGCTGATCCGAGCACGTGCCCGGCCTGGCAGGCCAGCTGCAGCTGGACCGGCTCCCCGCAGTCGCGGTGCCGCAGCAGGACCTGCGGGCCGGCCGAGCCGACCGCGTGCCGGTCGCCCCACTCCATCAGCGCCACCAGCACCGGATAGAGGTCCAGGCCCTTCTCGGTGAGCCGGTACTCGTACCGGCGGCGCTGGCCGCTGTCCTGATAGGGGACCTTACGCAGCAGGCCCTCCCTGACCAGGCGGGTCAGCCGGTCGCTGAGCACCTGCCGGGGCATCCCGGTGCGGCGCTGCATGTCGGCGAAGCGGCGGACGCCGTTGAAGGCCTCGCGAAGCACGAGGAACGTCGGGCGCTCCCCGATGAGCCCCACGGTCGCGCCGATGGCGCAGTTGGCCGAGTCATAGTCCAGGATCCAGGCACGTCCCATACCCGCATGCTAAATCTATTTGACAGACTCAGCAATCCGGAGCCATGCTGGGTTCGTGAACCGAACCCAGGCATCAGGGTTGGGCTGGGCCGACGGCCGCGCAGCCGTCGCGATCCGGCAGGCGCGTCCGGAGGAGGACCTGCCCGCGCTCAGCGACTTCTTCGCCGGGCTCTCCACGCACACCCGCTACCTGCGCTTCTTCGGCCCGGTCACGCCGGGTACGGCGCTGCTCCGGACGCTGGCCGGCTGCGCCGACACCGTCGACGCCCTGGTCGCCGTCCGCGGCGGGGTCATCGTCGGGCACGCCATGGCCGTGGACCGGGCCGAACCCCGGGGCACCCGGGTGACCGATATCGGCGTGGTGGTGGACGACGCCTGGCAGGGCCGGGGCGTGGGCGCGGCGCTGATGCGCGCGATCGTCACCGGGGCTCGGGCCCGGGGCGTGACGGTGCTGGAGATGGACGTGCTGAACGGTAACCACCAGGTCCTGGCCATGGTCACCGGGCACTGGCCCGCCGCGCGGGTCGACCATACCCGGGACGGGCTGGCCATCCGGGTCCGGCTGCCGCAGGCCGGCGCGGACCCGGCGGCGACCGCGCCGCATCTGGCCCTCGGGTAAAACCGCCTGGCCTGGCGTCAACCGCGGAATCCGGGGTAGTCGAACGCCACCCAGACGACACCCCGAGGCGGTACCGACGTGTGGCATGTGCTCGAACACCGTGAGATGAAGCGCCTGGCCCGCGGCCGCGCGGCGGCACCCGTCTAGTACTGCGCGAACCCCCAGTTCAGCACCTTGGTGGCGACCGGCCCGGTGTCGGAGATGTCGGTCCCGGGAGTGCCCAGCGTCACCCCGATCAGCGTCACCCCGTCCCGGGTCGCCTCGAACAGCAGGCAGTTCCCGGCCGCCTTGGTGTCCCCCGTCTTGATCCCGATCGCACCCGCGTACTTCCCGATCAGCGGATCGGTGTTCTGCCACTGGTACGCGTGGTGCCCGTCCCCGGCCGGAAGCGAGTAGCTGGCCTGCCCGACGATGTTCTTGAACACCCCGTACCTCATGGCGTGCCGCCCCAGCGTGATCAGGTTCGCCGGCGTCGACCAGGTGGAGTGCTCGCTCGGCCACGGCAACCCGTCGAAGTTCGAGAAGTACGTATCGGTCAGCCCCATCTGCCGCGCCTCGGCGTTCATCTTGGCGATAAACGCGTCCAGCCCCGGCCCGTACGCCATGGCCAGCGTGTACGCCGCGTCGCACCCCGACGGCAGCAGCATCGCCTCGAGCAGCTCCCGCGCGGTCAGCTTGTCCCCCGGGATCAGCCCCGCCGTACTCGGCTGGTCCTGCTTCTTGAGGTACCCGACCACCGACTTCGGCACCGTGATCGGCTGGTTCAGGTTCCCCGCCCTGATCACCACCAGCGCCGTCATGACCTTCACGATGCTGCCGATCGGCCGTTCGGTATCGAGTCCGTCGCTCCACAAGATCTGCCCGGTCGCGGCGTTGGCCAGCGCCCCCGCCTTGATCCGTATCCCGGTTGGCCCGGAGCGGGCCGTGATCCGGCCTGCGACGGCCGCGGCATTCGGCGCCATGGTGCTGGCCGAGACCGGGACGGCCACACCCCCGGCCATCGCCAGGGCGGCCAGGAGGATCAGGAGCGCCCGGATTGCGTTCGGAATCGATGGCGTCGGCACGGGGACCTACTCTAGGGCGGTCCCGCCTCCGTGGCCCCGGACTTGACCAGCTTCGGGGCGAATCTGCGGGCAACCCTCATTCAGATCCCGGTGACCCCGGCCATCTGCGCCCTCGCCAACGGCCAGCCGGCGCCGGGAGTTCGAGCACGCCTTCCACGCTGGTCGCGTCGAGACCGGCGAGGATATGCTGGCCAGGGCTTGCCGGGAAGAAGCGAGGTGCTGATGGCCGAGGGGCTGAACCCGATCGAGACCGGCAAGAAACTCCATGAACACGGCGAGGCGGCGAATGAGCGGGCCGCTGAGGAAGGCAGTCACGGCAGGTCCGAAGACCGGCATTCCCGGATCGTGCAGATCTGCGAGGCGGCGCTGCTAGCGCTCGTCACCATCACGGCGGCCTGGGCGGGATACTCGGCGGCGAAGTGGAGCACGGCATCGCGGGTCGACATCGCCCGGGCCTCGACTCTAGGCAACCTCGCCACCCGCGAGGACCTCGCCGCCATCTCGCTCCGCAATTTCGACGCCTCGACCTTCAACGCATGGTTCATCGCGTTCACCTTGAACAGCCCGCAGAAGGAAGCGATCGCGGTGCACCGCTTCCGGCCCCAGTTCCTGGTCGCCTTCAACGCGTGGATGGCGACGGACCCGCTGCACAATCCGCATGCTCCGCCCGGCCCGACCTATATGCCTCAGTACAAGCAGCCGGAGCAGGCGCAGGCCAACACGCTCGACAACGAGTCTGCCGCGAAATTCCAGACCGGCAACCAGGCGGCGCTCATCAGTGACAACTTCGTCCGGATCACGGTGTTCCTGGCCGCGGTGCTGTTCCTGGTGGGCATCGGCAGCTCGTTCAAGCTGCACGGCGTGCGGTACGCCCTGATCGTGTTCGGCTCCGTGCTGCTGATCCTCTCGATCGTCCTGATCTTGCAGCAACCAGGGCTCCCGAGCTGAACCTTACGGGGTCTAGGGCGAGCTCGGCCAGGTGCCCTCAGGCGCACCAAGGTGCCCGGCGAAGCCGCCGTGCGACAGCTGATTCCGGTCTATCCGGCGGCAGGAACAGGTACGCGGGCCAGGGCGAAGAACTTCGGCGCGGCAAGCAACTCTGCGTAGGCGTGAGCCATCCGGGCAGGCGTGGCTCGCCGTTCCTCGCGATCGAGGTCGATCCCCAGCGCGGCCAGAAAGTCCGCGGCGGCCCGCTCCGCGGCGGCCCGATCGACGACGCGCTGCCCTCCGTCCAGGTCCACAGCCCGGTGCGCCCCGTTCTGCGACAAGCTCACTCGTGTAGCCTATCGTTAGTAAAAACTCGCGAAAGAGGACCAGGCTGATGACCGTTCTGGTCGGCCGCCGCGAATCGTTTAATGCCGCGCACCAGCTGTGCGACCCGGACCTATCCGATGACGAGAACCGGCGCCTGTTCGGGAAATGCGCGAATCTGCACGGGCACAACTACGTGCTAGAGGTGATCGTGGCCGGCGAGATCGATGAGGCCACCGGCTACGTCCTGGACCTTAAAATGCTGTCGAACCTGATCAACAGGCAGGTCATTCACGACGTAGATCATCGCAACCTGAACGCCGACGTCCCATGGCTCAAGGGGTGCATCCCGACCGCGGAAAACCTGGCCCTGGCCTTCTGGCAGCGGCTCCAGCCGGAGCTTCCCGACGGGCTGCTGCGGTCGGTCCGGGTCTGGGAGACCGACAAGAACTGGGCTGAAGTCGCTGACCAGGCCTGAGACTCCGGCCGAGACGCCCCGGGAACTGCGCAGCCGCTACACGGCCGCGGACCTGGGCGTGTTCACCTGCGACGAGGCGAGCCGGTTCGTCCCGCAGGGGGACGGTGATCCGCAAACCGACGTGGTCCTGGCCTGGGAACTGCTGTACCGGCTGGAACCGGAACTCTATGACCGGCTGGCCGGCGCCGAGCGGCTCCATCCCGGAGTCGTGGGCTGGCTGCCGCGCGACGCTGACCGGATCGCCGAAGTCGGCGCGGGCACGGGACGGCTGACACTCGAGCTCATCGAGCGTGGCCAGCAGGTCGTGGCGGTGGAGCCCGCGCGGCCGTTGCGCCGGATCCTGAGGCGGAAGCTGGCGGCCGCCGATCACGGCGACCGGGTCCGGGTGATCCGCGGGTTCTTCGACCGGCTGCCGCTTCCCGACGACTATGCCGACCTGGTCGTTGCCTGCTCGGCCTTCACTCCGGCCCCGGGGCACGGCGGCGGGGCGGGGCTGGCCGAGATGGAGCGGGTCTGTCGGCCGGGCGGGCGCGTGGCCATTATCTGGCCGAACCACCTGGACTGGCTCGCCGCCCGCGGCTACCAGTACGTCAGCTTCCCCGGACCGATGTCTGTGGAGTTCGGTAGCTATCGGGAGGCGATGGAGCTGGCTAGGATCTTCTACCCCGAGGCGGCCGAAGAGGTCCGGTGGCGCCGGCCGGCGGACGGTTCCCTTCGAGGTACTGGGCATCAACCCGCCGCGCGACCTGGCCTTCAAGGTGCTGGCCCAGTGAGGCTGGCCCAGTGAAGATCGCGATCATGGCGCCGCTGGTGACGGCCATCCGAGAGCCTCAGCGCGGCGGCTCGCAGGCGTTCGTGTCCGATCTGGCCCGCGGCCTGACCGGACGAGGGCACGAGGTGCACGTCTACGCCGCTTCCGGATCGGATATCCCCGGGGTCGAGGTGATCGACACCGGAGTCGATCCCCGGTTGCTGGCGGGCACGCTCTACCGGGCGTCCGGGCCAGCCGCGGGCGAACCTGTGGCGGCAGCGTTTGCGACGGCCGAGGCCGCTTTCACCGCCGCCTACGTGGCCGTCCAGGCGATCCGGTACGACGTGATCCACAATCACGCCTTCGATGCGCCCGCCGTCCAGCTCGCGACGGCCCTGCAGGCGCCGGTGGTGCACACGCTCCACCTGCCCCCGGACAAGCCTGTAGCGGCGGCGGTTCGTCACGTAGCCCGGGGCAGCAGACCGCCGACGATAGCCGTCGTATCAGCCTTCCAAGCAAATGCCTGGCGCCGGATCGTCGCCGTCGACGCGATCCTCCCGCCGTACCCGCCCACGAGCGTCATCCCCTGGTCGAGGACGGCCGGGCCCGGCGCCCTGTTCGCGGGCCGGCTGAGCCCGGAGAAGGGTGCCGCCGAAGCTGTCGACATCGCCCGCGCGGCCGGAGTCCGGATCGACGTCTACGGTGACGTCTACGATGCCGAATACAGCCGGGAGCAGATCGACCCGCGCCGAGCCTGGCCGGAAGTGACGGTTCACCAGGGAATACCCAGGACTTCGCTATGGGAGGCCATGGCCCGCGCGGCCGTGGTTTTGTGTCCGGCCAGGTGGGACGAACCTTTCGGGCTGGCCGCCGCCGAGGCGCAGGCGTGCGGGACTCCCGTCGTGGCGTTCAGCCGCGGCGGACTCGGTGAGGTTATCGTGAATGGCGTGACCGGTTTCCTGGTGCCGCCCGATGACGTCTGGGCCGCGGCCGAGGCGGTGTCAAAGGCCGCCGGGATTTCACGGTCGGCCTGCCGCGAGCACGCCGAGGCCCAGCTTGACCTCGAACTCAGCCTGGACGCTCACGAACGGCTCTACCGGCGATTGGTTAGCGGGTGAGCCGGTGCACTGGCTAGCGGGACGGCTGGCGGTGGTCACGGGAGCCAGCCGCGGGATCGGGGCGGCCACCGCCGCGGCCGTGGCAGCGGCTGGCGCTCACGTGGTCCTGGCGGCCCGTGACGGCGAAGCTCTCGGTCGGGTAGCCGACCAGATCAGGGACGCGGGCGGCCAGGCCACGCCCGTGCCCGCGGACCTGACCCACGAGGCCGAGGTCAAGCGCCTGTTCGCCGAGGTCGGGCGCGCCGGCCAGCTAGGTGCGCTGGTCTGCGCGGCCGGGGTGCTGACACCCGCGCCGTTCGCCGAAACCACGTCGAAGATGTGGGACGAGACACTCGGCGTCAACCTCACGGGGACGTTCCTGTGCTGCCGCGCGGCGTTCACCGCCATGCTTCCCGCCGGGGAGGGACGAATCGTCAACATCGCTTCGCTGTCCGGCGTCTATGCCACCGAGAAGTTCCCGGGGCTAGCCGCGTACAACGTCTCCAAATACGGGGTCATCGGCCTCACGGAGGCGATCGCGGTCGAGGGTAAGGAGCACGGCATCACCGCCATCTGCCTGAGCCCGGGCGCCGTCGACACCGAGATGCTGCGCCGGGCCAATCCCGCGCTGCGTCCCGGCCTGACCCCGGGCGACGTCGCGGAGCTGATCGTGGCGCTGTTGGACAGCCCGCTGGCCCCGGCCAGCGGAGCGAACATTCCGCTGTTCTCGAACGCCTAGGACGGGACTTCAGCGCCGTACAAGCGACCAGAGGTCGGTGCGCTCATCGGCGAGCACGCCGGGACGCCGGCCGGGCTCGCGCGGCGACCAGGCGGACGCAGGCCGCCATCTCGCCGTCGAGGTCCAGTTCGGGATCGCCGCCCCGGTCCAGGCCCACAGCGGCCCGGACAACCCCGTCCACCAGGTAGAAGCCAACCAGCTTGGCCTCGTCCACGCTGCCGCGGACCACGAACTCGTCCCACGTCGTGACGTGGCCGACATACTCGATCTTGTGCTGGTACTGGTCGGACCAGAAGCTGTACACGTAGTCATAGGGGGCCGTCGAGCCGAGCATGGACCTGGCCGCGGCGACGCCCTGCTTCTCGGCGTTGTTGTAGTGCTCGACCCGGACCCGCCCGAACAGCGGGTGGAGCTGGTTCGCCACGTCACCAGCCACGTAGACATCGGCCGCACTGGCCCGGCATAGCTCGTCGGCCAGGATCCCGTTCTGCTGCGCGACCGCGATGGGCGGGAGGTCGGGTTCTATGCCGATGCCCGCGACGGCGAAATCGCACGGGATGCGGTGTCCGGCTGCGGTTACGATCGCCTCCAGGCGTTCGGTCCCCTCGAAGGCGGCCACCTGATCTCCGGCCAGCAGCTCGACGCCGTTCGCGCGGTGGATGGCGCCGATCAAGGTGCCGACCTGGCCGCCCAGGACCCTTTCCAGCGGAGCCCGGCCCGGGAAGACCGCGGTAACGTGGACGCCGAGCTGAGTCAGCGAGGCCGCCACCTCGCAGCCGATGAATCCCATGCCGACGATGGCGGCGCGCCGGCCAGGCGTCGCCTCCTGCTTGATCGCATCGCACTCGGCCACCGTGCGCAGGTAGTGGATCCCGGGCAATCCGGCCCCGGGAATCGCGAGCCGCCGGTTCCGGCCACCGGTGGCGATCAGGATCTTGTCATAGGTGAGGTGCTCGCCGGAGTCCAGGGTCACCGTGTGCGCGGCGGGATCGACGGCCACGACGCTGGGGCCGCTGCGGACCTCGACGTCGTGGTCGGCGTACCAGCCGGCCGGTCTGACGTACCAGTCGCTTAGCTTCTCCTCGGACCGCAGGTAGGTCTTGGACAGCGGGGGACGGCCGAAAGGGACGCCCGGTTCCCGGCTGATGAGCAGCACCGGTCCGGAGAAACCCTCCTCCCGGACGGTGGCGGCGGCGTTGCCGCCCGCGAGGCCGCCACCGACGATCACGATCGGGTTCCCGCTGGTTTTTTCCGCCACGCA
This sequence comes from uncultured Actinomycetes bacterium, assembly GCA_963834685.1. GTDB lineage: Bacteria > Actinomycetota > Actinomycetes > Streptosporangiales > Streptosporangiaceae > Palsa-504. The sequence goes on along the minus strand of CAWICW010000003.1, from coordinate 14,443 downwards.
GTACATTCTGCCGCGCGAGCCGTGAAGGGAACGGCGAGGAGGCACCACTGGCCGTTCGGAATAAGAATTGTCTTTATGCCAGCGACGGCGCGCCGCCAACCGGACGGCGCGGTATCGGACGGGGTACTCGAGCGGGTCACCCTGCCGTCTCTGGCCCGCCTGACCATGCCACCAGCCTAGATACTCTCGCCGTCGGCCTCTTGGTCCGTGTGGTCACCGGGACTGGCGTCGCGCTAGCGCGCGAGCGGCGGGGTTCTCCTGCTCGCGTGCTGGGTGACGGGCAGGTCGAGGCGGCCGGAGAGGGCGAGGTTTCGTTGCGAGGCAACGGGCTAGCCAGCTATTACGTTGACTGATATATTCGCCAACGTAATAGGAGGGCAGATGAGCACACGAGAGCAGGACGTGCTGCGCCGGGTCGGGGAGGCGTCGGTGCTGGTCCTGGTCAGTCTCGCCGACGGGCCGAAGCACGGCTACGCGCTGATCCAGGACGTCAAGCAGTTCGCGGGCGTCGAGCTCGGGCCCGGAACGCTCTACGGCGCGCTGGACCGGCTCGAGAGGCTCGGGCTCATCGAGTCGCTGCCGGCCGACGAGCGGCGGCATCCCTACCGCATCACCGCACCGGGTGCGGCAGCCCTCCGGGCGCACCTGGATTCGCTGGAGCGCGTCAGCGCGGCCGGGCGGCTGCGCCTGCAGCTGGGCGGCGTGTGATGAGCGCCCCCGAAGCCCGGGAAGGCAGGCTGGCCGGTGCCGTGCTCCGCTGCTATCCGGCCCGGTGGCGGCGGCGCCACGCAGACGAGGCCGCCGAACTAGCCGCGCTCCTCATCGCAGACGGCACCCCGGCGGTGTCGATCGCCTGCAGTTACCTCCTCGGCGCGGCCCGCGAGTGGCTGGCCCCGCGCCCCGGCCGGTCCCTGAGCACGCTGGCCGCGGCGCTGCTGGCCGCGGCATGCCTGCTCGGCTCCTCGGCGGCACTGGTAGCCGGGTCCGCGCCGGCCAAGGCGGCAGGCACGACCCAGTCGCCCTCCGGCCCGATCCCCCCGAAGATCAAGCCCGCATCCCCGAGCGCCGGCTCCAGCTCCCCGCACCGGGTCACTCCCTTTCGCCCCGTCCTGCCCGGGCAGGTTACCGGTACCTTTCCCGCCGTCGGCCACCCGCAGTTGAGCATCCACGGGACCGCGCATGCTCGCTCCTGACCCAGGTCCCGCGAGCACCGATCCGGCCAGCCCCGAGCCCGCCGGGACCGGCCCGCAGCGGCGGCGGCGATGGCGGCGGGGACTGACCGAGACGGTCATCACGCTCCTGGTGGCGGCGCTGCTGACCGTCCTGCTGCGAACGTACGCATACGAGACCTTCTCCATCCCGTCGGCGTCGATGGTCCCGACGCTCGCCGTGTACGACCAGATCCTGGTGCAGAAGGCGTTCTTCAACTGGCACGACGTCCGCGAGGGCGACATCGTGGTGTTCACCCACCCGCCCCTGGACCAGTGCGGTGGAGTACCGGCAGGGGACCTCGTCAAGCGCGTCATCGCGCTGCCAGGCCAGACGATCTACTCCTCCGGCAACAGCATCTACATCAACGGCCACCTACTCGCCGAGCCGTACCTGCCGGGCTTACGACCCGCTAGGCCCGCCGATCGCAAACAGCCAGCATCCCTACCGCGTCCCGCCCGGCGAGTTCTACGTCCTGGGCGACAACCGCTCAGACTCCTGCGACAGCCGCTACTGGGGGCCCATCGAGGGCTCCAGCATCATCGGCAAGGCCGTCCTGGTCATCTGGCACGACAGCCATCCCGACCTCCACGGCCTTTAACCCCGAGATCCCGTCCGGCGTCGCCAAGTTCCCGGGCCATGGCCGCCAGGCACGGTCTGGTCGACGACGACATGAACCCGGCCAGGGAGTACTGGACCACCTAGCCGGGGCATCTACCTGTCCGCACCCTCCGGCGCGATCGTCAGCGCGTACCTCCCCCACGGCGTGCAGGGCGACGAACGCCGCTTCCGTGGTGACCGCGATCGGGATGATGTGTTCGGCGGACTCCGCCCGGATCCGCGCCAGCGGGCACGGACATCCGCTGGCGTCGCCTCGACGGCGTGTCGCGCACTATCACGATAAGGGTGTACAGCAGCAGGAGCGTTACTCCATCGAAGAACAGGCCCGCGACGATCGCCGGGATCGCCGAGCCGTCGCCACTGGTGAGATTCCGCCCGCTGCCCCAGGCCCAGAGCGGGTCGCGGACACTGAACGGCTGGGCGAGTGGCACCTGGCTGCCCCAGGTGACGTCCGCGCCGCTTTTGGAAAGGTAGCCTTCGGTCACCGTGTGGCAGCCGCCGTCGGGGCACGTTGCTGCAGGCCTGACCGTACGACACCGGGTTGAAGGTGTCCTGGTTCTCCGCGCCGACCGCATATGCCCACGCGTTCACTTCGGCGGGCAGGAGAAACACGGTGATACCAGTCATCGCGACGAGCATGAAGATGGCGAACACCCAGCTGCCACGGTGGCGCGGCGGATAGCGATGCGCGTGAGCGTACAGCGGGTAATGCGAAACGCTGCCCTTCGCGCTCACCCGGACGGCCGCGTCGGCGCGGTGAATGCGTGATGTATCGACGATTACCACGACTAGCCCGGCCAGAGCCAGAGCGAGCAGCACGAAGACCGGTATGACGCTGAGGGTCTCCGTCGTCCCGGTGAGGTTCTCGAACAGGTTTGCGTCGATCCCCACGTACACCGCGAGGCCAATCACGCTGCCTGTCGCCACCCAGGCCCATCCGCGCCGCCGGTGATGCAGCCTGACGAGCTTGGCAACATCCGATGACTCGCTGGTCGCCCGCCCTGCTGGCGCTTGCGGCATCGGCTTCTCCTCGCTCGAGTCGTGCCGTCTCCCACCGTGCATACCACAGGCGGGGGCGGCCTACCGGCCTACCGTGGCCAGCGCCCTTTCTTGGCCGGGCCAACGATCGCCACCAGCAACAACCTGCGAACATGAAGCTGGCAGAGGCTTCGGACCCGCGAGCAACGCATGGAAACACGCTCGTAACGCGTAGCTCAGGTCGGCTATGTCAGCCGTGCGTTGCTACCAGCTCGGCAAGCAGCTGCTCGACTCGGCGGCTGATGTCGTCGCGTATCGGCCTGACCTGCTCGACGGAGAGTCCGGCCGGGTCGGGGAGGTCCCAGTCGAGGTAACGCCGGCCGGGATAGACCGGGCAGGCGTCGCCGCAGCCCATGGTGATCACGACGTCGGCGCCCTGCACCTTGTCAGCAGTGAGCGGCTTGGGGTACTCCCGCGACAGGTCCAGGCCGAGCTCGGCCATAGCCTGGACGACCGCGGGGTTCAGCTGGTCGGCAGGCTGTGATCCGGCCGAGGTCACGCGCACGCGCCCGGCCGCCTGGCGGTCCAGCAGCGCGGCGGCCATCTGGGACCGTCCGGCGTTGTGCGTGCAGACGAACAGCACTTCGGGGATGTCAACCATGGGCGTGCCTTTCCAGGTCAGCCTGCTGGCCGGCCGGGTTCATCGGCGTGGACCCGGGCGGCCCGGGCCGGATAAACCGTGACGGGCCAGGACGGTACCGATCGTGCCGCCGATGAGCTGGGCGGCAATGAACGCCGGCGGCGGACAGCAGCAGTCATGTGGTGGCGGGTTTAACGGCCCGGATGATCGCCGAGTGCATCCCGGGGCCTGCCTCGGTGGTGAAGGTGACCGATGCGTCCTCGAACCCGGCGGCGGTGAGCCCGTTAAGGTATTCGGTCCGGGACAGGGCACCGGCGATGCAGCCGACGTAGGAGCCAGCCGCCGCCCGGTCAGCAGCCGACAGGTGGTCCTCGGCTACCACGTCAGTAATGCCGATCCGGCCACCTGGGACCAGGACGCGGAACATCTCCGCGAGCACCGCGGGCTTGTCGGTGGACAGGTTGATCACGCAGTTGGAGATCACCACGCCGACGGCCGCATCCGGCAGCGGCAGGGCCTCGATCTCGCCCTTGAGGAACTCGACATTCTGCGCCCCGGCCTTCGCGGCATTGGCGCGAGCCAGGGTCAGCATCTCGTCGGTCATATCCACCCCGTAGGCGAACCCGGACGGGCCGACCCGGCGAGCCGACAGCAGCACGTCGATGCCACCGCCCGAACCCAGGTCCAGGACCCGCTCGCCCTCATGCAAGTCCGCGACCGCCAGCGGGTTCCCGCAGCCCAGGCTGGCCAGCACCGCCTCCTCCGGCAGACCGTCCGTCTCGCCCTCGCCGTACAGCGGACCACCGAAACAGCCGGCCGAGTCCAGCGCAGCCGAGCCAGTGCCGCAGCACGATTCAGCAGGCGAACTCTCGCAGCACCGGGCGGAGACGCCGGGTGCCGGCTCCAGGACCGCGCGAGCCGCCTGGGCGTACCGGGACCGGACCTCCTCGCGCAGGCCGGTGCTGGTCTCGTCGCTCATCACGATCACCCCCAGGCATAGATGTCTGTCGATGCCCACTCTGCCTGAGAGATAGACAGTTGTCAATGTCCGTCGCATACTTGTCAGGTGACCACCACAGCCGAGGCCATCCCACGGCCGCTCCTCCCGGTCGCCGATGCATGCTGCACGCCACTGCTGCGCGAGCCGATCACCGCCAGCCAGGCCGCCGGCCTTGCCCGGCTGCTCAAGGCGCTGGCCGACCCGACCCGGCTGCGACTGGTGTCGATGGTTGCCGCGCACGAAGGCGGCGAGGCCTGCGTCTGCGAGCTGACCGAGCCCCTGGGCCTCACCCAGCCGACCATCTCCCACCACCTCAAGATCCTCGTAGACGCCGGGATCTTCACCCGCGACAAGCGCGGCGTCTGGGCCTACTACGCTCTCGTCCCCTCGGCCATGGACACACTGTCAGCAGTACTGAGCACCACGCGCTAGCCCCAAGATCCCGGGCAATTAGCCACGGCGATCCCGCTAAGGATCTTTCACAGGTTTCTCACGATTACCGGGTGGCGCCGGGCCATGGCGTAAAGCCATATGGCAGTGCGAAACTACTGCGTATCGGCCTGGGTGCCATGCAGGGCGTCCTGAAGTTCCTTCTCATCGTCCTTGGACAGGGAGGTCTTCAGGACCGTGCCGCCGTACTTGCTCATCGCCTCGACGGCCTTGTCCGGGGTGACCTTCTCCAGCATCAGGAACAACGCCGACGTGCCGGGCTGCACCATGTCGCGGACCTGGTCCTGGAACTGCCGGTCGATGCTGGTCTTGGCGAACTTGCCCATCAGCGCGCCCAGCCCGGCTCCCACCGCCATCCCGAACACCGGGATGAAAAACAGCAGGCCGAACAAGAACCCCCAGAACAGGCCCCAGCTCGCTCCCTTGGTCATCGGGTGGTGGCTGGTGGTGACGTGATAACTACCGTCCTTGTCCCGGGCGATCACCGCGATGGCGTCCGGCTGGATGATCAGGTCGGCGGCTAGCCGCCGCGCCTCCTCGGCGGCAGCGAACGCGGTCGTCTCATCCGGATATCCGATGGCGATCAGATCAGCCATGGCGTCCCTCTCCTTCTGCCCGGTCATCGCTGCTCCGGTGCCGGCAGTCCCGGGGCACCAGCGGCGGCGGCCACGCCAGAAAACCTGGCGCAACTCGCGATCATCGTAAGAACGCCCGCGGATACGGGCACCACCCGGCGCGGATGATCTGCACCGCCAGCACACCGAGCTAGCCTGCTCGCGCCCGAAGAAGAACTGCTGGCTACGGCCAGGGTGTCCGGCGCGATCCGGCTCATCTTCGGCCGACGAGGCGGTCACCCGCGGGACGCCGGCCAGCTCGCGGTGCTCCTCATCAGCCGCGCACCCTTCGGGCAGGTACCGGGCCCGGCCGATCAGCGCATACCCGCGGCCGGCACCTACTCCTCCGGGGCGCAGAGCGCCCGGGCCAGTCAGCCCTACGTACTTACTGTCGGTCACGACGGAGGAGGGCGCATCATCCAAATGGTATGGTTTCGGCCGATGGAGCGGGTGCGGACCGTACGGGTCCTGCGGCGAGATTAGCGGTGCGACCGGCCTGGATCACCGGGTGCAAGCGTCCGCCACGTCCCCTGCTGCGGGTCATACTCCTGCCGTTCGTAGAGGTACATGTCGTCACCCAGCAGGATCAGTGAATACGGGCTGGGCCCGGTGCCGAGGACATGGCCATGGTTGTGGATGTCCCGGGGCGGGGTCAAGGTCGCGACGTCGCCGCGGTGCATGGCGCGGTCCTCTGCCAGGCGCAGTTCGGCGCGGCCGTCGTCGCGGCGGACTGCGTCCCAGCGCTGGTGGGTCTCCACTCCGCGGACCGGGGCGACGGCCACCCAGCACTGGTGGGAGTGGGTGCAGGCCATCACCCCCTCGGGCCGGTGGAACAGCACGAGGCGGGGACCCCGGTCGGGCTTGACCAGCCACTTCCCCCCGGCCGACGCGGCAGGCATCGCGGCGATCAGCGGACCGAGATACTCCTCATCCGCGGCCAGCTCCACCAGGAGCCGCCCCACCTGGTCCATGTCGAGGATGCCGGCGGACCGCAGCTCATCCAACTGAGCCAGGAAATGGCGGAGCGGGCTGGGGAAAGCGCCAGTGGTCACCTTCTCACCCCCTAACCCGGTCCGCCCAGAACCCCGCATGCGCGTGGTCCGATCGGTTGACACATCTGCCATGGCAGCGGTCCCTTCCTCGAAGGCGCCTGCCCGAGCATGCGGCACGGGTCCACTGTCCCCACTCAACCGCCCGGCGTAGGACAGGGCATCACCTCCCAGGGGTGAACACCTCACCCGCCACCCTCGGACTACGCGGTCTGGACGAACAAGGCTATCCACGGACCACGGTCGTGCCTGCTACGCGTCCGACCGGGCCAGCTTCAGAACCAGCCCCGGAGGCCTCGCCCTGCGCACCCGCCAGACGAGGTGAAGCGCGGCATCTCCTGTGCCCGCCGGGGAATGCTTCGGTATCACCCGGCCAAGACGATGCCTCGCGGTGCAGCGCGAGGTGAGATCGATGGTGCAGGAATTAAGGCCGGAGCCGAAATTCCGGCGATCCCGATGCCTAGGAGGTCACCATGACATCGGCAACGATCACGCCTGGCAGGGGCACAAGCGTGCGCCGCGTACCAGGCCGCGGCTACGGCGCGGTCCTGTTCGCATCCATCCTGCTGATGGTCATCGGCTGCTCCGCCGTGATCCACGGCATCGCGGCGGTTGCCAACTCGCACGTGTTCGCCCACTACGCGGCCGCCAACTTGCGGACCTGGGGCTGGATCACTGCTCACCTGCCACGGGCTCTGTACAGCGGCTTCGAGCGGTGACGCTGGGGCCGGTGAGAAGCCAGATAGCGCACGTAGAGACCGATCGCCGCAGCCTGACGCTGGCTGTACGAGGATGAGGTTTCCGTGCCGTTGGGCCAAGGCGGCCAAGACGACCGCCGGTAACCCCGATGCGCAGCCCGCTTCCCTTACTGTGGCAACCTCCCTAGGCGGTGCTGCCCCGGGTCGAGGAAGCATGTTCCCGCTCCGTCAGGTCTCCACCCCGCACGTGCGTTTCACCAAGGACGCCGGGGGACGGTCATCCTGGCACCGCACCTCCCCGCCCGTTCCCCCGCTCTCAGCGAGGCGCTGCGAGACGACTCGGGCCGATGCTCCCGGCCGCCGTTGTTAGTACTGTGACGCTGAGGAGGTTTCAGTCATGACCACCGCGATCATCGGCACTGGAGGGATCGGATCGGTCATCGCCCGCCAACTCGCCTCGGGCGGCGAGACCCTGCGGCTCTCGAGCGCCGACCATGAGTCGGCGCGAACGCTGGCTGCACAGATCGGGCGCGCTGCGGTCGTCGCCGTCGGCAACCGCGACGCGTTGCAGGGCGCCGATGCCGTCGTCCTCGCGCTGCGGTTTACCGTGCTGAAGAGCGTCATAGACGAGATCGCCGACCCGCTAACCGACAAGCTCGTGGTCGTTCCGAGCAACCCGCTCAGCGCCGACGCACAAGGTAACGTCTCACGTCTCCTGCCGAAAGGGCAATCCTCTGGCAAGGTCGTAGCCGGGTGGTTGCCGGCGGGGGCGCGCTTGGCCATGGCCTTCGGGACCCTGTCAGCCGATCTCTTCGAGTCCTCCAGCAACCGGTCACCGGAGCCGGCGGTCCTGTTCTACGCGACCGACGACGACCGTGCTGGCGAGGAAGTCGAGCGGTTGATCCGGACGGCCGGCTTCGAGCCGGTGAAGGTCGGCGGGATCGAACAGTCGGGTCGACTCGAGGTGGGCGGCGACCTTCACGATCTCGTAGTCGGCCCCGCCAAGGCGCGGTCATTGATCGGTGAGGCCTGATCGCTTCGTCGCCCTGGCCGGGGCACCTCTTCGGTCGGCCTTCACCGGCCGGGAGTTCTTCCCCCACCTGATCTCCGGGGCATTCCACCATGGCCTGTTCGAGGTGTTCGCCTTCTCCGCGGGCCTGGCGGTGCTCGCCGGCCTGGCCTCCCTGCTACGCGGCCGCCGTGGCGCCCCAACCGCGACCCCCACACGAAAAGGGACAACAATGCCACTCACCACCATCGACCCGAAAGCCGCACTCGTCGTCATCGACCTGCAAAAAGGAATCGTTGACGCCCCCACCGTCCACCCCACCTTAGAGATCGTCGAGCGGTCCGCCATCCTGGCCGGCGCGTTCCGCCAACACGGCCTCGCCGTCAGGCCCGCTGGGCTGGCAGAGGTCTCCGGCGCTCAAGGATGGGTCCTGAAGATCGTTTCTGCGGAGCGGTTAGAAACGATCTTCGGGTGCCCTTGACGCTGGAGGGGCCAGCCCGGACAATGCGCGGCGTTCCGACCCGTCGCTGTGACATCTTCCAGGCTTCCGGCCGGCCTCGCACCAGGGTGACGGCCCGGTCGCGGGCGCTCCACGTTGACCCCCGCCGCGGCACCGGCGTTAACTGGCACCTATCCGGGCAGCCAGCACACCGGGCGCCCGTCAGAGCGGGAGCATTACAGGACAGCAATGACGACGGAGGACGACCATATGGCGAAAAGAGTACTGCTTCTCGGGGTAATGGCAGCTCTCCTTAAAGACGTGCAGGAGGAGCTGCAAAGACCAGATATCGAGTTTCTTGGCGGCACAGGAGTGGACGATGTGCGGTCGGCGTTCCGCCAGGCAGACATCGACCACGTGATCGTCGGCGGCGGCCTTGACCTGGACGCCCGCGCCGAGATGGTCCGGGAGATTTTCCAGTCAAGCGACCAGGCAACCATCCATCTGAAAGACCAAATGTCAGGCCCGGAGGGTTTCCTCCCTTTTGTTAAGGCAGTGCTTCTCGGACTCGACGATTACGAGCCCCAAGAATCGCCTCATGCGATCCTGCGGGCGCGGCACCCGGACCCTGACCGGGACAGCTGAGCCGAAACGAAGATGGCCGCCGGGCACAATCACCTGGCCGGTCAGGTAGATCGGCGACCCCCGTTGACCCGCCTCGGCACCGGCGTTGACTGGCAGCTGCTCACGGGGGCCACGGGCTACGCGTCGCCCAGGGAGGGCGGCGCAAACATCTAGGGCGTGTCAAAGGATCAACCGAGGCCGATCCGTCAAGGATGAAGTGAGGCTAGGCCCACCATTGGGCGCTGGTCCGGCGGGCCTTTATCGAAATAGCTGGCTGCGCTGCGGTTCATCCGCAGCCGACTTGGCCCGGCGACGTGTCAGCGCTACCCCGGCCAGCACCAAGGCGATACCGCCGAGCATGATTCCGGTCACGCTCTCGCCGAGGACCAAGACGCCGAGCATGATCGCGACCACCGGCAGCAGGTAGGTCACTTGTCGAGGCGACGGTCGCTCCCTCGCTGGTGATGATCTTGTAGTTCAGCACGTACGCGAACGCGGTCGCGACGATCCCGAGCACCGCGACCGCCACGACGCTCACCGCGGTGATATGCGGGGTCCGCACGCCGGTGACGGCCAGGGCGATGGCGAGCATGACCGATGCGGCTCCGAGCCGACAGGGCAACTGGGCCGACGCCCCGGCGGGCCAGGAACTTGTCCATTTAGATGTGGCTGACCGCATAGTTGATCGAGGCCGCCAGGCATCCAGGGCACCGGCTGAGGTCAGCCACACGTTGCTGTACGCCGCTGCTGTACATCGGGGACATGTGTTCGAAAAATACGTGGAGCTAAGGGGACTCGAACCCCTGGCCTTCTGGATGCAAACCAGACGCTCTTCCAGCTGAGCTATAGCCCCGAGATGTCTTGCGCCAAGGGTACCTGGTACGCACCCGTCAGAGCGTCCCTGAAAAGGACGAAGCCTAACGACTCACTTCAGCAGCCGGGACAGCCGTCGGTCGGCCAGCGGCTTTCCGCCGGTCTGGCACGTCGGGCAATACTGCAGCGCCGAATCAGCGAACGAAACTTCCCTGATCGTGTCCCCGCAGGCCGGGCACTCCTGACCCGCGCGCCCGTGCACCCGCAGCCCGCTCTTCTTCTCGCCTTTCAGGTCCGCCGCGGCCAACCCTGCCGAACGCTCGACCGCCTCGCCCAGCGTCGTCTTGATCGCGTCGTACAGCACAGCCACGTCATCCGCCGTCAGGCTGGCCGCGATCTTGAACGGTGACATCTTGGCCACGTGCAGCACCTCGTCGGAGTAGGCGTTGCCGATGCCCGCGATGATGCTCTGGTCCCGCAGCACGCCCTTGATCTGCGTCCGGCGCCCCGCGAGCAGGCCGGCCACCGTGTCCATAGTGAAGTCCGCAGCCAGCGGGTCCGGGCCGAGGGTGGCGACGCCGGGCACTTCGGCGGGGTCGCGGACCAGGTAGACGGCCAGGCGCTTCTTGGTCCCCTGCTCGGTCAGGTCGAACCCGGAGCCGTCGTCGAGCCGCAGCCGGAACGCCAGCGGGCTCTTGCCCGGCTTGGGCGGCGCGGTGGGCAGGTCGTCGCGCCAGCGCAGCCAGCCGGCCCGGGCCAGGTGCGTGATCAGGTGCAGGTCCTGGTCGGTAGACAGGTCCAGGAACTTGCCGTGCCGGCCGACCCCGGTGATCACCTGGCCGGTTAGCGCCGTCAACGGAGGATCGAACGTCTTCAGCACCGAGAACGAAGCGGCGTCGGCGCGCGCGACGGCGTGGCCGACCGCATGCTCGCGCAGGAAGGCGGCCAGCGACTCCACTTCCGGCAGTTCCGGCATACTTCAAGTCTGCCACGTGCCGGCGGGAGGTTTGCCCCGGTCAGCGGCCGGTTCAGCCGGCCGAGGCGACCAGGTCCGGCAGCTCGCCGAGGTCGGCGAGCAGGTGGGTGGCGCCGGCCCGGCGGAGCCTGCGACCGTCGTGCACGTCGCTCAGTACGCCGATCACCAGCCGTGCGCCGGCCCGGCGGGCGGACATGACCCCGCTCTCGCTGGCCGTGACCACGGCCGCGTCCCGCACGTCGCCGACGCCCAAGCGCAGGATCGCGGTGAGCACCAGATCGGGCCAGGGAAAGCCCCGGGCCACGTCGTCCGCGCACAGGATCAGGTCACCGCGCTGCCACCAGGCCAGCCGTTCCATGATCAGGCTGAGCGCGGGCCGGGACAGGCAGGACATCAGGCACACCTTGGTCCCGGCCGCGGCCAGCTTGGCCAGCGCGTCGTTCGCGCCAGGCAGCGGGAGGGCACCAAACCGGTCGACGGCGGCCTGGAACGAGCGCTCGAAGGAAAGGTTCGCGGCCTGAGCCCGGATCTCGTCCTCGGGAAACAGGGTGCGGATGACGTCGGCTGGGGACCAGCCGCGGGTCCGGTCGAAGTGCACCATCGCCTTGACGTAGGCCGCCGTACCCGTCACCACACCCTGAGTCGCGATCGCCTCGGCGAACGCCCGCTCGAGCACGCTGCCGTCGACTGCGGCGGCTCCGACTACGTCAAAGCAGACCAGCGATACCGGGGACGTATCGCTCACCGGTCGGCTTAGTCTTCGTCGGCGGCGGTGGCCTCATTCCACAGGTCGAGTTCGGCACGGTCGGCCTGGACCTTGCGCCAGACGGCGAACGCGCCGAGCCCCAGCAGTACGACCATCAATATCTTGATCTTCACAGCGAGGAACCCTCCGCCTCGATGACATTCTGGTCAGCCACGGCCGCAATCACCACCGCAGGTGTCCAGCAGCCTACCAAGCCAGCATCCCAAGAGGGTCACACCAGGCCTACGGTCCCGCCGCATGTCGCCGGGCGAAGCCCGGCACCGGGGGGTTCCGGGGGGTCGTCCCCCCGGGCCAGCACTCTGGGGCTAAGGCGAAGGTCGCCCTAAGGCGAACAAGCAGCATTCGCCGCCGCGTGGGGTTACGTGGACTTGAACCACGGGCCTCGTCCTTATCAGGGACGCGCTCTAACCGACTGAGCTATAACCCCATTGACCTGCGGAAACAGGAGCAGCCATCATCCTACCGTACCAGCGGGACGGGTTGCGCCGTGAGGCTGAAGCATTACTCCGTCTCGCGGAGGGTCACTTCGACGCCGCCGATCAACCGCGAAGTCAGGTTGTAGACTACCGCGCCGATGGTCGCCATGGCGGTGATCAGCACGATGTTGAGCGCCCCGAGCAGGGCCGTGTAACTGAGGATCCGGGACGCGGTGAACCACTTGGCCGCGTTCACCCCACCGGAGTCCTGGCTCGACGTAACGTTCTGCACCACGTGCTGGAGCGAGGTGAATACCCCGAGCGCGGACAGCGTGCCGTAGATCACGCTGACCGCGACGAACAAGATCACGAACGCGACCAGGGAGACCACGAAACTGAACTTCATCACCGACCAGGGTTCGACCCGAGCGATGGTCAGGTGAGCCTGCCTGGCCGAGCGCTTCGACGATCCCTTGGGACGCGCACCCGGGGCCGACGACGTACCCGCCGCGGAAGCATTGGCCGGTCCGACGCTGACGGGCGGGGTCCGCGGTGGATCCGAGGTCTTGGCGTTCGCGCTTGAGCGCAGGAAGTTCCGGGCCGGAGACGAGGGTGAGGTGGGCGCCGGCTCGGGCGCATCCCACACGAACGAGGCCGCGGAAACGGTCGGAGCGACGGGCTCTGACGAAGCGGCCGGCGCCGGGTCGGACCGCTCGGTGCCGAACGGAGCGCTGCCGGCCGGCCATCCGGTCCCGGTCTCGGCCGGCGCTGGCTCTTCCTCGGCGGGGACGGGCTCAGCCGCAGGCGATGCAACCGATGACGACACGCCATGGTCATCCGGCGTCCAGCCATCGTCGACTTCGGGCGCGACCGGCGCCGCTATCGGCCGACCGAAGCTGGACGAGTCCCGGGGCGTCCCGATGGTGTCGGCCGGCAGCGCCGGGATCTCTCGGGCGGCGGCATCCTTCTCATCCGCAGCCGGACCGCCGTTGGCCAAGACCTCCTTGGCCGCGGCGGCGGCCCGCGCGACCTTCGCCCGGGCGGCCCGCACGGCCGACGTCGCTATGATCTGGGTGTCCTCGTCGGTGTCCGCCGTCAGGTCATCATCGTCGTCATGCTGTACGGTCACGACCGTGGGCGAGGCTCCACCCGAGCCGTCCGACGTATTCGTGCGCCTGTCCAAGCCGTCCTCCTATGATCTGACCCTCATGAGGTTATCTCTGGACAGGACGCCCAAAGGACACTCATGCCAAGAAGACGGCTTTCTGCCGAGACTCCGCGACAACATGACACTGATTAGGACGCTTGAGACCCGGCAATCGTTGCCGTCAACTTAGGTCCGCTTCGCCTGGTGAAGTTTCCGGGCCACTCTCCTCATCTGAATCAGACGCTTCCTGGTCGCCCTCGGCGAGCGACTCCGCGTTACGGGCCAGCGCTACCACGCTATCTCCCGCCGCCAGGTTCATCAGGCGCACCCCCATGGTCTGCCGCCCAGAGAGCTTGACCTCGCCGGCCCGGGTCCGGATGACCCCGCCCGCCGAGGTGATGGCGAAGATCTCGTCGTCGGCCGTCACCATCAGCGCGCCGACCAGCTCGCCGCGGGCTTCGACGATCTTGGCCGTGACCACCCCGCGGCCGCCGCGTCCCTGTACCGGGTAGGCGTCCACCGGGGTGCGCTTGGCGTACCCGCCGCCGGTAGCGACCAGCACGTCGCCGCCGTCCCGGACCACGTACATACCGAGCAGCACGTCGCCGTCGTTGAAGCGCATCCCGATCACGCCCGAGGTGTCCCGGCCCATCGGGCGCAGCGACTCGTCGTCGGCGTGGAACCTGATGGCCTGCGCGCCCTTGCTGACCAGCAGCAGGTCCTCCTCGGGGGAGACCAGCCGGGCCGCGATGACCTCGTCGTCCTCGCGCAGGTTGATCGCGATGATGCCGCCGGTTCGCACGTTCTCGAAGGCGGTCAGCTTCGACTTCTTCACCAGCCCGCTGCTGGTGGCCAGCACCAGGTACGGCGCCACCTGGTAGTCGCGCAGCGCGAGCACCTCGGCGATCCGCTCGTCGGGCTGGAAGGCGAGCAGGTTGGCCACGTGCTGGCCGCGGGCGTCGCGGCCGGCGTCGGGCAACTCGTAGGCCTTGGC
>CAWICW010000002.1:0-23429 GCA_963834685.1 uncultured Actinomycetes bacterium | reverse complement strand
CAGGGTGCCGACCGCCATGCCGGCGCTGGAGCGGACCAGGCTCGACTGCGGGGCGGCGCGCTGCCCGGCCGACCGGGACGGCCGCGGCCCTCCTGGCGGGCCCCCGGGCGGGCCAGCCGGCGGGGGCCCGGGCGGACCGCCGGCCCCGCCCGGCGGACGGTATCCCGGCTGCGGGTACTGCGGCCTGAGGTCCTCCGGCGGCCGGTATCCGGTCGTCCGGGGCACCCGGCGCCAGCCGGGCGGTGCGTCCACCGAGCCGGGCGGGGCGGCCGGGGTAAACCGGGGGGTTCGGAGCGGCCGGGCGGGCGGAGCGGGCCACTCCAGCGCCAGCGGCAGCGTCGTCTCGGCCGGGCTCGGGCCGCCGCCCGGCATCGGGCCGTCCAGCGGCGGTAGCGGATCGGCGTCCGCGGGGTGCCGGCCGTGCCGGCCTGGCCCCGGCTCGTCCGGCCCCGGCTCCGGCGGGCCAGGGTCGCGCCCGGGATCTCCCGGGTCAGGCTCGCGGCCCGGCTCAGGCGTCGTCGGCCCAGCGTCGTGCATCGGCCAGGTCATCCGGTGCCTCCGTCGGGTGTCGCGCACTGCTGGTGCCAGTCATGACGGTACCTGGTAGATCCGCATCTTCGGGGGCAACCTGGGGGTCGGCACGCAGCCGCCGCCGGACGCCGCGGAACACCGAGGTGAGGACGAGGACGCCGATCGCGGCGGCGATGAGGAACAAGATCGCGCGGCCGTACCTGGTCGACTTGACCGTGAGGGAGACCACCGGGAGCGGCAGCAGCTTTCCGCTTGCGGTGCTGAGGGTCAGCTGGATGACGGTCGGCACGGTCGGCGCCGAGTTCACGGGCAGCCGGATGGTCGGCGCCTGCTGGGGCTGGACCGTGATCAGGTTCTGGAAGTGCCCGATGCTCAGCTGGGAAGGCCGGTCCGGCACGTCGACCACGCCGGTGTCGAGCCGGACCTGGATGGCGTGATGCGAGCCGTTCTGGATGGACACCGGGACCAGGCCGGAGGAGCCGCCCATCGCCACCTGCTGTGCGGCGATGATATGGATCTGGCTCTCCTCGCCGCTCATGAAGTTGTAGAGCTTGTAGGCCAGGTCCAGGCCCTGGGCCGCCGCGCGGCCGCGCCAGGCGGACGATTCGGTGGCGGTCAGGGCCAGCTCCAGGCCCTGCACGTACGCGCTGGAGGGCTGGTAGAGCAGGTCCCGGTAAACGCCGAGCGCGGCGCCGGTCTCGGCCACCGTGCTCAGGTAGCCGCCGCTGAGCTCGCCCGGGCTGTCCTCGTTGGCCGGCGGGGCCGGCGGACGATGCCCCGGTCGCTGTCCTGGGTCCCGGCCAGGCTGCCCAGCGCGGTGGGCGCCAGCCACGGCGTGCCGGTCGTCTCGCTGAGCAGGTCGCTGGCCAGCGCGGCCGACGGGCTCCAGTCCTCCGGCGGGGCCACCACGATGGACCGGTCCGAATCCGGCGCCTCGGCGGCGATCATCGCGGTCTCGGCCAGGAACCGCTGATTGACCGCGAACTGCGTGCCCGGCGGCAGGACCCCGGAACCGCTGTCGCCCGCTGCCAGCACCCCGGTCAGCACGTGGTCGGCGAGCAGGACGGTCATGGTCAGGCCGGACGGGGTCCGGATCGAGGTGATGGCGTCGTCCGGCTCGAAGACCGCGGGGTTGGCGGGCGGCATCTCGCTGCTGTCCAGCACGACGGTGCCGATGTGCTGGGCAGTGGCCAGGTTGGTGAGCACGCTGAGGTCGGCCGTCCCGCCCGCAGGGACCGCGATCAACGGTCCGGACGATCCGTGCAGCACGTTGTCGGCCACCGCGTCGCCCATGCTGTAGGCGCTGGTGATGTCCGCGGCCAGCCCGCTGTGCACCAGCGCGGAGACGTCCACGTTGGCGTAGGGCGTGATCACGGTCGGCTGCCCGGCGGTGATGCCCCGCAGCGCGTCGAGCCACGTCCTGGCCGCCTTGCTGGCCGGCTCGTTGACCCAGCCGCTGCACCCGGACCCGGACGCCACCTGGTAGGGCTTGGTCATCGTGGCCGCGTCGCTGAGCAGCGCCGGGTCGATGACCCAGGTCAGGTGCGCGCCGGGATTGGCCTGCCCGGCTCCCAGCAAGGCCGACAGCCGGCCCCCCGGTGCGAGACTGGTGGTCAGGTCGTTGCTGGTCAGCGCGGAGCAGACCTGGTGGTGCGGCTGGTCGACCAGCGGCCAGACCCACGCGATGTCCAGCGGGCGCTCCAGGCCGGCCGCCTGCTGCCCGGGCCAGAACGGCAGCAGCGTCTGGTCTACGCCCAGCACGTCCCCGCCGCCGTCACCGAGCTGGGCGCTGACCGGGTAGACGCCGAACTGGTCCATGCCCACGGTGTTGACCTGGAACGAGGCGTGCCACCGGACGGTGGCGCCCGGCTCCAGGCTGGCCGCGAGGGAGAACGGGTTGCCGGCCTGCTCCAGGCTCGCGCCGGTGCCCTGGCTCACGTACCCGTCCATCTCGTCCCGGGTCTGGAACCGGGCCGGGGAGGTCAGCAGCTGGACGTCCAGCCCGGCCTTGGTCTGGCTGGTGCCGTTGGTCACCGTTCCCGCCACGGTGACCGTGCTGCCCGGCCGGGCCGTCTGCGGTGTCATCGAGTCGATGACGATCGACACCCGGCTGGCCTGAGCCGCCTGCGCCGCCTGCCCCGCTTGAGCAGGGTGCGCGGGACTGGCCTGCGCCGGGGCGGCCAGCGCGAGCATCGCGGTGACCGCGGCTGGCATGACGGCAACGGCGGTCAGGGAGAGGATCCGCCGCGCGATGTTCGCCGGTAGCAAGCCGTGCACACTTGGAATGTTATTGCCGATCAAGCCGAACCTGTGCTTTGCCGATACTCTCGATGGCCGTGCCTATGAGCGATGAACAGCGGAATGCGGCCGCCGCGCTGCTGCGCGAGCGGGTCCCCGAGGTCGCCGACATCGGCCGCCTGTTCGCCAAGCACGGTCACGAGCTGGCCCTGGTCGGCGGTCCGGTCCGGGACGTCTTCCGCGGCGAGCGGCCCAGCGACCTCGACCTGACCACGGACGCCACCCCGGAACAGGTCCTGGCCGTGGTGGACGGCTGGGCCGACGCGACCTGGACGGTCGGCATCGCCTTCGGCACCGTGGGCCTGCGCAAGGGCAGCTCGGTCTTCGAGATCACCACCTACCGAAGCGAGCAGTACCGGGCCACGTCCCGTAAGCCCGACGTACGGTACGGCCGGTCCCTCGAGGAGGACCTGAGCCGGCGGGACTTCACCGTCAACGCGATGGCGGCCCGGCTGCCCGGCTACGAGCTGGTCGATCCGTTCGGCGGCCTGGACGCGCTGAAGGACAAGGTGCTGCGGACCCCGGGACGCCCGGAGGACTCGTTCGACGATGACCCGCTGCGCATCCTGCGCGCGGCGCGGTTCGCGGCCAAGCTGGGCTTCACCGTGCCGGCCGAGGTGCGCGCCGCGATGACCGAGCGGGCGGCCCGGCTGGAGATCGTCTCCCCGGAGCGCATCACCGGCGAGCTGACCAAGCTGATGCTCACCCCCGATCCGGCGCTGGGCATCGACCTGCTGGTCCAGACCGGCGTCGCGGACCAGGTGCTGCCCGAGGTGTCCCGGCTGCGGATGGAGGCCGACGAGCATCACCGGCACAAGGACGTCTACCAGCACAGCCTCACCGTGCTCCGGCAGGCCATCGAGCTGGAGCCGCGCTACGGCCTGGCGGACGACCTGATCGTGCGGCTGGCCGCGCTGCTGCACGACATCGGCAAGCCGCAGACCCGGTCGCTGCTGCCCGACGGGCGGGTCGCGTTCCACCTGCACGAGGTGGTCGGCGCGAATCTGACCAGGCGCCGGCTGACCGCGCTGCGCTTTCCGAACGACGTGATCCGCGACGTGTCCCGGCTGGTCGAACTGCACCTGCGGTTCCACGGCTACGGCGAGGGCGAGTGGACCGACTCGGCGGTGCGCCGGTACGTCCGGGACGCCGGGCCGCTGCTCACCCGGCTGCACGTGCTGACCCGGGCCGACTGCACCACCCGCAACCAGGCCCGGGCGCAGCGGCTGGCCCGCGCGTACGACGGCCTGGAGCAGCGCATCGCCGAGCTCGGCGAGCAGGAGGAGCTGGGCAAGATCCGGCCGGAGCTGGACGGCAACGACATTATGCGGATCCTCGGCCTGGCCCAGGGCCCGCTGGTCGGGAAGGCCCGTGACTTCCTGCTCGAGCTGCGCCTCACCCGCGGCCTGATCGGCCGGGAGCAGGCCACTCAGGAGCTGCTGCGCTGGGCCGCGGAGGAGGGCATCCCGGTACCGGAGACGCCGGAGCCCGAGACCGGGCCCGAGCCGCCCGATCCGGAATCCGGACCGGAGCCGCCCGACGCCGATTCCGAGCCGGACGAGGACTGACGCCGGGGCCGGGCCAGCCAGTACGCCCCGGCCAGGATCGCGTACCCGGCCGCTACCAGGCCGACGATGGCCGGGGAGTGACCGTCAGCCGGCATGAACGCCGCGCTCAGCGCGGCCCCGGCCACGTACGCGACGTTGAACATCATGTCGTAGAAAGCGAACACCCGGCCCCGGTACGCGTCATCGACCTCTTCCTGCAAGATCGTGGTGGCGCAGATCGCCACGCCCTGCCGGGTCAGGTAGAGCCCGAACCCGATGCCCAGGTAGGCGAGCTGGTTGAAGGTCTCGCCCAGCGTCACCGTCACCACCGCGCTGGCCAGCAGCAGCACCGTGATCCAGGCCGGCTTGGACAGCCGCCGGGTGACCGGCGGGGTGATCACCGCCGCGCAGGCGTAGCCGATCCCCGAAGCGATGATCAGCCCGCCCAGGTGACCCTCGGCCGTGCCCACGCTCGAGCGGTAGAAGTAGTCCCGGTACAGCAGGATCGACATCAGGAACAACGGCCCGAACAGGAAGCTGAAGCCGCCGGTCACGCCGAGCGCGGCCGCCGGGCCGCGCCGCCGCAGGACGTACCGCGCGCCCGCCGCCAGGCCGGCCGCGACCACGGCCAGCTCGCTGAGCAGCCGGCCCGGGCCGGCTGCCCGGGCGCCCGCACCGGGCCTAGCAGGTCGCGGTCCATGGTGGCTGCCACCAGGCTGGCCGCCACGTAACAGCCGCCCCCGGCCAGCAGCGTGATGGCCGCGCCACGCTCGGTATTGCCGGTGGCCACGTTCAGGCCCAGGGCCACGATTCCGCCCAGCGTAGCCATGATGCCGCCCACGGTCGGCGACACCGAGTTGGCCATGACCAGCTTGTCCTCGGCCACCACGTGCGGCAGCGCCGCCGACAGCGAGGACAGGAAGAACCGGTTCACGCCGAGCACGAGCAGGACCCCGACGTACAGCGGGGCACCGCGGCTGCCCGCCGCCATCAGCACCGCGGTCAGCACCACGAAGGCCGACCGGACCACCGCCGACCAGACCAGGATCTGGCGCCGGGACCAGCGGTCGATGAACACCCCGGCGAACGGCCCGATCAGCGAGTACGGCAGGTACAGGGCGGCGAAGGCCGCCGCGCCGGCCGCCGGGCTCGGGAACGTCGAGGCGTTGAAGAACACGTACGTGCCGACCCCGGCGGTGACGATCCCGTCGCCGGTCTGCGAGACCAGCCGGGTGGCGAACAGCCGCCGGAAGTCCCGCTCGGCCAGGACGACCCTCAGGTCGCCCAGGAACGTGGACCGGCCGCTCGCTGCCACGCGTCCAGCTTAGATCCCGGCCCCGGTCACTGCTTAGCGGGCGACCTCGCCGCGGATGAACTTCTCGACCAGGTCGCGGCACACGTCGTCGCCGTACTGCTCGGGCGGGGACTTCATGAAGTACGAGCTGGCCGAGATCACCGGTCCGCCGATGCCGCGGTCCAGCGCGATCTTGGCCGCGCGCACCGCGTCGATGATCACGCCCGCCGAATTGGGCGAGTCCCACACCTCGAGCTTGTACTCCAGGTTGAGCGGCACGTCCCCGAACGCCCGGCCCTCCAGCCGCACGTACGCCATCTTGCGGTCGTCGAGCCAGGGCACGTAGTCAGACGGGCCGATGTGCACGGCCGCGCGCTCCATCTCGTGCGGGACCTGCGAGGTGACCGCGCGCGTCTTGGAGATCTTCTTGGACTGGAGCCTGCTGCGCTCCAGCATGTTCATGAAGTCCATGTTCCCGCCGAAGTTGAGCTGGTAGGTGCGCAGCAGCTCGACCCCCCGGTCCTCGAACAGCTTGGCCAGGACGCGGTGCGTGATGGTGGCGCCGACCTGGGACTTGATGTCGTCGCCGATGATCGGCACGCCCGCCTCGGTGAACTTCGCGGCCCACTCCGGGTCGGAGGCGATGAACACCGGCAGCGCGTTCACGAATGCGACGTGCGCGTCGATCGCGCACTGGGCGTAGAACCCGTCGGCCTGCTCGGACCCGACTGGCAGGTAGGACACGAGCACGTCGGCGCCGGTCTCGCGCAGCACCCGGACCACGTCCGCGGGCGGCTCGTCGGACTCGGTGATGAGCTCCTGGTAGTACTCGCCCAGGCCGTCCAGGGTGGTACCACGCTGGACAATCACCCCGGTCGGAGCCACCTCGGCGATCTTGATCGTGTTGTTCTCGCTCGCCACGATGGCCTCGGCCAGGTCGACGCCGACCTTCTTGGCGTCCACGTCGAACGCGGCGACGACCTGCACGTCGCTGATGTGGTACGGGCCGAACCGGACGTGCATGAGGCCGGGAACCCTCGCCCCGTCGGCGGCGTCCTTGTAATACTCCAGTCCCTGCACCAGGGAGCTAGCGCAGTTACCGACCCCCACGATGGCGATGCGCACCTTGCCCATCAGGATGACTCCTTATCGGAATTGTTTTCTTGTCCGCCGGCCGGCGGCTGCGAAGCGATCGGCCGCTCCGAGGCGGCCTGCGGCTGCGAAGCGACCTGTCGCTCCGAGGCGATCAGCTCGTTGAGCCACCGGACTTCTCGTTCCACTGACTCCAGGCCATGCCGGTGCAGTTCCAGGGTGTAGCTGTCCACGCGCTCCCTGGTTCGCGTCAGAGCCGCCCGGATGGACTCCATCCGCTCCTCGAGCCGACTGCGCCGGCCCTCGAGGATCCGGAGCCGTACGTCGGCCCTCGTCTGCCCGAAAAACGCGAAGTGAACTCCGAACCCGTCGTCTTCCCACGCCGTTGGGCCCCCCTCTCCGAGGAGCTCCTGCAGCCGTTCCTTGCCGTCCGCCGTCAGCCGGTACACCTTCAGCGCCCGCCCGCCGCGGCGCGTCCGGGCCGCCGTGCCGGCGCGAGGCGGGGCGTCCTGGTCGGCCCCGTCGTGCTCCTCCGCGATCAGCCCGGCCGCGAGTAGCTCGTGCAGGCACGGGTACAGCGACCCGTACGAAAGCGCTCGGAACAACCCGAGGACACTGGTGATCTGCTTGCGCAGCTCATAGCCGTGCATCGGCGTCCTGTGCAGCACCCCGAGCACGGCGAGCTCGAGCACTGCGGACCGGTTGCGCCCCACGCTGCCCCCTCCGTCCGCTCTGTTCCTGCCCTGTCTTTCCCTATCGTGTGTATCCGCACGATGCGTCGAGGCGATACTTCGGATCGCTAGATCGCCTCGATGTATCGAACCGATATATCTGGATACTATGTCCCGCTTCGGTCCCTCGCAAACCCGAACATGATCACCTCCGGACTCGGCTCAGACCCCGGTTGGGACGTACTCTGGCGAACATGACGTCAAGGCGTTCCGTCGTGGAGTACGGACTGGCCCGCCGGGCCACCCTCGCGTCCGTCTTCTCCGGGCGCACGACCGTCACCGACGTCTGCGACGCGCATCCGTACCTGCTGCGCGCGGCGAAGTTCCACGGCGAGCCCACCGACGAGGGCTGCCCGATCTGCCGGAAGACCAAGCTGACCCACGTCACCTATGTCTACGGCGACGAACTCGGCCAGTACGAGGGACGGGTGAAGAAGACCCGCGAACTGGCCGAGATGGCCGCCGAATACGGCGAATTCAGGGTGTACGTGGTCGAGGTCTGTCAAAGTTGCGGATGGAACCATCTCGCTTCCTCCTACGTTCTCGGCACTGGCGAGCCCGCCGTACGCCGGAGGCGGCGTGCGCGAAGCAGCCAGTGAGCTCCTTAGCCAGGAGGTAACGTGTGAGTTCGGCGGGTTCCTGGATGACCGGATCCGCCGCTAGGTAGAGGCCGCTTTTCCCCAAGCCGCGGCCTCCGAGCCACCAGCGAGGACGCGTGAGCAGCAAAGCTGATGACTTTGACGTTCGGTATCGCGACGGCCGGGACGGCCGTACCTGGGGCAGCGGGGCGGACGGGGACTACGCGGACGGGGACTACGCCGGAAACGATCACGGGGTCCCGGGCGGGACGGTCGACTACGACCTGGGCTACGACGCCAACGGCTGGGACACGCAGGGCTTTCGCAGCCCGGCAGCCGGCTATCTGGACAATCACGAGACCGCCCAGCTAGGCGGCGGCCCGGTCGCCGGGCCCGAGAACGGGTACGGCAACGGGGGCAACGGGTACGAGAGCGGACGCGGCGCCAGGCGCGGCGGCAGCCACGCGCGGACGGCCGGCACGCAGCAGACGGGCGCGCCGGACTGGGCCGCGGAGGCCCCCGACCGCACCGGTCCCTGGCTCCCGGGCCAGCCCGGCCAGCTCAACCAGCCCGGCCGGCGCGGCCGCCGGGCCCGCCAGGGGGGCCCGCAAGGGCCGCACGGCCCGCGCGGCCCCCAGGTCAAGGTCAAGGGCAGCTGGTGGCGCCACTGGACCTGGCGGAAGGCCCTGGGCGTGGTGCTCGGCGTCATCGGCGCGTTCATCATCCTGGGCGCCGTCACGATCGCCGTGGCCTACGAGGAGACGCCGGTCCCGACCGAGGCGATGGCCGCCACCGGCTACGCGCAGTCCGTCGTCTACTCCAGCAACGGCACGCTGATCGGGCGGTTCGGCAGCACCGACCGGCAGATGCTGCCCTACGACGAGATCCCGCAGTCGATCATCAACGCGGTGCTGGCCGCCGAGGACCGCCACTTCTGGACCGAGGGCGGCGTCTCGCCCACCGCCACCGTGCGGGCCGCCTTCGCGGACCTCACCGGCAACGACGCCTCGCTCCAGGGCGGCTCGACCATCACCCAGCAGTTCGTCAGGAACTACTACCAGGGCATCGGCACCCAGCAGACGCTGAGCCGGAAGGTCAAGGAGATCTTCGTGGCGATGAAGGTCGCCAAGGAAAAGTCCAAGCAGTGGATCTTGACCAACTACCTGAACACCATCTACCTCGGCGACGGCGCCTACGGCGTGCAGGCCGCGGCGGAGACCTATTTCGGCAAGCCGGTCAACGAGCTCTCGGTGGCGCAGGACGCGGTGATCGCCGCCATGATCCAGCAGCCGAGCACGTACCCGCTGGCCCAGTACCGTCCCGAGCTGACGGCCCGGTGGAGCTACGTACTCAACGGCATGGTGCAGACGGGCGCCCTGTCCGCGGCCCAGGCCGCCACCACGAAGTTCCCGACCATCAAGGACTACGTCCCGCAGACCGTCGGCAACGACGTCTGGGATCCGTACGTCCTCAACATGGTCTACAACGAGCTGATCGACGTCTACCACTTCAGCCAGTCGCAGATCTACAACGGCGACTACGTCATCCATACGACCATCAACGACGCCGACATGAAGGCCCTGTACCAGGATGTGCAGCAGAACGAGGTGCAGATGGCCGACGACGGCGGACCGCTGAAGTCCTACATGCACGTCGGCGCGGTGCTGGAGGACCCGGCCAGCGGCGCGATCCAGGCCGTGTACCCCGGCCCGGGTTACCCCGGATCACGCTACGTCGACGCGGACGGGGGCACCCACACGATGACCGTCAAGGAATGCAACGTCCTCGACTGCCAAGTGAACATGGCCGTGTACAACCGGGAGCAGGTGGGCTCCTCGTTCAAGCCGTACATCCTGGCCACGGCCGTGAAGCAGAACATGAACGTGCAGACCAGCACGCTGGACGGCTTCGATGACCTGTGCATCCCGCCGGACACCCAGCCGTCGACGTACCCGGTCACCGGCACGGTGGAGCCGGTGACCGGCACGGTGGAATGCCAGAGCAGCGGCATCTACGGCAGCTACGGGGTCTCCAACGACGACGCGGCCGAGAACGGCCCCTACACGCCGCAGAACGCGATGGCGCAGTCGATCAACACCGCCTACACCGACCTGTGGCACAAGGTCGGCGGCGCCCCCGTGCTGGACATGGCCCAGTCGATGGGCGTCAACGTCAACGTCGGCGCCTCGGGGCTGGACGGGATGGAGCACGAGGCGGGCGTGGCGCTCGGCCAGGCGTCGCTGACCGTCGCCGAGCAGGCCACGATGCTAGCGACCATCGACGACGGCGGCGTGTACCACGCCGCCCACGTGATTTCCTCGATCACCCGGAGCGGCATTTCGACGCCGATCAACGTGGCCAGCGCCCTGGTGTTCAGCCCTAACCCGACGCTGAACGCCGAGGAGGCCTCCCAGGTGCAATATGCGATGTCGAAGACGACGGTGGACGGCACGGCCACGGTGGCGGCCATGACCGACGGCCGGGAGATCATCGGCAAGACGGGCACCACGAACACGGCGCAGTCGGCGTTCTTCATCGGCGCCATCCGGCAGGAGGCGCTCGCGGTCGGGATCTTCACCAACAACCAGAACGGTAAGGGCAGCCAGACGCTGAACGGCCTCGGCGGCCAGTCGCAGGGCGGCTTCGGCGGCACCTGGCCGGCGACGATCTGGCATACCTACGCGGAGAACATGTTTCTGCCGCTTCCGGTCCTGCAGTTCCAGACGCCGGTCTTCACCGGCCAGACGTGGAACATGGTGCCGCCGAACCTGCGTAACGTCGGCCAGAAGCACCCCAAGAAGAAGAACAACAACCAGAACCCGAACCCGGGTAACGGCGGCTTCCCGAACCCTCCGCCAGGGAACGGCAACCCCAACCCCTACCCCACGGCCAGCTGTAACCCGTCGCTGGTGACCTGCAGCCCGAACGCTCCGGGCGGCGGCGGCAATCCCCAGTCGGTGAGCGCCACCGAGGCGGGCGCCGCGGTGGGCGGCATCTTCGCCGGGCTGCCCGCGACCTGTCTGTGGGTCCGGCGCCGTACGCGCAGACGAGTCACCAAGCGCGGTTAGATAGGAGGGTGGAAGACACCCGGCCGGGTACTTTCCCGCCCGGCGAGCACCCCGAGGTGAACTTGGGGTGGCGGGAGCACCCGACGCTCGCGGCTGTCCTGGGCAGCACCAGCGTGCTGGTCGCCGCGTCCGTGCTCGCCATGGTGCTCGCCTTCGCGGAGAAGGTGCCGTGCCGCTCGGGCGCCTGGAACTCCTACACCGGGCAGTTCCAGGACTCCTGCTACACCGACATCTACCCGCTGTACTACAGCGAAGGCCTGTCCAGCGGGAAGGTTCCCTACACCGGGCACGCCGTGGAGTACCCGGTGCTGATCGGCGGGGCCATGCAGGCCGTAGCCTGGCTGGTCCGCAACGTCGACGCGGTGATCAGGGGCCGGGAGTTCTACGACGTCACCGCGGTCCTGCTGGCGCTGTGCGCGGTGGCCGGGGTGGTCGCTACCGCGCGGGCGGCCTGCCCGGACCGCCGCTGGCAGGCGCTGCTGGTGGCGCTGTCCCCGGCGCTGATCCTGGCCGCGTTCGTCAACTGGGACCTGATCGCGTTCGCGCTGACCGCGCTGGGCATCGCGGCCTGGGCGGCGCGCCGCGGCGTCTGGGCGGGCGTCCTGCTCGGCCTGGCCGTCGCGACCAAGTTCTACCCGCTCGTGGTCCTCGGCGCGCTGCTGCTGCTGTGCCTGCGGGCCGGGCGGCTGAAGGAGCTCGCGCAGACCCTGGCCGCCGCCACGCTGGCCTGGCTGGCCGTCGACCTGCCGGTCATGCTCGCCGCGCCGTCCGGCTGGGCCTACTTCTACGAGTTCAGCAAGAACCGCGGCGCCGACTGGGGCTCGATCTGGTACATGTTCGAGTACTTCAACGTGCGCGGCCTGGGCAATTACCAGCTCGGCATGCTCAACGAGATGTCCGCGGCGGTCTCGGTCGCCGCCTATGCCGCGATCGCCCTGCTCGCGCTGGCCGCGCGCCGCCGCCCCCGGCTGCCGCAGCTGTGCTTCCTGCTGCTGGCCGCGTTCCTGATGACGAACAAGGTCTGGTCGCCGCAGTACGTCATCTGGCTGGTGCCGCTGGCGGTGCTGGCCCGGCCCCGGCTGTGGCCGTACGTGCTGTGGCAGCTGGCCGAGGTCGGGTACTTCTTCGGCATCTGGGGCTACCTGATCTTCCAGTACCGCATTACCGGCCACACGTTCGCCGGCTATCAGGGCATCAGCACCGGCTGGTACTTTGCCCTGCTCCTGGCCAGGTTCTTCGCCGTAGCCCTGCTCGCCGCCTATGTGGTGCGGGACATTCTTCATCCCGAACGGGACGTGGTGCGTGCCCATGGCCTCGACGACCCGGCGGGTGGTGTCCTGGACCAGGCTCCGGACCGGTTCCGGATCCGGCTCAACTGGCCGGTCAGGCGCGCAGGTGCTGCTTCAGCCAGCTGATGTCGGCGGCCAGTCCGCCGTTCTCGTCGGGCGTCTCGCAGATGGCGGTCGCGCCCGCCGCCCGGACCACGCCGAGCAGCAGCGCCGGGTCGATCGTCCCCGATGCGATGTTCGCGTGCCGGTCCCGGCCGGAGCCGAACTCGTCGCGTGAGTTGTTGCAGTGCACCAGGTCGATCCGGCCGGTGATGGCCTTGATCTGGTCCACGGCGTCGGCCAGGTCGATGCCGGCCGAATTGGCGTGGCAGGTGTCCAGGCAGAACCCGACGCCCTCGCCGTCGTCCCCGGCGGCCTCGGTCACCGCCTCCCACAGCCGGCCGATCGCCTCCAGGGACCGGGCCATCGCGCCGTCGCCGCCCGCGGTGTTCTCGATCAGCATGGGCAGCGGCCGCTCGATGCGCTCCACCGCCTTGCGCCAGTTCTCCAGGCCCTCGCCGGAGTCGACGCCCGCCGTCACGTGGCCTCCGTGCACGATCAGCCCCTTGGCCCCGATCGACGCGGCCGCCTGGAGCTGCTGGTCGAGCAGCTTGCGGCTGGGGATCCGGATCCGGTTGTTGCTCGTCGCCACGTTGATGACATACGGCGCGTGGATGTAGATGTCCAGGTCGGCGGCGGCGTACGCGGCCTTGATGGCCTCGGGGTCGCCGCCGGGTATCACGGGCCCCTTCCAGCCCTGCGGGTCGCCGAGGAAGAACTGGACCGCGTCCGCCCCGAGCGCGGTCGCCTCGGCGAGCGGGTCATCGACGTGGAAGTGGGCTCCGATGCGCGGCATACTCTATTTTCCCACTCGCCTCCGGGCGCTCTTGACGCGCCCTTTGGCTCGCCGGGGAGGCCCCCCGTGGCCCTAGGCGACGAAGCCGCCGCGGGACAGCCCGATGGCCAGCCCGACGAACCCGGCGATGATGCCGGCCACGATGACCACGCGCTGGTTGCGCGTGGACGAGACCATCTGCAGGTACAGTCCCACCAAGCACGCGACCAGCCCGGTCGCGGTAGCGATGATGTGCGCCGCCGGACCGGTGTGCGCGTTCCGCACGACCAGGCCGAGGACGAACGAAATCAGGCCGAGCACGAGTACGGCGATGGCCATGATGTTCTCGGCCGGGTGCGGTTGCCCGTCATTGTTCAGGATGTTCAGACGCGGGCCGTTCCGGAGAGTGCCTGCCACGATGACCACCTCCTGGCTGTCGATACCCGACAATCTTCCCCCGGTTGGAAGCCGGGAATCCAGAGCTTTGCTAACGTCACGGCGACGGCTCGGCGTCTGGTTACCGCGGTCCGGCGGATGTTGGTAAACTGACGCCGCTGCGGACGACCCGGCCGGCACCAGCGTCGGCGTGTATCCGCGGTACCTCCTGCCACGGAAAGACCGTGGCCGCATCAGTCCAGAGGAGGCTCAGGACGCTAATGCGCCATTACGAGATAATGATCATCCTCGACCCCAACCTCGAGGAGCGCACCGTACAGCCCTCGCTCGACCAGTTCCTCAAGGTCGTGACCGGCGGCGGCGGCAAGGTCGAGAAGGTCGACATCTGGGGCAAGCGCCGTCTCGCCTACCAGATCGAGAAGAAGTCCGAGGGCTTCTACGCCGTGGTGGACCTGACCGCCGAGCCCGCCGTGGTGCAGGAACTCGACCGTCAGCTCAACCTGAACGAGGCCATCCTGCGGACCAAGGTCACGCGGCCCGAGCACCACCACTGACCGCGGCGTTCACGCCGCCCGGTCCCACCAGCAGTCAGAAACGCTAGCGATCCGGAGTACCCCCATGGCAGCAGGCGACACGCAGATCACGATCGCGGGCAATCTCGTGGATGACCCGGAGTTGCGGTTCACCCCGGCCGGGCAGCCGGTGGCGCGGTTCCGGGTGGCGTCCACGCCGCGGTTCCGGGACAACGCGACCGGTGAGTGGAAGGACGGCGATTCGCTGTTCCTGACGTGCAACGTGTGGCGGCAGGCGGCGGAGAACGTGGCCGAGTCGCTGACCCGGGGGATGCGGGTGATCGTGTCCGGGCGGCTGCGGCAGCGGTCGTATGAGACCAAGGAGGGCGAGAAGCGGACCGTGTACGAGGTCGAGGTCGACGACGTCGGCCCCTCGCTGCGGAACGCCTCGGCCAAGGTCAACAAGGTGGCCCGGTCCGGGGGTGACGGCGGCTACGGCGGCGGCCGGTCTTCCGGCGGCGGCCAGGGCAGCTACGGCGGCGGCCGGGCGGCCGGCGGCCAAGGCGGCTCGGGCGGGGATCCCGATCCGTGGGCGACCGATAGCCCCGGCGGCTTCTCCGACGAGCCGCCGTTCTAGAACCCATTTCAGAACCACACCATCCCCGCCGCAGGCGGGGCTCTGCTTGAAGGAGCACCACGATGGCCAAGCCACCACTGCGCAAGCCCAAGAAAAAGGTCTGCGTGTTCTGCCAGGAGCGGATCGTCTACGTCGATTACAAGGACACCGGCCTGCTCCGCAAGTACATCTCGGACCGCGGGAAGATCCGCGCCCGCCGGGTGACAGGTAACTGCACCCGCCACCAGCGGGACGTCGCGACCGCGATCAAGAACGCCCGCGAGATGGCGCTGCTGCCGTACACGAGCACGGCGCGCTAGGAGAGGTCAGGCAGATGAGTCGTACCCCGATGAAGCTCATCCTCACCCAGGAGGTGAGCGGCCTCGGCGCACCCGGTGACGTGGTGGACGTGGCCAGCGGCTACGGCCGCAACTACCTGATCCCGCGCGGCTTCGCGATGCCCTGGACGCGCGGCGCGGAGAAGCAGATCGAGCTGATCAAGCGGGCCCGGTCGGCCCGCGAGATCCGCGGCGTGGAGGACGCCAAGGTCATCGCCGCGCAGCTCGAAGGGCTGCACGTGCGGATGCGGCGGCGTGCGGGCGGCAGCGGTCGGCTGTTCGGCTCGGTCGGGCCCGCCGACATCGCCGAGGCGGTCCGCGAGGCGGGCGGCCCCGAGCTCGACCGGCGCCGGATCGAGGTCCGCGACCCGATCAAGACCGTCGGCTCGCACCAGGTCCGCGTCCGGCTGCACCCCGAGGTCAGCGCCCCGGTCGACATCGACATCGTGGCCAGCTAGCCCCGGTTTCCCGGACCCGGGCGCTTTCTCGCACCGGAAACGCCCGCTGGTCAGCTGGGCTTTTCGCCGCTGGACGGGCCCAGCTGGCCAGCGGGCTTTCGCCGCCTGACGCCAGCCGCTCACCCGGGTTTCTGATACCCGGACGCCAGCCTGGCCAGCTCCGGGTCGATCTCGCTGACCATCGACCAGACGGCGGCGACCCGGGCCTCCAGGTCGGCCGCATCCGTGTTCCCGCGGTCGGCCTCGAGCCGGTCGATGGCCTCCGCCACGCGCCGGAGCGCGCCCCCCTCGATCGAACACACCGTCGAATCGTAGCAGCCCGGCGGTGTCCGCGCGGGCCCTTCCGCGCAGCTACCATCCACCGTTCGTAATCGCGTCGCTGTGGATATCAGCTGTGGATCTTTTCGCCGGAAATCGCGGCCAAGTTTTTCTTCCGCACAGCCAGTGGACCGCGTTTACCCAGCTAGCAGCCATCGCCTGGTATTTAGCTCCGCCATTTCCACAACTATTTCCCCAGCCTGCGCACAACGTGGCCGGCGTGTTTACACACCTTATCCACACCGCAGTCCACCGCCCGGCTGGTGCTCGGCGCGGCGGCCCGGAAAAATGTCAGAGGCATCGGCTACAACGGACTCAGGCGAAGGCTGTGCCGCGTTCGTGCCGCGTTCACTTGCACGGGGGAGGAGGGCTAGGTGAGCGTCACCGAGATTGTTCCGAGGAACGACGACTTCGAGCGCACGCCGCCGCACGACGTGGCGGCGGAACAGTGCGTGCTCGGCGGGATGCTGCTCTCGAAGGATGCCATCTCGGACGTGATCGAGGTGATCCGCCCGGCCGACCACTACCGCCCGGCCCACCAGCTGATCCACGAAGCGATCCTCGACCTGTACAGCCGGGGCGAGCCGGCCGATGCCATCACGGTCGCCAACGAGCTCACCCGCCGCGCCGAGATCGCCCGGGTCGGCGGCGCCCCCTACCTGCACACCCTCATCTCCTCGGTACCGACCGCCGCCAACGCCGGCTACTACGCGCGCATCGTCCGCGAGCGCGCCATCTTGCGCCGCCTGGTCGAGGCCGGCACCCGGATCGTCCAGTTCGGCTACGCGGGCGAGGCCGATGCCGACGAGCTGGTGGACCGGGCCCAGGCCGAGGTCTACGCCGTCACCGAGCGCCGGGCCAGCGAGGACTACCACTCCCTGTCGGAGATCATGCCCGGCGCCCTGGATGAGATCGAGGCGATCGGCAGCCACAACGGCATGCTCACCGGCGTCCCGACCGGCTTCGCCGACCTGGACGCCCTCACCAACGGCCTGCACCCCAGCCAGATGGTCGTCATCGCCGCCCGCCCCGCTATGGGTAAGGCTCTGGCGCTGGACACTCCGCTGCCCACCCCGGCCGGCTGGACCACGATGGGCGAGGTCCAGGTCGGCGACCACCTGATCGGCGCCGACGGCCAGCCGACCCGGGTCGTGGCCGCCACCGAGGTCCTGCACGGTCGTCCCTGCTACGAGATCGAGTTCTCCGGCGGCGACGTGATCGTCGCCGACGAGAATCACCAGTGGCTCACCTGGAGCGACCCGGCGGGCGACCCGGTCCCCCCTCAGGTCGTCACGACCGCAGAGATCCGGCGCACCCTGCGCTGCGAGCCTGAGTTGCGCCGGTCCAACCATGCGGTGGCCATGACCGCTCCGATCAGGCTCACGGGCGTAACCGCGGAGTGGATCTCCCCGCCCCCGGTGCTGCGGCGGCACGAGCCGTGGCAGTACGTCGTGGATGTCCGGCCTGCGCAGTCCCGGCCCGTCCGCTGCGTCCAGGTGGACAGCGCGGATCACCTGTACCTGGCCGGGCGCGACATGCTCCCCACCCACAACTCGACCCTGGCTCTGGACTTCGCCCGGGCCGCGGCCATCCGGCACAGCATGGCTACGGTGCTGTTCAGCCTGGAGATGGGCCGGAACGAGATCACCATGCGGCTGCTGTCGGCCGAGGCGCGGGTGCCGCTGCAGACGATGCGCACCGGGCAGATGAACGACGACGACTGGGCCCGGCTGGCCCGGCGGATGAGCGAGGTGGCCGACGCGCCGCTGTTCATCGACGACTCGCCGAACATGTCGATGATGGAAATCCGGGCCAAGTGCCGCCGGCTGAAGCAGCGGCACGACCTCAAGTTCGTCATCGTCGACTACCTCCAGCTGATGTCCTCGCCCCGCCGGGTCGAGAACCGGCAGCAGGAGGTCTCCGAGCTGTCCCGGTCCCTCAAGCTGCTGGCCAAGGAACTCGAGGTCCCCGTCGTCGCCCTCTCCCAGCTGAACCGCGGCTCCGAACAGCGCACCGACAAGAAGCCCGTGCTCTCGGATCTACGCGAAAGCGGCTCGATAGAGCAGGACTCTGACGTCGTAATTCTTCTGCACCGCGAGGACCAGTACGAGAAGGAGTCCCCGCGGGCAGGCGAGGCGGACCTGATCGTGGCCAAGCACAGAAATGGCCCGACCGCCACCGTGACGGTGGCATTCCAGGGCCATTATTCCCGGTTTGTCGACATGGCAGGATAGGCCAAGCGGACCGGGGACCGATGGTGTTTCGCGCTACTCCATCGGGAGAAGCGCTTGGCCGGGTTGCCGAACACCGGTGCGTAGGCCGCGAGCACCAGGAGCGGCACCGCCGGGGGGAGCCCACGTTCATCGCGGCCTGCATCGCCTGCACTGCCGCGCCGAGCGGGGTGTAGCGGCTGATGTCCGGCCGCTCAGCTGGCCTGGTTGCGGCCGCTGCCGGTCAGGTCGGCGAAGAGGTCGGCGTAGTCGTAGGCGGCGTCGGGCTTGGCGCGCACCGCCGTGTCGATCATCCTGGCGTCCTCGCCGATCAGGATCCGCCAGGACCCCGCGCGCACGCCGTCCAGGATGACGGTCGCCGCCTGGGCCGCGCTGACCGGCGCCTTGTCGCGGAAGTCGGCGCTGGCCTGGACCAGGAAGTGGCGCAGGTCATCGCCGGTTGCTCCCTCGGGCAGGATGCCGCCCCGGATCAGCATGTCCCGCATGCCTGCCGGGATCACCGCCGACACCTGGGCGTCGCTCATCCGCTCCGGCTCGGGCAGGCCCCGGGCGCGGAGGCTGTTGACCACGATGTTGGTACCCACGTGCCCCGGCAGCACCAGCGCCACCCGGACCTGCGGCGCATTGGTCCGCAGGTCCTCGATCAGCGCCTCGGTGAACCCCCGGACCGCGAACTTGGCCGTGCTGTACGCGGTCTGCGGCATGCCCGGGCCCAGCGACGCCCAGAACCCGTTCACGCTGCTGGTGTTGACCAGCACGCCGTCGCCGCTGGCGATCAGCAGGGGCAGGAACGCGCGGGCGCAGTAGTAGACGCCCCACCAGTCGATGGCGAAGATGCGCTCCCACTCCTCGCGGTCGCCCGCCGCGAAGCTCCCCCCGCCGCCGGCCCCGGCGTTGCTGAAGACCAGGTCGACGTGGTCGCTGGCGTGCTCGGCGAGCAGCTCGTCGCGGAACCGCAGCACTTGCGCCTCGTAGGCGACGTCACAAGCATGTCCGGTGACCCGGACCCCGGGCGGGGCCTCCGCCTGCGCCAGGGCCACCGTCTCCGCCACCGTGTCCGGGTTCAGGTCGCAGCCCGCCACCGAACAGCCCTGCGCCGCTAGCTGCCGGGTCAGCTCGCGGCCCATTCCCGACCCGCCACCGGTCACCACCGCGAGCTTCCCCGTGAACGAATCCATAGCCATGATGCTTACCGCCAGTGCCGCTCCGGGTCAACGGTCCAGGCCGCCTGCACCGGCCGTGCCGCGCTTCTCGGCCGTACGGGCCCGGGCCGCGCCAATCAGCTCCTGCCTGGCCACCTCGCCGGCCAGCCGGGCTTTCCTGCACCGCCCGGCCCGGTGACCGTCACCAGCCGGTCCCGGACCAGCTGCCCGGCCACCTCGTCCACCACCCGGGCCCGGCCCACGAAACTAGTCAGCGCAGCCGGGAAGCCGTGCAGGTTTCCCGCCGCGGACCGGTCCGCAGCGGTCACCATAGCCTCGCCCGGCGACGTGGTACAGGTGTTACCGCGGCCCGTTGACCGGTTCGTCGCACAGCGGCATCGCGGTCTGCGGCAGCTGGGCCTGGATGGCGGCGAGCACGATCCGGGCGTAGACCCTGGCGCCGGACGGCTGCGGGTGGATGCCGTCCGGCCAGAGCAGCCCGGTATGACCGGCGATCGCCGCGTGCCAGTCGGCCAGGCTCACGTGGGCCGTGTGCCGGGCGGCCGCGTCCAGCACCGTGTTGACGGAGGACTCCCAGGGCATCGGCCCGAAGGTGTTGACCAGGATGAGGTCCCGGTTCGGCCCGATCAGGCGCCGCAGCTGCCGGATCTGCGCGGCGCTGACCGGTCCGTTGGTGCCCAGCCCGACCACGACGTAGCGGCGCAGCTCGCCGTGGGCGGCCAGGCTCTGGATCACCGCCAGCCCGTTCACCATGGCCCGGCCGACCTGCGCGTTGATGTAGATGCCACGCAGAGTCGAGTCCAGCGCTGCCGCCGAGGCGACCATGACCGAGTCCCCGATCGCCGTGACCTGACGGCCGGATACCTTGGGCGGCCGCGCGGTGGCGGTCCGGCACATCGACCCGGGCGCGGGCGACGCGGCCGCAGGCGACGCGGAGGGCCCGGTGACGGCCGGGCCTGGGCTGGTCGGCTGGCTGCCCTTAGCAGTGCCCTGGGCTGAGGCCCGAGCCGAGGCCTGAGACGCCGCGCTGATCCGCTGGCCCTCGGCCACCTGCCGCAGCAGTCCGGACGGGGCCGCCGGTCCCGGCGGCCGGGCGACACCGTAGCCGGCCAGCGCGACGGCGATCAGCGTGCTCGCGGCCACCGCCACCGGCGCCACCCGCCGTCGCGCGCCCACCGGCCGCAGGGCCTCCTCGATAGCCAGCCGCCACCGGCGGCACGTGGCCAGGAATCCGTCCCGCAAGATCGGCGCCTCGACGAACTTCCACGACACGCAGGCCAGCGCGATCGACACGCCGGCCTCGATCAGCCACAGCCACGCCGAGGTGGGTCCGGGACCGGTGATCGCCCCGGCCAGCGCGATCACCGGCCAGTGCCACAGGTAGATGCCGTAGGAGCGGATTCCGATCCAGCGCAGCGGGGACAGGCTGGTCATCGCGGCAATGACGCCGGTACCCGCCGCCGCGGCGACCAGGCCCGCGGCGCCCACCGCGGCCAGGATGAGGCCGGCCGGGTAGACGGCCCGGTCGTTGCCGGAGAAGTGCCCGGCGGCCCAGGCCAGCAGCACGAGCCCGACCACGCCCGCGGCGTCCAGCCGCCTGACCTGAGCGGTCGGCAGCGACATCACGGTAGCCAGCGGGAAGGCCAGGGCCAGCGCGGCGCCGATCAGCAGCGCGAAGGCGTGCGTGTCGGTGCCGTAGTAGACCAGCGACGGGTCGCCCGGCGAGTATTCGAGCGCCATGGCCAGCGCCGACAACGCGGCCAGGATCAACGTGGCCGTGACGCGGGCACGCCGTCCGTTCAGCCTGATAATGAGCAACCACAGGATCAGGGGCCAGATCAGGTAGAACTGTTCCTCGATGGCCAGCGACCACAGATGATCCAGC
This sequence comes from uncultured Actinomycetes bacterium, assembly GCA_963834685.1. Lineage (GTDB taxonomy): Bacteria > Actinomycetota > Actinomycetes > Streptosporangiales > Streptosporangiaceae > Palsa-504. The sequence continues at coordinate 2,210 of CAWICW010000002.1, read as the reverse complement.
GGCGGCGGTGACGTGAACAGCCCGAGCGCGGCGAAGTACGACACGTGATGCAGGATCTGGTACCAGTTGCTGGTGTAGGTGACCGCGGCCAGCAGGGCCAGCCGCAGTGACGCGCCCTGGCCCGGCTCGATCACGGTGGCCGCCGCGGTGACGACGATCAGCATCAGGGCCAGCGCCGGCAGCAGGCGCCGGGCCCGCCGGGACCAGAAGTCCTTCAGGTCCAGCCGGCCCAGCCGGTCGTACTGGGTGACCAGCAGGTCCGTGATCAGGAACCCGCTGAGCACGAAGAACACGTCTACGCCGAGGAAGCCGCCGGACAGCTCCGACGCGCCCTCGTGGAAGCCCATGACAGCCAGCACGGCCAGCGCCCGCACTCCATCGAGCCCGGGCGCTCGTCTGCGCGAATTCGTGGTGGTCGTGTCCTGTCCCGCCGGATTGCTGTTCAATCAGGCCTCTACCGGCAGTCATGCTAACGAGCGGATACCGCTCTAGCCAGGAGAAACGCCGCGTAACGGCGATATGACGTTCCAGCGCCGCCCGCCTGGCCTGGTTCGCCGATCCGGACGGGAACACGCTGTCCCTCACCCAGGACGGATAACGCCAGCCCGGAGTTCACCGAGTCCTGCCTTCGGCGCTGGCCTCACGACGCCGAAGCCGTCCTAACGGCGGGTGGCCACGTCGAGGACCGCGGTCAGCAGCCCCAGCGGGCTCGGCGCGGCGTACTCGATGCTGAGCGCGGCCGGGCCCGCGGCCAGGTGCATGATCGCCGCCTGGGCCGGCAGGAAGGGCGGTACCTGCGCCTTCAGCAGCGCCAGGGCAGCGGTGAGGTCCTTGCCCGCCGCGGTGATGGTCACTTCCCGGTACAGCACAGCCACGCCCGGGGAGGCGTCGCCGAACGCGGTCACGCTGAACGAGTACTGCGAGGACAGCGCCGCGAGCGTGGCCAGCAGGCGAGCATCGACCTCGCCCGCCCGGAGTTGCGCGGCGTCCTGCGCGGTGAAGTGGATCCGGTTGTTCCGGAGCAGTTGCGAGCCCGCGCTCATCCGGGCGGCCTGGTCGGCCCGCATTGCGGTCTCGTAGGCGGCGGCTCCGCCGGGCTCGGTCGCCCGCACGTCGATCTGGGCCGCGCCCGAACCGAAGCTCGCGATCACCGCGGGCGCATACTGGGCGGCCGTCGAATCGGAGGTCACCACCACGGTGGCGCCGTTCGAACCGGACGATCCGGGCTCCAGCGGCATCAGCCGGGCCGCGGTCACGCCCTGCGCCTGCAGCGCCGTGCACATGACCGGATCGCAGCCAATGATCGCGTCACTGCTCAGCTGGCTGGCGATCCACGCCGCGGCCGCGGTCTGCACCGGGCCAGGCTGCACCGCGCTGGGCGCGGCGGCGGGGTGCGCGGTGGCCGGGGCCGGAGAGGGCGTGCTGGCCGCGCGCGCCCGGGCGGCCGGGACCGCCGTTCCGCTGAACACGCCGCTGAGGGCCAGCGCCGCAACCGTGATCACCGCGGCGCCCGCCACCACGCCGACCGTCCGCCAACGCCGCACGGTCACCTGCCGCAGCAGCCAGAGCCGGAGCGTAGTGGCCAGCACCCGACCCCACGAGGGCTCGGCCGCCGGCCGCCGACCTGGAGTGGATACGGATGGCACGGTACCGGCCGCCGCCCGAGGTCCGTCTGATCTGGTCTCGCTAAGCCCTTCCCGCCCGTCCGGCCTGGGCCGGGCGAGCTCACCCGGCCCGTCCGGCCTCGGCCGCGGATCGATGTTCAGCAGCATGCCTCCGGGCGGCGCCAGACGGTTGTCCTCACCCACATTCGCCACCCTTCGGCCGCACGTTTCGGCGGCTCACGCGCCACAGCAGAGCACACGAGCCCACCCGATATCAACGGAAACGCCTATTGGTAATGAATGCATAGCACAATATGCCGAGGTCTGTGCCTGATTGCGCATTAGTGCGCCGTTTTGATCACCGAGAGCGACGAATGGGTCCCCGAGGATGTCCGCGCTAGCCGCAGCCGATACAGAATGGAAGCCGCTGGCGCGAAGGGCCTTCAGAGATGGGCGTGGCCGACGAACCCCAACCCGCCGATCCGGACCGGATCGGACCGTCCCGCTTGCTCCCGCTACCGGCCCGCCCTGACCGCCGCGCTGGCCGTACCTGGTTGCCGGGCCGTCTACGCGGTGACGTTCGGACTAGACGGTGATGCGCTGGCC
>CAWICW010000001.1:0-106789 GCA_963834685.1 uncultured Actinomycetes bacterium | reverse complement strand
CAGCGCCGTCGGAGGCGACGCCCTGATCGATAGAAGGCCGAGTCCGGCAGTGCGGCGGCTCGCACTTCCTGCGCTGTCTACGGCACTCCGTGACTTCCGTCAGCGGTGCCCGCACCACGAACCCCATGCGGGACCGGCACTGCTCAGCGGCGGTTCGACCGGAGGGGCGTCCCATAAGACCGGTTGGCTGAACAGTCCCGGTGACGGGACGGCGACTGGGACGCTCAAGGGCCATCGGGTCGCTGGTCATCTGATGGATCTCGACTATCCGGTGTCGTTCTTCGTGGCCAGGGGGATGCGGCCGGGCCGTTTGCGGGGGTGGTAGCCGGGGCCGGTCATCAGCACTTGGTGGCTGGTGTTGATCATTCTGTCGAGGAGGGACTCAGCGACCACGGGGTTGGGGAACAGCGGATACCAGTCGGCCGGTGACCGCTTCGGGGTCAAGATCAGTGAGCGGCCGGTCCGTTCGCTGCTCGTAGAGGTGGGCACTACGAGGACCAGACCCCCGACGACACGCCGCAACGCGTACGTCGTCCCCATGGGGAATTCCGTGATCGGGGTGGGGAATTACCTGATCGCAAAGCCCCTACCGGTGGGGAATATCTTGATCGCCGATACCGGCCGGGACCCGCAGCACAGGGCTGAGCTGCGGGAACTCCCGTGCCGGAAGCCAACACCCAAGGGGTGTACTTGCCTGCGTTGCAAGAGGTCAGAAGCTATTTCAAGATCGCAATATACCGCTGACCTGCGGCAACGTGGAGCTTAGGGGATCCGAACCCCTGACCTCTTGCATGCCATGCCTGGCGGTTTCGTCCGGCGGCGTCCCGCTAGGTCGTGTTACGGCATATCGGGGCAATGGTCTTGTCTGGTGGGGTCCGGCAGCATCCGCCGTGGTCTGGGAGCGTTGTCACTTGGTTTGTCACTGGCAACCGGCCTCTTTTCGCGCTCAGCGGGGCCTCGGGGTTGTCGCCACCGAGAGAGTAGCGGTGCCGCTCCAGGCCAAGCTGCCCGCCTTCGACGAACCTGAGTACCGGGGTGACGCGCTGGCGTGCGTCGCGACCTTCACCACCCGGGTGCTGCCGTTCCGCTCAACGGTGGGGATCGCCGCCTCCACCCTGGTTGTGGCGGCGTTGTTCAACCCGCTGCGCCGCCGGGTCCAGCCGCCGGTTCAACCGGGCCCGGTACGACGCCGACAAGACCGTGGCCGCGTTCGCGTCCCGGCTGAAAGACGCGGTGGACCTGGATTCGGTCCGTGATGACCTGGCCGGCGTCGTGCACCAGGCCCTGGAACCCGCCCATGTATCGGTGTGGATCAGCCACCGCGACTGAGACTGGCTTCTTCCGCGGCGCCTCCGCCGTCCGGCCCGGGCCGGCGCGACATCGCGGACCTCGACGGGCAGCAACCCCGGCTGCGGGAGACCAAGGTCACCACGTGCGGGTTGCAGTATGAAGCCCCCTCGTTTGTCCAGTCGACCGCGAACTGGTGGTGAACAGCCAGAGTTGGTCCGCGTAGTCGCGCAGCCAGCAGCCGAGCGTGTAGCCGGGGTGGTTGCCGTCGTGCCAGTCCCGGTGCCGGTTGTGCGTGATGCCGAAGGCGATGGCCTCGTCGTAGCGACCGCGCAGCTTGGCGAGAAGCTCCGCGTCGGGCCGGGATCGCCCCTGGCCAGCGCGTCCTCGACGGCCTGGTGCGCTTCGCGGAGCACCGCGATCACGTCGCCGGCCCAGGACTGGAGGCTGCCGGGGCCGAGTTTGGTGACCGCGCGGCAGCGGCGGATGACGTGCTGGTTATGCCGGTATCGGCATAACCAGCATTACCCCGACATCGTCGTTATGCCGATACCGGGCGGCCGGTGCTGGCGGGCGGGGGTGACCGGGTCTTGGATATCGGCAGAATCGAGCGGGCCGCGGCGTGACGCTGTCCTTTCCGACGATCGGGGAGGACAGCGAACATGGACGTTTTCTATGGGTCCGGATGACGGGACCCCTGGCGCTGTATGCAAGCGGGCTGGCCGGTGAACTGGCCAGGCTGGGCTTCACGGAGGGCTCGGCAAAGGGCCAGCTGGGGCTGGCCGCGCACCTGAGCCGGTGGTTTACGGCCGCTGGCGGGGCACGGAGGCGCTTACCGGCCCGGTGGTGGAGGAGTATCTGGCGGCGCGGCGGGCGGCCGGGTATACGGCATACCTGACATCGAAGGCCCTGGCGCCGCTGCGGGGCTACTTGCGGGGGCTGGGCGTGGCCCCGCAAGCCGAGAGCGCGACGCCGGCGACTCCGCGAGAGGCGCTGCTGGAGGAGTACCGCTGTTACCTGCTGGCCGAGCGTGGCGTGCAGGCCGAGGTGGCGCTCGGTTACCTCGATCTGGTCCGCCCGTTCGTGGCTCACCACCATGCTGCTGCGGGTGCCGTGGCGCTGAGTGGGCTTTCGGCCGCCGACGTCACGGGGTTCCTGACCGCGGAGTCCCGGCGGCTGGTCCCGAAGACGGCTCAGCGGCTGGCGACCGCGCTGCGCTCGCTGCTGCGGTCCTGGCATCCGCAGGGCCTGATCAGCGGGCCGCTGGACGGGCGGTGCCCAAGGTCACCAACCGCCGGCCCGGGCTTTCCCGGCCGCTGGGGACGTGCGGTTGGGATGCCTGTGCGCTGTTGCTGCGGGGCCGTGCCGGCGGCTGGGTGTGGTTGGGCGGTTCTGGGGCGCGGGGTTAGAAGGGGACGATGGTGGTGAGCAGGCCGGTGGGGTGGGCGCGGCCGGCGAGGGTGCGGCAGAACTCGACGGCGTCCAGGGATATGTGCTCGGCGGTGGGGTCGGCCGGGTCGCTGGCGTAGGTTCCGCCGGCCGGGCCGGACAGTTCGGCGGTGAAGGGCTTGCCGTGGCGGCGGGCCCATTCGGCGGTGATGTCCGCGACGATGCGGCCGTCGTGGCTGGCGGTGAGTTCGGCTGGCTGGCGGGCGGCGCGGGCCGCGTCGATGCGGTGCATCCATAGGTCGCGCAGGTAGATGGTGTCGGTGAGGTAGCCCAGTGTCCAGGTCTCGTGGACCGGGCCGTCGACCTTGAGCTTGACGTGGTGGCGGGCTGGCGCCGGGATGCGGGTGCGGCCGCGGATGGTTGCGGGCGCGATGGCCGCGAGCCGTTCGGTGATCTGCGCGGGGCGGAGGGCGGCCCGGTCGCGGACCTGCACGGCGGACAGCGCGGCTTCTAGCGGCCCGCCGTGCTGCCTGCGGTGCGCCCGGGCCCGGCGGAGCTGGCGGATGTTCTCCCGGAGGGACGCACCGGCTTCGCAGGCGCCCAGGACGTGCTGGTACATCGCGCGGATGTCCCATGCGGGGCAGTCGGTCGCGGCTGCCCATGCCGGGCCGTCCAGCGACCGGAGCAGCGCCACGGCGCGCTGCAGTTCGGTCGCCTGGCGGCGCATCGCTTCCTGGTGGGTCAGCGGTTCGATGGTGGTGATGTCGGTGGTCGTCATGGTCATGACGGGGCTCCTTGGGGCTGGGCCGGGCCGGATCCGGGTTCGCGCGAGGCGGCCGGCTGGCAGTGGGCCAGGAACATGGCGGCCGTTTCGCCGATCAGGCGGGTCCAGCGCTCGCCTCCGGGGTCGTTGGCGACCTGCTGGTCGACCAGCCCGGTGACTAGCGCGGTCCACAGGTCCAGGTGCCGCGCCGCGGTGATCCCGTTGCGTGCTAGCAGGTCCCTGGCGCCGTCCAGGGCGCGCACCGCCGGGGCATAGGACTGCGGTGACGGCTCGAAGCCGGGCAGCGCGCGGTGGAACAGCAGCTGGTAGCGCGCCAGGTCGCCGGTGCAGAACTCGGCGAACCGCCGGATCGACGCGACCATCTGGTCGCGGGGGTCGGCGCAGTCGTAGGGCTCGGCCATCCGGTCGGCGAACTGGGTGGCGGCCTGGCCGAACATCGCGTCGTAGATCGCGTTCTTGGAGTCGAAGTAGGCGTAGACAGTGGGGGTGCTGATCCCGGCCCGGCGGGCCAGGTCGCGCAGCGACAACCCGGCCAGGCCTTCCTCCCGCACCAGCGCCCAGGCGGCGGCGATGATGGCGTCGCGGGCCGAGCGGCGGCGGGCCTGGCGCCACCCGGACGCCTCCGATGTCTTTATCATCGTTCATTATTCTTATACAGTGTTCAAATCCTTGTCAAGGACCGCCGGATGTGGCCAGGACAGCCGGGCTACCACGCGCGCCCCGCAGTTCGCCGGGTCCCGGGCGCGGCCGGCCCGACAAGAACGCGGCTGCGCTGTCCCGGACGGCACCGGCCGCAGCATTCCAGGCCGGCGTGCGGGATCGGGCGCTGCACGCCGGGCACGTCCGACAGGGCCTCATCACGCCCCGCCCGCGGGATCGGGCACAGGCCGCTATCGGCCAGACGCGTGATCACGTCCCGGCCCGAGCTGCATAACGTTCGTTCTGCTTGCCTGCTCCGGCGCACCCGCCAGATGCACGAGCCGACCAGATCGGCGGTTCGCGGACGCCGCTGGGATCAGTGCTCGTTACGCGGCGCCGTCTGCCAGTGGTGGCTACCGGTCCTGTCGTTCCGGGGGGTGATCTGCCGGGAGCCGCTTGGTTGCCGGTCTTAGCCGAGAGTCTTGGCCATCCGGTAATTGTGGATGGGCACGCCGCGGAGGATCTTGTCCTGGCGCTGCAGCACCGTGAAGCCCTTCTGCTCGAAGAACCGCCGGGCCAGCTCGCTCGCCTCAGTGAACAGCCGCTCGATGCCCTGCGCGCGCGCCGCGGTCTCCAGCGCCTGATACAGCCGCGACGCGACGCCGCGGCCGGCCGCCTCGGGCGCGCAGAACAGCCGGTCGATGTGCCCGTCCGGTTCCAGATCGATGAACGCGACCACGTGGCCCGGCTCCTCCGCGGCAACCAGGACCAGCCGGCCATCACCGGAGCGCCGGTGTTCCTGCTCGGCATCCCAGCGTCCGGGAACCCAGGCCTTCACCTGTTCAGCTGTGTAATCAGACAGCCACCTCGCGGACGGAACGGTACAAGACATCGGCAACGCCGGCGGTATCCCGCCGCTCATAGGTCCTGATGGTTACCTCCGCCGGCCGGACACTACCGGTTGACTCCAGGCCTCGTCCGCCTGCCCCCGGCGGGATCCGGCGGCAGCCAGGCCCGGCACGGCACGAGCCTTGCTCAGCGAGCGGCCCGCCCGCACCCGCGCGGGTCATAACTCCCAGTTCAGGACCTGCTTCACCCGGTGATCCGACAGTCGGCTACCCGACCATAAGGCGGATCTCGCGCGACGTCAGCGGTCAGCGATCATCACCTAGCGCGACCGACGTTCCAGAACGTGAGCGAACCGACCGAATATCTGCGATTCTTCGGGCTCAGGCCTCAGCGCCGTCTTGAATACAGAGCCGCCAGATCTCGGTGTCCCCTTTGGGGCACGGTTCAGATGTCGCCGTTCCGGCCGTTCCTCGGGTCCGCTCCCTGGCACGCCATGCCCGCGTCAGCGCTGACGCCGTTGCGCGGGCGTGGCCGAGTCCGTCCCGGCGCACCGCGGGTAGCGCATCGCCGCTCGCGCGCGGCCCCGGGCGCGGATGAGGCGGCGCGTGCGGGTTAGTGCTCGCTGCTGACTACCATGACTCTCGGGGCTGGTTTCTGCGGGTCCTTTGGGGCTGCGCCCAGCTCGTGGCGACCTGGCCAGGAGGCCATATTGACCTACAGGTCCGCGCAGCCGAGGTCCGCGCAACGGGGTCCGGCATCCCGGCCGGCCGGTGGCTGGGTGCGCAGGGTGCGCGCGGCCCTGGTGGTGCTCTTCCCCGAGACACCCGGCCGCGGGCCGTCCCGGCAGGTGCCGCAGCCTGAGCGGGGGCGCCCGGACGCTGCCGGGTCCGCAGGGCGGCGGGCTGTCTACGTCGCGGTCCAGGTGGCCGCCGTGTGCCTCGGGACCGTCGTGCTGCTGCTGCGCGTCGCACACGTCCCGGCCTGGGACTCTCTGTACGCCGAGGACCAGGGCGTGTTCCTGTTCGACGCGCTGGCACACCCGTGGCACCTGCTGGTGCCCTTCGGCGGCTACGAGCAGCTCGTGCCCCGCCTGGCCGGCCAGCTGGTCTCCTACCTGCCGCTGGCGGACGCCGCGGTGCCCTTCGCGCTGGCCGGGGCCGGCATCGCCGCGCTGTGCGCGCTGTTCATCTACCACGCCCTGGACGGGTGGATCCGGTCCCGCTGGCTGCGGGCGCTGGCCGGCGCGGCGCTGATCCTGCTGCCGCTGGCACCGATGGAGATCGCCGACAACACCGTCAGCTCCCCCTGGTACCTGCTGGCCGCGCTGTTCTTCGCCCTGCTGTGGCGGCCGGGAAGCGGGGCCGGGATGACGGCCGCGGCGCTCGTCGCGTTCGCCGCCGCCTCCTCGGAGATCCTCGCCCTGATCTACGCGCCGCTGGTGCTCGCCCGGATGGTCGCGCTGCCCCGGTGGCGCGAGCACGCGGTGACAGCCGGCTGGCTGGCGGGCCTGCTGGTGCAGGCGCCCGTGGTGCTGGACAGCTACGCCCGGCACACCCAGCGCCTGCGCCACCTGGCCATGCCCGCAAGGGCGCTCGGGTTTTACTTCCACAACGTCGCGCTGCGCGCCTTCGGCTGGCGGGTGTCCGGACGCCTGGTCGAGATCGCCGGCCTTAACGGCGCGACGGTCATCGCCTGCGCCATCCTGGCGGCCGTGTTCGGCTGGGCGCTGGTCACCGGCACCCGGCAGGTCCGGGTCTTCGTCGCCGTCGCGCTGATCATGGGGTTCGTGCAGACGATCGCCGCCGCCACCGTGGTTCCGTACTCGACCGGCGGGAACTCCCCTAACTACGAGGCCGGCTCGCGGTACGCGACCATGCCGATCATGGCGATGACCGCCGCCGCCGTGGTCGCGGTCGATGCCTACCTGCGCCGCCACGCCAGTGCCCAGGGCCGCGATAAGATCCCGCTGCTCCGCCGATCGCCCCGGGCGCTCACCGCCGTCGCCGCCCTGGCCTGCGCGCTGGCGCTCAGCTGGCTCCCCGACTACCGGTACGCCAGCGCGCGCACCAACCCCTGGGGTTACTGGCAGCCCGTAGCGCAGCGGATGCTCACCGCCTGCGAGCACAGCACCAGCGGCCAGATCACCACCTGGACGTGGGGATACCGCACGATCACCATCCCCTGCTCCCGGCTGCGCAGGTAGCCGCCCTGCGCTGCCGCTGATATCACCAGGCTTGCCGGGCGCCCGCGGCCAGCTCGTGGCGTCGTACAATTAGCTAAGGCCGTCCGCTGGCAGCCACCGAGCAGCACAGGAGCTCGGCTGGGAGCCCGGACGGCAGAACATGACCATGAGCCATCTCGTAACCCTCAGCACGACCGATGATGTGTGGGTCCGCGAGGCAAAGCTGGCCATCGGCCTGTTGCGGGCTGGGCCGTCGAGATGGCTTGTGTCACCAAACGATACGAGGAGCGCTCTCAGCCCGGCGGGGACCGTGACGCGCGCCCGGGCATTTCTCCGGCAGTTCGGTTACTGATGGCGATCAAGCCAAAGATGCCCCAGATAAAGTGGCTCATAGTCCTTTCCTGCCTTGCAGTTGTTGTCGGCGTCACTGCCTGGGCCATCCCTGAATGGAGAGGCTCGGCAGTGTCGGCCAGGCCGGGCCAGCCGACCGCCAGTGGGGCGCCTGGCGCTGCGAATTCCGGGCTGCAAGCGCTGGAATCGCTCTTGAACGATGGCGGCCCGGATGAGACCGGGCCCGGCTATTTCACGTCAAGCAGTGCTGCTCTGGCCGCGGCAGCGGCGGGCGCTGATAATCAGCAGTTTTACCGGCTCGGCGAACTGCTGGTCCATGATGGGCTCTCCACCACCATTATCAATCTCAGCCGCGAGATGAACGGCGGGTGGTACGCGTGGAGCGAGCGGCACGCGCCCCCATCTGAACCCGGCGCTTTCATCCTTGCCTGGCGGCACGTCGTAACGACCATGCGATCGGTGCCCGGTGAGCATTTCAAGTTCTTGTGGACCCTGTACCCCGGCGCGGCGACGGTGGCCGACTGCTGGCCCGGCAGCGCGTACGTCGACTACGTGGGAACCGATATCCTGGACTGGTACGGCGGCCCGAACGGCACGTACCCGCACACCGCATCCGGCGCCCTGGACTGGACTCTCCACTGGCAGCAAAACCTGACAGCCAGCCCAGGCGGACTGGACTGGATAGCCCGGTTCTCCAAGCTGACGGGCAAGCCCATTATCATCCCCGAGTGGGGCCTGGACTTCCACACCTTCGGCGGGCACGACGACACGTATTTCCTCACCCACATGACGGCATGGCTGAAGGCTCATCACGCTATCGGCCTTTACTGGGAACAGGGCCACGTGACGTCGTCCGGCTGGCCCGGCGGCCCGCTAGTGGCTAACCAGGGCGCATCTGCGCAAGTTAACACCCCCGGTGCAGTCAACGGCATGGGGAAGCTACTGGGCGGTCATCTGCAGTACGCGGGCGTCTACCTGAACGACCAGAAGACGATCTCGGATGCCACCGCGCAGCCTGTCCTGGCTCCGTGGGAACACGCGGGCTACCAGCTGGTGCTGAGCGTCGATGTCATCCCGAACCCGGCTGCCACCAAACCCTATTCCGGCCCGCCCGAGCCCGGCAAGAAGCCCTACCAGCTGTCCGGCTACCCCGACGCTGTAGCGGCACTCAAGCAAGGACTCCGATAATTCCGTAGTGAAAATCTATAGGCGCAACCGGTCAGGTGCCTGATATTGCTTCAGTGGACTTGCGGCTTAGCGGCAATGCGAGCAGCGCGACGCTCCCGAGGATCAGCGCCCCCGCCATGATCCCCTCCCGCCAGACCAGGCAAGCCACACGGCGCAGCGCCTCCCGGCGGCCCACCCCGGGCCGACAGGCGAGAAAAAACCGCCATGGCAGCAACTCAGTCACAAATACCAGGCTAGAGATCCTTGGTCGCTAGCTTCTGGACGCTCATAACGTCTGCTTCTGTGCAGATGGGCGGGACGTGTACCCGGGGCGCAACCTTCTGGCAGGCTACACAGGCTAGCAGGTGCCACTGGCGGTGCTGATGTGCGAACGCGTGCTGCCCTGCGACCGCGGCCGGGCGCTGCCTGTGCCGGGCCTGACGGCTAGGAGGCGGCCGGTCCGCCATCGGGCTGCCAGACTGTCCGGACCGCGGCCGCTTCGGCCGTTGCCTGGGCCCGTCCGGCTGTCGCCGCTGCTGCCCGGCGCGACACGTCAAGCACGTTGCGCCCGATGGCCCGCATGGCCGAGCGGTCCGGCCGTACGAGCGCGACACGGGCTCCGGCCGCGGCCAGCGCCGCAGCCTGCCGGCCCGGGCCAGGCATGATCGGCCCGATGCCCTGGGCTACCGGCGCCACGATAACCACCCGCTGGTAGCTGGCCGCCAGATCGGCATTGGCCACTGAGCGCACGCCCCCGTCCATGAAACGACGAGTCCCGATGGTGACCGGCGGCCAGATTCCAGGCACCGCGCAGCTTGCCCCAACCGCATCGACCAGGCCGGCCTCACCAGCGGAATCAAACACCACGAACTCGCCGGTCCGCGCGTCCACGGCGGTCACCTTGAGCATCGTGGCGGGCCAGCCGCCGGCGGGCAGCCGGGCCTCGAACACCGCGCGCCGGTCGGCCTCCGGCATGGTGCGTGCGGCCAGCGCCCAGCGGCCGATCCGCGCCCGCGCCCGCACCGGGTCCCGGCTGGTGTTCACCACCCACGCCAGCCTGCCGATCAGGCCCAAGCCGATCCGGGCGGCGGGCTCAGGATCAGGCGGCGCGAGCTGGGCCCGGTACAGCGCCTCAGGCTCCTGCCCGGAGGTGATGTCGGCACCGACAACCGACCCGGCCGATGTCCCGATGATCACGTCGGCTGCGGCCAGGTCGATGCCGTGGGCGGCTAGCCCCGCGATCACGCCGATCTCCCAGGCAATGCCGGTGACACCACCGCCGCCCAGGACAAGCGCACGTCTGTCCATGACTTCCCTTGTACACCCATCCGGCGGATCTGATAGCACGTCACCGGCATCAGCAGCCGGGACCACTATGATAGCCAGTTCGCGTCCGCCATCTCCCGCCGCCGCAGTCCGGCCGTACTGCCTGCGCCGCCCGGCCGAAGGTCCCGTGGCCAGGGACGTTGGTCCCTAGCATGCGCTTCCGTGACAGGGTGGACTGACCGTGACAGAGGACCCCCGGCAGACGCGGAGGAACGGACCAGATCCGCGCACCGCGCAATCGAGATCCGCGAGAAGCGGAGGAGGGTCCTCTCGTCGCGTCCCGTCTGGATTACCTTGCGGTGCAGCCGACGTCGAGCGTGAGGCGCGCGCCGGCCGCCGTGCACGACATGGGCCAGCGGACGCGCCGAACGCCCCGTCCGGCACGGCATCGATAATCACGGGCCCGGCCGACCACAACATACCGAACGGAGGATCCGGCGCGGCTTGGCTGGCGGGGGACTGTCACGCCAGGTGATAGCCGGTCGTCGGATCCTGCGCGGTGCGAGGGCCGGTCCGCGTGACCTGGCCGGGCGGATGCCTTCCGTGCGGCTGCTATACCTCGGCGCGGTGATAGCGGAGCCCGGATCCTGGGCGGACGGCACAGGCCGCGCCTTGTTCAGACGGCGTGTACGGGGGCGTAGCGGGGTTGCCACATGGCCGCGCTTACGGCGTCGGCAGTAATGCCGGGCAGGCCGGCGACGCCGTCGTCGGCGGCGGCCTGGGCTACCGCGAGGGCGACCTGCGCCGAGGTGGTGCGGAGGTCATCGATGGGCGACAGGAGAGGCGCGCCGGGCGTGGTGGCGTCAGTGAGTCCGGCGACGGCCTGGGCGGCGGCGGTGATCATGTTGTCGGTAATGCGCCGGGCCCGGGACAAGAGCGTGCCCAGACCAAGGCCGGGGAAAATGAGGGCATTGTTGGCCTGGCCGATCTGATAGGTGACGCCTTGATAGGTGACGGGGTCGAACGGGCTCCCGGTGGCGATGAGAGCGCGGCCGCCGGTCCAGTGCACCAGGTCGGCCGGGGTTGCCTCGGACAGGCTGGTCGGGTTGGACATGGGCAGGATCACGGGCCGGTCCACGTGCGCGGCCATCTCCCGCACAATCTGCTCGGTGAAGGCGCCGTGCACGGTAGAGGTGCCGACGAGGATGGTGGGGTGCACGCGGCCCACCACCTCAGCCAGGCCGATGCCGCTGACGGTCCCGTGTCCCGCCCAGTCAGCGATCTCGGTGGCAGGGCGGGCATAGGGGACCTGGAAGTCGCGCAGACCGGTCATGTCGTCGGTGAGCAGGCCCTGGCGGTCCAGGCACCAGAACCGTGCTCGCGCCGCGGCAGTATCTAGCCCCTGGCTGGTCATGGCCGCATGCAGTTGGTCGGCGATGCCGATACCGGCGGTGCCGGAACCGAAGATGACAACGCGGTGCTGGGTCAACGGGGTCTGGCTGGCCCGGGCGCCAGCCCATACGGCGGCGAGGTTGACCGCGCCGGTGCCCTGCATGTCATCGTTGAAGGTGAGTATGTGGTCGCGGTAGCGGTCCAAGATGCGCCGGGCATTGCCAGGCCCGAAATCCTCCCAGTGCAGCAGCGCGCCGGGAAAGACCTTGAGCGCGGCGGTCACGTAGGCGTCGATAAAGGCGTCATAGGGCTCCTGGGCGGGCCGCTTGCGCTGAACGCCCAGATACAGCGGGTCTTCCAGCAGCTCTGCCCGGTCGGTGCCGACGTCCAGCATCACCGGCAGGGTTCGGGCTGGGTCGATGCCGGCCGCAGCGGTATAGACGGCGAGCTTGCCGACCGCGATATCGATGCCCCCGACGCCCCAGTCGCCGATGCCGAGGATGGCCTGGGCGTCGGTGGCGACGATGAGGTCCACCTCGCCGGCTGACAATCCAGAATCGCGCAGGGCGGTCTCGATCTGGCCGGGCGTATCGATGCTGAGATAGACGCCGCGTGGACGGCGGTATTGGTGGCTGTAACGCTGGATGGCCTCGCCGATCGTAGGTGTGTAGACAATTGGCAGCAGCTCGCTGAGGTGGTCGGTCAGTACCCGGTAAAACAGCACCTCGTTGCGGTCGTGCAACGCGGTCAGGTAGATGTTCTTGCCCAGGACGCTGGGCTGCTGCGAGCACTGCCGGTAGGCGCGCTCAGCCTGCTGGTCCAGGGTCAGGACCCGGGATGGCAGCAGGCCGGTCAATCCCAATGCGGCGCGCTCGGAATCGGTGAACGCGGTGCCCTTGTTCAGTCGGGGAATGCTGAGCACGCTATAACCCCGGCAGCCGGTCTCCCATACCCGTTCGACAGGGTTCCACCGGATCACCGGTCTGGTATCCGAGCGCATGGCCTGATCTCCTTCGTCGAGTCTATGCCCATGAGAACGCCGCAGCGCAAGCGCTGTCCATAAGCTGCAGCCCCCCAGGACCGTCAGTCCCGAGAAGGAACGACAGGGATCGGGCCGGGCGCGCCGCGCAAGATGCCGCACCAGCCGCGCGCCAATGTCGGCACGAGCGCGGCGATCTCGCGCCATCCCACATCGATGTAGTCGCCGGGCCGCATGGAAGCGGTGAGCTCGGCCACCTCCTCAGGCGCCATCCCGGCACCGAGCGGGAACCCGAACAGCGCCGAGCCCGAACACACCGAGTAGACCGACACCTTGGTGCCGCTGTCCTCCAGCGCCTTGGCCACGCCGACCAGCGAGGCAAGGGCACCGCTGCCCCCAGTAGCCACCACCCCGACACGGCCCGCCAGCGGCGGCGGGGCAGCGCCGGCCAGCGGCCCGAAGATACGCCCGGCCGCTGGCTGGCGGCCGGGCGGCAGCGGCACGATCCCGCGCCGTACCGTGTCCAGGAACCTCGCATCGGCGCGGACGGCCCTGGCCACGTCGCGGGCGCCGACGACGACGTTGAAGTACTGCCGTACGCGGAAGATGTCCAACGCAGCGCCCAAGGCACCACGGTACCGGCTGCCGGTGGTGGCCACAGTGATCGCCTCCGCCATTGTCGTGCGCTGGCAGCTGCGCCATCCTGCCAGAGGCGAAGGTCACTTCAGGCCTTCACCTCATGTGTGGCCACGGCCTGGCTCACCGGGACCAATGGCCCTGCCGGGGCAGGAGACAGGCTCATACAGTCGGCAACATGGCGGTACCTGGCAGTGCTTACATGGGCGCGAGCGATGCATTTACGTGGCGGATGGAACGCGATCCCGCGCTCAGATCCACCATTGTCGCCGTCGATTGGCTGGACCGCACTCCCGACTGGGAGACTCTCGTCGCACGCGTGGACCGGATATCCCGGCTCATGCCCTCGCTGCGCCAGCGCGTCGTCGAATCCCCCTTCGGTTTCACCGCTCCCCGATGGAGCTATGATCCGGATTTCGACCTGGACTGGCATATTCGCCGGGTCGCCGCTCCTGCTCCCCGGACGCGGGAAGCGGTCCTCCAGCTGGCGCGCAGGTCGGCGATGGATGCCTTCGACCGGGACCGTCCGCTGTGGGAGCTCACCCTGGTCGACGGCATCAAGGACGGCGAGGCGGCGCTCATCGTCAAGTTCCACCATTCCCTGTCAGACGGCGTGGGCGGGATGCGCATGCTGGCGGTCATTTCTGACCCGCAGCGCGACCCCCCCGATCTGGGCCCGATGCCGCCAGCACCGGCAGGCGAAACGCCGGACCAGCTTGCCCTGGTCACCGGGGCCGCCGGCTCGATGGCCGCACAGCTGACGGGCCTGGCCCGGCGCGGGGCCGAGGCGGCGATCCCGGCCCTGATCCGGTCCGCACGCAACCCGCTCGGCCTGGTCTGTGACACCGCCGCGCTGGCCCGGTCGGTCTACCGGACGGCCGCGCCGAGTTCCGGCGCCATGTCACCCCTCATGCGGGACCGGGCGACGACACGCCATCTGGCCATGGCGGAGATCTCCCTGGACGCCCTGAAGAAGGCAGCCAAGACTGCCGACGGGACCGTCAACGACGCCTACCTAGCCATAGTGACGGGCGGATTGCGCAGGTACCATGAGCGCCACGGTACGACCGCGCAGTACCTGCGAGCCGTCATCCCGATCAGCCTCCGGACCGCGCAGGACACCGGCTGGGGCAACAAGATCACCCTGATGCGGCTGACCGTGCCGTCCGGGGAACCGGACCCGGCCGCCCGGATGCGCCTGCTGCACCAACTGACCGGGGCAGCACGCGCGGAGCCGTCGCTTCCGGTCACCGGCGCGATCGCCGGGGTGCTCAACATGCTGCCCGTTGGCTACGTGGCCGGGATTCTCAAGCACGCGGACTTCGTGGCGAGCAACGTACCGGGCGTTCCGGAGCCGGTCTACGTGGCCGGCAGCAAGGTTACCGGGACGTTCGCGTTCGGGCCCACCATCGGGACCTCCCTCAACACCACCCTGCTGTCCTACGACGGCACCTGCGATATCGGCATCAACATCGATACCGCCGCGGTACCAGACCCCCACGTCCTGCTCGCCTGTCTCCAGGAAAGCGCAGCCGAGATCACAGCCCTCGGCGACGCCGGCCCAGTCGGCAAACCGGCCGGGGACCTCACGGGCCGCACGCCGCAGGGAACTACTAACTCATCACCACGACGCAAAGACCATCCTTCACGCCAGAAGCCAGCCGACCTCCAACCCCGGACGCCTGGAGGCTAGCACCCGCCCGTCGCCACAACCGAATATCACGTTCTGAGCGCTCCCCAAATGGTTCCCCACGACAGCTTGCTGACCACGCATATCGGCAGGGAGGTTCGCGCACGTGCGCAAGGAGCACGATAATCACGGAGAGTGACATCGAGCCTACGCCGAGATGGCCACGCTCCCCAACGTCACGACCAGGGGCCTGCTCCTGTAAACGGAGCCGGGGGAAGGCAGGCGGCAGACCTGATGTCTCAGCGTGTGGAGGGTTGCGAGGAACCCGCCGCCGTCGCCAGCGCCTGCAAAGGAGGATGAGTGACCACCATTTGCCGGGGGGCGCGACGTCGGGGAGCGTACGGAGGGCGATGGGCGCGCTCTTCCCACCCGCACCCGACCGTGACCGGGCCACGACGATCAGCTCGGTGGTTCGAAGAACAATAGCGTCTCGCGGTCGCATAGCGCGACAAGCGGGCACATCGTAATTGGCTCTCCCTGCCGACTCTGTCTCCACTAATGGCCGTGCCGATGGATTACGCGCCGCGCACAGAATGTCGCGTTCTGTTTACGTCAGTGATCCTGTCGGCATCGGCCCGTACAGCCAATGAGCTGCCACCAGCCCAGAAATGAGGTGGGATCGCGGCCGGTCGCAGTCGCTGAGCGTGACTGCAATGCTGGCCTGTCTCATTTAGGCCGAACGTCCCGCAGAGGCAGGCCGGATCGCCTCTGGTGGCCCATCGTGAGGCCGGGCACAGTGAAATAAATTGGGCGGTAGAAGGTGACAGGTGATGGCAGCCGTCATGACAGATACAGGCTTGCCGCCGGATTCCCGCGGTGAGGGCGGAAGGGTCATCGTGGGTGTCGATGACACGCCCGGCGGTGTGGCGGCATTGCGTTGCGCGGTGGCACTTGCGCAGGCGCGGCGGGCCCGGCTGGTTGCCGTCCGGGCGTGGGGGCTCGGGCTGCCCCGGCACGGTGGCTGGCGGCATCACCGTAGCGGCCGCGGCCGCCTGGCCGTCGCCTATTCCGGAGCCGTGACACGCCAGCTGGCCAGGGAACTGGCCAGGCGTGCGCTCCGTTCCCCCGCAGGGGACATTCCGGATGATCTCGACGTGGTGATCCAGACGCCGGAAGGCAACCCAGGCCCGGTGCTGACTACGATCGCCTTGCCCGGCGATGTGCTCGTGGTGGGAACCGCCGGGCGGCACAGCTTGAAACGGGTTGTGCACGGCTCGGTCAGTGGCTACTGCGCTGCGCATTCGCGCTGCCCCGTCGCCATCGTGGCGGCCGGGCGGCCGCGCTGGTACTTCCCGCAGCAGGCAGGACGGCTGCGGCCGGCCACTCAGCCTCGCCGCCCCGGCCGTGAGCCCCGAGCCATGGACACGCCTGCGCAGCCAGCCGACGACGCTCGCTGACCTCAGCATCGCCGCGTATTACTCCGGCGACATCGACGCCGCCCGGCCGCTGGGCCAACAGGCCCAGTTCCCCGACCTCCCCGGCTGGCTCGCCCGCAACGATGCCCGGGTGCGGTCGCGCCGATCAGCCATTATCGATCGCCCACGTGCTAGCTTACGGTCGAGCTCTTGACGTGCCAGATCAATTAGAAGGCGGTTCCGGTTCACTCTGGGGTTTGCGGAGCGTAAC
Source organism: uncultured Actinomycetes bacterium (assembly GCA_963834685.1). Classification (GTDB taxonomy): domain Bacteria; phylum Actinomycetota; class Actinomycetes; order Streptosporangiales; family Streptosporangiaceae; genus Palsa-504. The sequence continues at coordinate 90,552 of CAWICW010000001.1, read as the reverse complement.
GGCGCGAAGTGGTCGCATCGCTGGCCGGGTCAGTTTCCGGCGGGCCGGGCTGGCGCCAGGCCGGTCATCTTTTCGTTGAGCTCCCGCAATTCCCGCACGACCGTGTCGTCGCGCGCGGCGGCCGACGGCTCGCGCCGCTGGCGCTTGACGTAGTACCCTCCGGTCTGGCCCGCTACATCCGGCGAGCTGGCCAGGTACACGATGGTGTCCGCGCCGCGCTCGGGCGAGGCCATGAACGGCCGGGCGATCGTGATGCCGAGCTTCAGCAGCGGCCTGGACTCCCGGCCGAAGCCCGTCCGCACCATCCCCGGGTGTGCGCAGTTGGCCGTCACTCCGGTGCCGTCCAGCCTGCGGGCAAGCTCGCGCGTGAACAAGGTGTTGGCCAGCTTGCTGTTGGCGTAGGACCGCCAGCTGTCCCACCCGTGCTCCAGGTTCGGGTCGCTGAGGTCGAGACGAGCGGCGGAGTGCGCGTCGGAGGTCACGGTGACCACCCGCATGCTAGCCCAGCCGGCCTGGCCTAGTGAGACGGGTACTGACAGTGCCCCAACGTGAGGGCCTAGCGCAGCCAGATGCCTGACCTGACCGCCGCTCACCAGGACAAGGCACCAGGTCGGCGGCAACGACAGAGTTCTCGGCGAAGTCCTCCAGACGCCCGTTACGCGACGCCGTCCGCTACCGCGGCACGGAATGGCCGCTGCTGCCGCCGGGTTATGACCGCCATGACCACCACTCAGCGGGCGGGCGGCGCGAGCCCGGTCGACTTCGCGGCCTTCGGCGACTACGGCGACTTCAGGCGGAAGCAGCCCCAGCCAGCCACTGGGGAGTTCGTGCGGCCGGCCTACCCGTTCCGCGGACGGATCACCGCGGACGGCTCCAGCGGGTACCCGGCCGTGGCCGGCCGGTACCATCTGTACATCTCCTGGGCCTGCCCGTGGGCGCACCGGACCGCGATCGTGCGCAAGCTGCTCGGCCTCCAGGAGGCCATCTCGCTGTCAGCGGTTGACCCGGTCAGGGACGGCCGCGGCTGGGCGTTCCGCGAGGGCCCCGGGCACTCGCTGGACCCGGTCAACGGGTTCTCGCTGCTGCGCGAGGCCTACCAGGCCACCGAGCCCGGCTACGACGGGCACATCTCCGTCCCGGTGCTGTGGGACCGGGCGACCGGCCGGATCCTCAGCAACAGCTTCCCCGACATCACGATCGACCTGGACACCCAGTTCGGCGCGTTCTCCAACGGCACCGACCTGTACCCGCAGGCCCTGCGCCCCGAGATCGACGCGATCAACGCGGTCATCTACGAGACCGTGAACAACGGCGTGTACCGCTCGGGCATGGCCACCTCCCAGCAGGCTTACCACGACGCGGTGTCCAAGGTCTTCGCCACCCTGGACGACCTGGAGCAGCGCCTGGCCGGCCGCCGGTACCTGCTCGGCGACGCGATCACCGAGGCCGACGTCAGGCTCTGGGTGACCCTGGCCCGCTTTGACGCGGTCTACCACTACCACTTCAAGGTCAACCTGCGCCGGCTGACCGACTACCCGAACCTGTGGGGCTACGCGCGCGACCTGTACTCGCTGCCCGCCTTCCGGAACACAACCAACTTCGACCACATCAAGCGGCACTACTACACCACCCATCCGCACATCAACCCGGCCCGAATCATCCCCGACGGCCCGCTGCTGGATTGGGCCGCGCCGCACGACCGCGCCTTGTCCTGATCCGGACCGCCTCTGACTCGGTCGCAACCGCTACGAGATGCGAAAGGGGGCAACGGCCGCGGCCCACCCGTCCGGATCCGGATGATCTGCGCGGCCGCAAGCATCATCATGCCCGGTAGCGAGTTGCCGGTGAGGAGGCAGTGCTCCTGAACGCCCGGGCGTGCCGGCGGTCGCTGGAGGAGGGCGCGGCTGGCAGATGCCCTGGGCTAGCCGGTGCCGTCGTCATGAGGCCGTGGTCCGCAGCCTGGCCGATGGGGTGATGTCCGCGCGGTCGGCCAGCGGCTGGCAGCCCAGCCGGGCGGCGATGCCGGCGGCCTCGCCGGCCGCGGCCAACGCGGCCTCGGCGTCGCCGCGGGCGGCCAGGTGGGCGGCGTGGTCGAGCAGCCCGTGGGCCAGGTGGTAGGGGGTGGAGTGCTGGCGCAGCCCGTCGATCGCGGCGGCGAACGCCGGATCTGCGTCCGGGTCGCCGGCGGCGGCGGCCAGGCGGGCGCGGGCCAGGTCACGTTCGGCCCGCTGCATGGGGGCCAGCTGCCCGGGCCGGTAGCCGTCCAGCAGTTCGGCGGCGGTAGCGGTGTCGGCGAGGTCGTACGCGGCGCGGGCGGCCAGCGGCCAGTGGTGCGGTACCGAATTCCCTGTCGTATTGCCGCCTCAGCGGCGTCTTCGCTGCGCATGGCGGCGCATGGCATCTACCTTCGCGGTGAAGGCAGCCGGGGTGAGGATCGGCGTGCCGCGCCAGGGCGACATCGACAGCAGGTCTGTGTCATTGGACACGATGAGCATGGCTCCGACTTCGGCGGCGAGGTCCAGGACCAGGTTGTCCTCATGATCGGGGCAATCGTGCACCGTGCGGGGCACGTCGGCCAGCAGCCCTCCCCCGCTGTGCTCGGCTGCCTCCGAGATGACCGCGACGTAGGCATCGGCCTGCGGCCGTTCCCACTTGAACAAGTCCTCCAGGACCCGTCTGATGTTGCCAAGGACGTGGGGTGATAGCCACAGGGCGAATTCGGCGGCATCCACGATGACCCCCACGCAGTCGGCGCAGGGGTTGCCAGAGGTGGGCGGCGGCGAGGGCCAGGAACGGAACGGGCTGTTCCCGCTGGCGACGGCGGTCACCAGCACGTTGACGTCATAGACAACGGCGGTCGGGACAGGCTCGACAGGACTCATCGCCCGCTGTGGCTGGCGCCGCTCTTGAGGAACTCTTCAACGCGTGCCGGAACGTCCCCGGGTTCGATACCGAGCTCCGCGGTGTGCTGCTGGCCGTAAGCCTGCAGGTCGCGCAGCTGGTCGGCCAGCATGACTGACCTCATGATCTTGAGCGTGGCGCGCAGGTAGGCAGACCTGTTGCCGTTGCCGAAGTACGCGACAAGCTCATCAAGAACCGGACGGTCTTCCGGCTGTACGGCGAAACCAAGGGTCTGTGCGCTCATACTGGCAAGTATAACTAGTTGCTTCTCATATGCAAAATCTTGCAGTTGACCTGTACTGTATAATCTGACATCGCTGTTCGCTTGCTGCCCTACCGGGATCTCTTGCGCGCCGCACCACTGCTAAGCCCGCCACGAGAGAGCTGATCGAATCCCCGATCGTATTGTATTTCCGGCCTGGCATGCCTGCCGACACTGGCGGCCACACGCAATACCCGTAGGCCAACTGGCTCTATATCCCGCCCGCGGCAGACAACGCGACGGGCCGTCCAGCCAGCCAGGACCACGATCGACGTCCCGGCTCGCGGTGACCCGCTCCTTCCAGCCAAAGCGCGCTGGAGGCGCCAAGCGGCTCCGGCCATCCGGCACCCCAACGACCGGCGCACTCCCCCGCTAATACCCGGCGCAGCCCGACGCGCTGAACCGGCGCTCAGCGTGACCTCGGCTCGATGCGCATCCAACTTAACTTAATGTAACTCAGGAATCACTCATGGAGGACCCAGTCCGCGCTACGAACAACCATGCCCAGCTCGGTGCCGCCGCGGTGCGTCGGTCTCACCCACATGCGAAATGAAGACGTTGCTCTTGCACACGCTTATGCGCCGATCAGCATGCACATTCGCTGTCGGCAATCTCGTCGGAGGTGGCGGGCCAGGCGCTTGACTCAGTCCTGAGGCGGCCTCCCTGCCGACTCGGTACCGCTTGCAGGTGGTGGTCGCGCGGCGGTTGAGCGGCACGGAACAACCGGTTACGTGCCGGGCGGCGCACCCCTGGGCCGGCTCGCTCGGGTCCGGTGACGTAACGTCGTTGGGGCCACCTCTCCAACCCCGAGGAGAACCCCATGCCTGGTCCCACCGTCGTCCTCGTCCACGGCGCCTTCGCCGACGCATCCGGGTTCGCGGGAGTGATCCGCGAGCTCGAGAGCGCCGGCCACACGGCGCTCGCCCCGCCGAACCCGTTGCGAGGCGTCGCCTTCGACGCCAGCGTCGTCAGCGACGTGGTCAAGGCCATCGACGGCCCGGTCGTGCTGGTCGGGCATTCCTACGGAGGCGCCGTGATCGGCCAGGCGTCGGCCGGCCTGGAGAACGTGACCGGCCTGGTCTTTCTCGCGGCGTTCGGGCTGGAGGTGGGCGAGAGCTGCGCGAGCGTGCAGCAGCCGTTCCCGCCGCCCCTGCTGGCCAAGACGGCCGCCCCGACCCCCTACGACGCGCCCGGCGCCGCGGGCGGTCCCGACCTGTACGTCCAGAAGGACGGGTTCCGGGAGACGTTCTGCGCCGACGTGCCGGTGGACATGGCCGATGTCATGTTCGTGACCCAGCGCCCGCTCGCGGCCGCGGCGCTCAACGAGAACGCCATCGCGGCGGGCTGGAAGAGCAAGCCGTCCTGGTTCCTGGTCTCCGAGCACGACAACGCGATCTCGCCGGACGCGGAACGGTTCATGGCGCAGCGGATGGGCGCCACGACCGACACCATTGACGGCTCGCACACCGCGTTCATCGCGAAGCCGGTCGCCGTGGCCACGTTCATCCGGCAGGCGCTGCGGTGACCTCGCAGACCCAGATGTGGTCCTGGCTCTCCCGGTGAACGGGCCGCGGTCCCAGTCCTGGTAGCGCTCCCGCAGCCGCAGGCCGGCCAGCCGGACCATCAGGTCCAGTTCACTCGCCCGGCAGTAGCGCAGACGTAGCGGCCACAGCGTGATGCCCGCGCATAGAACGTCACTCGCTGTTAGGTGACGGCCTGCGCCACCGGGCCGTCGGTCACGAACTCCATCTCGACCGAGTCCTCGGTCAGCGCGCGGGTGGCGACCGAACCTATGGTCTCGCGTCCACCAGGCCTGTGCCGAGCGACGCCTGTCGCACTCTTCTGACGCTGTCAGCTGGCTTTTGACTGGCTGATCTCTACGAGGTGGCCGTCTGGGTCTCGCAGGAAGCAGCGGATCTCAGAGCCCCAGTCATGCGGCGGGGTGAGGAACGCGGCGCCTCTGGACTGCAGCGCCTCATAGGTTGTCTGGCAGTCAGCCATGCGCAGCGTCGTCGCGTGGCTGACCAGGTCGGCGTCGGCGGGCGGCTGGAAGACCACCGTGGGCTTGTCGGCGGTCGGGCCGCCCGCGCTGACCAGCAACAGCCAGGTGCCCGCGAATCGCAGCACCACGCTGGTTCCGCCGTACTCGCGGTACAGTTCGGCGCCCAGGACATCGATCCAGAACTCCCGCGACCGTGCCAGATCGGTGACCACCAGGATGTGCGTGACCGCCACGTCAGGCCCGAGCGGGCCCAGCGGCTGCTGGTTCGCCATGATCCTCCCGTTCGCGGCAACATATCGCCCAGATCGCCGCGTTGTCACCAGGGCGCGAGCGGCCGGACGGACAGTTTGCTCACGTGGGGCCGCTTCGGCGGCACGACCGGAACCGGGATGGCCGTGGCCGCCACGGTCGTGCCAGGTACAGATGTCAGCCGGTTCAGGCCTGCTGGCGAAGCTCGGATGAGCGCGCGCTGCTCGGTCCGGGAGCGCGGTGCTCGAGACCGAGCAGCGCCGACGGCGCCAGGCGCCGCCTCCACACAGAATGCCGAAATGAGGACGTTGCGTCATCGTATACTTATGCGCCGGCTTGGAAATAAATAATAAATGCGGCGACAGAGAGCCAGTTCGGCCTCATCGCCGCAGTCGCGTGTGTGCCCGGTCATCATTTGGTGCGATGCGCAGGTCAGCTGAGCCTGCAGCGGTCGTCAGCCGGGATTCACCAGGATCTGCAGCGCGGCCAGGACGGGCAGCCAGATATCTTCCGCGTCCTCGGCTGAGTCGGCGTGGTCGACCTCGTCGACCTCCAGCCGGACCGTGCACCCGCCCGGGGCCGGCCGCAGCCTCCAGGTCAGGTACACCGGCGGGTCGCCCGGCCCGGCCTGCAGCAGGTAGGACAGTCGTTCACCGCATCGGGCGTGCACGACGCGGCCGATAGCCCCGGCGCAGCCGCCGAGGCGGAACTCGATGGGATCGCCGGGAACCCAGGTCGAGTGCGCCGCCAGGCCGTACAGGTACCCGGCGGTCTGGCCCGGGTCGGTCAGCGCCGTCCAGATCACCCCAGGATCAGCGCGGACATGAGCGGCGAAGACGTGCCCGGCGCACGCCACGCCGCGGGGCAAGCGGCTGGGCTCGGTGTCGTGAGCAGTCATGGTGGTGATCCCATTACCGCGCAGGACGGCGGGTGTTCGCGCGGAAACTGCCGGGCCTACGTCACGTCGGGTGACCGGCTGCCGAACGGCTGCGATTTAACGGGTAGCCTCCTGCGTGCTACGCATGCCGCCGGGGTTGCAGCAGGGTGCGCCCGGCAGGCGTCAGACACTTCTACCACGGCTGACCTGGCTGGATAGGCTTGTCCGCATCGTCGGGCCCGATCCGGCGTCCTTATCCATGTGGGCTCCGATGCGGAAATCCGGCGCCGTTGTCACTTGATTGACACTTTATACTCGAACGAGTACACGAAAAATCGTGAAGCTTAGGGGATTCGAACCCCTGACCTCTTGCATGCCATGCCTGGCGGTTCCGTCCGGCGGCGTCCCGCTAGGTCGCGTTACGGCACGTCGGGGCAATGGTCTTGTCTGGCTGGATCTGGCTGCATCCGCCGTGGTCTGGGAGCGTGGTCACTTGGTTTGTCACTGGCAACCGACCTCTTTTCGCGCTCAGCGGGGCCTCGAGGTCGTCGACACCGACAGAGTAGTGGTGCCGCTCCAGGCCTAGCTGGCCGCCTTCGGCGAACCTGAGTACCGGGGTGATGCGCTGGCGTGAACGTTTCGGGATCCTGGGCCGGGTCCGTCGCATCGTATGCTCGGACCAAGGACTCGCAGGCAAGGGAGGAACCCGGTGACCGGCTACCGCCCTATGACCCTGGCCGATCTGGCCAGCCACCTGGTACGGACGGCCGACAGTAAGACGCGATGGAAACTTGTGTGGGAGTTCCTCGAGGAGTACCGGTGGGAACCGGAAGACCTTCAGCCGTCCCTGCTGCGCGATGAGCCACCGCCAACCGGCGACCAGCGGTGGGACGCGCTGCTAGCGGCACTAGCGGAGCACCTGGCGGCACAGCACGATCTCGCCCCGCCGGAGTGGGCTGAGATGAGAGTCCTGCAGCAGCCGTGGTTCCCGGCGGAACTGGAAATCCAGCGGGCCGATGCGCTGGTCTGGGCACCAGCGGCATTCCGCAAGCATGGCGTCTACTTGTCCGCCAGGGACCTGGAGGCCGCGTGAGCGAGGCCGACAGTATCCTCTTTGGCCGGGCAGAGCTTGAACGGGCATTCACCGCGCTGGGCGAGCGCCTCGTTCGCAGAGGCGTCGTGGCAGACATATTCATCGTGGGCGGCGCCGCTATGGCCCTGGCCTACGACGCTGCCCGCGTCACCCGCGATGTCGATGCGATGTTCAAGCCGCATGGAATCGTGCACGAAGAGGCCATGCAGGTCGCGAATGACCTCGGACTCCCCCGCTGGTGGCTCAACGAGCAGGCAAGCACCTACATCTCCGGCAAGGACGATACTGACAAGCGCCGCGTATTCGATCATCCCGGGCTGCGCGTCATGGCCGCCTCACCACGTCACATCTTCGCGATGAAGGCGCGCGCGGCCAGAACGCGCGACATCGACGATCTTCGCCTGCTCGCTGACATCGTCGGAGTGGAATCAGCCGACGCGGCTCTGCAGATATGCGCGAACTTCTACCCGGATGAACCCGTATCCCCGAGATCCGCCGCCGTGCTCCGCGAACTTTTCGGCTGACCACTCCAGCTTCGGGCATCTGCTCGCCCCGATACTCCCCGGTTGAACCGGTGGCCAGACGGGTTCACGGCATAATCAGGAGCGGCTCTCCACCCTCTCTGCCATGCGGTCATCGTGATCTACCACGACAACACGAAATCGACAGGTATAGGAAGCGCAAGCTACATAGCGTGACCGCCGTCGTAATACCATCGCAGCCAGAACGCCGATTACTTGCTGTTCCTTGGGACTTGGGCGTTAGCGCCGCGCCGGGCACAGATCAGCCGGATCTGGCGTGTCAGGCGCACGGCCCATCCCTTGGCTGGCTGATCGTCGCCGCGCCAGCGGCGGCGCGGGGCGGGCGTCCTGTTGTGGTCGGCGGGACCGGGCCAAAAGGGCACATGGCCGAGGCGGACGGCTCGCAGCCGGCTTCGCTGCGAAGCCGAACGGCTCTCGCCAGTCGAGGCCAACGCTGCCTAGCGGGCTGATCCTCCCCGGCGCGGTTCAGGGGAATGGTCCCTGGCTGGCCAGTTCGCCGCTTGCTTGCAGATAGGTCAGGACCGCGGCCACACGGCGGTCGAAGCGTTTGGCGTCGGGTATCCGGAGCTTGCGGAATATACCGGTGACGTGACCTTCAACGGCCTTCTTCGATACCGTTAGGCGCCGGGCGATCTCATCGTTGCAGTAACCGTATGCCATCTCGGCGAGAACATTGAGTTCCCGCACTGACAGCGCGTCGAGCGCCGAAGGCAGCCGGCGTCGCACCAGGGCATTCACGATCGAGGGGTCGAGAACGGTGTCGCCCGCGTGAGCGCCATGGACAGCGCTCAGCAGAGTTTCGAGATCGCCGATCCGGTCGTCAAGCAGGTAGCCGACACCGGCGGCTCCGCTGCGCAGGAGCTCGAGGGCGTACCCGTCGCCGGCTTCAGCGATAACCACCACAGCGATATTGGGGTACTGAGAGCGCAACCGCTGGGCGGCACTCAGTGCCGCCTCGGCGTTAACGCGGGGGGTGCGAATGCCCACGATGAGCACATCAGGGCGGTACTGGCGGATGGCGGTGAGGGTTTCCGGATGGCTGTTGACTCGTGCGACGATCTCGATGCTGCGAGCACCGCTGAGCAGGCAGCCCAAACCCTCCCGGGTTAGGAAGTTGTCGCTCGCGATCGCGACACGTAGCACGGCGGAGGGCTCGGGCATGGTAGGGCTCCCGGTCGGACGGCATGACAGTCGTCGCGCTGCCCGGCAACGAATATGAGATTACAGTGGCGCCGGACCGCGCTTGATTCCGTCATTCTCACATCTCGCCGGCCCGACGAGAGCCCGGACGACCACGCTAAGGGTGTGCCCTGCTGGTCTGAGGGTGTGCCCTATTTGCAAGGGTCCAGGCCGGTCATACGCTCCGATTCATGGCCGCTTGAGTTCGCCCGTGAACTCTGTCCTTGTCGTGGCCGCCGCAGGGGCGCGGCCACCGGCGGCTGGAAGTGACTCGGCCTGGCCAGGATCCGCATTCTCCCCCCGCGATCATCAACTACGTTCGAGGAACCGATATGGCAGCCAGGCGAACTGCCAAAGCCCGCACCGTCACCGTTTACCTCGACCGTTCTGCGGACGTACAACAGGCCCCAAGTTCAATCCACGAGGGCGGTAAGGCATCCTTCACCGGACCAGAACAAGGGTCCCGGGGATCGCGTCTCCGGATCCTGGCGGCACGGCCAGGAATGGCCGGGCGGCACCGAAGGTTCCTCAGCGATGCGCGAACCGTCAAGCGCCCGCGCCCACGCGCCGACTGGGGCCGCCGCGGTGCTTGAGGGCATCTACCCGGTGCGGTGGGCGGGCAAGCAGGCGGTCGTGACGCTTCCGGAGGATATTGACTTGTCGAACGCCGGCGAGATCCGCGAGCAACTGCTGACAGTCATCAACCGCGGCGCGGCCGTCCTGATCGCAGACATGACCGCGACAATCTCCTGTGATTACGCCGGCGCCGAGGCCGTGATCCGCGCTTACCGGCGGGCCGTTATGAGCGGGACGGATCTGCGGCTGGTAGTGACAGCCCAGATCGTCCGGCGGGTGCTCAGCTGCAACGGCCTCGATCGACTTGTCTCCATCTATCCGTCCCTGGAGGCAGCCCAAGCGGTCAGGGCGCCAGCGGAGGTGCTTGGCCTGGTGCCCAGACCAGCCAGCGTGAGAGCCGATGACCAGGCGCTGCCGCGCTGTTCGACCCCGGCAGGGAGCCAGCTGCCGGCAGCCTGGCCATCGGACAAGAACCGGGCAGCCATCACTTCGGCCGAGGCACGGAGCCTAGTCGACGCTCTCCAGGATGGGGTGGCGCTGGTAGACGGCGACGGCGCGCTCGTGCTGGCCAGCCGACGACTGGAGGAGATGTTCGGCTACGAGCACGGCGAGCTGCCCGGCCAGACGGTCGAGCGCCTGGTCCCAGCCGACTTGCAGGCGGCCCACCGCAGCCAACGGGCCACTTACGCGAGGGCACCCAGGACCCGGCCGATGACGGACCGGCTCGTCGGGCTGCGCAAAGACGCAACCACGTTCCCGGTAGAGATCGGCCTCAGCCCCGTCACGACCGCCGCCGGCCGCCTCGCCTTCGCCGTGATCCGGGATGTCACCGCAGCCAAGCAACTCGAAGACCTCATAGATCTCGCTCGGTCTGCGGTCACGGCACAGCAGGCACACCGCGGCCGGGAACTCCTGGACACCATCACCACCCGCTTGTTCCAGCTCGGGCTCAACCTGCAGGCCGCTATCGACCTATCCGCGGACATGGTCCGGCAGCGCATCGAAGAAGCTCTCGAGCATCTAGACGACACGATCCGCGAGATCCGCGACACTGCGTTCACCACCCCCGACCAGACTCCACCTGGGCCAGCGCCATAACCGCCAGTTCGGGACGCTCTGGTAGCGGTCATCTGACGATCGGGCGGCCGATCAATTAGGCGGCAGTGTGCGCGCTGCTCCAGACGAGGGCTGGTTACACACCGCGACAAGGACGACCCCATCGCAGTGAGCCTGCCGAATCGGGTGCCGCCAGCATCGCATGCTCGGAAGGACCTGGAGGCCTTCGGCTCGGCATTCTGGGCCATGCCGAGCCGTTGCATCGAGCGCTCGCGCTCGCGATTGCTGCTTGCCCGCGATCGGCACCATGGGGATGGTCTTGGGAGCCGGGGAAGTCCCGCTCGGTAACCGGCAATCCCGATCGGTTAGCTGCCAGCTAGTATCCTCCAAAGACGCCAGGCTTCACGGTCGCCGGAGGCGACGATGATGGACGAACCCGAGACGCCCGACCCGGCTGCCCACTCCGGTACGCATGGGTCGGCAGTGGCCGGGTCCGCCTCGGTCGTCCTCGTCCGCTTCAAGAGCAGACGTGCCGCCGCCGGAAGGGCCGCACATAGGTGCCGATACCGGGCTGGTTCTGGGTATCCCATACCGCCGGCTAGCGATCTTTGGTCGTGAGCTTGTGGACGTTTGTGTCAAGTTTCACGCGGCGCGGGGAAGGCGCGCGCGGTTGGCGTAGTCGTCGACGTGACGGGTGATGGCGGCGAGCGCGGCGCGGAGTTCAGGGGGCGCCTGGGGTTGGTTCGCGGCGGTGAGCGGGATCAGCAAGCGGTTGTAGATCTTGGTGTAGAAGACGGCTATCCGGATGCCGTCGGCGGTGAGTACGTACCGGTTGGTGTGCGGGAGCCGGCGGATCAGCCCGTTGAGGCGCAGCCTCCGCAGATCGTAGGTCATCTGGCCGGGGGTGTAGGCGCTGCCGAGCAGCCCGGCGATCAAGACGCGCAGGTTCTTGTTCGTGAAGCCGGTCGCGGCGAGCAGCGTCTGGCACAAGGCGCCGGCCAGGGCCATGACCCGAGGATCGCCGAAGCGCAGCGCCGGGGTCCTCCGCCCCTCCGCGTCCACGGAAGGGTGCGCGACCCGCTCAAAGGCTGGGCTCGCAAGGACGGTGCCCTGGCCGGCACGTTCAGCATCCAGTATGCGCCGGTTGGCGGCGCGGGCCCTGGCCTGGAGCTCGTCCAGGTTGGGCAGCCGGGCGTTGCAGCCCAGGTCGCGCGGCGCATTGACGACCGTCTCGATCCGCATCGCCCGGCCGTTTTTCAGGTACTGCTTGATCCGGGAGTGCTTGTAGAACACGTTGACCAGCACGCCGCCGTTGTCGCGGCGGTCGATCGCGGTGCGGAACACGCCCTTGGTGTCGCGGCGGATCTTGCGGGCGAAGATGATTTCCACGTTGTGCGGCCGGCCGATGTCGAGGTTGTCGGCGACCAGCGCCTCGAAGAAGCCGCGGGCATGGCGGGGGGCGTCGAAGACGATGGTGCGGGAGACCTCCACCTGCCGCATCGAGGTTTCCCGCCAGTAGCCGGCTTGCTGGTCGGCCCAGGTTAGCGGCAGCGGCAGCCGGTGCAGCCACCGCTGGGTGAACACCTCGATCGTGCCCGGCTGCAGCCGGTCACAGATCACTTGCAACGCGGCCGGATCATCGCAGGCGGCGAACCCGTTGGACAGCGCGGTGAACCCGAGCCCGGCTCGCTCGGCTTGCCGCTTGACCCACTCATGCCCGTTGACCCAGACCTTGGCCGGATACGGGAAATACGCGCAGACCTTGATGAACGCCGGGCCGAAATCGGCGTCCCAGATATAGAAGTAGTAGCAGGTCACCCGCCGGTCGTCCTTGACGAAGTTCCACCGCGGCGTCCCGGTAGAGGTCTTGCCCTCATAAGCGGTCCACACCCGCTGGAACTCCTGGGCCACGCCGACCGCCGCCACCCCGGACCGCCCGGTGGCCGCCTGCCGGGCCAGGTGCGGTTGCATCACTTCCAGCTTGGCCTGCCCCTTGCCAAACCTGACCCACGGGATGCCACCAGCGGACGCGAACGACTCCGCCGCCCGGCGGAACCGGTCGCCCAGCTGCCGGAACAGCGCCGGCGAGGCGAACGGGAACCCCAGGTGCCCGGACAAGAACGCCACCACCTGGGCACTGGTCTGCAGGATCGGCACGTAGGCGTTGAGATAGATCCGGTCCAGGCACTCGATATCCAGGACCACATGCCCGTCCAGCACGTCGTTCACAGTGACAGTACGCTCGGCCATGAACCCAGCCTGCGCTCATCGTGGCGCAGCCGCGATACCCCGTGAGACAAGACTCGGACGGCCACCAGCCATCCCGCTATCTGCACGGATGCACCGACGCCAGCCTCAGGCTCGGTGGTCCGAGGCTTGCCTCACTACTACGGCAGCCGCATTTCGCTAGCTGACCAGGGCGATTTCGGCGTCGCGGGCGAGTCTGGCGCGTTTGTGGAACCATCGTGAGCGGGCCTGGTGGCGGCGGGTCCAGGTGTCCCAGTGGATGACGAGCCAGCGGGGCAGGGGCGGGGTGGTGAGGGCGGCGAGCAGCCGTTTGATCTCCGGGATGGTCAGCGGGATCATGCCGGGTTCTGGCGGTGGCGGCTGGCCGGGCCGGACCGGGGGCGGTGCCTGGGTATCGGTGCGGTCTTTGAGGTGGGCGGCGGTGATGGCGCAGATGGCCAGGGCGGCCATGACCAGCACCGCGTGGCGGAGGATCGCGGTGTAGAGCCGGGCCTGGCGCTGGTCGAGCGCGAAGCAGTCCTTGGCGAAGGAGAAATCTTCTTCTGCCGGCCAGCGCAGCCCGGCTGCCCTGATCAGCCGGGCCTTGGTGAGCAGCTGGCCGTCGGGGACGTAGCAGTAGTGAAAGGCCAGCTCCCCGGTCCGCAGGTGGCGGCGGATCAGCAGGTGGTGACGCGGGCTGGCGGTGGCAAGCCAGGCCCAGGCATACCACCGCTGGCCCTTGGAGCCGTGCCCGGCCGAGCGGACCTCCCAGCGCCGCTTGTGCTTCAGCAGCGCCGTGACGGCCTGCGCGCAGGTCAGCTGGGTGCCCGCGGCCAGGGTGAGCATGAAGTTGGACGGCACCCGCAGCACGTAGGCCTGGCCCTGGGCTTCGAAGTGCTCGCGCAGCTGGGTGCAGCTGCCGTAGACCTCGTCCCCGCAGTAGAAGTCCGGCCGGATGCCGTCGGCGGCGGCCTCGGTGCTGATGTCGATGGCCAGCTGGCCCTTGGTCCGGAAGGCCAGGTCCAGCGGCAGCCCCATGATCAGGGACTTGACCGGGTCCTCGATGCGTTCGGCCGGGATCCACTGGCGGGCGCCGATCAGCGCGTGCCCGGTGCCTTCGCGCACGTAGGACAGGTGCACCGTATTGATCCCGTTGGCCACCTTTCCCGCGCACCCCAGGTACTGGCGTTTGACCCCGCAGGTGGCCTGGCCGGCCGTTTCCTGTCCCGTCTCGTCGATCGCCCCGACCACCAGGCCGCCCCGGCGTTTGCCGCGCCGGGCCGCGTCCTCCAGCCCGGCCACCGCGAACCGGCGCACCACCCCCATCGCGGCGAAGGTGTCCCAGGTCGCGTGATTAAGCAGCCGCTGGGTCCGGTCCGGCGTCCGGTCCCCGCCACGCCGGGCGATGCTCCACCCGTTCACCCGGGGCAGCTCGCTGGCCAGCGCCGACACGTACTTGCCGGCCTGCAGCCACGGCTCGGACCGGACAAAATGCGGCCGCAGCAGCCCCAGCAGCTCATCTCGTTTCCGCAGCGCCAGCCCGGCGCCTATGCTGACGGCAGCGGCCGCCTCGGTTCTTGTACTCGTCACACAGGCATGATCACGAGGCGGCTGCGCTCACATCAGCCCATCCCGTAACAACCTCACATCAGCCACGCCAGACACTTTCGCCCAGCTCACAACCCGAAATGCGGCTGCCTTATTACTAGGCCAGGGCGCCGGTGCCGCCCGGGCGGGTGACGCACGCGATCTGGTCGGCGGCCCGCTGGTGATCAGCGCGAACATCACCCCGAAGACGCTCAGCACACGTCGAATGACGCGTCGCCTGCGGGCAGATCTTCGGCGTCGCCGAGCTGGAACTCGACGTCCGGGCTCTCGGCCGCCGCACGCCTGTGTCCGTCCTCGAGCAGTTCGGGAACATAGTCGACTGCGTAGACCGCACCGAGATCGATCCCAGCGAGATCAGCCCGGGCAAGATCAGCCTGGCAAGCAACTGCTAGCGACCAGCGGCCGGGCTCGGATTCTGGCGTAACCGGTTGGGCGATCGGCAGGACTGTGGCTACTTGGGCGGTCCGGACAGGAACGCGGTGATGGTGTCGACGATGTGGTCGAGGTCGCGGATGTCGGGCAGGTGGTAGCGCCCTTCGAGGGTGACCAGCCGGGCGTCGGGCAGGCCTTCGGCCAGGTGCAGCCCGCCGCGGTGGGGTATGACGCGGTCGCCTCGGTAGTGCAGCACGAGTGCGGGTGCGCTCACCGCCGGCAGGAGGGCGGTGACGTCGGCGGCGTAGATGGCCTCGAGATATCCGGCGGCCACGTCGCGGTCGGCCGAGTCTCGCAGTACCGCGGCCATGTGGTCGGCCGCTGCGTCGGTCAGATCGGGCCGGTACAGGCCGGCGAGCAGTTTGGAGCCGAGTCCCCAGTGAGAGCGCACCAGCGCGATGAGGGTGGCGTTGAGGTCTGGGCGTATGAATACTTCGGCGGCGCTGGCGTAGGTCCCGAAGAACACCAGCCGCCGGACCAGATCCGGCCGCGTCGCGGCGAGCGTGACGGCAACCGGTCCGGCCTGGGACATGGCGAGCAGGTCGACCGGCGCTCCGGCGCAGGTCGCGACGGCGGCCAGCTCGGCCACGCTCGCGTCCAGGCCGAAGTCGTCGACCGGGCCGGGGGAGCGTCCGGTCCCGTACCGGTCGTACATGACCAGCGCACGGGTGCCCGTGAGCCGCTGGAACATCGAGGAGCGCGGATCGCGGCCGGCCGCGATGACGTCGATGTTCGATACCCAGCCGGGCAGCGCGATCAGCGGCTGTCCGCTCCCCACGGTGGCCACGGCGATGCGACGGTCGCCGACGGAAACGCGGCTTACCCGCATCGCGCGCAGCGGGGTCGGCGGCGCCACGTTGTGCCGGAGGATGCGCAGCTGCAGTTCCTGCATGGCAGCCGAGGGCTCGAGCCCGAGCTCGCCGGCGAGCCGGCTGGCGTAGCGTTGGTAGGCCGCGAGCGCGTCGGCTTGGCGTCCGGACGCGTACAGGGCCCTCATGCTGACGAGGTGGGCACGTTCGCGGAGCGGATGTTCGGTGGCGAACGCCTCCAGAGCCGGAAGGTCGGCAGAGCCCTCGTCCAGGCGAAGCTCATGCCAGCGCTCGGTCGCCTGCCGGCGCGCCTCCTCCAGCCGGATCGCCTCAAACCGGGCCACTGGCGACTCGGCGAACTCGGCGTAGGCCGCACCGTGCCATAGGCTCAGCGCCTCGCACAATGACCCGGCCGTGTCTGCCCGTACCAGCCGGTCGAACCGCTGACTGTCCACATCGTCCGGACCAACGGCCAGCCGGTAGCCGGGCGCCACGGTCTGGATCCGCGTGAACGGAATGGTCCGGCGCAGCCGGGACACCTGGTTGTGCAGTGCCGCCACGGGATCCTGAGGCGGATCCTCTGGCCAGATCAGGTCCACGAGGGTGTCAACGCTCACGACAGCGCCGGCCCGGGCCAGCAGGCTGGCCAACAGCGACCGCTGGCGGTCACTGAGCGCGACCACCTGCCCGTCCGGGCCGACCGCGGTAACGGCGCCGAGTACCAAGAACATCAGTAGCCATCATGCCAGCCTCCTGCCCGCCGGCACCGGCAGGTGACAGCGAGTTGACAGGCGCGCCACCCACACTCGCCGTATGGACGGCAACCCAAAGCGCGCCGCCAATGCCGACGCGTCGTGCGGACTGCGCCGCGTGAGAAAGGAACGAAAATGATGGACCAGATAAGCGCACAGGCCGAGCCAGCGACAGCCAATGGAACAGCGCAGCCAGGACGGCTTGCTGAGTTCTGGGGGACTCGCTGTGGCCCGATCCTGTACGACCCATTCCTGTGGCTGGCAGAGCTGCGCGGCATGTCCGAGCTGCGCCGCGACCTCCTCGCGCGAGCTCACGGGCGCGTGCTGGAGCTCGGCGCCGGAACCGGACTCAACGTGCAGTACTACCGAGCCGACCTAGACGGGCTCACCCTGACCGAGCCTGAGCCGGGGATGGCCAAACGCTTGGAGCGACGCACAGCACGCGCCGCCCCGCCCAATTCGCGAGTCCTCAGAGTGCCCGCGGAACAGCTGCCCTTTGCTGATGGCTCATTCGACGCGGTGGCCGCCACCCTCGTGTTCTGTACCGTCGCCGATCCACCCGCAGCCCTGCTAGAAGCACGCAGGGTGCTTCGAGACGGCGGACAGCTACTGTTCATCGAGCACGTCCGGGCCCCGGCCGGATCCAGGCTCGAACGCTGGCAGGAGCGTCTTCACCGTCCGTGGTGCGCGTTTGCCCATGGCTGCCGATGCGACCAGGACACGATGAGCTTGATCGAACACGCCGGGTTCGCCCTTGCTGACCGCCGGCCCGAGCGGTGGCGCGCAATGCCAGCGATAGTGCAGCCGTTGATCTGCGGCCAAGCACAAGCAATCTAGGACCGTCGCCGGTAGCGGATGGCTGCCGCGGCGCGCTCTGGAAGCAGGTAAGGAGATGGCACCTGGATGGAGCCACAGCGCCCCACGGCCCCGGACGCCATCGACCGCAAGCGCAGCCTGGTCAGCGAAAGCCGTCGGCTCTCGTCCCCCGTCGGACACCGCGTGCGCCCCTGACGCAGGGCCTCTGCTTGCCGTGCCGAAACGGATGTTAGGTATGGCGGAGGCGGCATAGACCTACGCTCCTCAGCTGCTCAGATCGGCGGGTAGCCGCGCGGTTATCAGAGCGCTGGCCGACTGTTCAGCAGGCCTGGGTTTGGCCCAATAGATAGTCGTCCGCGACGTATATATAGCGGGGCTTCGCCCCAACCCGACGAGGCATGCGTCTGCGGGCAGGTGTCGTGGGCCGGTGGGGTGGGTTCCGGCTGGCGCTCAAGGCAGTTCACAATGTGAGCTGTTCATTCACCGCTTGCAGCGGTCTGGTGGCCGTTGCCGGCCGAGCCTCCAGCCGGAGCCCATGATGACGCTACCCCGTACTGCTGCTGAGGTCTTGTCCGGTCACGTGACGCTGGAGGTCCGCTGCATCGACCGGCTGATGCTGACGTTCCGGCAGCCGCGGCTGCAGTACGGGCAGGGCATCCACAATTTCTTCTGCCAGCACCGCGGGAACCGGTTCGTCTCCTCGACGCTGATGCTGCCGATGACTGAGCGGTTCGCCGCGGACATCCGCCACTACATCGACACGCGGAGGCTGGACCTGGTCCGGTTCGCCAGGGGGCAGAGCAAGGATCAGGTCGCTAAGGAGTACCTGGCCGGGAAGTCCGGCGGGGACCAGATCCTGTTTGTCGGCGTGGCCCAGGAGAAGACCCGGGTGTGGCGGACCGCACGGCGCCGGGACCCGGCGACCGGCAAGCCGTACCCGTGGCTGTACCAGGAGCAGGCGATGGTCAACCACTGGTACTTCTATGGCTTCGACGCCGACTTCGGCCCGTTCCACTTCAAGTTCTGCGGTTATTTCCCCTACACCGGCCAGATCTATTTCAACGGGCACGAGTACGCCAAGCGGCAGTGCCTGAAGGCCGGGATCGCGTTCACCTCGCTGGACAACGCGTTCGGTGCGGTCAGCGACGCCGAGGCGGTCCAGCGGATCTGCGACGGGCTGACCGACCAGAAGATCTACCGGTTCGCCGGCAAGTGGCTGGCCCGGCTGCCACAGCCGTTCACCCGCGCCGACCAGGATGCCGACTACCGCTGGCAGCTGTCGGTCAAGCAGATCGAGTTCTCCACGACCATGGCCCTGGACCGGCCGGTCACCGGGCGGATCTTCTTCGAGCAGCTGATCCGCGACAACCTGGACATCGGCCGCCCGGACAAGGTGAGCATCGTCTTCGACCGGATGATCCGCCAGCGCGGCAAGTTCCGGACCCCTGGGACCTTCCGCACCCAGGTCATCACGACCGGCACCTGCCCCTACCTCTACCTGTTCTACAAGAAAACCCAGGTCAAGCAGTACCTGAAGGAAGGACGAGCGCTGCGCACCGAGACCGCCTTCAACCAGCCGCGCGACCTCGGCATCGGCAAAGAGCTGACGAACCTCGCCGCTCTGGCGAAGGCAGGCTACGCCGCCAACCGGCGCCTCCTGGACGCCGAATGCATCAGCCACGACCCCGCCGCCGGGACCGCCGCCCTGGAAACCCTTACCAATCCCGTCATCAGCACGACCTGCACCCGCGTCCCCGGCCTGCGCTTCCCCGACCCCGCGTCCAGGCGCTCCTCGCGGCCTGCTGCGCGCTCGCGCTGCGGCCCGCCGGCTTCACCAGCCGCGACCTGCGGCACCTCCTCGCCCCCCAGCTGGGGAAAGACCCCGAGGACATGACCGGCGGCCAGATCAGCTACGACCTGCGCAGGCTCCGCGCCCACCAGATCATCGAACGCATCCCTCACAGCCGCAGCTATCAGGTCACCGCCGACGGCCTGTCCATGACCCTGTTCTTCACCCGGCTGACCAGGCGCGTCATTATCCCCGCACTCGCCGGCATCGCCGGTGCCGGCCCGCCGCCCGGCAGCCCGCTCCGCCAGGCAGACCGCGCTTACAAGGCGGCAATCGCCGACCTCGCCAGCCAGGCCTCACTCGGCATACAGCCACGATCGTCACCCAAGCACCACTCACGCCAGGCACCAGTCGTAACACGCAACCCAACTTGACTCGACCGGTGAAATCCCTGCGGGGAAAGAAATTTATGCATCATCAGAGTTGGGGTGAATGTCCGCTTCTGCCGCCAGGTGCGTGTTCGTTGGCTTCACGGTGATCGGGATTCGGCGCAGTGTCGTGGCATGATGACCTTCAGCGAGCTGGCCTCAGCGGCCAGCGATCTTCCTGAGCCGTTTACCGATCGGCTGCGACTGGCAGTGGCTGCCTACCTGGCCGCTTCAAGGGCTCCTCCCGCGAGCACACCGAATCCGACCTGCGCTGCTACCTGTCCTGGTGCGCCGAGCGCGGCCTAGACCCCCTGGCCGCCCAGCGGCCGCATCTCGAGCTCTACATCCGGTGGATGCAGGAGATCCGCCGGTTCAGGCCCTCCACCGTCTCCCGGAGGTTCTCCGTCACGGCCGGGTTCTACCGTACCTGCGTGCTCGACGGCCTCCTGCAGCACTCACCCGCCGAGCATGTCCGCCGCCCCGCAGTGCCCGCCGAATCACCCACCTCGGGTTCACCCATCTGCAGTTCGAGGCTCTGCTCACCGCCGCCCGGGAATCACCCAACCCGTCCGACTTCGCGCTGGTGGCCATGCTCGGCCTGCTCGGCTTGCGGATCTTCGAAGCCACCGGCGCGGACATCGCCAACCTCGGCGAGGAGCACGGCCACCGGGTCCTGCGCGTATGCGGCAAGGGCAGCAAGGTGGTCCAGGTCCCGCTACCGCCCGCGGTCAGCAGAGCCATCGACCGGGCCGCCGGTCTCCGGGACGGCGGGCCGATCCTGCTTAACCGCCGCGGCACCCGGATGGACCGCCATGCGGCAACCCGTCGCCTGCGTCACCTCGCTGACACCGCCGGCCTGCGGGCCAAGGTCCACCCGCACATGCTGCGCCACACGTTCGTCACCACGATTCGATGCCGGCGTCGACCTCCGGGACGTCCAGATCGCTGCCCGCCACGCCGACCCGCGCACCACCATGCGCTACGACCGCGCCCGCACTAACCTGGACCGCCACCCGAACTACATCCTGGCCGCCTACATGTCCTCAGCAACCTGACCAGCCCGCGTCTCCCCGGCCCAAGACCGGGGAGACGCGCTGCATTGCCGCTGTGCGCGCGCTCCGGCGGCTCGTGACCCGCGTCTACACGATGACTTTCCGGTCGCCGTGCGTCTTATCTACCAGACACCGTTAGCCAAGATGTCCGCTGACAAGGAAGGGGTGCCTCATGGAGGTCATCAATCTGGGCAGGGCGGACGGGCTGCCTTCGGTGGACTGGTCCGCGATCGTTGAAAAGCTCGAGGCGGGATCGGCGCCAGCCGCGGACGCAAGGAACTCCCGCACGACCTGGCTGGCCACCGTGAACGAGGACGGCAGCCCGCATGTGACCGCGGTGGGTGCCCTGTGGCTAGACGGCACGTTCTGGTTCCAGACGGGCGCAGGCACCCGCAAGGGTCGCAATGTCACGCGCGATCCGCGGTGTTCGATCGCGGTCTCGATCCGCGACGCGGACGTCGTATTCGAGGGTGATGCTGCGCGAGTGACCGAGCCGCGCGCCTTGGCGCGTATTGCAAAGGCGTGGGCGGACCAGGGCTGGCCGGCCGAAACCGACGAGAGCGGGCCAGGCATCACTGCCCCGTTCAACGCCCCGTCGCAGGGACCACCGCCGTGGAACGTATACCGCATTGAGCCACGTTCGGCGATCGTGACCTTGGGAGCGGAGCCGGGTGGCCTGACACGCTTCCGGTTCTGACGCTGCCAATCGGCTGGGCCGCCCTCATGCCGATGAGCGAGCGTTAACCATGCGCGCGTTTTATGCACAGCCATGCATACTTTCTCACGGTTCGCTCGACCCTATCAGCGCTCGTGTGCAGCCTTTTCCACTGTTTCGGTAGGAAATCAGATCGCCGAATACGCGCGTTGGCTGACTGACCGGTCAGTGGTGGTGCTTGTGTCCAGATGCTTCAGTTATGGGCTTCGCCGGGGCGGAACGCGCGCGCATCCGCTCGCGCCCCGGGGCCGTGGCGGCGGCCGGTCACGCCGCCGCCACGGCTGCCCAGTTGGCCTGGTCCTAGTTATAGATGTACACCGGGGTGCCAGGCGTCTTGACCAGGGTGTGGAAGAAGGCGGCGATGTCCATCGGGATCCGCACGCAGCCGTGCGAGACGGGCTGCAGCGGCACGTAGGTGTCGCCGTGGATGGCGTAGGCGGTGTCGATGAAGAACACCGGGTTGTACATCTGGCCCAGCGGCACGGTGACCCAGCCGGGCATGAAGACGGTGGTGGTGAAATGGCCGGTCGGGGTGATCGCGTATGCGCAGGAACCGCCGCTGCAGTAGTAGTATCCGCCGCCGGTGGAGACGTGGCTGACCAGTGCCAGCTTATTGTCCCGGTACAGCAGGAGCACTCGCAGGTGCAGGTTGACCTCCACCCGTAGCGCGCCGCCGCGCGGATCGCGCGGTTGCGGAGCGCGGGGGCTCACCAGCGCGTGCTGTGTGAGCGGGCCGACGATGCCGTCGGTGCTGAGCCCTTGCACCGCCTGGAATGCCCAGACCGCTTCCAGTGTGTCCGGGCCGAACTGGCCGTCCGCCGGGCCCGGGTAGTACGCGAGCTGCGCCAGCCGCTGCTGGAGTGCCTTGACGTCGTTGCCGTGCATGCCGTACTTAAGCGTGCGCTTGGCCGGCACATACGTCGGCGAACTCACGCGGGCCGCCGCCACCTGGACGGTTGCCGTTTGCGACGCCTGTCCGGCCGTTGATGCGATCCCGGGCGCCGCGCCCGCCAGCGCGATGCAGGCCACCGCGATGCTGCCAGCGACGGCGATGTTGATGTGCAAGAACCTGGTCATGGGCCTCACACCCCCTTACCCTTCAGATCCGCTTTACCTGGCAGGAAAGCTGACGGCATAGAGTCTCAGGGCAGGTATCCGCGGACCAACGTCACGTGCTGTCCTGACCGGCCACCAGCTGGGCTGGTGTGCCGCCCGGGTGGAGATGAGCAGGAAGCTGGCCACGTCCAGGGGGCCGCCGAAGGCGAGGTCACTTAGGTACCTGCCGGCCTCGGAGTGGACCTGGTGGCGGCCGGAGCGGTCCCCGCTTGTGCGCCGGGTTCAGTCAGCCGGGGCAGGCCGGCACGATCTGGTATCCGGCCGCGCGGATGCCGCGGAGGATGGCGGGCAGGGCGGCGACGGTTTGCGAGCGGTTGCCGCCTCCGTCGTGCATGATCACGATGGCGCCGGGGTGCAGCGCCGCGAGCACCCGCCGGGCGATCACCGCGGCGCCCGGCCTCAGATAATCCGACGGGTCGACGTCCCAGTCCAGTTCGGCCAGGCCGCGCACGCGTAGCTGGGCGTCCACCGCCCGGTCGCTCAGGCCGTACGGCGGCCGCAGGCACCGGACCGGGTGGCCGGTGACGCCGCGCAGCAGGCTGCTGGTGCGGTCGACCTCGGCCGGCCATAGCCAGGCGGGCAGCAGCGCCAGGTCGACATGGGTCCAGGTGTGGTTCACCAGCGCCATGCCCGCCGCGTTCTCCACCCGCAAGATGCCCAGGTTGGCGGCGCCGTCCAGGCCGATGATCTCGAAGCTGGCCGGTACCTTCGCGGCGGTCAGGATCCGCAGGATCTGGGGGGTGTAGACCGGAGACGGCCCGTCGTCGAAGGTGAGCGCGACCACCTTCTGGCCCCGGTGGTAGGGCGTTCCGGGCGCGGTGTCAAGGTTGCGGATCACCGATCCCGGCACCGTCCAGTCTGCCCGCGGTGTTGAGCTTGGCCCTGCCGGATGCGGCCCGCCCGGTGGTGAGGCCGACGACCGTACCGCAGAGGTGCCCGGCGGCGGCCCTGCCTGCCGATGGCTCACGGCCGGTGCCGGGTGAGCCGATGGGCCTGCCGGGGCGCCGCAGGCGGCCGCCAGCTGCACAAACGCGCACACAGCAGCCACCGCAACCAGATGCCCTGCCGGTGGCCGGGTCCTCATGCCTCCATACTCGCCCCGGGGAGCGCCCCCCGCCAGTCGCCGACGCGGCACAACTCCGCTACGTGAAGACTGCAAATCAGCCGTGCCCAAGCCATGCGTACCACCTTCCAACCGGCCGATCCGACCACCGACGTGGGGCCGACCCCGGCCGCTCGCGCGGGTCTTGCCTCAGAAAGGCAGATCGGTGAATCCTGCCGGCACATGGGCGTGCAGAACGTCCATTCGGGTACACCTTCGAGCCGAGGCAGTCAACCGGGACGGGCGCGCATAGCGGCGGCTCTTTGCGCGGTTATCAAGAGCTCTTCGCGTCGTTGGCTGTATGGGAGTCTCGATTTAGGATCTGGCCGACAGGCGGCAGGACCGTATATTTATGCGTCACCGCGCTTGGGTGAAGGCACTCAATTGCCGCGGACAGGGTCGAGCGCTATGGGTGCGGCGCGAGACTTCAGCCGTGCCCACGCGCTCAGCCCGTTGACAGACTCTGCTAGCTGGAGGACGCAGGCTGACGGGGAAACCTGTTACGGTGGGTTGCCCCGCTTTGACGGACAGGGCTGATAACTCGGTCAGGCTACATTCCTGATCTTTGCGTGGTTGTCGTTTTCGAAGTCGGCGGGGCTGCGGTAGCCGAGGGTGCTGTGCAGCCGGGTGCCGTTGTACCAGGCGATGTACTCCACGACCGCCCGGCAGGCCCCAGCCCGGGTCGGCCAGGCCTGGTCATCGATCAGCTCGCCTTTCAGCGAGGCGAAGAAGCTCTCCGCGACGGCGTTGTCCCAGCACTGGCCCTTGCGGCCGACGGACAGGGTGACCTGGCAGTCCCCGGCCAGGGCCGCGTATGCGGCGGAGGTGTACTGGCAGCCGCGATCGGTGTTAAGCCGAATTCGGCTTAACACCGATTAGGCCGAGGTTGGCGTTAAGCCGGGGAACCTGAGAATGGCCTGGTCAGGCCGTGCGTGCTGACGGATTCCGCGGCTTAACGTTCTTGGTTATCGGAGACTGTAGAGGGCCTGTAGCTGGTCTTCGGTGAGCGGATCGGTGACCGGGGTGCTGATCGCCGGGGTGGCTTTGCTGATGGCCTGCCGCATCATGTCCAGGGTGGCGAAAGCGTAGAAAGCTGAGGTTGTCGATGCGTTCTCGTGACCGAGCAGCCGCATGATGACCGGGAGCGGGATGCCTTGCTGGTAGAGGTCCATGGCCTTGGTCTTGCGCAGCAGGTGGCAGTGGACGCTGCCGGGAATGGACGGGCACTCCTGGCGTGCAGCTTGTGCGGCCTGGCTGAGCACGGCGGAGACCGTGTCTGCTGACAGCGGGGCGGGCTGCCCGTGGTGGAGGCTGTAGAACAGCGGCCGTGTCGCGGGCAGGCGCGCGGCGCCGGGGTGGAACTCGGCGAGATAGACGCGCAGGTGGCTGATCGTCTTGCCGGTCAGCGGCACCACGCGGGTCTTGTTCCCCTTGCCGGTGAGGGTCACGTGCCCGGGCTCGGCCAGGCGCAGGTCCTGCAGGGTCAGTCCGGTGATCTCCGACACGCGCGCCGCGGTGTCGTAGAGCAAGATGACCAGCATCCGGTTGCGGCGGGACTTGGCGGTCGTGCCGGTGTGCGCGGCCAGGATCGCCCGTATCTGGGGCGGGGTGAGGTAGGCGACGGGCTTGCGAGGCTGGGCCGGGGCCTTGAGCGCCCTGGCTGCCTGGCTGAGCGCGATGAGGGTGATGTCCTCCTGGGCCGCGTAGGCCAGGAACGCCTTCACGGCGCTGAGCCGCAGCGTGATGGTCTTCGGCGCGTAGCCCTGATGATCGGTCATCCAGGCTAGCCATGCTTTGAGGTGCTGGCGGTCGAAGTGGTCGAAGGAGACGTGCTCGCGTCCGGTGTGCCCGGTTTCGGCGAGGTAGCCCAGGAAGCATTCCAGGCTGATCCGGTAGGCCTCGATCGTCCTGGGCGACAGTGCCCGGACACGGGGCATGTAGACGTGCAGGTAGTCCCGGGCGAAGCTGAAAAAGTCCGGGTCACCGGTTGCCGGGTCGCGCCTCATCCGAACCCGGCCTCGGGCAGCAGTTCCTGGCTCGCCTGGGTGATGTGGTCGTAGGCGTCCAAGAAGTCGGGCGAGGTGTGAATGTAGTAGTAGGTGCTGTCGAAGGACGCGTGGCCCATGTAACGCGACAGGTAGGGCAGCATCGCATGCATGTCTTTGCCCTGGATCCGCCACCGCTCGATGCACGCGTAGGCGAAGTGATGCCGGAAATCGTAGGGCACTGGCTGCCGGCCAGCCAGCGGTCGGGGCAGCCCGGCCTCGTCCCAGATCCGGGCAAATACCTGAGCGACCGTGGCCCCGGTGACCTGGTTGCCGGCGGCAGAGACGAAGAAGTTCGCCCGGCCGGGGAACCGTGCGCGGGATTGCTGGTCGCACGCGTCGAGGACCCGCGCGACCTGGGCCGTGACCGGCAGCCTGCGGCTGCGGTTTCCCTTGGACCAGACGATATCGATGTTCTCGTAGTCCAGGTCCACGTGCGCGGTCTGCAGGGCGCGGGTTTCGCCGGTCCGCAGGCCGCACGAGTGCATCAGCGTGAAGAACGCCGCCGCCTGCCACCGCCACGGCGAGCTGGTCTGCAGCCTGGCCGCCGCAGTGAAGAACCCGTCGATCTCCTGGCGGCTCAGCAGGTAGGGCCGCGGCGGAAGGAACGGGGCTTTCCACCGGTCCGACAGCACGCAGGCGTCGCCATGGCCGGTGGCCTGCAGCCACCGGCCGAAGTCACGGATGTACGACATCCACGACCGGTACCGGCCCGATGTTTCCAGCCGGGCGCGGACCCATCCCTCAACGGTGTCCTGATCGAAGACGGTCCGTCCGTGCCTGGCGCACCACGCGTCGAACTGCCGCAGGTACCAGATCCGCGAGGCGCCGTAGCAGCCCATGTTCTGCTTGAATGCCAGGTAGCCCTCCAGGTCAGCGGCGAACGCGCTGGTGAACCGCGTGCCGCTCATCGCCGCGCCCCGGCAGGAACGGGCAGCACGCACTGCAGCAGACGCTCCCGGTCAGCGCTCATATACACACTGGTCGAGTCCTCGGCGGCGTGGCCGAGGACGGCCGAGATCGTCGGCAGCGGCACCGCCGCGCGCAGCAGCCGGGTCGCGGCGCTGTGCCGCAGGAACCGGGTCCCGGCTTTCGCATCGGCCACGCCCGCCGCCGCGAACGTCGCCGATATCACCTGGTGCACCGAAGCGTGATCGGCCAGCCGGACGTGCGGCGCCACGACGCGGACGAACACGTGCTCATCAGCGGTGGCCGGCCGCTCGCCGAGCACGTAACCGGCGAGCTTGCCCATCACCAGCGCAGGCAGCGGCAGCGTCAGCGGGTTACCGGTCTTCCGCTGGACGATGCCGATCGTGCTGCCGCGCCAGTCCACATCAGCCAGCCGCAGCGCGATGATGTCGCAGGCCCGCAGCCCGGTCGTCACCGCGAGCAGCGTGATCGCCGCGTCCCGCGCGCTCACCGTCCCTGACGCGCACGCCCGGATCACCAGTTCCTGGTCAGCATCGCCCAGCACCTCGATGATCGGGCGGGACCGCCGGACCCCGGCCAGGTTCACCGCGGCGACCAGGTTGGCGCGGCCGGTGAACTTCAGGAACGGGCGGAAGTTCGACACCACCCAGAACAACGACGACGTCGCCCACCGGTCCAGCAGCGACTCCAGGAACGCCAGCACGCTGCCGCCATCAGCATCCGCCAGGTCGCTGATCCCGTGCTGCTCCAAGAACACCAGGTAGCCGCGGGCCACCCGCCCGTAAGCCTCGCGCGTGGCCACCGCCAGGCCCCGGCCGGCCATCTCCGCGTCCCACGCCGCATCCAGCGCCGCCAGTGCGGCCTTCGCCGGCCGCGGCCCGCCGCCGCCGCGGCCGCAGACCGACAGATCCACCCGCCCTGTGCGAACGTAGGAGTCGAACACGCGGGTGAGCCGACCGTAATCCATCCGCCGCTGCGCGCTGAACCGGCCAGTCCGCGGGCTGACCGTCATCGACGCGAACTCAGCCCCCAGCTCCGGGCTGTAATCGCTGCCCCGCCCGGCCGCGAACCGGGCAAGCACCTTGATCGTCCTCGCATACTGGCCGATCGTCGACTCCTGGTAACCAGCCGCTCGTAGCTCCGCGACAACCACCGAGCCGATCCCCGTCACCGTCATATCCATCGCCGTCTCCTTCCACAGACGCAGGGGATACGACGGACGGTAACTCCCAACGTTAAGCCGCGGAATCCGTCAGCACGCACGGCCTGACCAGGCCATTCTCAGGTTCCCCGGCTTAACGCCAACCTCGGCCTAATCAGGATGGAAGATCACCCCCGGCTCCGGGTCCCGTGCGGCGACCGCGTTGCCCAGCGCGTCCGCCACGAGCTCGGTGCGCAGGTGATCAGCGAGAGCGAACCCGACGATCCGGCGGGAGGCGATGTCGATCACGATAGGTAGAGCCAGCCTTCCCAGGTGGCGATGTAGGTGATGTCGCCGCACCACCGCTGGTTGATCCTGGCGGCGTCGGGGGTGAAATCGCGGCGGATTGCATCCGCCCGCGCGGCGGCGGCCGGGTCGGGGATGGTGGTCTTCTTCCACGCTTCGGCGCCCGCCCGCGCAAGCCGTGCTGGCGCATCAGCCGGGCGACCCGCTTACGGGAGTGGCGGCGGCCCTGGCGGCGCAGCTCGGCACAGATCCGCGGCGCGCCGTACCGGCCCTTGGACCGCTTGTGCTCGGCCGTGATCCGCACGGTCAGCCTGGCGTCCTCACGGTCGCGGTCCGAGGGCTGCCCGCCGCGGGCGGCGTAGCAGGCGGCACGGGAGACCTTCAGCAGCTCACACGCCCGCTTGACGTTGCGCCGCTGCGCTTTCTCCGCCCCGGTGAACGGGTACACGTTCACCGGGTCTCCTTCGCGAAGAAAGCCGTGGCCCGCTTGAGGATCTCCACGTCCTCGCGCAGCCTGCGGTTCTCGGCCCGCAGCTCGGCCAGTTCCCGCCGCTCCGTGCTGGTCAGGCCGCCGTCCTGCCGGGTCCTGGCGTCCCGTTCGGCCTGCTTGACCCACTCCCGTACCGCGGTCTCGGTCAGGTCGAAGTCCCTCGCGACCTGAGCCACCGACCGGTCCCCGCGCTGGCACAACTCGACGATCTCGGCCTTGAACTCAGGCGTAAACGCACGACGGTGCCGCCGGGGCTTCTTCCCCATGCTTTCCATGATCGGACATCCTTCCGGGGACAAACCCCTGATGATGGATGTCCGTCAAAGCGGGTCAAGCCCAACGGAGAGCAACCTGAGTCTTCGCGCGCCCGCGCAAAGAGGCGTTCGTTCGGCGCCGGCGGCGTGAGTACAACTGGTCGTCGGCGGTAACAGATCCGGGCGTTCTGGGTGCTGCAAGTCCGCTGAGTCCACCCGGTCGGGCATGCACCCCGGTCCAGCGATGAGTTCCGGCCGTTGCCGCAGTCCCCCATGTGGAACAGCCCGGCGCAGGACAGGAGGAGGCCATGGGCAATCTCGTCGCCGACATCACCATGTCGCTGGATGGTTTCATCACAGGGGCTGCGCTGGCCCGGCATCGTCGGCCTGGAGCGCCGCCAGCGCGTCGCCCACCAGCCGACGGAACGTGAGCCGCCACTTGGACCGCTCGGTGTGGTGCACCCGGCGGTCCCCGGCCATGTAGGCACCGTCCTTCGCCAGCTTGACGAACGTCGTCACCTCGCCCAGCACGGTGTCCGGGTCCGGCAGTTCCTTCTTCGGCTTCACTTTCGGCTGTTCCGGCGAGCGCAGCTCGTCCTCGATGCGCTCGCGAAGCTGGGCGTTCCCTCGCCAG
The DNA here is from genome assembly GCA_963834685.1 of uncultured Actinomycetes bacterium. Lineage (GTDB taxonomy): Bacteria > Actinomycetota > Actinomycetes > Streptosporangiales > Streptosporangiaceae > Palsa-504. The sequence goes on along the minus strand of CAWICW010000001.1, from coordinate 61,170 downwards.
TAGAGAGTCCACAAGATCTTGCGGAGGCGCGCGTGGTCATTCGGCGCCATCGCGGCGTAGAACTGGTCGCGGTTCATCCGGTTCGCCGGCATGACAACCCATCGTAGGCGCGAGGCACCCGCCGCTGCCGTCTGTTGAGTCCGCACCGGCGTGGACTCCCAGACCCGACCACCGCCGAGCTGCACGCCCGCCGAAGCGATGATGCGGTCAGTTATCTGTGTGTTATGCGCGCGGTGACCGGTGCGGATCCCGCATGAGGTCAGGCATTCCGATTCGGCAGGTCACTCACGCTACCGAGCGGTTATCACGCTGCGTCATAATCACTGACTGCGGCTACCACGCGAGATCTGCCTGCGCGGCCAGCGGCTGCTCGGCACTGACCAAGCAAGACACGCAGAAAGAGATGACATGGGTGGATCTGGCGCCGGGGTCGCCATTGTGCTCAGCATGGCTTTGCGAGTGCTGGCTGGATTCCGGGACGTTCGGTTGTTTCCAGCGCGCTTGCCGGGGCGCGCATAGTGGCGGACAGGTTGGTGGCTCCGCTTGGCGTCGCGGGCACTCACCTGGCCGGGCAGGAAGTCTTCGGGGATGGGTGTATCACACCCGGCGGTGCTCACTCCGCCTGTTTAGGGCAGGAGGCGGAGCGAAGATGCCTCTCCAATTCCTGCCCAGCACAGGATCACCAGCACGGCTAGGGTCTCGCCGACAGATTGCTGACCGGCGCATCTGGATGCGGCCTGCGGGGCCCACCTCGCGATGGCAGGCTCGGCGGCCGACTTTGCCAACTGTATCCGGTCGATCTGTCAAGCAAGGGGGAGCAGATATGCCACCACGGTCCACTCGGCCTAGTGAGCCGGGCAATTACCGCCGCCTCGAGGGTAGCGAACTCCAGGCCCGCCCGCCTGATGAGCTCCTCGCTCCGGCTGACCCCGCCGATAGCCTGAAGGTCACGATTATCGTGCGCCGCCGTTCCGATGGCCCGGCGGTTCCCGACCACTCCTACTACGCGGAAACGTCCCCGTCGCAGCGGCGCCGTCTGCCGGCCGAGGAATTCGCCCGCAAGTATGGCGCCGCCGAGGACGACCTGGCCGCGGTCAGGAGCTTCGCCGAGGCTCACGGCCTGGAGATCCTCGACAGCAACGCCGCGCGCCGTTCCGTCGTGGCGTCGGGAACGGTCGCCCAGTTCAACGAGACGTTCGCGATCACGCTGAACACCTACCGGCACCAGGTCCGCCGCAGTCCCCTGGACGCCGAGCCCCGCACCGAGAACTTCCGCGGGTATGAGGGCTCCATCTCCGTTCCCGAGGAGCTGGCGGACGTCATCGTCGGCGTTTTCGGCCTCGACAACCGGCGCATCACCAAGCGCGCCGCGGGTGATCCGCCGGGCACCGGCCTGCTCACGGTCGATAAGGTCAGGGCGCTGTACGACTTCCCCGCCAACCAGGCGGCCGGCCAGACCATAGCGATCTTTTCCGAAAGGGGCTATCTGCCCTCCGACATCAGCGCCAACTTCGGCGGGAACCCGCCCGCCGTCATCGACGTGCCGGTCGACGCGCCCAACGCAGGATACGCCGACGGGGAGACAACGCAAGACATCTGCATCGCGGCCGCGGCGGCCCCGGGTGCCGAAATCGCCGTCTACTTCACGACCTATGACCAGGTGGGCTGGGTCGACCTCATCACCCGGGTCATTCACCCGTCTCTGGGTGATCCGCAATGCGCGGTGCTCTCGTCGAGCTTCTACGTCTCCAACGGGGACGATGCCGCCACGCTCGCGGCGGAGAGCGTGCCGAGCATGTGGGTAACCGCCGTGACGCAGATGTTCGAGGACGCCGCCATTCAGGGCGTCACCGTCTGCATCTGTTCCGGAGACTTCGGTTCCGGCATGAACGTCGGGGACGGCTTGGCCCACGTCACATATCCAGCCAGCGACCCTTGGGTCCTGGGCGTGGGCGGGACGACGATCGGCGACGTGAGCGGAACCAGCTTCGACGAGTGGGCCTGGAACGACTTCTTCTCGATCGGGGGTCCCCCCGTCCAGGCCGCGACCGGAGGCGGCGTCAGCGCTCTGTTCCCGCCGCCCTGGTATCAGACGGATGCCGGCGTGCCGCCCTCGGTCAATGACGGGCACCATGGCCGGGGTGTGCCCGACGTTGCCGGGAACGCCAGCGTCAACAGCGGATACCCGATCATCCTCAACGGTTCGCCCTCTCCGTTCCCGATGAACGGAACAAGTTCCTCGACGCCGCTGTGGGCCGGGCTCATCGCGGTGATCAACGCGGCACTGGGAGAGAACGTCGGCTTTGTCAATCCGGCGCTCTACGCCCTGGGCTCGAGCGTGTTCCGGGACATCGTGGCCGAGCCCGGAGTCACCGACAACAGCCTCGGGGCGCCCGGCTATCCGGTCGGCCCGGGATGGGATGCCTGCACCGGATGGGGCAGCCCCAAGGGGGTGGCGCTCCTCGCGGGCCTGCGGCGCTTCTACGGGCCGGTGATCACCGTGAACCTACAGGATGATCTTGGTTTCGGTACGGTCTGCCGCGACCAGGAGTTCCGGACGTTCCAGGTCTTCAACGTCGGTACCAGGGATCTGATGGTCCTCAGCATCGACCGCGTATCAGGCTCGAGCGACTTTGCGCTGCTGCCTATGCCGGCGCTGCCGTTGGCGGTTGCTCCCGGCGATCATGTCGACTTCACCATCAGGTACCAGCCAACGACTCGCGGCGTCCCCGAGCTGGCCACGTTCCGCATCACCAGCAACGATCCCGTCACCCCCCAACTCGATCTGGTGGCCAGCGGCATGGGCGGCACGGCAGCCCTGGAAACAGTGATCGCGGCCCTCGGCCAGTTCGGGAACTGCTGTGCCGGGTCGTTCGTCGACCAGGGGCTGACTCTGCACAACAACGGCCCCTGCCGGCTTGCGATCGAGGCGATCTCATCCTCATCGCCAGAATTCTCGCCGCCCACCGTCACCAGTTACCCGCTGATTGTCGCCGCGGGCGGGTCGGTCACCGTGCCGATCCGCTTCCAGCCCGCCACACACGGCCCGGCGTCCGCGGTGATCACTGTCACCAGCGACGATCCCGCCGGACCCAAGGTTGTCCCTGTCTCCGGGAACGCCCCGGCAGGCCAGCTCGCAGTGACCGGCTCGACGTTCTTCGGCGGCGTGCGCGCCTGCTGCGACGAAGAGCGGACGATCGCGATCTGCAACATAGGCGACTGCCAGCTGCACGTGACAGACGTCGCCTTCCGGCACGACAACCCGCGCTGGAAGCTCATCAACAACCCCTTCCCCGCGACCCTGAAGCCCGGCTCTTGCCTGAGCGTCGTCGTCCGCTATCACGCCACGGAGAAGTTCCCCAGATCCTGTGACCTGATAATCACCAGCGATGACCCGGCCACACCGGTCAAGATCGTGGAAGTCGTCGCCTATACCATCTGGGACGAATGCGGCAGGACCTGCGCCGAAGGGAAGTGCCAGTGCGGCGGCCGCCGCCGCAAGCGGTGCGAATCCTGCCAGCACTGCGACCATGACCACGACTGCGATGAGCAAGCCAGCGACAGATCCGTCCCAGTGCCCACGACCGGGGTCAGATAGGCCTGCGGTGTGGTGGCCTCGGACGTCGGCGCCGGTACGCTGAGGAAGTCGTCGCGTTTCACCGCCTCTGGCAATGCGCCCACACCAACCCGAGCACGCTCCCCGTTTTGGAGCTGCGCCAACCCGTAGCCCGAGGGCGGCTTCCTCGTCCAATCCCGGCAGCTAATTGTGATCTGCCACCTTTGCGCGAACCTGAACGCTCATCACCGGCGCATATGGCCGCCCAAAGGCACGCATGCTGATGCCCGGACCGCCTGTCCAGAGTCGATCCCGCCGGTGATTCGGCTGGCACGACGCATGGCAGATGGCGGTGCGACGCCCTGGCTGGCCACACAACGGCTCCCCGCCCGGGTGTCCAGCGCATCTACGCTGGAACGGCCAGCTGCGCAGTGCAAGGGAGATCCTCATGCCGGACGATGCCAGCGCCGCCCAAGAGCTGACCGAGCGAGTCAGGTTCGCCTTGGAGTCCGGCGATCTGGATGCCATCAGGCATCTGCTCGACCCCGGCGCCCGCTGGGGCGCGCCGGAGGGTCCCAACGACGCCGACTGCCACAACCGCGACCAGGTAATCGCGTGGTGGGCCGGCACGCGAGCCGCCGGTGCACGAGCGCTGGTCACGGAGGTGACCGCCGGCGTCGGGACACTTCTGGTGGGGCTGGAAATCACCGGCACGCCGGCCGCTCGCGAGGCGGGCGGAGCGGCCGAGCGCTGGCAGGTCCTGACCGTGCGGGGCGATCGGATCGCCGACATCCGTGGCTTCGACGACCGGAAGGCAGCCGCGGCCCGGGCCGGTGTGCCTGCCTGAGCGCCAGCCGGCGTCACGCTCGGGCTGATGGCCCAGGCTGGGTGCATCGTCGCCCCGACCTGGCCGGGCCACCGCCGTAACCTCCACCCGGCTCGCATCCCTTGGCATTGCCGGCGTCACCAGACGTGACCCCAAGGCCAGTCGCGAACCGTTATGGACTGCTGGTGTTCGGTGAGCGGTGGCCGCTGGCTAAAACCGAATTGTCGTTATGGGGTATGCCGTGAATATGCCTGTCGGCCACGCGGACCGCTGTGGGCGCTTGGCCTGTTGGCTCTCTGGAGCGCCGATGGTGATGAGACTGCTCCTGTCGTCGAGCTGCATGGTGTCGTACTGTCGTGGTACGCGGCGGGAGCGCTGGGGATGGATCCGATCACGTTGATTGTGACCGCGCTTGCTGCGGGTGCTGCGTCAGGGGTTACGGACACGGCGTCATCGGCGGTGAGGGACGCCTACGCGAGCCTGAAGGCCTTGGTGCGGAAGCGCTTCGCCGGACGGCAGGCCGGGGAGCTGGTGCTCGCCGAGCACGAGAGCGCACCGGAGACCTGGCGCGAGCCGCTGGCGGCGCAGCTGGGCGCGGTCGGGGCTGACCGGGACGCTGACTTGGTGGCCGCGGCGCAGCACCCCGGCTGGTGTCCCGGAGTCCGGCTCGTGCTGCTGTGCCCATCCGGGCGGCGCGTGCCTCAACTCGGCGGAGTCAGCTGATACACGGCCCTCGGTGCCGGCGGGCTTCAAGTTCCGTCCCCCTGCTCGAACGCCTCTTGCACCGCTGCTGGCCGCGCGGGGACACTTGTGCTTTGTGCGGGTATTCGGCATCGGCGCGACCGCTGCGGACGTCGTGGCGGTCCTGCGACGGGGCCCGTCCGGCTGGTGCCACGTCGGGCGGTGGGACGTCGCGGCACGGCGGTATGAGCCGGGTTCGTGGTTGCACGGCACCTTGTACCCGCAGCGTTGCGACCTGTCGGCGGACGGCCGGCACCTGTGCTACTTCGCGCTTAAGGGCAACAGCACCTGGGAGCTCGGCGCCACCGACATCGCCCTCTCCCGGCTGCCCTGGCTGACCGCCCTGGCGGCCTGGCGCACCTCCGGTACCTGGACCCGCGGCGCGCACTCCGTCGCCGATGCCGGCCGATGCGACCTTGGGCCACCCGACGCCGGGGACACCAGCGGGCTGCGCGACCGGTACGGGCTGGCCATGACCAAGGCCGCCGCGTATCCGGTGGAGCGGCGCCGCGGCTGGCGGGAGACGCCGGACGCCCCGGCCCGGGCGGCGACCGACCTGTGGGACCAGAGACGGGCAGACGAGCTAGCGATGGCGCGGCCGCAACCGGAGCCGGCCCGCGGGGGCGCGCCCTGGCGTGGCCGCACCCGGCCGTGGCTCGTGGTCAGGGGCGGCTATGCCGCGCACCGGGAGGCGCCGCAGCACCACGACCCACCGCGGTACGAGCTGCGCGACAGGCCGGCCGGATCGGTGCTGGCACACCTCGACCAGGTTCAGTGGGCCGACTGGGCAGGCAGCGGCGAACTGCTGACCGCCACCACCGACGGGCGGCTGCAGATCCGCGACCGGGTCACCCTGCAGGTGGCATGGGAGCACGACCTCGCACCGATGGGCCCGAACAGCGGTGAACCACCCGCACAAGCCAGGCATTGGTAGGCATCCAGCCGAGCTGGCCAGGCTGAGCTCCTGATCTCAGTTTCAGTCTCCGCGCCGGACGGGCGCCTCAGCCGACGGTTCCGCAGACCGCTCCCTTTCCGTCCCCTGATGAACGGCCAACCCGGCGCGAACCCTCTCACAGGGCGTGCCGAACCCGGTGATCTGTGGATCCGCTCGTGCCGTGGCCGACGGATCTTCGTACATACAAAATCGGCGATCTATCGGCACCAGTCCGCAGGACGGATCACACTGAGTGATCGGCGCCGGTCTGTGCCCAGCGCGCAAGTATCCGCCGTAGTAATTTGAAGTCCGTCTACGCCGCCGTGGTGGCGGATATCGGGACTTCCCTCGTCGGCAGGCCGCCACTGTGCCGGGTCTGCTGCCCGGCACGACGTGGTGCAGCATGGCCAACTCTCCCGGGCAGGCGGGAACCAGCCGTCTTCTGGCAGCCCGAAGGAACAGGCGACGCGCAGGGCAGATGCGGGCTGCAAAAGACGGACGCAGATCCGGCGATCGGCAAATTTGCGACATAATTGCGATGTAAGACGCCGGCGCGTAGCCTGATAACTGAACGCAGGCAGCCCTTGTCCTCACCCCCCCAGGGCAAGGGCTCTCTGCGTTCTCCGCAGGCCGTCACTCACGCCGTGGCAAGTGCCGCGCAGCCCGGGTTTATCCCGGTGGGCCAGGTAAGTCCGGCAATCCTGCCGACGGCCTCGGAAGCGGCGGCACGGCGGCCAGCACGGCCAGAGGAGACGTCGCCTGCCAGCCCATGGCCGACCGCCTGCCCCCGGGGCCATCGCCAGCCGGGCAGGACATCGCCGAGCGCGAGTCTTCAGTCTGATCTCGCGGCCGCCCGTTGTCTCGATCGCGCGGCGCGCAAGCCTCGTGGGCACTGCACGAACGCGGCCTGGCCGACGGCCGGCGAATCGATCCCGGCGGATCCGCCTCACCTGGATCACGAGCGTTGTTCCGTACACTGGACAACCCGAGCCGCCGTTATCTCCAGCCCGCATTTGGGCGTCTTCGCTGTAACCGCCGCGGGTGTTTGTGTGCTTTTCCCTACGTCGTGGATGCATTACCTGGACAGTGTCTCCGCCGCAGACCTGGTACGCTCCCCTTTGTCGCTGCTGTTTTTAGAACTAAACGGCTACTGCCCGAACGTTGTTCAGCGACATGTCTACGCCGCAGACGTCCTGGTCAGATGCGGCGTAGACAGGGAGGACTTCAGATAACCGCCGATCTGTACGCCAGCGCCTGCTCGGCGCAGGTCCAGCGTTGGCGCGCAGATCAGGTCGTTATGTGAGCCCAAAGGGCGCGATGACCTTCGATCACCCAAATAATGCCGATGAGCGTGCAAGCGTCCTCCCGGGCCAATGTGGAGTTCTGTTTGGTCGTTGCATCTGGTTGGCGTACTCTCCTGGCCGCCGCCGCTGGAAGATCGGTTCGCGGTCCGCCGTGCCGTGGCTTGAAGGCTGGCAGCGGAACACTAGGCGCTTGAGCCGTCCTACTTCCTGAGTACCGTGGTTGTCGTCGGCGCGGATGACCGCGTGGGCGGGTGCTGGCTCTGGTCGCGGGGCGGACGCTCAGGCCTGGCGTCGTACTGCCATCAGCCGCAGGATGAGCGGAGTGAAGATCAACTGCATGGCCAGTTCCATCTTCCCGCCCGGCACGACGATGATGTTCGGCCGTGACATGAACGAGTCGTGCAGCATCGACAGCAGGTAGGGAAAGTCGATGTCCTTCGGCCTGGCGAACCGGATGACGACGAAGCTCTCGTCGGCGCTGGGGATGTCGCGCGCGATGAACGGGTTGGACGTGTCCACGGTCGGCACCCGCTGGAAGTTCACGTGCGTGCGGGAGAACTGCGGGCAGATGTAATTCACGTAATCTGGCATGCGCCGCAGGACCGTGCCGACCACGTCTTCGCTGGTGTAGCCGCGGGCTGTCTTGTCCCGGTGCAGCTTCTGGATCCACTCCAGGTTGATGATCGGGACAACCCCGACCAGCAGGTCCGCGTGCTGGGCGACGTCTGCCTTGCCGGTGACCGCGGCACCGTGCAATCCCTCGTAGAAGAGCAGGTCGCTGTCGGGGTCGACGTCCTCCCACGGTGTGAACGTCCCGGGCTGCTGCCCGTAGGGCTTGGCCTCCTGCGGGTCGTGCAGGTACTTGCGGACCTGGCCGCGGCCGTGCTCGCCGTATTCGCGAAACAGGGTCTCCAGCTCCTCGAGCAGGTTCGCCTCGGGCGAGAAATGGCAGAAGTGGTGGTTGCCTTCCTTGTTGGCGGCCGCCGTTGCGGTCTTCATCTGCTCTCGGTCGTACCGGTGGAACGAGTCGCCCTCCACGATCGCCGCGTTGATCTGCTCGCGCCCGAAGATGTGCTGGAAGGTCCTGGTCACCGAGGACGTGCCCGCGCCGGACGAGCCGGTGATGACGACGATCGGATGCTTAGCCGACACCAGTCCTCCTCCGGTTACCGGGCCCGGAACAAGGACCGGATGTTGAACAGCGAGTCGTCGAAGGCCGACTCGGCTGCGCTGGCGTGGTCGCGGTGGTAGCGCTCGATCCGCTCGACCTCGTTGCTGGATCCGAGTATCAGCGGCGCGCGCTGGTGCAGGCTCGCTGGCTGGGCTTCCATGACGCGCCCGCGTCCCGTGCTCGCACCGCCGCCGGCCTGCTCGATGATGAACGAGATGGGATTGCACTCGTAGATCAGCCGGAGCCGCCCCGGCTGGGTCGGCTCCTGGCTGTCCTTGGGGTACAGGAAGACGCCGCCGCGGGTGAGGATGCGGTAGGTCTCCGCCACCAGCGAGGCCATCCAGCGCATGGTGAAGTCCCGGCCTCGCGGTCCGGTCCGGCCCGCCAGGCACTCCTGGATGTAGCGGCGCACCGGCGGTTCCCAGAACCGCTCGTTGGATGCGTTGATGGCGAACTCCGCGCAGTCCCGGGGGATGCGCAGCTGCGGGTGAGTGAGGACGAACGCCCCGATGTCGCGATCGAGGGTGAACCCGTCAACGCCCTCGCCGGTGGTGAGGATCAGCATCGTGGACGGCCCGTACAAGGCGAAGCCCGCGCACACCTGAGCCGTACCCGGCTGCAGGAAGTGCCCGGCCTGCGGCTCGGCTCCCGGGTCGGGGCTGCGCAAGATGGAGAAGATCGTGCCCGCCGACATGTTGGCGTCGATGTCGCCCGAGCCGTCCAGCGGGTCGAAGACCAGCAGGTATTTCCCGCGCCGCCCGGTTGCCGGGACGGGGTAGATGCCTTCCATCTCTGCTGACGCCATTGCGGCCAGATGCCCGGTCCATTCCGTCTCGCCGATCATCACCTCGTTGCTGATGAGGTCGAGCTTCTTCTGCGCCTCGCCCGCAACGTTCTCGACGCCGGCGCTTCCCGCAGCGCTGGCGAGCGCGCCGCGGCTGACCTGGTTACTGATGATCTTCACGGCCGTCGCTACCGCATTGAGCAGTCCCGAGAACTCACCGGTCGAGCCGGGATGGCGGTGTTCGGACTCGATGGTGTACCGGGTCAGTGTCTTGCGCGCCTCGCGCACGGCTGGCCTGCCTTTCGCCGGAAATGGCAGCACTCCGGGGACGTCGCCATTGTGGGTCCAGCTGATCGCGTGCGGCACGGGACGAAGGTCCTGACCAGGTCGGCAACGGTCCCTGGCGGGTCAGGGCTCAGCCCCGGACCGCGCGGAGACCGAAACCTTCCGGCGACGCCTCGCCGGCGCGCTGACAGTTGCGCGCCAGTGACCGCGGTCGCGAGCCGCCTCAGGTCGGTCACCGGCGTCGCTGGTCGCGGTTCCCCATGGGCCTGGTCATTTCGAAACGTCTGCGGACGTGGCTGCCCGGACAAGGGACAAACGTCCCTGTGCAAGAGAGGCTTCCGGCACTGCTTCCGCTGGTTACCGGGGCCGCAGCCTGGTGGGGAGTTTACCGATGGCGTGATGCGCAAGCATCACAGCGACCCGCTGGCGCTGGTCCAGCTCTTGCTGGTCCACCGGATCCTCAGCGCCAGGAAGTCCCTGCTGCTGACGGTGCCGCTCAGCGTTCACGAAGAGGGTCCACGCCCAGGAGCTGCAAGGAGAGGCCGCCCATGACCACGAACATGTCGGACCCTGGGGCCGCCGGCCTGCGGGACGCCTACCAGCCGGGGGTGCATGATTATCGTGACGCCTACTACGATCCCGGCTACACGCCGTCCCACACCGACATCCTGGCCGCGTTCCGGGTGACTCCCCAGCCGGGGGTGCCGCCGGAGGAGGCGGCGGCGGCCGTCGCGGCTGAATCATCGACGGGCACCTGGACCACCGTGTGGTCCGACCTGCTCACCGACCTGGACCGATACCAGGCCCGCTGCTATCAGATCGAGCCGGTGCCCGGACAGCCGGATCAGCTGATCGCGTACATCGCCTACCCCCTCGACCTGTTCGAAGAGGGCTCGATCGTCAACCTGCTCTCATCGATCGTCGGCAACGTCTTCGGCTTCAAGGCGCTGCGCGCACTGCGGCTGGAGGATCTGCGCCTCCCGGTCGCGTACCTGAAGACATTTCCCGGCCCGCCGCACGGCATCGCGGTGGAGCGCGACAAGCTCGACAAGTACGGCCGGCCGCTGCTGGGCGGCACGATCAAGCCGAAGATCGGGCTGTCGGCCCGCAACTACGGCCGCTCGGTCTATGAGCTGCTGCGCGGCGGCCTGGACTTCACCAAGGACGACGAGAACGTCAACTCCCAGCCCGTCATGCGCTGGCGCGACCGCTTCGAGTTCACCATGGAAGCCGTGCGGAAGGCCGAGAGCGAGACCGGCGAGCGCAAGGGACACTACCTGAACGTGACGGCCGGGACCATGGAGGACGTCTACCGGCGGGCCGAGTTCGCCAGGGAACTGGGCGCGCCGATCATCATGTCCGATTTCTTCACCATGGGCTTCACCGCGCACACCTCGCTGTCCCTATGGTGCCGGGACAACGGCGTGCTGCTGCACTGCCACCGGGCCATGCACGCGGTGGTCGACCGGCAGCCCAACCACGGTGTCCACTGGCGAGTGATAGCCAAGTGGCTGCGGATGGCCGGCGGTGATCAGCTGCACAACGGGACCGTGGTCGGCAAGCTCGAGGGAGACCGCACCGCCACGATGGCGATCAACGACCTGCTACGGGACGACTTCATCCCGGCGGACAAGAGCCGGGGCATCTACTTCGACCAGGCCTGGGCGTCAATGCCCGCGGTCTTCCCGGTGGCATCCGGCGGCATTCACGTCGGGCACATGCCGGAACTGGTCGATATCTTCGGCATCGACTGCGTGCTCCAGTTCGGCGGCGGAACCCAGGGACATCCGGACGGCAACAGGGCGGGCGCCACCGCGGCCCGGGTCGCCCTGGAGGCGGTGGTCCGAGCCCGCGGCGAAGGCCGGGACCTGTCCGCGGAGGGCCCGCAGATCCTGGCCGCGGCGGCCCGGCAGTCACCGGAGCTCCGGGACGCGCTGGCGCTGTGGAAGGAGACCAAGTTCGAGTTCGACGAAGTCGACCGCCTCGACCTGGCCGACGCCGGGTCGTCACCGGAACGGAGGACGCCCCGATGAGCTCCTACCTCGCCCAGCTCGACGAACGCCAGCTGGCCAGGCAGATCCACCACCTGCTGGACGAGGGCTTCGTCCCGGCAATCGAGTACGTGCGCCAGCCCGATCCGCGCGATCATTACTGGGCCATGTGGAAGCTTCCCCTGTTCCAAGCCCGGGCCGTCGAGGACGTGCTGACCGAGATCCAGGCCTGCGCGGCCGCCCATCCGGACTGCTTCATCAAGCTGATCGGCTACGACCGCCTGCGACAGACCCAGCCGGTAAGCCTGGTCGTGCACCAGCCCCGGCAAGAAAGCGCGTGAAGTGCCGAACTCTCGCCGCGGTCCTGGCCGTTTCACCAGGGCGGAACACCCGCCCGCGCCGGGAGGAGGAACCAGCGCCTAAGCCATCGGAACGTCCAGAACTGGATGATCTGTCATCGACGCGACGCCGGACCCGGATCGCACATAGTTACAAATAATCGGCAGCATCGATCTGTCATTGCGTTGCGACTCAGGTAAAGGCCGCGATGGTGACATCGGGTCGCCGGGGGTCGCAGTACGCCGGGCAACTCGGGCTCACGCCGGGCGGTCGCGGAGGACGGGCAGATCGCTTGGTTGCTTCCGGCTTGCTCCCCGTTTTGCTCCCCGAGAAGGGCGTTTCGGCGTGACTTCTTGCGGCCGCGACCTGCGGCACCCGTCTGAGCTGCGAGGACTTCCGTGCCAGAAACCTGGGCGTCGGGTGACGGGGGGCATGCGCTTGCCTGCGTTGCAAGAGGTCAGAGGCCATTTTCCCAGGATCGTAATAGGCCGCTGACCTGCGGAAACGTGAAGCTTAGGAAATTCAAACCCTGACCTTCTTGCTCGCACGCAAGAGGTCAAAGATCATCTTTAGTATCGAAATATGTCTCTGAGCTGCAAATACGTGGAGCTTAGGGGATTCGAACCCCTGACCTCTTGCATGCCATGCAAGCGCTCTACCAACTGAGCTAAAGCCCCTGGGCGGGCCAGCAGCGGGTTGCTGGCTGGCGGCTAGAACGGAGATAGCATACAGGGTCGCGGAGCGTGCGGCGCACTCGTCACGGGACGGCTGGTGAGCCAGGGGACCGGGAGGGAACCCAGGCTGGACCTGACGGCCTGCTTCTGGAGCTTGCCAGAGGCGGTGCGGGCCAGGGCGGGAGCGAACGTGCCCCTGACGGGGCACTTGTAATGCGCCAGACGGCCGGTCATCACGCTCTCCACCTCGGCGGGGTATACGTTCTCGCCGCCGGAGACGATCATGTCCTCGAGCCGGTCGTGTAACTAGAGGAAAGCCGTCGGGCGCGGGCCCTGTTCCACACCGACGGGCGCCGCGGCGGTCGGCGGTGGACGCTACTGCTCACCTCGGCGCGGACCGGCCACGGGGCACGCTGGTTCGAGGAGCTGGTCACCACGGCCCGTTCGGACATAAAAATTACTACCGTACGGGCGGTGACCTGGCCATCGTCGGGTACACGATGCTTTCGTTCTCCAGACGCTGCTGCGTACCGCGCGGACCAAGGCGTCGCCGCACGGCGGCTTCGCCGGGAGCTCCCCGGTCGACCTGCTGGTCAGCTTGCAGCGTGACCTGGTCCGGCGGACCGGCCTGGATCCGGGGCGGGTCGAGGACGTGATCATCGGCTGCGCCTCGCAGAACGCCGAGCAGGGCGCCAATATTGCGCGCACCGCGACCATGATGGCGGGCTGGCGCAACATGCCCGGGGTCAGCATCAACCGGTTCTGCGCGTCGGGGATCGACGCGGTGGCCACGGCGGCGGCGCGGATCAGGGCTTTCGATCTCGATCTGGTGGCGGCCGGGCGTGGAGAGCGTGTCCCGGGTGCCGATGTTCTCCGACCGCGGGGCCGCTGTTCTGCGACCGGCGAGGAGGTCTTGGCGATCAACCTGCTTGGGAGCATCCGCCTGGCGCGGGCCGCGCTGGGGGTGATGCGCCCGGCCGGGTACGGCCGGATCATCCTGGTCGCCTCGACCGGCGGGCTGCACGGCGACATCGGGCTGTCGGCGTACGCGACCAGCAAGAGGCGCCTGCTGGCGTTCGGCCGGTCGCTGGCGGCTGAGGGGGCGGGCAAGGCGTGCTGACCAACATGCTGCTCCCTGCGCGCTGACCCAGATGACTTCCGATGGCATGGCTTCTGACGTGCGGCGGCAGATGACGGCCGAGGCGGTGGCGCCGGTGCTGGCCAGCGAGGAGTGTCGGCTGAACGGGGAGTACATCGTGACCGGCGGGGGTTTGCTGCGGCGCGCGTCGGCAGTGGGCTGTGGCTGCAGGCCTGCTCGCACTGGCTCGGGGTGCTGACCGTGGCAGCGCCTACAGGAGCTACTAGGCCAGGGGTGCGGCGGTTCCAGGGGCGGCCTTGGGCGGCTCGCCGCCGACCTGGATCTGCGACCCGCGTAGCTCCAGGCCGCAGACCGAGCAGTGCAGGACGGGCCGGAACTCCCCGCCGCAGCTGGCATGGCTTAGCAGCGTGGCCGGCCCCTCGGGCGCGCGGAACCACTTGTCGCCCCAGTTCAGCATGACCATGACGTGCGGGAAGAAGGCGCGGCCCTTGTCGGTCAGCCGGTACTCGACCCGGCCGGAGTTGGCGCTGGTCAGCCGGGTCTCCAGGACCCCCATCCGGCAGAAGGTGCGGAGCCGGTCCGACACGATGGCCGGCGGCGCACCCATCATGGTCAGCATGTCGGTGAACCGCCGGGCGCCGAGGAACGCGGCGGCCAGGGCCGAAGCCGACCAGCGGTTGCCGATCAGCTCGATGGTCTGCGACACCAGCCCCGGACCGGGCGAGCCGCCCGTCGACCGGCGCCGGGTGGTGGCCTGCGGCACCGACCGGGCGAAGCCGCCGCTCGGCCCGAACGTGCCTCGCACGTCGTGAATGCCGGCCGGCTGCCCGCAGGCCCGGCAGTACATGACCGGGGAGAACTCCTCCCCGCAGGCCTTGTGATACATGGCCGGCAGCGGCTCGATGTGCTCGCTGACCCAGGTGGCCTCCCAGGACCAGATGGTCAGCAGCACCTGCCACAGGTCGCGGCCGCACTCGGTGAGCACGTACTCGTAGCGCCGCGGCGCCTCGGAGTACTGCCGCATGGTGAACACGCCCGCCTCGGTCAGCCGGCGCAGCCGCACGGTCAGCACCGAGTTGGCGATGCCCAGCATGTCGCGGAAGTCCTTGTACCGGCGCACGCCGGACATGATGGCCAGCTTGACGATGGTCAGGTTCCACTCATCGCCCAGCAGGCCCAGGGCGATGGCGTTGGAGTTCTCGGCGACGGCGGGCGGCCGCGCCTGCTGCGGCGATGCTTCGGCGTTCTCAGGTGCAGCGGTCATCTTCCGACTCGGGCTCGGCTCGGGCCGGGCACGTCACCAGCCCGAGATGGACTCGCCCGGCGCCCAGCAGCTATCCGTGCCACTGGCGATCCGCTCGGGGAGCTGGGCGTGCGCGATCGGGCCCCGGCCCACGTCGTCGGCCCGGAAGACGACAACCTGGGACAGGTCGCGGTTCATGTCGACCGTGAGCGTCACGAGATACGCGTCATCCTCCTCGGTCCCGCCTACCCGCGGGGCCACGCCGACCTCGCTGCAGAACACGCCCGGCTCGAACTGGTACCGCTCCGCGCGGCCGGTCAGCGTGTCGTGCTGACCAGCCCGTTGAAGGTGAACCAGCCTGGTTCGTTAGTGGCGGCGCAATTATACCGATGCGGCCGACCGCCGAACCCGCTGTGGATCGCGCCGAACTCCGTGTACAGGTCCGACAGGTCCTCCTCGGGTGCCCCGGTGTCCAGGTTCATCCGCCAGCGGTGCAGCCGGGTCCGCATGACGTCCTGGGCCAGGAAGCGGAACATCCGGTCCTTCGGCCCGTTGGGCCCGGAGCTGGACTGCTCCGGGCAGCACTGGAAGAAGCCCTCGACGATGATCTCGCCGCCCGACTCGTAGGCGTTCGTCCAGTGCCAGAGGAAATCTAGGCGGCAGTTAGCTTCTGGCTACTCGGGCAGTTGCACAGGTAGGCGGGGGCACGTCCAGCGTCGGGTTGCGGTCGAAGAAGCCGGTCGGCTTCAGCGTGAATCCGCAGCGCGCGACCGGCATGACCGGCCAGTCCTCCGGGCGCGGGACGTGGGTGGGGCCGAACGTGTGCCAGACCACGATGTCTTCGCCGTCGATGTCACGGTCGCCCGCGATGAAGGCGGGGAGGCCCGCTTCGCCGGGGTTCTGGTTCACGAAGTCGCCGGCCGGCCAGCGCTGGTCCGGGTCGTACCGGGTGACCCAGAGGTGGTTGGTGGCGAAGCGGGCCCGGGCGGTCAGCGGGGCGGCGGGGTCGGCCAGCAGCACCGGCGCGGACTCCGGGTAGAGCGTGTAGCTGGTCGGACGGCCGAAGCGGTTGGACCGTTCGGTACTGATGATCCGCCAGGTCCGGCCGCGGGCGCCGTCGGCCCGCCGGCCGGCCTGCGACTCGCGGGTCAGCCGGGTCACCTGCTGCACGATGGCGTTGCCGTACGGATTGTCCGGCCCAATCGGCAGGCCGGTGACGTCCACCTCTTCCACGGCGTTGGCCAGCCCGTCCACCGTCATGTCCAGCCGGGCGCTGAACAGGTGCTGGTGGAAGGGAGCGGCCAGCCCCGGCGCGACCTCGGTGGAGTACGCATGCTCGCCGCCGGGGTGGGCCGAGGTGAACAGCACTCCGGTCGCCTTGATCTCGCACTCGATGGTGCCGTCCAGGTAGAAGTACCAGTAGAAGCCGTAGTCGTAGTTGCCGACCGTGGTGAAGTAGGAGACCACGAGCCGACGCTGGCGGCGCGACTGGGCCGAGCCGTTGAAGATGTCGGTGTGCTTCCACAGGATGCCGAAGTCCTCTTCATGCACGCAGATCGCGTTCGGTATCGTCCTGGGCTGCCCGCCCTCGTCGGTCACGGTCGCGTCCAGGTAGGCGATCTCACCCAGGCAGTCACAGCCCAGCTCGAGCGAGTTGGCCCACTTGCCGACCAGGTACTCCCCCGAGTCGAAGTACGCCTGCCAGTAGCGGAACCGTGGGTCGCCGTACGGCACGACCATCTCGGGGATCGACGCGCGGTACATCACCGGGCGCTCGCGCAGGCTGACCTGGTGCAGGGTCAGGCCCTCGCGGGCGTCGAACCCGATCCGCATGGACCAGTCCTGCCACTGGAGCCACGTCCCGTTCAGAATAAAAGAAGGTCCCTCGGGCTGGGTGATCTCGATCGGGCGCAGCGTGGTGCGCTGCGGGCCGCGTACCGCCTCGTCGTCGTAGTCGCCGGACTCGGCGGGAACCGGCAGCTCGAACTCGTCGGTGAGCTTGAAGACCTCCTTGTCGATCAGGTCGACGTAGGCCGCGACGCCGTCCACCGGGTGGGCCCAGGCCAGGTCGTGCTCGCGGGCCTGGACGAAGGCGAGCACGCGTACCATCCGCCGCCGGTCGTCCTCGGGCGGTCCGAAGGCGCCGGCGGTGATGGGGCAGGTCCGGATCTGGCTGAGGTCGTGCAGGCCGCGCCGGGCCATGGCCGCGCGCCAGCCCGGGTCGGCCTTGACGATCTCGTCCACGAGCGCGAAGTCGCCGTCCAGGATCGGCATCTGGCCGTCGGCGGGCGGGTCCAGCGTGCGCGCGCTGATGACCTTGGCGTCGGTCAGCGAGACCACCACGTCGGTCGACTCGCCGGTGGCGGTGTCGACCAGGAACGCGCGCAGCCGGCGGTCGGCCGCTGTGCCGGTGAGCACGTCGTCCTTGGGCGGTTCTTCCAGGCCGTAGTAGGCGAACCGGACGGGGTCGGCCAGCAGCCCGGCGGCGGCCATGATCTCCCGGCCGGCCAGATACTCGGCCGCGGTGGCCGGGTCGAGCGGATGCGCGCTGGCCGTCTGGCCGGGGCGGACGGCGGTGTCGGTCATGGCGGATCTCCCCGTCAGGCAGAACGAAGCCCGGTGGCGGATCGGATCCGCCACCGGGCCGGAGGGTTATTCGTCGGCGATGATCGAGCCGACCCGGTCGCCCAGGCCCGGGTCGCGCCTGACCAGCACGATCGAGTAGAGGATGAACACCACGATGAGGCCCACGGCGACCCACGGGAACCAGTTGTACGGCTGGGGCTGCGGCGGCTTGAACAGGTAGTAGATCGGGACGGCGACCACGACTATGGCGAGGACCGGCAGCACGACGTGCTTGATGATGTTGAACTCGGCCGGCCGGAACTTGCGGTAGTAGAACGGCAGGGCCACGTTGGCCGCGAGGTACACGAACAGGATCAGGATCGTGCCCATCGTGCTGGATTCGAAGAAGAAGTTCAGCGCGCTCAGGCTGTTGCCGGACCCGCCGATCCAGTGGCCGATCGCCCAGACCAGGGTGATGGCCCCGGCGATGCCGACGAAGGCGATGATGGCGTTGACCGGCGTCCGGCGGACTGGGTGCACGTAGCCGAGCCAGCGCGGCAGCAGGCCCTCGCGGCCGGCGTTGAAGATCAGCCGGCACTGGGAGTTCACCGCGGCGATGAGCACGCCCAGGGTGGAGGTCAGCCCGGCCAGGTACGCGATGAAGGCCAGCCAGGCCGCCACGCTGTGGGCGACGGCGATGAACGGGATGAGGGGGGCCGTCGAGCGCCGTCGCGTTGTAGTGGAAGCCGGTGACCGTGGCGTAGGCCACCAGCAGGTACAGGACGGCCATGAGGGCGATCGACAGGAACACGGCCCGGGGCACGTTGCGCCGCGGGTTGGTGGTCTCCTCGGCCAGCGCCGCCGAGTTCTCCCAGCCGATGAACAGGTAGATGGCCAGCGGGAAGGCGAGGGCCAGGCCGCTGAAGTGGTTGGTGATGTGGCTGGGCTGGAACGGCACGGAGCTGAGGTGGCCGCCGTTCTTGATCAGCACGGCGATGGACACGACCAGCAGCACCACCAACTCGAAGGCGAAGAAGAAGCCGGCCAGCTTGGTGGACACGGCCACGCCGCGGAACATCATGAACATGGCGCCGGCGGTGAAGATGGCGGAGAAGATGATCCAGGGGATGTTCGTGCCCGTGTAGTACTTGATCATGATCGACAGGAACCCGCCGGAGATGACCAGGACCGACGAGATGGCGATGATGTACCCGGCCCCGGCCACCAGCGCGGTGGTCACCGCGCTGGTGCCGCCGAACGTCTTGCCCACGAAGGTGATGAATCCGCCGGTCGACGGGTGCGCCCGGGAGAACTGCGACAGCGTGTTGCCGAGCAGTGCGATGGCGACGGCGGCGACGAGCACGACCAGCGGCGAGGCGAGGCCGGCCGCGATTACGATCCCCGCGAAGGCGAAATAGAAGCTGTAGGCCGGGCCGATGTTGGCCATCGTCGACGCGGAGATGTCGACCAGGCCGAGGGCCCCGCGGTGCAGGCGCTCGGCGGATTCTGGCGCCTTCGTCTCGCTGAACGGGATGTGTGCCTTTTCGCTCAATATGCTCACTCCCTCGAGGGGCTGATTAGGCCGTTCGGTGATGCTGATTTATTACGGATCATGCGCGGGACCGGGCTGATGGTCAACCATCGCCGCTGGTCTCCCACATGGTGAGCGCCCCTGAGCCCGAGAGCCGCGCCCGATTCTCCGCATGGTTGGCAAGCGCTTTCCAATTGAGCGAAAAGGTACCTGATCGGCGGGCGGGGCCGCAAGGGTCAGGGCGGGCGCGGGATGGTGCTGTCGCGCAGCATCACCTCGCCCGGGACGGGGACGACGCGCGGCGGGTCCTGGGCGGCGCCGCCGGCCCGCGACAGGACGAGGCTGGCGGCCATCTCGCCCATCCGCTTGAGCGGCAGCCGGACCGTGGTCAGCGGCGGTTGGACGTCGCGCAGGGTGGCGATGTCGTCGAACCCGGCCAGCGCGATGTCGGCGGGGACCTGCAGGCCGCCCGCGCGTAGCCGGGCCAGCGCGCCCAGGGCCATGACGTCGGTGACCGCGAACACGCAATCGGGCCGCGGCTCCCCCGCGGCCAGGATGGCGCTCATCGCCTCATAGCCGCCGTCCCGGCTGAACGGACCGTAGATGACCCGGGCCTGGTCCAGCGGTACGGACCAGGCGGCCAGCCCGGCGCGGAAGCCGTCGAGCCGCTCGCGCGCGGTCAGCAGGCCGGACGGCCCGGCCAGCACGGCGAACCGGCGGTGCCCGAGCGCGACCATGGCCTGGGCCAGGGCCTGCGCGCCGGCGGCGTTCTCCGGCCGGACGGTGTCCACGCCCAGCAGGTCCTGGCCGACGCACACCGCGCGCCCACCGGAGCGGGTGAAGGCCGCGATCTCCGCCCGCAGCGCGTCCCGGGCGGGCACGTCGTCGGTACGGCTGCCGATCAGGACCACCGCGCGGGCCCGCTGGGCGCGCATCAGGGCCACGTAGGCCTGCTCGGCGGCATCGGCGGCCGGGGTGCTGGACATGCACAGCAGCAGTCCCTGCGCGTCGGTGACCTCGATGAGCCCGGCCGCGATCGAGGAGAAGTACGGGTCGGCGATGTCGTGGACGACCACGCCGACCATCGTGCTCTGCCCGGTCGCGACCGCTCTGGCCTGCAGGTTCGCCGTGTATCCGAGCTCGGCGGCGGCCTCGTGGACCCGGTCGGCGAGGTGCGGCGCGGGCTGGCGAGGCCCGTCGTTGAGGACCCGGGACGCGGTGGTCAGCGAGACGCCCGCGCGGTCGGCGACGTCCTGCAGGGTCGACCTCGATCCCGGCACTGGTTCCTGCCCTCCCCTCCCGGTCCGCTGCTTGACCCTTCATTTGCGGTCAGCCTAATCTGGGAAAGTGCTTTCCCAGACGTTCAGGCTAGAAGGCGAGATCCATGGCGCGCAAGGTCGTCCACGTCGCCCTGAACGGGGTCACCGGGCGGATGGGCTACCGACAGCACCTGGTGCGGTCCCTGCTCAGCATCCGTGAGCAGGGCGGCGTCCGGCTTTCCGACGGGACGCTGGTGTATCCCGAACCGGTCCTGGTCGGGCGGAGCGAGGAGCGGCTGCGGACGATCGCCGAGCGGCACGGGCTGGACCGGTGGACCACTCGCCTGGATGAGGTGCTCGCCGACCCCTCGGTCGAGGTCTACTTCGACGCGCAGCCGACCAGCTTGCGGGAGGCCAGCTTGCTGAAGGCGATCGAGGCGGGCAAGCACGTCTACACCGAGAAGCCGGTGGCCGAGTCGCTGGACGGCGCGCTGCGGCTGGCCCGGGCCGCGCGGGCGGCGGGCATCACCCACGGCGTGGTGCACGACAAGCTGTTCCTGCCCGGGGTGATCAAGCTGCGGCGACTGGTCGAGGCGGGCTTCTTCGGCCGGGTGCTGTCGGTGCGGCTGGAGTTCGGCTACTGGGTGTTCGAGGGCGACCAGGTCGCGGCGCAGCGCCCGTCGTGGAACTACCGCGCGGAGGACGGCGGCGGGATCGTGCTCGACATGTTCCCGCACTGGCAGTACCTGCTGACCGACCTGTTCGGCCCGGTCACGGCGCTGTACGCGCGGGCTGTCACGCATATCCCGCAGCGGTGGGATGAGTCGGGCGTTGCTTATGACGGCACCGCGGACGACGCCGCGTACGCGGTACTGGAGTTCGCCGGCGGCGCGGTCGCCTCGGTGAACTCGTCCTGGGCGGTCCGGGTCAACCGGCGCGAGCTGCTCGAGCTGCAGGTGGACGGGACGCTCGGCAGCGCGGTGGCGGGGCTGCGGCACTGCGCGATCCAGCACCGGGTGTCCACGCCGATGCCGGTGTGGAACCCGGACCTGCCCGACCCGCTCGACTACCAGGCGCAATGGACGGACGTGCCGGACAACATGAGCTTCGAGAACGGGTTCAAGGCCGAGTGGGAGCTGTTCTTGAAGTGCGCTGCTTCGGGGCAGCCGTTTTCCTGGGACCTGGCCGAGGGGGCCAGGGGCGTGCAGCTGGCCGGGCTGGCCCTGCGGTCCTCGGCCGAGGGCCGGCGGGTCGACGTGCCGGCCCTGGAGATCTGAGGTGACGGCGGCGATCCAGCTGCCGGGGCGGGACGGGCCGCTGGTGATCCCCTCGCCGGGCTGGGCTCCTGTGTATCCGCCGCCGGTCTCCCGGCGCGTCTGGGCGGCGGCTCACGTCACCGCTTTGGACGCTGAGCGGATCGACTGGGAGGCCACGCTGCGGTTCCGGGAGCATCTGTGGGCGCACGGGTTCGGCGTGGCCGAAGCGATGGACACCGCGCAGCGGGGTATGGGCCTGTCCTGGGATCTGGCCCAGGAGCTGATCGCGCGGTCGGCTTCGGTGGCGCGCGGGGCCCTGGCCTGCGGGGCGGGCACCGACCAGCTGGCGGATGGCGACAGCTACCCGATCCCGCGGATCATCGACGCTTTTGCCGAACAGATCGCGTTCGTGCAGTCGGCCGGGGCGGGCGTGATCCTGATGGCCAGCCGGGCGCTGGCGGCCAGCGCCCGCGGGCCTGGTGACTACCTCGAGGTCTACGGCTCGCTGCTGGAGCAGGCCGAACGGCCGGTGATCCTGCACTGGCTGGGCGAGGCCTTCGACCCGGCGCTGCGTGGCTACTGGGGCGGCACGGATTTCGATACCGCCGCCGACACCGTGCTGGAGCTGGTCGATAGGTACGGCGACAAGGTGGACGGCGTCAAGCTGTCGGTGCTCGACGCCGGCCGGGAGGTGGCGCTGCGCCGCCGCCTGCCCGCGGGCGTCCGGCTGTACACCGGGGACGACTTCGGGTATCTGGAGCTCATCCGCGGCGACGCGGCCGGGCACAGCGACGCGCTGCTCGGGGCGTTCGCCGCGATCACGGCGCCGGCCGCGGCGGCGCTGGCCGCGCTGGACCGAGGCGACCTGGCCGGATACGACGCGGCGATGGCGCCTACGGTGCCGCTCAGCCGGGCGATCTTCGAGCCGCCCACGTACCACTACAAGGTCGGGGTGGCCTTCCTGGCCTGGCTGAACGGGTTCCAGCCGCAGTTCGTGATGCTCGGCGGGCTGCAGCGGTACCGGCCGGCCCGGCACCTGATCCGGGTGTTCGAGCTGGCCGCCGCGGCGCGGGCCCTGACCGATCCTGACCTGGCCGTCGAGCGGATGACCGGGCTGCTGGCCACGCTGGCCGGGCCGGAGCGGGCATGACCGGGTTTGGCCTTGAGCGGCTTTCGCTGAACCAGGCGACGGTCAAGTACCTCGGGCTGGCCGACGCAGTGGCGCTGTGCGTGCGGCACGACATCCCGGCCATCGGCCTGTGGCGGGACCGGGTGGCGGAAGCCGGCCTGTCTTCGACGGTGGCGGCCGTGCGGCGCGCTGGGCTGCATGTGTCGAGCCTGTGCCGGGGCGGGTTCTTCACGTCGGCCGACGCCGGGGGGCGGGCGGCGGCACGGGCGGACAACCTGGCGGCGGTGCGGGAGGCGGCCGCGCTGGAGGCGGATGCGCTGGTCCTGGTGTGCGGCGGGCTGGTGCCGGGGAGCCGGGATCTCGGGCTGGCCCGGCGCATGGTGGCCGACGCGATCGGCGACCTCGTGCCTTTCGCGGAGCGGCTCGGGGTCCGGCTGGGGATCGAGGCGCTGCACCCGATGTTCTGCGCCGACCGGTGCGTGATCACCTCGCTGGGCGAGGCGGTGGACCTGGCGCTCTTGTTCCCCGCCGAGGCGGTAGGCGTGGTGGTGGACACCTACCACGTGTGGTGGGACGCGCGGCTGGCCTCGGAACTCGCGCGGGCGGCGGGGCGGATCGTCAGCTACCAGGTATGCGACTGGGTGGTGCCGCTGCCTGCGGACGTGCTGCTCGGCCGGGGGCATCTGGGCGACGGCGTGATCGACTTCGGGCCGATCTCGGCCGCCGTGGCGGCGGCGGGCTACCGGGGGTACGTCGAGGTCGAGATCTTCAACGCCGACGTCTGGGCCGCGCCGCCGGACCGGACGGCGGCGGTCGTGCGCAAGCGGTTTGCCGCCGTTCTGGGCAGGGTGACGCCGACACGATAGGAGCCGGTCAACGGGCTCGGACAAGTGCCAGGCCATCCAGTTGGTTACATGCGTCGATCGGTGCTTATCCGGGCGGTCCGTGGCTTCTCAGTATTTTGGTGCCGTCGGGGCTGCGGGCGGTGGTGGTGCCGTCGGGGTTGAGGGTGACGGTCCAGCCCCACTGGTGGATGGCCACGTGGTGGTGGAAGTAGCAGTACAGCGCGCAGCCGTCCAGGCTGGTCGTGCCGCCGTCGGCCAGGTGGGTCACGTGGTGCACTTCGCAGGCGGAGGCGGGCTGGTCGCAGCCGCCGGCCCAGCGGCAGTGCTGGTCCCGCAGGATCACCGCGCGGCGGATCGCGGCGGGGATCTCCGCGCTGCGGCCGACGTCCAGCGGCAGCGACGGGCCGGCCAGCCGGGCGCCGAGCTGGCGGGTGCGCAGGAAGCTGGCCAGCCCGCCGGGGCCGGAGACCAGGTCGACGGCCTTGCCGATGATGGCCTGGGCCAGCATCTCCCGGCCGTGCGGCGCAGGCGGCCGAGGACCGGGCGAGTCGGCGTCGCCGATCGCGTCTGGCCGATCGACCGTCTGGCCGGGCTGACCGGATCGGTTCGCGTCCGGCGCGGCTGCGCAGCGGGGTCCGTGGCCGGCGAACTGCAGGCACAGGTCAACCAGGTCATCCAGGGCGGCGGGGTCGATCTGGCCGGTGACGACCGGGATGATCGTGGCGTCGCAAGCCACTGCCCGGGCGGCCTTGCCGTCCAGCCAGGCGGCGCCGTCGCTGCCGGCCTGCGAGGCGGCGGCACGGCGGGCCGCCCACCGGATGGCCATCTCGCCGATCCACTGGTCCTGCAGGACCGATCCGTCATCCAGGGCACGCAGCTCGGCCAGCGAGACGTGGGCCCACACCTTCACCGGCTGCCCGGCCCGCTCCGGAAGGAGACCGCCAGCGACCAGGCGGCGCATCGCGTCCTGCAGCGCGTCGTGATAACGCTGCTCCCGGGTCCGGGTGTCCTCCGCGCCCATCGGGGCCGACAGCGCCTCCAGCACCGCGGTCACCACCGCAGCGCATTCGGGAGTGAGGTCTCCGGTCATGACGCCCGCCCCGGCGAAGGTGGTCTCGACCCGGACCTGCCGGTCCTCGAAGGCCGGCTCCTGCTGGTTCTCGTCGTCCTCGGGGAGGGAGCGGGCGTAGATCTCCGCGGCCAGGGCGGCCAGGTCCTCCTTGCGGGCCCCGGCCCGGGCCGCGGCGACCAGGATCTCATCGGCCGTATCCCGGCAATCGGCGGGCAGCTTGTCGGTCCACTGGCAGATGGTGCGGGCCATCGACTCGGAAAGCACGGTGCCTTCGGCCAGGGCCATCAGGACCTGCGGGTGGACGGCGGCGCGGCGGGCCCAGCCCAGGTGACCGCGGGCCGCGCCCTTGGTCACCTTCGTGCGGTGGATCAGCCAGGAGGTGGGGCTGTAGTCCGCGTCGGCGGAATAGCCGTGCCCGGCCGTGAACGCGGCGAGGATCGCGGCCCGGGCGGCGGTGGAGATCGCGTCGCCTTGCTCCAGGGCCTGCAGGCATTCGGCCTGGGCCTGAGCGGCCATGGCAGTGGGATCGGCAGCGGCCAGGTAGCTCAGCCCGGTCAGGAACATCTTTACTGCCTCGGCGGTGCTGGCCGGAGCCGGGACGGTGCTCACCTGAGCCGTCACCTCCCTCGGGGCGCGGGGCGGGCCGGTCATGTTGTGCTCGGCACGGGTGGACGTTTGCTGGCGGTGTCATCCACGTCCGTTTGGTAGAAAGATCATTTGATCTTGTGTTCGAGTTTAACACTCCTCACTGACATTTTCCGGGAACGACACGCGGGACGAGGGCATGCCAGATCAGAACTGCAGGCCGGAGGTGGTGCCGGTGGTGGGATCTTCGGTAAGACCCATGCTGGCTACTCCATGGCCGGCCCGTCGGAGCGGATGAACGGGAGCTGGATCTCGAACACCTGCTGAGCCACGTCGGCGATGTCGTCCACCTCGTGCACCCACACCTCGCGACCGGGGCCGGGGACGGCCTGGTAGCCGCGCTCCTCGATCCACCGGACCAGGTCGTCGTACACCCTGATCCCGGATCCTCAGCTGGTCGAACTGCTCGTCGAGCTGGTTGACCACGGGAACGATGTTGTCCGCGCCGAACGCCGGAGCGTGCCCGGCGATCACCACCACGCCCAGGGCGGGGATCTCCTTGACCGCCGGGCGAACTCGCCGATGTTGAACATGACACGAGCATGCCGCCCTCACGCAACGGGAGAGTCAAGGGCGTTCTGCGGCGAATTCAAGCCACGGGTGCGAGGAACCCCGGTTCGTCCGGTAGAAAAGAGAATTTCCGCCGTGGCACAGTGGTGCGGGTGACGGGCGAAGTACGGCCGCCGGAGGAGGACGCGGACGTTCCGGGGTTCTGGCGGGCGCTGGGGGTGCCGGGGCTGGCGGACATCCACACGCACTTCCTGCCGCCGCGGATGCTCCGGCGGGTATGGGAGTACTTCGACGCGGCGGGGCCGCTCGTCGGGGTTCGGTGGCCGATCCGGTACAAGTGGAGCGACGAGGAGCGGGTGGCGCACCTGCGGGGGCTGGGCGTACGGATGTTCAGCGCGCTGGCCTACGCGCACCGGCCGGGCATGGCCGCTGACCTGAACGCGTGGACGATGGCGTTCGCGAAGGCCACGCCGGGGTGCCTGCCGTCGGCGACGTTCTACCCCGAGCCGGGGGCGGCCGGGTACGTGGCCGACGTGCTGGACGCGGGGGCGCGGATCTTCAAGGTGCACCTGCAGGTGGGCGGGTTCTCCCCCGTCGACCCACTCCTCGGGCAGGTGTGGGGGCTGCTGGCCGAGGCGGGGGTGCCGGTGGTGGTGCACGCCGGGCACGCGCCGGTGGGGACCGAGCACACCGGGCCCGGGCCGTTCGCGTCGGTGCTGGCGCGCCATCCGGGGCTGCCCGCGATCATCGCGCACATGGGCGCGCCGGATTACCAGGCGTTCCTGCGGCTGGCCGGGGACTACGAGCGGGTCAGGCTGGACACCACGATGATCTTCACCGACTTCTTCGACCATCTGGCCCCGTTTCCGGCCGCGGCCCTGCCGCTGGCCCGCGAGCTGGGGCTGGCGGGCAAGATCCTGCTGGGCAGCGACTTCCCGAACATCCCCTACCCCTACGCCCGGCAGCTCGCCGGACTGGCCCGGCTGGGCCTCGGCGAGGACTGGCTGCGCGCGGTCTGCTGGGACAACCCGGTGGCGCTGTTCGGCGTACCTGGTTAGCGGAGGCGCCCGGCCTACGAGGAACCCGCCCTGACCCGCAGGTTCGGGGCCGAGTACGAGGCGTACCGGTCTGTACCGGCCAGCCGGTAGGCCTAGGGCAGGGTCAGGGTGACGGGGCGGGCGCGGGCCGGGATCAAGATGGCGGCGGCGTGGCCGGCCTGGTCGGCCATGCGGGTGAAGTGGCCGAGGTCGCCGGTATTGCCCTCGATGGCGTCGTAGTGCATGGGGATGACGTAGGAGGCGCCGACCTGGGCGGAGAGCCAGGCGGCTTCGGTCTCGTTCATGTTGCCGACGATTCCGGCCGACTCGCGCATGTGGTCGCGGCCGTTGATGGGCAGCATCAGCACGTCGGGAGCCAGCGCGGCCAGGGCCGTGGACAGCTCGGGGTAGAGCAGGCCGTCGCCGGCGTGGTAGAAGCGGATCCCGCCGATCTCCACCACATAGCCGAGGAACCGGACCGGGTCCTCCCCTGGGGCGAACTCGTAGGCCACAGGCTGGTCCCCGCCGATCCCGTGCAGGGCGGGCACCGGGTGCACGGTCACGTCCCCGGCGTGCAGTTCCTCCCCCGGTACGGCTCCCGTGAGGCGGTCCCGTTCGACGCCGGCGCCGGCCGCGATCTGGACCACGGGCGCGGGCACCACGATCTGGGCCCGGGAGTTGACCGCGCAGAACTCGCGCAGGAAGGGCAGGTCCAGGTGATCTAGGTGCTCATGCGTGCACAGCACGAGCGTGACGTCGGCGAACTCCGCGGCCGAGGCGGGCGGCGGATAGCGCCGGTCCGGGCGATCGGACAGGAACGGGTCGATCAGGATCCGGCTGTCCCCCGCGGCGAGGCGAAAGCCCGACTGGCCGTACCAGGTGACCGAGACGGAGTACATTGGCCCGTTCCGTATAAAAAAGGTCTTTAGCGGTCGTCGCTGAGAACCGGCTCGGGGAGCGTGCCGGCGTTGTGCTCCTGCAACCTCCAGCGGCCGTAGCGGACGCTGAGCACCGACCAGGAGCAGTTGGACAGCGGGCCGAGCACGCCGGACAGGTCGTCGGGCATGCCGAGCAGGCGCGACATGCCGAACCGCAGCGCGGCACCGTGACTGACCACCACGGCCAGGCCGTCGCGGCCGTCGCCGTCGCGCTGCTCGGCGACGGCCGTGGCGGTGCGCTGCAGCGCGGCGGCGACCCGGTCGGCGACCGCGGCGCCCGGCTCGCCGTCCGGCGGCGTCCAGGACGCGTGCTCCTCCGGGTACCGCTCGCGGATCTCGGTATCGGTCAGCCCCTCCCAGCTGCCGCCGGATCGTTCCCGCAGGTCTTTGTCCAGGATCACCTCCAGGCCGGCCAGCCGGGCCAGCGGCGCGGCGGTGCTGGCGGCGCGGATCAGGTCGGAGGAGACGATCAGGTCCGGACGCAGCGCGGCGAGCAGGCGCGCGGCCCGCTCGGCCTGAGCCTGGCCGGTTTCATCGAGCGGGATGTCACTTTGGCCCTGGAAGCGGCGCTCGGCGTTCCACGTCGTCTGCCCGTGCCGCCACAAGACCAGCCGGACCCGGTCGCTCAGCGGGTCCTCCCCGGGTTGGGCGGGGGGGTCTTGGGGGGTCGTCCCCCCTGGCCGATACCGACGAGCTCGGGCAGCGGGATCTGGGGGCAGTCCTTCCAGATCCGCTCCAGCGCGTAGTAGGTGCGCTCCTCGGAATGCTGCACGTGGACCACGACGTCGAGGTAGTCGAGCAGTACCCAGCGGCCCTCGCGCTCGCCCTCGCGGCGGATCAGCTGCGCGCCGGCCTGGCGCATGCGGAGCTCGATCTCGTCGACGATGGCCCGGACCTGCCGGTCGTTGGACGCCGAGCACAGCACGAAGGCGTCGGTAATCACGAGCTGCTCGCTCACGTCGTAGGCGATTATGCCGTCGGCCAGCTTGTCCGCGGCCGCCAGCGCGGCGGTCTCCACAAGCTCGACGGCCTTCGGTGTGGCAGTCACGAGTGCTTGCCGGCCTCCCTCGATCGGTTCATTTTCCTTATTAGCGTCTCACAGCGGGCTGTCATTTGCCTTCGCGTACAGCTTGCGCTTGGCGATGTACTGCACGACCCCGTCCGGCACCAGGTACCAGACCGGCTCGCCCGCCTCGACCCGGGCGCGGCACTCGGTGGACGAGATGGCCAGCGCGGGGATCTCCACCAGGCTGACCTTGCCGTCGGGCAGGCCCGCCCCCGACAGCCGGTGCCCCGGCCGGGTACAGCCTACGAAATGCGCGAGGGTGAATAGTTCGTTCGCGTCGTGCCAGGTCAGGATTTCGGCCAGGGCGTCCGCCCCGGTGATGAAGAACAGCTCGTCGCCCGGGCCGTTGGCTTGGTGGAGTTCGCGCAGCGTGTCGATGGTGTAAGTCGGCCCGGGCCGGTCGATGTCGACCCGGCTGACGCTGAACCGGGGGTTCGACGCGGTCGCGATCACCGTCATCAGGTAGCGGTCCTCGGCGGCCGAGACCTGGCGGTTATCCTTCTGGTAGGGCTGGCCGGTCGGCACGAAGATGACCTCGTCCAGCGCGAAGATGTGCGCGACCTCGCTAGCGGCGACCAGGTGACCATGGTGGACGGGGTCGAACGTGCCGCCCATCACGCCGGTCCGCCGCATGGCTAGTGGCCCCTCATGCCCATGTATCGTACCGGGCGGTGCGGGACCAACCGGCCTTCGATCGGCGCTATCATTCGAGATATGACTTCAGTGCCAGATCGCGCGCGGGTCCGGCTCACCGGCATCTCATCCCGCGCCTATGAGCATCCCGCAGACCGTTCGGCGCTGGTCGCGCTGCGCAAGCTGAGCGGTTTCGACACGCTGCTGCGCAGGCTGTTCGGCCTGTTCAACGAGCGGGCCTTCCGGCTGACCTACCTGGCCAGCTCGGTCCGCGTCTCCGAGCGGCAGTTCCCGCACATCTACGAGCTGGTCAGGGACGGCGCCTACATCCTGGACCTGCCCGAGGTGCCCGAGTGCTACGTGTCCCAGGACCCGATGGTGAACGCGATGGCGCTGGGCCGGGACAAGCCGTTCATCGTGATCACCACCGGCATGGTCAACCTGTACGACCCGGAAGAGCTGCGCTGGGTGGTCGGGCACGAGCTGGGCCATATCCTGTCCGGGCACACGGTGTACCAGACCATGCTGCTGATCCTGCTCCGGTGGGCGACCCGGGCCGCGTTCTTGCCGATCGCCCTCGCCCTGACCGCCATCATCTGGGGCCTGGAGGAGTGGTTCCGCAAGTCCGAGCTGTCCTGTGACCGCGCCGGGCTGCTGGCCGGACAGGACCTGGAAGCGGCCCGGCGGGCGCTGATGAAGCTGGCCGGCGGCGCGCAGCTGTCCGAGCTGAACCCGGACGCGTTCCGCGAGCAGGCACACGAGTACGACGCGGTGCCCGACCTGCGGGACAGCATCCTGAAGATCATGCAGCTGCAGGGGAACACCCACCCGTTCGCGGTGGTCAGGTTCGCCGAGCTGGACTACTGGGCCACGCACGGCGAGTACGAGCGGATTCTCGGCGGCGACTACCCGCGCCGGGAGTCGGACAGCAGCGCCTCGGTGGGCGACGAGGTCAAGAACGCCGCCAAGGCGTACCAGGACTCGTGGGCCCGGTCCCAGGACCCGCTGATCGGCATCTTCCGCGGCGTCGCGGAGAGCGCGGCGCGGGCCGGCGGCGGCCTGTTCGACCGGCTGCAGCAGAACCGCGGCGGCGGTAGCAGCAGCGGCAGCAGCGACGACGACAGCAACAACTAGCTGCGCTGCGCCTGCGGCGGCTTGGCCGCTTGCGCGCGGGGCGCCGGGTGGCGCGCGGGGCGCCGGGGAAGCCGTCGCCCATGATCATGGCCAGTTTTGGTCCGTATTCGGCCTCTACTGGCCATGATCATGAAACGAGTGCCTTTCAGAGGATGACCAGGTCGTCGCGGTGGACGACTTCGCGCTCGTACTCCGGGCCCAGCTTGCTGGCCAGCCATCTGGTGGAGCGGCCCATCAGGCCGGGGATCTCGGTGGCGTCGTAGTTCACCAGGCCGCGCGCGATGATCGTGTCGTTCTCGTCGCGGAGGTTCACCGGGTCACCGGCGTCGAAGGTTCCCTCGACGCCGGTGATGCCGGCCGGCAGCAGGCTGGCGTGCCGCTTCACCACGGCCTCGACGGCACCGGGGTCCAGGCGCAGGCTGCCACGGGCCACCGCGGCGTGCTTGAGCCACAGCAGCCTGGTCGCGGGGCGCCGGCCGTGGGCCGCGAAGTAGGTGCCGACCGGGTCGCCGGCCAGCGCGGCCGGCGCGCTCGCCGCGTCGGCCACCACGGTCGGGATGCCGGCCGAGGAGGCGATCAGGGCGGCTTCCACCTTGGTCGCCATGCCGCCGATGCCCTGGGATCCCCGGCTTCCGGGGCCGCCTTGGCTTCCCTGGCCGCCTTGGCTTCCGCGGCCGGCTTGGCTTCCCTGGCCGCCTTGGCTTCCGCGGCCGCCTTGGCTTCCCTGGCCGGCCTTGAGGGCGCGGCCCAGCCGGATCCCCTCCAGGTCGGCCTGGCCGCGCACCTCGGCGATCCGCTGCGCGGCGCCGCGGCGCGGGTCACCGTCGTACAGGCCGTC
This sequence comes from uncultured Actinomycetes bacterium, assembly GCA_963834685.1. Classification (GTDB taxonomy): domain Bacteria; phylum Actinomycetota; class Actinomycetes; order Streptosporangiales; family Streptosporangiaceae; genus Palsa-504. Next base: position 29,765 of record CAWICW010000001.1, on the reverse strand, counting down.
CACGTCGGACAGCAGGACGAGCGCGCGGGCCCGGGTCACGTGGGCGACCAGGGCGGCTAGCCGGTCGTTGTCGCCGAACCTGATCTCGTCCGTGGCGACCGTGTCGTTCTCGTTGACCACCGGGAGCACGCCCAGCTCAAGCAGCCGGTCCAGGGTGCGCTGGGCGTTTCGGTAGTGGGTCCGGCGCATCAGGTCATCCGCGCTGAGCAGGACCTGACCGGTGCGGATGCCGTGCTGGGCAAAGGCCGCGGTGTACCGGGCGATGAGCAAGCCCTGGCCGACGCTGGCCGCGGCCTGCTGGGTGGCCAGGTCGCTGGGGCGCCGGGTCAGGCCCAGCGGGACCAGGCCGGACGCGATCGCCCCGGAGGAGACCAGCACGACCTGGACCCCGGCGCCGCGGCGGGCGGCCAGGGCGGCGGCCAGCGCCGCGATCCGGTCGCCGGCGATCTCGCCGGCCGCCGTAGTGAGCGAGGAGGAGCCGACCTTGACCACCACCCGGGCCGCCGCGGCGACATCCGGTCGCCGGCCTCCCGGTTCGTCGCCCGGCGATGAGCTGGTGGTCACGGGGAGAGCCTGGGGTCGGTGCCGCGCGGGCCGCGGTGCGGCCGGCTGCCCCGGACCCTGGCCCCGCTGCTCATCGGAGCGGCCGGATCCCAGTCGAAGACCACCGCGTCGTCCGGCTCGCCGATCAGGACCTCGGCGCCCGGCTCGGCGCCCGCCTCGGCGAGCGCCTCCTCCACCCCCAGGCGGGCCAGCCGGTCGGCCAGGTAGCCGACCGCCTCGTCGTTGCTGAAGTCGGTCTGCCGGACCCAGCGCCGCGGCTTCTCCCCGCGGATCAGGAAGCTGTCCTCGCCGAGACGGATCACCTCGAAGCCCGGCTCGTCGGCGGGCTTGACCGCGATCTTGACCCGGACCCGTTCGGCGGGCTGCTCCGCCGGGCGGGCGGCCCGGTCCGCGGCGACCAGCGCGGCCATGGCGAAGCCCAGCGGGCGCAGGCCCTCCCCGGTAGCGGCGGAGATCTCGAAGACCTGGTAGCCGCGGGCTTCAAGCTCGGGCTTGACCTGATCCGCGCGTTCGCGGGCGGCCGGGACGTCGATCTTGTTCAGGGCGATGAGCCGCGGCCTGCTGACCAGGTCCACCCCGGTCGCCTCACCGTAGGCGGTCAGCTCGTGTTCGATCGCGGCCAGGTCGGCGGCGGGGCTGCGGCCGGGTTCCTCGGTGGCGCAGTCGAGCACGTGGACCAGGGTGGAACAGCGCTCCACGTGGCGGAGGAAGTCGTGGCCGAGGCCCTTGCCCCGGCTGGCCCCGGGGATCAGGCCCGGCACGTCGGCCACGACGAACTGGACATCGCCGGCCTCCACCACGCCCAGGTTGGGGATCAGGGTGGTGAACGGGTAGTCGGCGATCTTGGGCCGGGCCGCGGACATGGCCGCGATGATGGAGGACTTGCCGGCGTTGGGGAAGCCGACCAGCCCGACGTCGGCCACCGTCTTCAGCTCGAGGATGAGGTCACGCTGCTCCCCCGGCTCGCCCTTGAGCGCAAACCCCGGCGCCTTGCGCCGCGGCGAGGCCAGCGCGGCGTTGCCCAGCCCGCTCCGGCCGCCCGCCGCGGCCACGAACCTGGTGCCGACGCCGACCAGGTCGGCGAGTACCTGGCCGTCCGTGGTCTTGACCTCGGTCCCGTTCGGCACGGCGATGATCAGGTCCGCGCCGGCGGCGCCGGTCCGGTTCGAGCCCTCGCCCTGCCGGCCGTTGCCGGCCCGGCGCACCGGACGGCGGTGGAAGTCGAGCAGCGTCGCCGAGCTCGCATCCACTTCGAGGATCACGTCACCGCCGCGGCCGCCGTTGCCGCCGTCGGGGCCGCCGAGCGGCTTGAACTTCTCCCGGTGGATCGAGGCGCAGCCATTTCCGCCGTGGCCCGCCTGCACCCGCAGCGTGACCCGGTCGGCGAACTCCGCCACGATGTCCCTCTCCTTGATCACATGAGAAAGGCGGGCCAGGTTGCCCGGCCCGCCTTCTGGTCGTCTGTCGCGTCGTCTTGTCGCGTCCCCGGCGGGCCTACGCCGGAGGCTCGGCGGGCTCAGCCGGAACGATGCTCACGGCCCGGCGGCCGCGGAACGTGCAGAACTCCACCGTCCCGCCGACCAGCGCGAACAGCGTGTCATCGCCGCCCCGCCCCACGCCCTGGCCGGGGTGGAAGTGCGTGCCGCGCTGGCGGATGATGATCTCGCCCGCGTTCACCAGCTGGCCGCCGTAGCGCTTGACACCGAGACGCTGGGCCTTGGAGTCACGGCCGTTGCGGCTGGATGACGCGCCTTTCTTGTGTGCCATCTCAGTCCTCCTCCGCCTTCGCCTGGGCCGCGGCCTTGCTCTGCGGCTTGGCCCGTTGGGGCTTGGCGCTTTGCGGCTTGGCGCTCTGCGCCTTAGCCTCGGTGCCGATGCCGGTGATCCGCACCTGGGTGTACCGCTGCCGGTGGCCCAGACGGCGCCGGTAGCCGGTCTTGTTCCGGTAGTGGATCATGTTGATCTTGGGGCCCGCCGCGTCACCGACGATGTCCGCCGTGACCTGGTAGCGGCCGACCTCGGCGGGGTCGCTGATGACCCGGTCACCGTCGACGACCAGCAGGGCGGGCAGCGTGATGCTCGACCCGGCCTTGCCGTCCAGCTTGTCGACGGTGACGACGTCATCCAGCGCGACCTTTTCCTGCCTGCCGCCGCAGCGCACAATCGCGTACACCCGAGAACTCTCTTTCGTCGCGCTTTCCTTGCGTGCCCCGGCGCGCCGGTGGTCACCACGGCGGCTCGCTTGCACATCGGGGCCCGCCCAGCGGGCAACTCCCGACCGCCAAGGTTACCAGACCGCGGCGCATCCACGAACCCGGACCGTCCGGCCGCAGCGCGGGCCGGGCACCGGCCCGGCTTGGGGCCGGGCCATGATCGGCACAATAAGCCTCACAGCCGGAGGGCGCACGTCATCGCCGCCGCGCCTGCCGCGGCGAGCAGCGCGAAGCCGTCGGCCTTGCGCCAGTACATCGACCTCAAGGCCGACTGCAGGTAGCTGTTCACGTCAACGTCTCGCACGTCGCGCAGCAGCCCAAGGGCCCGCCCGGTGCTGTGAGCGGCTCCAATGGCGGCCGCCAGCAAGACCCCGTACCCGATGTTGCCCACGGCCGCGACCGCGAGCGGAAGCAGCCAGAATCCGGCGTAAGGATTGCGAGTGGCGAACCCAGGGCCGAGCAATGATCCCCAGACCACAAACCGCCGCCGCCTTGAGACTCCTCGCACCCACTCCGAGGGAACTTGCCATCTGCTGCCGGGCGGTGCCGGCCGGGCCAGGCCACCCGCCTCCAGGACTCCGTAAAACACTCCGTACCCGGCCATGAGGACCAGGGCGATAGTACTCAGCGGCAGCAGGTTGACCAGCAAGCCCAGCGTCATCCAGACAGTGATCGCCGGCAGAACGTAGGCGGCGAGCAGCCAGACCCGCCTAACAAGGCTCCCGACCGGGAGATCGGCGGCAAGTGAGGCCGCCGAGTTCGCGCCTCAAGGAGAGTATGCCTTGGAGTAGCCGTTCCCGGCGGCGACGAGGACGGCCAGGATTGCGACGGTCACGATGCGCCCTGACAGGGCCCAGCCAGCGCCCAGCCCGAGCGCGATGGCTCCTACCGCGAGTAGCGCCCTAGCCCGTGACATGAGGCCCTGCACTCACTTGCGGCGTGCGGCCGTCAGAGCTCGGCTGCGGCAGGCAGCACGAGGTGTCACTGATCGGACATCTGGATCAGATATTGCTCCCGCTTGAAGTCCTCAGCGGTCTTGCAGCCGCAGCAGACGCAGTCGGTGAGGCACGTGCACCAGTCCCGGCAGCGGTGGCGGAATATGCAGTCTTTGCAGATCTTGTACCCGTAGCCGTGCCCAAGGCCGGTACATGCGATCCACAGCCCCCTCGGCCATTCGCACCGATAGCCCTCTTTGTTGAAGCAGTCGCCGATCGGGGATCCCTTGCACAGGATGTAGCCGTGGGGGCATTCGGTGCGCCTGCAGTCTTTGCACCGTGACGTCGGGCCGCAGTTGCGGGCACAGTCGGCATCGAGGGCGAGGGCAGGCGTCTCGCCGATCGAGATAGCGGCGATGCTGGCGGCGCCGCTCACAAAAACAGTTCGCAGAATATTTCTGCGTGACATTCTCCGGGTGGCCCGTTCCGTCATCTGGCTGATTCGTGCGTCAAAACCTGAGCCGAACTGCCTCCAAGCCATCGCACGTTCCCCCATCTCAGTCGGCTCCAGCGGCCGGGGCGGCCGCTTCGAGGTCGTTTTCCTGCCGTGGTGCTGTCGCTGTAATCGGGATGGATTCTCCCTCGGCCGGGGGAAGCAAGCAGGCCCGGCTGAAGGTGCGGACCTCGGCGAGCTGGATGGCCGGGGCAGCCGCCCTGACCACGCCATCGCGGTCGATAGCCACCAGCAGCGGCGTGGAAGTCGCGCGGTATGCCTGCGTGGTGGCCTGCGCCAGGATGCGGCCGCACTCCAGGCGGGTAGCGCGGAACGCGTCGGAGACCTTCAGGTAACTCTTCGGGCTGGAAGTGAGCAGCAGTACCCGCAGGTCGCTGAGCTCGCCAGCGTGCTCGGCGGTTCCGAGCGCGCGGACGAGTTTCTCGCAGGACAGGCAGGTCGGATCGACGAACGCGAGCAGGATTGGCTGCCCGTCTCCTGGCGTGAGGTACTGCACGGTGTCGTCGGCGAACCGGCTGTATTCCAGGCTTGCCGCCTTACTGCCCACCGCAGGCCCAAGCGGGGCGGCCGTATCGGTCTTGTGAAGCATCCGTCCTAGCTGGCGGTAAACCACGATCAGCAGCAGCCCGAAGGCAAACAGCAGCGTCCATTGAGCCACGGCGAGATACAGGGGAATCCTCATTGCGCCACCTTCGGCTCTGGCTCGCTACCAGTGCCACGGGCCCTGGCGGCGGTGAACGCCGCCAGGGCCAGCAGCCCGGCGGCGGCGAGTAGCAACACCCGCGCCGTCGCGTCCAGCTGGAGAGCTGCCGCACCGACGTGCGCTAGGGCAACGGCCGCCACACCTGCGATGACGGCGCTGCGCATCACGCCCGCGGCGTCGAATTTCCGCTGGGATAGCGCCCCGAAACATCTGCATGACCGGCCGCGGTGGAAGGCATAGCCCAGGGCGGAGACGGCAACAAACGCGCAGGCGATGGCGAAGACGACGGCGTTCAGCGCCGTGATCGCAGGGAGCGTCAGGCTGGCCAGGCCCACGGCGAGCTCCCCGAGCGAGACTCCGACGGCGATTGCCGACAGCAACGGCCAGGCAACGCGGAGCGGGATGAACAGCCGCACGGTCGAAGCGAAGCTGGCCGGGTCGGAGAGTTTGGCGCCGCCGGCCACGATCAGCAGGGACGCAAGGGCCGTCTTGGCGCAGAGAATCAGGACGTCCACTGGGCTACACTCCCGCCCCGGCTGTGCGGCGCCGGAAGCGGCCGCGAGGCGCAAGATTTTCGGGCTCGAGCGGAAGATCCGCGAGCTGCAGCAGCTTCGTCACCTGCCAGGCGTGATTGACCAGGCTAGATGCCCGCACCCGACCAGCTGAGTCGACGAATATCGCGAAGGGTGTGACCCGGACGTTATAGGCGGCATAGAGCGAAGGTGACCCCGTCAGGACCGGGATGCCGTCCAAGCCGATCAAGCGCAGCACCGGCTCCGCCAGCTCGTTGCGGCGGCGGGTCAGCACGACGATCTCCAGCCGCTCCTGCGCCATGACCTCGCGCAGCCCATCAACTACAGAAGGAAAAGATTTCAGGGAATGGTCGGTGAACATGATCAGCTGCAGGGGCGTGCGCGGTGGAGAGCGGACTACTTCGCCGGCGGAGTCCACAAGCGACCAGACAGGTGCGTGAATTCCGGGCGCCAGGCCGTCACGCTCGATCGCCTCAGCCCCGGACATGGATGCGTGCGTAACCCCGAATAGGGCCAGGACCGTGGCAATGCAGAAGACCAGAGCGACAACAACAAACGAGCTGGCCAATGGCATGGTCCCATCCCGGCGCCGATACCTCAGATTCGCAGAACCAGCCAAGTTACGTCAACCCTGGTAGCCAGCGACCCGCAATGGCCGCTCTCGGCCGACGACGCATATCCGCCTTATTGGCGCTATCACGGGCATCGGCCCGGCGGCCGGAAGCTCGCCCCGAATAGTGGTTCTTGAGGGTCGAAGCACTGGCGCTCGCGGGGACCGCGAATCAGACTCTGCGCCGATCACGGAGCGTGTTCTGACCCCTCACTCAAGAAAAGCCACACCCACGTTCCATCGTGCCGGACTGAACCGGCGCGGGACGGGGCAGCCGGATGTCAGGCGGCGCCGTCCTGGGCCTGCGAGGGTTCCGGGCGGGGTGCCAGAGGTGCAGCGGGGGCTTGTGGTGCGGCTGATGCTTCCGGGGCCGCCGCGTTGGTGGCCGGGGCCGCCGTGGCCGCGGCGGCGGATGCGGAGGACCGGCGGCGGCGGCGACGGCCGTTGCCGGAACGGGGCGGTTCGGCTGGGCCGTCGGGTGCCTCGGCGCCGGCCGTCGGCGCAGCGTCGGCCGGCTGGCCGTCCGCCTGCGGTACGGCCGCCTGCTGCCCGTCCGCCGTGCCCACCTCCGCCGGGCTGGTCTCCGCCGCACTGGCCTCCGCCGTGCTGGCCTCCGCCGCGGGAGCGTCCGGGCGGATGCGGGCGGCGACGGTGGCCGGGCTGGCCCCGGAACCCCGGGATCCGTTGCCGCCGTTCCCGCCGTTGCCCCCGCCGCGGGGGTGCACGTGGTGGGAGGCCTGCGTGTCGGCTTCGGGGTCGAACGTGATGATCACGCCGCGGCCGTTGCAGCACTCGCAGGGCACCGAGAAGGCCTCGAGCAGGCCCGCGCCGACCCGTTTCCTGGTCATCTGGACCAGGCCCAGCGAGGTCACCTCGGCCACCTGATGCTTGGTCCGGTCCCGGGCCAGGCATTCAAGCAGCCTGCGGAGCACCAGCTCGCGGTTGCTCTCCAGCACCATGTCGATGAAGTCGATGACCACGATGCCGCCCACGTCGCGCAGCCGCAGCTGGCGGACGATCTCCTCGGCGGCCTCGAGGTTGTTCCGGGTGACGGTCTCCTCCAGGTTCCCGCCGTGGCCGGTGAACTTTCCGGTATTGACGTCGATGACCGTCATCGCCTCGGTCTTGTCGATGACGAGCGAGCCGCCGCTCGGCAGCCACACCTTGCGCTCCAGCGCCTTGGCCAGCTGCTCCTCGATGCGGTAGGCGGCGAACACGTCCCGGTCGTCGGTCCAGCGGGTGAGCCGGTCGGCCAGGTGCGGGGCGACGTACCTGACGTACTCGTCGACCGTGGCCCAGCCCTCGTCGCCGGACACGACCAGGTTGCTGAAGTCTTCGTTGAACACGTCCCTGATGACCCGGATGGTCAGGTCGGGCTCGCTGTAGAGCAGCGCGGGCGCACTGGCCGTCTTGGCCTTCTTCTCGATCGCCTCCCACTGGGCGGCAAGCCGGGCCACGTCGCGGGACAGCTCTTCCTCGGCCGCGCCCTCGGCCGCGGTGCGGACGATGACGCCGCCGTCCTCCGGCATGACCTTCTTCAGGATCTGCTTGAGCCGGTTCCGCTCGGTGTCGGGCAGCTTGCGGCTGATGCCGGTCATGGACGCGCCCGGCACGTAGACCAGGTACCGGCCGGGCAGGCTGATCTGGCTGGTCAGCCGGGCCCCCTTGTGCCCGACCGGATCCTTGGTGACCTGCGCGATCAGCGACTGGCCGGCCTTGAGCGCGGACTCGATCCGCTTGGGCTGGCCCTCCAGGCCGCTGACGTCGAAGTTGACCTCGCCGGCGTAGAGCACCGCGTTGCGGCCCTTGCCGACGTCCACGAACGCGGCCTCCATGGACGGCAGGACGTTCTGCACCTTGCCCAGGTAGACGTTGCCCACGTAGGACTGGTGGCTGGACCGGTTCACGTAGTGCTCGACCAGCACGCCGTCTTCCAGCACCGCGATCTGGATCCGGTCCTTGCGCTGGCGGACCACCATGGTGCGCTCGACCGACTCGCGGCGGGACAGGAACTCTGACTCGGTGATGATCGGAGGCCGGCGACGGCCGGTTTCCCGGCCCTCACGACGCCGCTGCTTCTTGGCCTCGAGCCTGGTCGATCCCTTGACCGACCGCACGTCGTCGTGCGCGGGCGGGCCGGCAGTGCCGCCTTGGCCGGCTGTGCCGGCGGGGCCGTTCGGCTCGCGGACGTGGACCACGGTGTCCGGCGGGTCATCGGGGGTGAGCTCGGATCCGGCCGTGCTGTCGGCCGAACCGCGGCGCCGCTTGCGCCGACGCCGGCGAACCGCGCCCGTCTCCCCATCCTGCCGGTCGGCGGAGTCGGCGTCGTTCTCCGGATCGGCGTCCTCGGACGGCTCGGCGGATCCCTCCGCGGCCTGCTGGCCGGCGGAGTTCTGGACGGTGCTGGGCCGCCGGGTGCGGGTACGCGACGACCGGGACCGCGGGGTCTCCGGCTGGTCCTGGGCCGCCTCGGCGTCCGTGCCGGAGCGGGCCCCGTCGGCGTCCTGGGCCGCCGGGGCGTCGCCGGCTTCGGCCGCGCCGTCCTCGCCGGCCCGGGTCCGGCTGCGGCTGGGCCTGCGCCTGCGGCGGCGGCCGGGACCCGTGCCGTCGTCATCGGCACCGCCGTCGCCGGCCGCGTCACCGTTGGCCGGCGACCCGGCCGGCCGCGTGGACACGCTCGGCTGGGCGGCGACCGGCACGGGCTCCGGCCGCAGCGCCGGCGGCTGGAACACCACCGGCGGCGGCTGGAACACGGCCGCTGGCACGCTCGGCGCGGGTGCGTTCAGCTCCCCGGCCGCGCGGCCGCCCCCGGCGTTGTCACTGTTTTCTCTGTCGTACAGCTCGCTCTCGAGCATTCGGGCAATCTCCAGTCAGGCTCCCGGGCGCGCGAGTCCGCGGCATGCCACCCGGGGGCGGCGTACCGCGGGCGCACTCGCACACCGCGCGGGAGCACATTGTCAACATAGGCGCAGGCGGAGCCGCCATGACGGCGGCTCTGGCCGCGCGCGGTATCCGCGCGGGGCCGGCAGCGCTGAGCCTGGTTTCCGGTCTTCACGTCACGGCTCCCCTACACCACAGCCACGCCCTCATGACGCGCTCATCCCGGCCAGGAGGGCCAGCGAACCCTGCGCCAGCCGGGTGGTTACGGGCGGCGCGGACGGGACGAGGCCGTGCTGCTCGCGGAGCGCGGTCAGCACGTCATCGGGCCGTACAGCGGGAGCCGTATGCAGAACAACCATTCGAAGAATGGCACAATCTTGTACACCTGTCACGGCGGCCCGCGGGCCACCGTCGGCCGGTTCGAGCACGTCGAGCGTGACCACCGCCGCGCGGGCGTCCAGGCGCCGGACGCCCTTGTCCGTGAGGCGCTCCACCGGCGCCTCGCTGAGGGCGAGAAAACCGGCGACGGCCCGCTCAGCCGCCGCTGGCTCCACGCCCGGCAGAACTACTCGCCACTGCGACGCCTCCAGGGCGCCGAGGACGATGTGGTCCCCGGCCGGCCCGTCAGCATCGTCCATGACGTCGATCACATCTATCCCATCAGGCAACGTCGCGTTCAGCCGCTCGCGCACCTGCGCCGCGGCCTGGCGGGAGGTCAGCGCGAGGCTCAGGTACTCGGCCTCGCTCGCCACCCCGGTCGGAGCTCCGCCCGCATAGGAGATCCTCGGGTGCGGCGTGAACCCGGCAGAGTAGGCGATCGGCAGCCCGGCCCGGCGCACTCCCCGCTCGAAGACGCGCGCCACATCCCGGTGGCTGGCAAACCGCATCTTTCCACGCTTAGCATACCGGACCACCAGATGCTGCACCGCAGGCCTCTGGGCTGCCGGCTGCGCCACGCTGTGTTTCCCGCTCGCCTTCGGGGCGTCTTCAAGGCGACGCCTTCCCTCGTCGCGACTTCGTCGCTCCTCAGTCCAGGCGCCGCCGCGCCCCTCCGGCTCGCTCATGGCCTCCCGCTCACTACGGGAAGCAGGCGCCTCCCGTCGAGCCGTTCCCCGGTCGGACCCACCTGGATCTCGGTACCCATAGCGGAGCAGACTCCGCATTCATAACACGGAGTCCAGCGGCAATCTTCCACCTCGGCCGCTCCCTCGGGGGCGATGGAGTCCTGCCAGTCCTGCCAGAGCCAGTCGCGGTCAAGGCCCGCGTCCAGGTGATCCCAGGGGAACACCTCACTGTAATCACGTTCGCGCGTAGTGTACCATGCGACGTTCACCGGCTCAGTGGCCAGCGCAGACTCGGCGCAGCGGGACCACCGCTCGAACGAGAAGTACTCGCTCCACCCGTCGAACCGCGCGCCGTCCCGCCACGCGGCCAGGATCACGCCGCTCACCCGGCGGTCGCCCCGCGACAGCAGCCCTTCGATGATGCCCGGCTCCCCGTCGTGGTACCGGTATCCGATCGACTTGCCGTAGGCGCGATCGGCCCGCAGCGCGCCACCGAGGGCGCGCAGCCGCGCGTCTACCACCTCCGGCGCGCACTGGGCGGCCCACTGGAACGGCGTGTGCGGCTTGGGCACGAAGGCACCGATCGACACCGTGCACCGGATGTCGCGCCGCCCGGTCGCCTCCCGGCCCGCGGCGATGACCCGGCGGGCCAGCTGGGCGATGGCCAGCACGTCGGCATCGGTCTCGGTCGGTAGCCCGCACATGAAGTACAGCTTCACCTGCCGCCACCCGCTCGCGTAGGCCGTGGTGACGGTGCGCAGCAGGTCCTCCTCGTCGACCATCTTGTTGATCACCTTGCGCATCCGCTCCGACCCGCCCTCGGGGGCGAAGGTCAGCCCGGACCGGCGGCCGTTCCGGCTCAGCTCGTTGGCCAGGGTCACGTTGAACGCGTCCACCCGGGTCGACGGGAGCGACAGCCCGACGTTGGTGCCCTCGTAGCAGTCGGCCAGGTCGACGGCGATCTCGTTGATCTCGCTGTGGTCCGCGCTGGACAGCGAGAGCAGCCCGACCTCGTCGAACCCGCTAGCCGCAACGCCGCCGGCGACCATCGAGCCGATCGTGGTGATGGACCGCTCCCGGACCGGCCGGGTGATCATGCCGGCCTGGCAGAACCGGCAGCCGCGGGTGCAGCCGCGGAAGATCTCCACGCTGTACCGCTCGTGCACGGTCTCCGCGACCGGGACGATGGGCCGGCGCGGATACGGCCACGCGTCCAGGTCCATCACGGTGTGTTTCGAAACTGTGGGCGGAACGCCTTGACGATTCGGCGATACGTTCGATATCCTGCCGTCGGGGAGATACGATACGTCGTAGAAGCGAGGCACGTAGGCGACCGTTGCGAGACTGGTCAGCAGGCCGTCCCGGCCGCCGGGCTGCCCGGCCCGCTTCCAGTCGCGAATCAGGCCGGTGATCGCGAGCACCGCCTGTTCGCCGTCGCCGAGAACCACCGCGTCCAGGAAGTCGGCGACGGGTTCGGGGTTGAACGCCGCGTGGCCCCCGGCGATGACCAGAGGGTGAGCCGCGGTCCGTTCGGCAGAAAAAAGAGGAATCCCCGCCAGGTCGAGCACGGTGAGGAGGTTTGTGTAGGCCATCTCGGTCGCGAAGCTGACGCCGAGCGCGTCGAAGGCGCTGACCGGCCGGTGCGCGTCCACCGTGAACTGGGGCACGCCGTATTCGCGCATGAGCGCCTCGAGGTCGGGCCACACGGTGTAGGTCCGCTCGGCCAGCACGCCCTCGCGCTCGTTCAGCACCTCGTAGAGGATCTGGACGCCCTGGTTGGGCAGCCCGACCTCGTAGGCGTCCGGATAGCACAGCGCCCAGCGGACGTCGGCGGTGTCCCAGTCCTTGGTGACCGAGCCCACCTCGCCGCCGATGTACTGGATCGGCTTGCGCACACGCGGCAGCAACGGCTCGAGCGCTGGGTAGACCGAGTCAACAGGCATTTAAGTAGATTATCTGAACGGGCCGTAGTGACACCGCCGCGCAGCGGATCGCTCGCCGGAGCTACGGCGAAATTGGGCTCACCTGGTCGGGAGGGCGTTTAAGGTGGGCACCTGTGACGTCTGGACCGAATGAAGGAAACCGATGAACAAGTACCGTCCTGCCGCGCTGGCCCTGGCCGCGTGCGCGGTCAGCCTGTCCGCGGCAGCGTGCTCGGCCGGGACCCCGTCGGCCAGCTCGTCCACCGCGAGTTCGCCCGCGTCGAGCCAGAGCGCGGTCCCGGTCATAACGTCCGCTCCGCCGACGTCCGGACCGCCCATCGCGGGCAAGATGGTCACGGTCAAGGGGACGATCGGCAGCTTCCCGGTTCCGGCCGCGGCGAAGGTCGGCGAGAACGTGTCGGGCGGCTCGTCGCTCCTCGTCGTCTTCGGCTTGGTCGCCCCCGCGGACGTGGCGCGTTTCTACGCCACGGCGCTGCCGCAGGCCGGCTTCACGGTCACGAGCAACTCGATGCTCAGCCAGGGCAGCCAGAACGGGGCGGTCATCGTGTTCACCGGGCACGGTTTCAAGGGCAACATCGAATCGGTGGCTCAGTTCCCGGCCGCCAGCATCGCCGGACTCGGCAACACGAACGTGACCACGATCGTCGTGTCCGCGGCGAAGTAAGGCCCCGTTCAGTGGAACGCACCGTCTAGTCGAAGGCACCGGTCAGTCCAAGACACCGTTCAGTCGAAGACACTGTGGTGGCGGCGGACGCACTGGAGCATGCCGATAGCGATCATGTCGGCGAAGACCGCGGAGCCGCCGTAGGAGACGAACGGCAGCGGCAGGCCGGTGATGGGCATGATGCCGATCGTCATGCCGATGTTCACGAACGACTGGAACGCGAACCAGATTGCCACGCCGGAGGCGATCAGCACGCCGAACAGGTCGTCGGCCCGGGCGGCGATGCGAAGCGCGCGGGCGATCACGATGCCGAGCAGGACGACGATGGTGATGGTGCCGACGAAGCCGAGCTCCTCGCCGGCCACGGTAAAGATGAAGTCCGTCTGCTGGGACGGCACGAAGTTGCCCGCCACCAGCTGGCCGTGGAACAGGCCCTCGCCGAACATCCCGCCCGAGCCGACCGCGATCTTGGCCTGGGCCGCGTTGTAGCCGGCGCCGGCCAGGTCGGCCGAGGGGTGCAGGAACGAGGTGAACCTGGTCAGCTGGTAGGACTTCAGCAGGTGCGTACCGCCGGCCAAAGCCACGGCCGCGCCCACGATTGCGACCAGGGCGGCGATGATGCGCAGCCGGGTCCCGGACAGCACGATCATGGTGGCGGTCACCGCGATCAGGACCAGGGCCACGCCCAGCGCGGGCTCGATCACCACCAGGGCCAGCAGCGGCGCGGCGACGGCCAGGGCCAGAAGGACCGAGCGCAGGCCGGGCCTCGCGCCCCGGGCCTGGCTGAAGACCCTGGCCACGATGAGGATGAGAGCGACCTTGGCGAACTCCGAGGGCTCGACCTGAAAGCCGCCGGGCAGGGAGATCCAGGCGTGCGCGCCGTTGATGTCCGAGCCGAGCGGGGTCAGCACGGCCAGCAGGCCGAGCAGGGTAGCCCCGTAGGCCAGCGGCGCCCACGATCGCAGCTGGCGGCTGTCCGCGAAGCTCACCGCGAACATCAGGATCAGCCCGATCACGACCCACAGCAGCTGCTTCTTCAGGTACGTGCGCGGGTCCTGGCCCGCGGCGAGCAGCGACGGCTGAGTCGCCGACCAGACCAGCAGGATACCGATCGCGCTCAGCCCGCCGACCACCACGACCAGCACCCAGTCCATCTGCCGCAGCACCGAGTTCCGGGCGAAGGCCCGGGCCAGCAGGGACCGCGGACGGCCGGCGAACGCACCGGGCCGCGGCGCGCTGTACCCGCGGACGGTGTAGCTCGGGCTGGACCGGCCTAGCATCATGGCTCCCTGGTGTAGCCGGACGGCGCGTCGATCGTGCCGGCGGAGGTGATCTGCGGCAGCGAGGACGGCAGCTGGCCGCTGGGCACCGCGGCCTTGTGCCCCTCGAGGCCGTAGATGTCGTCCCAGATCCGGCGGACCGCGGGGGCGGCCACGTCGGCGCCGTACCCGGAGTCCGGGACCATGACCACGACCACGTACTTCGGGTCGTTGCACGGCGCGAACGAGGCGAATACCGAGGTCGCGTTCTTACCGAAGAGCTGAGCGGTACCGGTCTTGCCCGCCACGCAGACCTGGTTGAGCGGGAACCCGCTGAAGGCGCCGGCCGCGGTGCCCTGGGTCACCACCCCGGCCAGCGCGTTGCGGATGTAGGCCAGCGTGTCACCGGACACCGGCAGGTGGCGGATGACCGGCGGGTTGATCTTCTGGACCACCTGCCCGGTAGACGGTGAGATGAGCGCCTCGCCGATCCGCGGGCTGTACAGGGTGCCGCCGTTAGCCAGCGCGGCGTAGGCGTTGGCCAGCTGGAGCGGGGTGACGGTCACGTAGCCCTGGCCGATCGCGGCGATGGCGGCCTGCCCGGGTTCCCACTGCCAGCCGTTCTGGCAGTCCTGGTATTCGATCTGCTGGACGTAGGAGCCGTCCTGCTTCCCGTACTTGCACCAGTTCTGGCCGGTGTGGGCGTTGTCTTTCCACAGGTAGTACAGCCACTGCCGGGTGGGGATGGAGCCCGCCGACTCGGCGGGCAGGTCGATGCCGGTGTCCTGGCCGAAGCCCCAGGCCAGCTCCATCTTCTGCATCTTCTGGATCGGGGCGTTCGGCCCGGTCTTGTCGTTGGCTTTCGGGTTATCGCTCAGGTACATGTCGTAGCCGAGCTGGTAGTACACCGTGTCGCAGGACTGGATGAGCGCCGTCGCGAACGTCATGTCGCCGAGGTTCGGGTTGCCGTCGTTGAGGAACTTCTGGCTGCCGATGCTGAACGAGCCCGGGCAGCTGTACAGGCCGTCCAGCGGGTACCCGTCGGCCACCGCGGCGGCGGTCGAGGTGACCTTGAACGTCGATCCCGGCGCGTACTGGCCCTGGGCGGCCCAGTTAAGGATCGGCTCCCCGTCCTTGGTGCCGAACAGGTCGTTGAACTCCTGCTGGGAGATGCCGCCGGTCCAGATGCTCGGGTTGTAATCCGGGTAGCTGGCCATGGCCACGATCCGGCCGGTCGTCGTCATCACGACCGCCGCGCCCTGGTTGGCGGCGTTCCCGGCCGCCCGCGACCGGCTGATCGCGCCGTTGAGGGCGTTCTGGACGTCGGCCTGGACCTGCGCGTTGATGCTGGTCACCAGGTCGTCACCGGTGATGGGCGAGGTCTGGCTGACGGTGCCGGTGACGTCGCCTGCGGCGTTGACCGATACCACCTGGGTCCCGGCTTTGCCGCGCAGCTGGCTGTCGTACTGGGCCTCCAGTCCGGCCTGGCCGACCAGGTCCACCCCGGAGAAGCCGGTCACCGGCAGGTGCCGGCTGGCGATCTCCTGGGGGGTAATCGGCTGCAGGTAGCCCAGGACCTGCGCCGGGTTGGCCCCGTAGGGCTCGGGGTAGTTGACGACCGGCTGAACCTGCGCGGTGACGCCCGGGAACTCCTTCTGTTCCTCCATGACCTGCAGCGCTATCTGGTCCGAGACATGCTGGTCCACCGGGATGGGCTGGTAGGGCGAGCCGACCCAGCAGGGCTGCGGCACGCCCTTGGTGCACAGCCGGGTCTCCTCGCTCAGCTTGGTATACGACATGCCCAGCAGCGGGGCCAGCCGCTTCAGGACAGGGGCGGCGCCGCCGGGCTGCTGGTTCAGGGTCATCATGTCCACCGAGACGACCAGGGCCGTCTGGTTGGTGACCAGCTGGTTGCCCACGTCATCGAGGATCTGGCCGCGGACCGCGGGCACGATCACGTCCCTGGTCTGGTTCTGCTCGGCCAGCTTGGTGAACGAGGTGTTGTTCATCACCTGCAGGTAGTAGAGCCGGCCCCCGAGCGAGACCAGCATCGCGGCGGCGATCACGTAGAGCAGGACGAGGCGGCGGCGCGACGACACGTTCAACGGTAACCTCCTGTCCACCATCTCTTCTTCGCCCGGGGACGCGGCATGTGCAGCCGGGTGGGACCGGCCCCCAGCCGTGACGCCCGCCCGCCGGCCCAGCGGCGGCCGGTCGTGCCGTGCAGGGACGAGCGCCGCAACCAGCCGCGGCCCGGCGAGCGGCCCCCGAGCGGCTGGCGGAAGGCGGTCTGGCGTGAGCGCAGTCGCGGCCGGTGCCGGGTCGTCCGGCGCAGCGCGCCGGCCAGCCGGGCGAGCGTACCCGGCCGCGAGAAGCGGGACGCGTATCCGGTGGCCGAGCCGCCGGGCGCCGAGCGGAGCCGCCGGCCGTTCGGCGCGTGGTGAGGGAACGGCCGAACGGGGAGGTCCGGCCGGGGGAGGACGTCCGGCCGAGCCCGGACGAGCCGCCGAGCCCGGACGAGCGGCCCAGGAAGGACGAGCGGCCCAGGAAGGACGACCGGCCGATCGAGGCTGGCTTGCGGGGCGGGGCCGACGGGCGCAACGCCGAGGACGAGCGGCTGAACACCGAGCCGCCGAGCAGGGAACGGCCCATCCGCGACGGGCCGAACCGCGAGCTGTTCAGGCCGGAGCGGGCCAGGCTGGAGTTCAGGGCCATGGCACCGCCGAGCATGCCCTCGCCGCGGCGGGTCCCGAACTTGACCTTGGCCGCGCCGCCGCCAAGCGCGCCCGCCATCGTGCCGCTGGAGAGCCGCGAACCGCGGCGGGTACCGCTGGTCGCCAAGGCGGCGCCCATGCTCGCGCCGAGCGGGCCGCCCTGGCCGAGCTTCAGCCGCGGCTCGCGCCGGGCCGCAGCCCGTCCCCCGGCCCCCGGGCCGCGCAGCCCGTTGCCCAGGCCCTCCCCCTTGCCTCGCTCCGCCAGCCGCAGCCGCGGCGTGTTACCGCCGTTTACCTGCCTGATCGCGCCCTGGGCAGTGGCCGCCGGGCGGGCCGCAGGCATGGCCCACGCGGCGCGGTTCCGCTCCGACCGCGGCGTTCCGGCCAGGCGCAGCGCCGCCGCGGCCGCGTACAGCACGAAGGGGCACAACAGCACGTCGTAGGCCATGGCCACCGGCAGCACGTGCCTGATGGCGGGCCAGGTCACCCGCGGATCGCTGAGCATGGCGCCGAGCAGGGCGGCCAGCGCCTCCCCGAGCACCGCGCCGACCGCGGTGACCACGATCTCGAATAGCGCGGTGTGCCCTTGTTCTGGCACCCCTTCGCCGTTCGGGACGTCGGCGACGAGCCCGCACGCGTAGCCGACCAGGCAGAACACCAGCGCGTTCTGGCCGACGAAGTGGCTGCCCGGCGGGGCGACGTCCAGCGCCAGGCCGCCCCAGAAACCGATCAGCGCGCCGGTCATCGGTCCGCCCGCCAGGGCCAGCGCAGCCACCGCGAGCAGCACCACGTCGGGTCCGGCCCCGCCGGGGAAGGCGATCCGGTCAACGATGGTGACCTGGACGATGACCGCGATCCCGACGACCGCGAAGGAGATCAGCCCGCGTAGCATCAGCCTCCGCCCGTCGCCGAGGGGGTGGCCGAGGGTGATGAGGCTCCCCCGGCCGACGACGGCAGGGTGCCCGGGGCGAGGGAGGCCGACGAGGACGGGCCGGGGGTGACGGTGATCGTGACCGTGGGCGCGGGACGCGGCAGGATCGAGGTCCTCGGGTTGTGCCTGGGCACCTGGACGACGATGCCGACCACGCCGAGGGCGGTGAAGTTGACGAACGGGCGGACCAGCGCCGTCTGGGTGAGCGATCCGGGGCTGGAATGGACCGAGACCACCGTGCCCACGGGCACACCGGGAACCTCGGGCTGGTCACCCACCGAGGCGTAGGTATCGACCTGCTGCCCGGGCTCCAGCACCGCGTTCGCGTCGAACAGGGTGAGGCGCAGCATGGCCGACCCGGACATGGACTTGCCCGTCCCGGTGACGGCGCCGATCTCGCCGCTTCCTTCCAGCTGCACGCCGATCACCGACGACGCGTCGTCGGCCAGCACGACGGTCGAGGTGTCCTCGCTCACCTGGGTAACGGTGCCGACGAAGCCGGAGCCGTTGAGCACGGTCTCGTCCTGCTTGATCCCGTCGCTGCGCCCGACGTCCAGCGTGACCGTGTCGGAGTAGTCGCCGCCGGCCGCGATCACGCTCGCGGCCATGATCCGGTAGCCGCCCGCGTCCAGCTGCAGCAGCTGGGTCAGCTGCTGCCGGGCCGCCTTGCTCAGCTGAGCCGAGCTGAGCTGGGCCCGCAGCGCGGCGTTTTCCTGCTGCAGGTTCGCGATCGTGCTCTGCGCAGAGGGCCCGCCGGTAATCGAGTCGAAGAGGCTGGCGACCGGGTCGGTCACGTCGTGGGTGACCCGCTCAATAGGCCCGAAGACGTCCGCGCCGACGTTGCGGGCCGGGGATGCGCTGCCATCGCGGAAATCGAGCGTGATCAGGGCAATCGCGATGATCAGGAGCACGCCAAGAACCAGGCGTGTACGCCGGCTGTCGTGCACTGCGGCTCCTAGTCAGTCCCCCGCGGCCGATGCGACGGGTTCTCGGGCCGCGTCAGGATCAGCGCCTGGAGTCCGGCACCAGCACCTGACGCAACGTATCGAAGTCCTCGACACACTTGCCCGTGCCGAGCACCACGGAGTCCAGCGGGTTGTCCGCGACCTGCACGGGCATCCCGGTTTCCTCCCGGATTCGTGACTCTAGTCCGCGCAGGAGGGCGCCGCCGCCGGTCAGTGCGATGCCCCGGTCCATGACGTCGCCGGCCAGCTCGGGCGGGCACTTGTCCAGCGTGTTCTTGACCGCGTCGATGATCAGGTTGAGCGGTTCCTCGATGGCCCGGCGCACCTCAGCCGCGGAGATCACGACGGTCTTGGGCAGGCCGCTGACCAGGTCCCGGCCCCGGATCTCGGCGTGCGGCTCGTCCTCGGACGGGTACGCGGAGCCCAGGGCCATCTTGATTTCCTCGGCGGTCCGCTCGCCGAGCATGAGCGAGTATTCCTTTTTCCCGAAGGTGATGATGGCCTGGTCCATCTCGTCGCCGCCGATCCTGATGGACTGGGAGGTGACGATGCCGCCCAGTGAGATCACCGCGACTTCGGTGGTGCCGCCGCCGATGTCGACCACCATGTTGCCGGTCGGCTCGTTGATCGGCAGGCCCGCGCCGATCGCCGCGGCCATCGGTTCCTCGATGATGTAGACCCGCCGGGCGCCGGCCTGATGGCCGGCCTCCTTCACCGCGCTCTGCTCCACGCCGGTGATCCCGCTCGGCACGGCCACCACGAGTCTCGGCTTGGCCAGATGGGTACGCCGGTGCACCTTCTGGATGAAGTACCGCAGCATCCGCTCGGTCACGTCGAAGTCGGCGATGACCCCGTCCTTGAGCGGGCGCACCGCCACGATGTTGCCCGGGGTGCGGCCGATCATGCGTTTAGCGTCGGCGCCCACGGCGACGATCTGGCCGTTGTTGGTGTTGAGTGCGACCACCGACGGTTCGTTCAGCACGATGCCGCGTCCACGCACGTAGACCAGTGTGTTCGCAGTACCGAGATCGACCGCCATGTCACGGCCGAGGAACGTCAGCGCGTTACTCATCGGGAACGGGAACCTTCCGATCCGGGATGGAGATCTGGAACTGTGAGCGTGGGTTTCGCGGTCCACGCCATGGAGCGGGCTGGGGGTCTTATTTTGACAACGGTGACACCAGCTCACCTGGTTCCGGGAAGATGATCTTCCCGGCTGCTGTGAGCGAGCCCGCCGCCGGATGCTGATGATTCGCCACTGCGGTCAAGCTTACCCACGATCGGGCGTGCCACCGGCGCGCCGGACCGGCGGCGCGCCGGAGGACGCGGCCGGGGAAGGCCCGCGCCACCCCGGCGCCGCGGCCGTGACCAGGGCTTCAGTGGCGCTAGGTATGTGGGGCGCTGGACGCAGGCGGGGTCTGCAGGCGGCGGGCCAGCCAGATGCCGGTGAACCACAGCGCGGCGAAGATCGCGCCGAGGATGTACATGGCCGGCACGACGACGCCCGCGGCGATGATCAGGACCTGCAGCGCGGTGCCGGCCCACAGCGTCCAGCCCATGCCCGGGCGGCCGACCAGGCCGCTTAGCAGCAGGGCGCACACGGCCAGGGCGCCGCCGACGCCGCCCGCGACGCCGTGGCGCAGGTGCTCCTGGACGATGGCGACCGGGATGGCGAGCCCGATGACGACGGCTTCCATGATCAGGACCGTGCCGCACAGCTGCCGCAGCTGTTTCATGACAGCTCCGCGGCGGTGAATGAGTGACGCGAGGGCTGCTTCGCCGACGGTTCGGCAGGCAGTTCGCCGCCGGCCGGGGCGAGCAGCCGGCGGGCATCGCCCGCGGTGATCACCGATCCGGTGATGAGCACACCGCCACTGCCGGGTCCGGTCTCCGCCACGGCCTCATCGGCGAGCGTGACCGCGGTCTCGATCGCGTCGTCGAGCCGCTCGGCGGACTGGACCCGGTCCTCGCCGAAGATCTCGGCGGCCAGCTCCGCGGTCTGCGCGGGGTCCAGGGAGCGGTCGGATGAATTGCGGGTCACCACGATGTCGGTGAGCAGCGGCTCCAGCTCGGCCAGCATGCCCGGCACGTCCTTGTCGCCGCTGGCCGCGAAGACGCCGGACAGGCGGGCGAAGCTGAACGCCTCCTGGATCGCGTCGACGGTCGCGGCCATCCCGGCCGGGTTGTGGGCGGCGTCGATGATGATGGTGGGGCTGCGCCTGACGACCTCCAGCCGACCGGGCGAGCTGACCTTCGCGAACGACTCCCGCACCAGGTCCGCGTCGAGCGCCCCTCCGGCGTCGTCCGAGACCCCGGCGAACGCCTCGACCGCGGCGAGCGCGCAGGCCGCGTTGCCCGCCTGGTACCGGCCGAACAGCGGGAGGTACACGTCCTCGTAGGTGCCGCGCAGGCCGCGGAGCACCAGCTGCTGCCCGCCGACCGCCTGCTCGCGGCTCAGCACGCCGAACTCGACGCCCTCTCGCGCCACCGTGGCGCCCACCTCGACCGCGTACCTGAGCAGCACCTCGGCGGCGCCGAGCGGCTGCTGCGCGAGTACCGCGACCGCGCCCGGCTTGATGATGCCGGCCTTCTCCCCCGCGATCTCCTCGACCGTGCTGCCGAGCAGCCGGGTGTGGTCGATGGAGATCGGGGTGATGACCGCGACCACGCCGTCCGCGACGTTGGTGCAGTCGAGCCGGCCGCCCACGCCGACCTCGAGGACCACCACGTCGACCGGGGTGTCGGCGAAGACCGCGAAGGCCATCCCGGTCAGGACCTCGAAGAATGACATCGGCACCGGATGCCGCTCGTCGACCAGCTTGACGTACGGGATGACCTCGTCGTAGGCGGCCACAAAGCGCTCCGGGCTGATCGGCGCGCCGTCGACGACGATCCGCTCCCTGATCGAGACCAGGTGCGGGCTGGTGAACCGGCCGGTGCGCACCCCGCGGCCGCGCAGCAGCGCGTCGGTCATCCGGGCGGTAGACGTCTTGCCGTTGGTGCCGGTGATGTGGATGACCGGGCAGGCCCGCTGCGGATCGCCGAGCAGCCCGACGAGCTCGCTCATCCGGTCCAGGGCAAGATCCACGGAATGCTCAGGCCGACGGGAGATGATCTCCCGTTCGACCTCCCGCATCCGCGCCTCGATTTCCATCCCACCACCCTACTTCGGCCCTGGACCATGATCATGGCCAGGAATGGCTCGTGGGCGACCAAAACTGGCCACGATCATGGAGGCCCGCCCGTTAGAGGGTGGCCAGGCGGTCCTCCAGGCGCGTGATGTCCGCCCGGGCCGCGTCCAGGCGCGCGCGAGTCTTATCCACCACAGCGGCAGGGGCCTTTGAGGTGAACTCACCGTTGGCCAGCTTCCGCCCGGCCTGCTCGGCTTCGCTCCGGGCCGCGGCCAGATCCTTCTCCAGCCGGCGGCGCTCGGCCGCGACGTCGATCACACCGGCCACGTCGAGTTGCACCGTAATGTCCTCGACTGACAGCGAGGCCGAGGCGGCGAAGCCGTCCGCGGGCGGGGTAAGTCGCAGCAGGGACCGGATCCGCTCCTCGTGTCCGGCCAGCGGCGTGGCCTCGATGCCCGCCAGCCGGGCGGCCACCCGCTGCCCGGGGCGCAGCCCCTGATCCGAGCGGAACCGCCGGACCTCGGTCACCAGCCGCATCAGCGAGTTGATCTCCGCCTCGGCGGCCGGATCGGTACCGGAGAACGCCGGCCAGGACGCCACCATGACCGAGTCCTCACCGGTCAAGGCGGTCCACAGCTCGTCGGTCACGAACGGCATGACCGGATGCAGCAGGCGGAGCAGCTGATCGAGTACGAACCCGAGCACCTGCCTGGTCGTCTCGGCTGCCGCCAGGTCACCGGAGGTCAGCGGGACCTTGGCCAGCTCCAGGTACCAGTCGCAGACCTCGTCCCAGGCGAAGTGGTACAGCACGTCGCAGATCTTGCCGAACTCGAACTGCTCGAACAGCTCGTCCACCTCGGTAATCACGGCCGAGAGCCGGGACAAGATCCACCGGTCCGGCACGGAATACGCGGCCGGGGTCAGGGCGGTGGCGGGAACGTGCGCGCCGTTGAGGAGGGCGAAACGGACCGCGTTCCACAGCTTGTTGCAGAAGTTACGCGAGCCGGCCGCCCACTCCTCGCTGATGGCGATGTCGCTGCCCGGGTTGGCCCCGCGGGCCAGGGTGAACCGGGTCGCGTCGGCGCCGAACCGGTCCATCCAGTCCAGCGGGTCCACGGTGTTCCCGCGCGACTTGGACATCTTCTTGCCGAACTGGTCGCGGACCAGGCCGTGCAGGACCACGACGCGGAACGGGACCGCGTCGGCGGGAGCCTTGTCCTGCATCGCGTACAGGCCGAACATCATCATCCGCGCGACCCAGAAGAACAGGATGTCGTAGCCGGTGACGAGCACGCTGGTCGGGTAGAAGGTGCGCAGGTCCGGGGTGTCGTCCGGCCAGCCGAGGGTGGAGAACGGCCACAGGGCCGAGGAGAACCAGGTGTCGAGCACGTCAGGATCCTGGCTCCAGCCCTCGGGGGCTTGCTCGTCCGGGCCGACGCAACGCAACGCTCCGTTCGGTCCATAAAAGACTGGAATACGGTGGCCCCACCACAGCTGACGGCTGATGCACCAGTCGTGCATGTCGTCGACCCAGCCGAAGTACCGCGCGTTCATCTCCGGCGGGTGCAGCCGGACGCGGCCGTCGCGGACCGCGTCGCCGGCCGCCTTGGCCAGCGGGGCGACGCGGACGAACCACTGCAGCGACTGGCGCGGCTCGACCGTGGTGCCGCAGCGGCTGCAGTGGCCGACGGCGTGCACGTACGGGCGGACCTCGGCCACGATCCGGCCCTGCTCGCGCAGCGCGCGGACCACCGCGGGGCGGGCCTCCAACCGGTCGAGCCCCTGGAACGGGCCGTGCGTGGTGATCACGCCGTGCTCGTCCATGATGGTCAGGCTGGGCAGGTCGTGCCGGCGGCCGATCTCGAAGTCGTTCGGGTCGTGTGCCGGGGTCACCTTGACCGCCCCGGTGCCGAACGCCGGGTCGACGTGGTCATCGGCGATCACCGGGATGCGGCGCCCGGTGAGCGGCAGCTCGACGGTGTGGCCGACCAGGCGGGCGTAGCGCGGGTCGTCGGGGTGCACCGCCACGGCCGTGTCGCCGAGCATGGTCTCCGGCCGGGTGGTGGCGACCACGATCGAGTCGTCACTGTCTCCGTAGCGGATCGAGGTGAGCTCGCCCTCATCGTCGAGGTGGTCGACCTCGATGTCGGACAGCGCGGTCAGGCACCGGGGGCACCAGTTGATGATGCGCTCGGCGCGGTAGATCAGGCCGTCGTCGTAGAGCTGCTTGAAGATCGTCTGCACCGCGCGGGACAGGCCCGCGTCCATCGTGAACCGCTCGCGCGACCAGTCCACGCTGTCGCCCAGGCGGCGCATCTGGCCCAGGATCTTGCCACCCGACTCGGCCTTCCACTGCCAGACCCGCTCGACGAACGCCTCGCGGCCCAGGTCGTGGCGGGACAGGCCGTCGCGGGCCAGCTCGCGCTCCACCACGTTCTGGGTGGCGATGCCCGCGTGGTCCATGCCCGGCAGCCACAGCGTGTTGTAGCCCTGCATGCGACGGCGCCTGATCAGCGCGTCCATCAGGGTGTGGTCGAGCGCGTGGCCGATGTGCAGGGAACCGGTGACGTTCGGCGGGGGGATCACGATGCAGTACGCGGGCGCGGTGGAGTACGCGTCCGCGGCGAAGTACCCTGCCTTCTCCCAGCGTTCGTAACGCGGGCCCTCCACCTCGGCGGGCGCGTACTGGGAGGGCAGCTCGATCGGATCGGGTCTGCTCACGACAGGTGAGTCTACGGCCCAGCGAAGTGCTTTGCTGCCCGGCTAGCCGGGCAGCGGGCGGGACCGCGTCAGCTGGCCGGGACCTCCACGGCGTTCCTGATCACCAAGGTGATGGAGGAGGCGCCCTGGTACTTTGCCGGCGTCTGGCCGACGATGAACTCCACCTGGCCGAACGTGCTGGTGGTGACCCAGAGGCAGTCACTGGCCTCGGAGCCGGTCGAGCGGTTGTAACCGCACATCATCTCCCCGCCGTGCGGGCCCGCGCTGACCATGCGGGTGGAGACAAGCTGGGTCTGCTCGTACTTGATGACCGCGGCCGGGTTGAACGTGCCCTCGTAACCGACGAACGTGGCGGCCTTGAAGTCGCTGGACCCCGGGGTCGTGACCGACCCGAGGTCGTACATGGCGAAGGTGACCTTGTCCGGCCGACCCGCTCCCCTGGCTTTGATCTGCTCGACGCCGGGAGCCGCCGCGCTCTCCGCCTGCTTGGCGAAATCCTTGGTCCCAGCCGCGTCCAGCGCGAACGAGCCGGCCTTGGCTGCGGCGGTGAACTGGTACTTGGACGCCGGCCCGGCAGCCGGGGCACTGGTGCTGGGGGTCGTTGTCCCCGCCGCCGCGCTGTTGTCGCCGGTCTTGGTCAGGCGGACGACCAGCAGCACGATCACCACCACGCCGACCACGGAGGCGAGCAGGTAGAGGACCATCCGGATCCCGGCCAGCCGCTGCGGCGGCCGCGGGGCTGAGCGGGACGAGCCGGGTCGCGGCGACCGGCCGGGCGGGGTACGGTCGTCGTCGCCGTAGGGCGGTCCGGCCGGTTGCTCGTATCCCGGCTGTTCGTATCCGGGCTGTTCGTATCCGGGCTGGGTGTACGCGTCCGGCCCGTGTCCGCCGGTCCCGTATGCGTCCTGGCGGTAGCTATCCTGGCCGTAACGGCCCTGGCCGTAGCCCGCCTGGCCGTAACCGTCCGGCGGGTAGGTGGCCTGGGTGCCGTTCTGCCCGTATTGATCCTGGGCGTATGAACCCTGGCCGTAGCCGTCCTGCTGGTAGCCGGCGCCGCTCGGGCTGATCGGCTGGCCGAGGGCGTTCAGGCCGTAACCGGCCTGGTTGTAACCGGCCTGGTTGTATCCGCTCGGGCCGGAGCCGTGGTCGGCGTAGCCGTTCTGGGAGTAGCCCGGCCGCTCGAAGCCCGGCTGGGAGTAGGCCTCGGTCTGGAAACCCTGGGTCCCCTGGCCCGGGTACGGCTGATCGGGCTCGCCGAAGGCGCGGGACCGGCCGGTGTCGAAACCGGGCTGGTCATAGTCTTGCTGCCCGTAACCGCCACGCCCGTAGCCCGGCTGCTCGTAGTCCCGTTGCTCATAGCGGCGCTGATCGAAGCCCCGCTGATCGGCGCCGACCTGGTCGTAGCCTTGCTGGTCGTAGCCTTGCCGGTCGTAGCCTTGCTGGCCATAGCCGCCCGGCCCGTAATCCTGGCTGGACGCCTGGTGGCTGCCGAATCCGGGCTGGTCGCCAGCGCCCGGCCAGGCCGTCCGGCTTCCGTCGGCCGAGTCGTACGCGGGGTAGGCCCCGCTGGCGGGCTGGTCGTAGCCGACCGATGCCTGCGGCCCGGAGTCGACGGCGTTCTGCGACCCGGAACTGATCGCGCGCCGGGGCACGGGCAGGCCGGCCTGCGGAGCCGGGGCGGTCTGCGGCCCGGTGCCGAGCGGGGCCTGGGATCCGGTTCCGAGCGGGTTTCGCGGCTCGGTGCGGTAGCCCGGATCTTCTCCCGGGCCCTGACCGTAGCGCATGACAGGCGCCGGAGTGGTTCCGGCCTCGTAGCCGGGCTGCTGCCCGTGGCCGGACTGCGGGCTGTAACCCCGGTCCTGGCCGTACCCGGACGGCTGGCCGTAGCCGGGATCCTGCCCGTAGCCGGGATCCTGCCCGTAACCGGGATCCTGGCCGTAACCGGACGGCTGGCCGTAGCCGGAATCCTGGCCGTAGCCGGGCTGCTGGCCGTAACCGGAGTCCTGGCCGTAGCCGGGCTGCTGCCCGTAGCCGGACACTTGCCCGTAACCGGGCTGCTGGCCGTAGCCCGGCTCCTGGCCGTAGCCAGATCCCTGCTCGTAGCCGGGCAGCTGCCCGTAGCCGGACCCCTGGTCGTAGCCGGAGGACTGATCGGAGTTTTGCGCCTGATCGTAGCCGGGCAGGCCTCTTCGCCCGGTGCGAAGGATGCCTTCACCGCCGCGGATGGTGCGGTGGCCGCCGGTCGGCTGGCTGTGCGGATAGCCCTGATCGTCCGATCCGGAGCCTTCGGGTTCGGGACCGGAGTCCCAGCTCCCCGTCGGGGAGTCCCAACCACTCATCTGTGCTCAATTCCCCGTCGCTGTGGAAGACGGCTGCTGGTCAGCGTCCGAGATCCTGGCGTGGCGGGAACCGCGCCAGCCTAACGCAATAGGTTGGAGGCTACACAGGAATGGCGATGATCATGGGCAATACCCCAAAGTCGACAAGCGGCGGTTACGGTCGGTTCGGAGTAAATCCGCAGGTTAGCCAGCTTCTATCGAACGGATGCGCTACTACCGTACCGAGGCTCTCGCGGCCGCCGCGGGCCGCGGGCTCAGGCGGACTTCTCGCGCGGAGTGCGCCGGCTGACGTCCCTGGGCACGATGGTCGGATTGACGTTCTCGAGCACGGCCTCGCGCGTGATCACGACCCGCTCCACGTCCTTGCGGCTCGGCACCTCGTACATGACCGAGAGCAAGACCTCTTCCATGATGGCGCGCAGGCCGCGGGCGCCGGTGCCGCGCAGGTTCGCCTGGTCGGCGATGGCGTCCAGCGAGTCGGGGGTGAACTCCAGGTCCACGCCGTCCAGCTCGAACAGCCGCCGGTACTGCTTGACCAGTGCGTTGCGCGGCTCGGTCAGGATCTGGATGAGCGCGTCCCGGTCCAGGTTGTGCACGCTGGTGATGACCGGGAGGCGGCCGACGAACTCCGGGATCATGCCGAACTTCAGTAGGTCTTCCGGCATCACGTCGGCGAACTGGTCGCTCGTCCCGTTGGAGTTCCTGACCCGGAGCTTGGCGTTGAACCCCATCCCGTTGTGACCGGACCGCTGCTCGATGATCTTCTCCAGCCCGGCGAACGCCCCGCCGCAGATGAACAGGACGTTGGTCGTGTCGATCTGGATGAACTCCTGGTGCGGGTGCTTGCGGCCGCCCTGCGGGGGCACCGAGGCGGTGGTCCCCTCCAGGATCTTCAGCAGGGCCTGCTGGACGCCTTCGCCGGACACGTCACGGGTGATGGACGGGTTCTCGCTCTTGCGCGCGATCTTGTCGATCTCGTCGATGTAGATGATGCCGGTTTCAGCCTTCTTGACGTCGTAGTCCGCCGCCTGGATCAGCTTGAGCAGGATGTTCTCGACGTCTTCGCCGACGTAGCCGGCCTCGGTCAGGGCGGTCGCGTCGGCGATCGCGAACGGCACGTTGAGCAGCCGGGCCAGGGTCTGGGCGAGCAGCGTCTTGCCCGAGCCGGTCGGGCCGAGCAGCAAGATGTTGGACTTGGCCAGCTCGACGCCCTCGTCGCCGGGGCGGTCCTCGCCCGACTGGACGCGCTTGTAGTGGTTGTAGACGGCGACCGACAGAGCCTTCTTGGCCTTGTCCTGACCGATCACGTAGGCGTCGAGGAACTCGTAGATCTCCCGCGGCTTGGGCAGGCTGTCCCACTTGAACTCGGCGGGCTCGGCGAGCTCTTCCTCGATGATCTCGTTACAGAGGTCGATGCACTCGTCGCATATGTACACGCCTGGGCCGGCGATGAGCTTCTTGACCTGCTTTTGACTCTTACCGCAGAACGAGCACTTCAGCAGGTCCCCACCGTCACCGATGCGTGCCACCCAGATACTCCTTTACATGGGGCCGCCGCGACGGCCAGCTTGAGGGCCGACCGCCTCCGGCGGGCATGTCCCGCGAGGCCGTCATGTGTTGCATATCGACGGTACCGCCTCCTGGGTTCGATGGACACCATCAAACCCCCTTGGCGGCCCGAGAGGAAGAGCTGATTCCTCCCGGTAAGGACGACACTACCTCGACCGCGCGCTCACTGCCCCGCTTGATCATGGTCAGGACCTCATCGAGGATGCCGTATTCCTTGGCCTCCTCGGCGGTGAGGAACTTGTCGCGCTCGATATCGCGGCGGACTATCTCCTCGTCCTTGCCCGTATGCCGGGCCAGGATGACCTCCATCGCAGACCGCATACGCAGGATCTCGCGAGCCTGGATCTCCATGTCGGTGGACTGGCCGTAGCCGCCCTCGGTGGCGGGCTGGTGGATGAGGATACGGGAGTTGGGCAGCGCCATCCGCTTGCCCTTGGTCCCGGCCGCCAGTATCACCGCAGCCGCCGAGGCGGCCTGGCCGATGCAGCACGTGGTGATGTCCGGCTGGATGAACTGCATGGTGTCGTAGATCGCCATCATCGAGGTCATCGACCCGCCGGGCGAGTTGATGTACATGGTGATGTCGCGATCGGGGTCGATGGCCTCGAGCGTGAGCAGCTGAGCCATGACGTCGTTGGCGGAGGCGTCGTCGATCTGGACGCCGAGAAAGATGATCCGCTCCTCGAAGAGCTTGTTGTACGGGTTCATCTCCTTGATCCCGTACGACGTGCGCTCCACGAAGGACGGCAGCACGTACCTGGACTGCGGGGTCAGCACGTTCGGCTCCTTTGGCTGGGTCATGACAGGACGCCCACGGTCGGCACCTCGATGGCGCTGCGGATCACCTGGTCGACGAAGCCGTAATCCTTGGCCTCCTCGGCGGTGAACCAGCGGTCGCGGTCGGCGTCCTTCTCAATTTGCTCGATCGGCTGGCCGGTGTGGTAGGCGGTGCGCTCGAACAGCGTGCGCTTGACGTAGAGCATCTGCTCGGCCTGGATCCTGATATCGGACGCGGTACCGCCGATCCCGCCGGAGGGCTGGTGCATCAGGATCTGCGCGTGCGGCAGCGCGTACCGCTTCCCCGGCGCGCCCGCGGTCAGCAGGAACTGACCCATCGACGCGGCCATGCCCATGGCGTAGGTCGCGATGTCGTTCGGCACGTACTGCATGATGTCGTAGATGGCCATGCCCGCGTAGACCGAGCCGCCCGGGGAATTGATGTAGATGCTGATGTCGCGCCTGGCGTCCTCGGAGGAGAGCAGCACGATCTCGCCGCAGATGCGGTTGGCGATGTCGTCGTCCACCTGCTGGCCGAGGAAGATAATGCGGTGCCGCAGCAGCCGCTGGAACAACTGGTCCCCGAACGGCTGGACCGGCGGTTCCGTCGCGGCCACGATCGACGGCGGCGTGGGGGTCCACAGGGGCTGAGTCACACTACTCACCTGCTCCAGTCACATCTGGTGTCGTTGTCAGGACCATAACGCCGACGCGGAACCCGATCGTCCCGTGCGGC